>NZ_JBVJCB010000003.1:26423-644371 GCF_055589025.1 Streptomyces sp. NPDC041968 | reverse complement strand
ATCAGATCTTTCCGATCCGATTTCCTCGGTGCTTTCCAGGTTCCCGCTTTCGCGTTTCCCTTTCCGGCGGTTCCGACTCTATCAGATCCTTTCGGCTCCGATTCCCCGTCAGAAGGGGGTGTCTCCGCGGCTGTTGGGCCGTTTCAACGAGGTGAGACTCTAGCGGATTCCCGGCCCCCGAGCTAATCGGGGGTCGCGTCCTTTCGAACGTGGATTCCTCATTCCGTAAATACACGCGCACACGTCAACGACGCCGACAATGCGACTGTTCGCCGAAGAGTGGTTGGTACTTGCGGAGTCGCTGTCCGGGGACCGACCGGGGTCGGCGCTCACGTCGGACAACTCGGAGAACACTACGAGCGCGGCACCGGTGTGTCAAACCCCGGGCCCGGGTGCCTGCGCGGGCGTAGTGTGGGAGGCGTGACGACGCGTACGTGTACCCAGCTCTGGTGGGCCGCCTGACGGCGGCCGTACGTACGTGTGCACTCAACGGCCGCCGCTTCGGCGGCCGTTCTCGTATCTCCCTCCGGGAGGGGCGGCCGACGGTGGTGGCGGTCCCGACCAGGAGGTAGAGGGATGACAAGGGTCTTCAGTGGGGTCAAGCCGACCGGGCACCTGACGCTGGGGAACTACCTGGGGGCCATGCGGCAGTGGGCCGCGGAGGACCAGCATCGGTCGGACGCGCTGTTCTGCGTCGTCGACCTGCACGCGCTGACCGTGGACCACGACCCCGCGCGGGTGCGGAGACTGAGTCGGCAGGCCGCCTCCTTGCTGCTGGCGGCGGGGCTGGACCCTGACCTGTGCACCGTGTTCGTACAGAGTCACGTCGACGAGCACGCGCGGCTGTCGTACGTACTGGAGTGCGTCGCCACGGACGGGGAGATGCGGCGGATGATCCAGTACAAGGAGAAGGCCGCGCGGGAACGGGAGCGGGGCGGGAGCGTGCGGCTGTCGCTGCTGACGTATCCCGTGCTGATGGCGGCCGACATCCTGGCGTACGGGACGGACGACGTGCCGGTCGGGAATGACCAGACGCAGCACGTGGAGCTGGCGCGGGATCTCGCGGTGCGGTTCAACCAGCGGTACGGGCACACGTTCGTGGTTCCGCGGGCCACGAATCCGGCGGTGGCGGCCCGGGTGATGAATCTGCAGGAGCCGACCTCGAAGATGGGGAAGAGCGACGACGTCGGGCCCGGGATCGTCTATCTGCTCGACGAGCCGGACGTGGTGCGCAGGAAGGTCGCGCGGGCCGTGACCGACAGCGGGCGGGACGTCGTGTACGACCCGGCGGAGCGGCCCGGGCTCGCGAACCTGCTGGAGATCCTCGCCGCCTGCACGGGCGCGGAGCCGGCGGCACTGGCGGGCGCGTACGACTCGTACGGGGCGCTGAAGAAGGACACCGCGGAGGCGGTGGTCGAGGTGTTGCGGCCCGTGCAGGACCGGCACAAGGAGTTGTGCGCCGATCCCGGTCATGTGGAGGGCGTGCTGCGGGAGGGCGCGGAGAAGGCCCGGGCCATGGCCCGGCCCACCGTGGACGCCGCCTACCGGGCGATCGGGCTGTTGCCACCGGTGGGCGGGGGTCGGTAGGCCCGCGGGCTTGTCCCGGCCGCCGCGGGTGCTCCCCCGCGGCGGGTGGCCCGGGCGCGTGCCCGCAGGTGTCAGTCCTTGGTGCCGGAGGCCAGTTCGCGGCTGCGGTCGCGGGCGGCTTCGAGGGCGGCGATGAGGGCCGCGCGGACGCCGTGGTTCTCCAGTTCGCGGATGGCGTTGATCGTGGTGCCGGCGGGGGACGTCACGTTCTCGCGGAGCCTCACCGGGTGTTCGCCGCTGTCGCGGAGCATGGTCGCGGCGCCGATCGCGGACTGGACGATCAGGTCGTGGGCCTTGTCGCGGGGCAGGCCGAGGAGGATGCCGGCGTCGGTCATCGCTTCGACCAGGTAGAAGAAGTACGCCGGGCCGGAGCCGGAGAGGGCGGTGCAGGCGTCCTGCTGGGACTCGGGGACGCGGAGGGTCTTGCCGACGGCGCCGAAGATCTCCTCGGTGTGGGCCAGGTGACCGGCGGTGGCGTGGGTGCCGGCGGAGATGACCGACATGGCCTCGTCGACGAGGGCCGGGGTGTTCGTCATGACGCGGACGACCGGGGTGCCGGGAGCGAGGCGCTCCTCGAAGAAGGAGGTCGGGATGCCGGCCGCGCCGCTGATGACCAGGCGGTCGGCCGGGACGTGCGGCGCCAGCTCGTCGAGGAGGGTGCCCATGTCCTGCGGTTTGACCGTGAGGATGAGGGTGTCGGCGGACTTCGCGGCCTCGGCGTTGGTGACGGGGGTGACTCCGTGGCGGGTGCGGAGTTCCTCGGCCCGTTCCCGGCGGCGGGCCGTGACCAGGAGGTCGGCGGGTGCCCAGCCGGCTCCGATCATTCCGCTGAGCAGGGCTTCACCGATCTTGCCGGTGCCGAGGACTGCGACTTTCTGGGTCATGTTTTCGGTGCCCTCCTGGGGTCCCCTCCGGGGTGCGTCGTCCGTCGTCATCCTCGCACTCCCGGCAGGCGTGGGAGCGGGGCGTCCAGTGGGCGGGACGTCGGCCGGGCGCCGCCGCGCGCTAGGCCGTGCGGCGTTTGAGGGTGGCGGCGCCCAGGGCGAGGACGAGGAGGGCGCAGCCCGCCACGACCAGGGTGTCCCGTACGAAGGCGGTCGTCATGTCGGTGTGGCGCAGGACCTCGTTCATGCCGTCGACCGCGTAGGACATGGGCAGAACGTCGGAGACGGCCTCCAGGGCCGGGTGCATGTCGTCGCGCGGGGTGAAGAGGCCGCAGAGGAGGAGCTGGGGGAAGATCACGGCCGGCATGAACTGGACCGCCTGGAACTCGGAGGCCGCGAAGGCCGAGACGAAGAGGCCGAGCGCGGTGCCCAGGAGGGCGTCCAGCAGGGCGACCAGGAGGAGGAGCCAGGGGCTGCCGGTGACGTCGAGGCCCAGGAACCAGACCGCCAGGCCGGTCGCGAGGGCCGACTGGACGATGGCGAGGGCTCCGAAGGCGAGGGCGTAGCCCGCGATGAGGTCGGCCTTGCCCAGCGGCATGGCCAGGAGGCGTTCGAGGGTGCCGGAGGTGCGCTCGCGCAGGGTCGCGATCGAGGTGACCAGGAACATCGTGATCAGCGGGAAGATCCCGAGCAGCGAGGCGCCGATGTTGTCGAAGGTGCGTGGGCTGCCGTCGAAGACGTAGCGCAGCAGGAACAGCATCACGCAGGGGATCAGGAGCAGCAGGGCGATCGTGCGGGGGTCGTGGGCGAGCTGGCGCACGACGCGGGTCGCGGTGGCCGCGGTGCGGGCGGGGCTCAGGGGGCGGGTGGGGGCGGGGGGCACGGCGGTCGGGGTCGTCGGCGTGGTCGTCTGCGTGGTCATCGGGTGGTCTCCTTCGCGCGGGCTGCCTCGGTCGCCTCGTCGACGAGGTGGAGGAAGGCCTCCTCGACCGTCTCGGCGGCGGTGCGGGTGCGCAGGGCGTCGGGGGTGTCCTCGGCGAGGACCCGGCCCTCGCGCATCAGCAGGAGGCGGTCGCAGCGCTCGGCCTCGTCCATGACGTGGGAGGAGACGAGGAGGGTGGCGCCGCGGTCGGCGGCGATGGAGTGGAAGAGGGCCCACAGGTCACGGCGCAGGACGGGGTCGAGGCCGACGGTCGGTTCGTCGAGGACGAGCAGCTCGGGGGTGCCGAGGAGGGCGACGGCGAGGGAGACGCGGCTGCGCTGGCCGCCGGAGAGGTTGCCGGCCAGGGCGTCGGCGTGGGTGGTGAGGTCGACGTCGGCGACGGCCCGGGTGACGTGCTCGTGGCGGCGGTCGGCGGCGGCGCGGCCGGGGTCGAGTATCGCGGCGAAGTAGTCCAGGTTCTGGCGGACGGTCAGGTCGTCGAAGACGGAGGGGGCCTGGGTGACGTAGCCGATGCGGGTGCGCAGGGCCGGGTGGCCGGCCGGGCGGCCGAGGACGTCCAGGGTGCCGGTGACCTTCGCCTGGGTGCCGGCGATCGCGCGCATCAGGGTCGACTTGCCGCAGCCGGAGGGGCCGAGGAGGCCGGTGATCCGGCCCGGCGGAACGGTGAAGTCGAGGGAGCGCAGGACGGTGCGGGGACCGCGGACGACGGTGAGGTCCTCGGCGCGGACGGCGGGGGCGGTGGGGGCCGGCCCCTGGTCGTCAGGAGGGCGGGAGGCGTAATTCATCATGTGATGAATAATGCTCTCCCGCCCAGATGCCGTCAAGCGGTCGCGGGGGCCCTGGCGAGCAGGAGGCGGACGTCGTACGTCTCCTCGACGACGCCGTCCGGGAAGTCGGCCAGGAGGTGCCGGCGCTCCTCGGCGAGGAAGGCGGCGCCGCGGTCCTCGCCGTCCGTCAGGAAGACCGAGCGGCTGCCGAGGTTGGCCAGGTGGGTCTCGAGCGGGACGCGGCGGCTCCAGCGGAGGGTGCGGTGGACGAAGTCGAGGAGGCCGGCCGGGTCCGCGGTGCGGGCGCCGACGTCGCGTTGCTCGGCGGAGAGTGCGAGGCCGAAGTGGCGGTCGACCCGGTCGGCCGCCGCCGCGATCCACGGCACGTCGAGGGCCGCGGTGTTCCACCACAGGGCCAGCGCGCCGCCGGGACGCAGCACACGCAACGCCTCCGGCACGGCCCGGTCGGGGTCGGTCCAGTGCCAGGCCTGGGCGTAGGTGAGGAGGTCGGCGCTGTGGTCGGCGAGCGGGAGGGCGTTGCCGCTGCCCCGGAGGACGGGGACGTCGGGGAGGGTGCGCCGGAACTCCGCGGCCATGCCGGCGCCGGGCTCGACGGCGATCACGTCGGCGCCGCGCGCGTGCAGGAGGGCGGTGGCGATGCCCGTGCCGGCGCCGACGTCCACCACGCGGGAGCCGGCCAGGGGGCGGCCGGCGAGTTCCTCCACCGCGTCGAGGAGGGCGGGCGGGTAGGAGGGGCGGTTGGCCGCGTACTGGGCGGCGGCCGCGTTGAAGGAGTGGGCTCGGGTGGTGCGGGTGACCTCGGGGGCGCGGGGGGTTCCGGCGGGGGGTGGGGCGGTGTTCGGGGTGGTGCCGGGTGCCGTCATACGGCCATGGTGGGGGCCGGGCGGGGAATCGTGGAGGGTGTGCCGGGGGGCGGGGGCGGGTGCCGGGGGATGAGTGTGGGGCGTGCGGGGTGCTGCGAGGCGCCGGGGGCCGACAGGTCAGCGGCGGCGTTTCCTGGACGGGTTGCCCGAGCGGCGGGTGGTGCGCTTCTCGTACTCCTCGCGGGCCTTCTCGTACTCGGCGCGGTGGAGTTTCTCGCCCGGGGCCTCGGTGAAGGTGCGGAAGAAGTAGGCGAGGAGGGAGCCGACGAAGCCGATGGCCAGCAGGCCGCGGAGGGAGGCCTGGCGGTCGGGGTCGGGGCGGCTGGTGAAGGTGGACCAGGTGTGCCGGAAGGCCAGGGCGCTGCAGACCGCGAACATCACGACCATCAGCAGCGAGACGGCGCTGCCGACATCGGCGATCCGGAGGCCGTCGTAGGCGATGCGCAGGACGACGCAGGCGGCGACCGCCGCGGCGAGGGAGCCGACGGCCAGGCCGGCCCGGCGCACGGGGTAGCCGTGGTCGTGGTGCACCCAGGTCGTGCCGTAGAACCGGATGGGTTCGGGGCGGGGGCCGGCGGGGAGGGGGGAGCCCGCGGGGGTGTCCGGGATGCCGTGCGTACCGTTCTCTGCGCTCACGGTTCGATTATGGTGCCGGATGTGCCGCGGGCTCCGGGTGGGATCAGGCGCAGCGCGGGGCGACGTAGCCGTCGCTGCCGGTCTGCACGTAGGCGTCCGAGACGTACTGGCCGTTGCCGATGTTGTCCCAGATCTTGCTCGTGCCGTACGGGCCGGTCACCGCCGTGCCCGGCCGCTGGCAGTAGAGGGGGATCTGGGCGCCCTCGGGCAGGACCCGCACGATGCCGTAGCCGGTGCCGGGGCCGCTGCGGACGTTGAGGCGGACCCCCGGCGCCACCGAGTAGTACCGGACGACCGCGGCGACCCCCGCGACCGTGGTCGCCGTCTCGGCCGCGACTTCCTGTACGCGGTCAACTGCCATGTGATGCTCCCCCCGTTGAGCCCCACGAGTCTCGTGGGGCCACGTTGATTCCCCAGGAACAAGCCACGAAACACCCGTTCGCAACTCGCACGCGGAGGCTAGCAAGCCGCCTCGGTCCCGTACGAACCATCGACTAGGCTCCGAGCGTCGCGCGCGCGGACGAACAGCACGGGGGTGGTTCCATGGCGCCGCAGCGGAACGCCGGGGCGGGAACGGAAGCGGAACTTCCGCAGTACGCCGGTCACTACCGCCTGGAGTCCTGTCTGGGTTCGGGCGGCATGGGCGTCGTGCATCTGGCGCGCAGCACCTCCGGGATGCGCGTCGCGGTGAAGATCGTGCATGCGCCGTACGCCGAGGATCCCGAGTTCAGGGGCCGTTTCCGGCAGGAGGTCGCCGCGGCGCGGCAGGTGAGCGGGGCCTTCACGGCACCGGTCGTCGATGCCGATCCGGACGCCGCACGGCCCTGGATGGCCACCCTCTACATCCCCGGTCCGACCCTCTCGGAGCAGGTGAAGCGGAACGGTCCCATGGACGAGGACCAGTTGCGCCGGCTGATGGCGGGGCTCGCCGAGGCGTTGCGTGACATCCACCGGGTCGGGGTGGTGCACCGGGACCTGAAACCGAGCAACGTGCTGCTCGCCGAGGACGGGCCCAAGGTCATCGACTTCGGCATCTCCCGGCCGAAGGACAGCGAACTGCGCACCGAGACGGGCAAGCTGATCGGGACTCCCCCGTTCATGGCTCCCGAGCAGTTCCGGCGGCCCCGGGAGGTCGGTCCCGCCGCCGACGTCTTCGCCCTCGGGTCGCTCATGGTGCACGCGGCGACCGGGCGCGGGCCGTTCGACTCCGACAGCCCGTACGTCGTCGCCTACCAGGTCGTGCACGACGAGCCCGACCTGACCGGCGTGTCCGAGTCGCTCGCGCCGCTGGTGCTGCGGTGTCTGGCCAAGGAGCCCGAGGACCGGCCCACGCCGGACGAGCTGATGCGGGAGCTGCGGTCGGTGGCGGCTGCCTACGACACCCAGGTGTTCGTCCCGGGCCGGCGGGCGGAGGAGGCGCCGGCCCCGGAGACGACCGGGGGCGCGGAGGCGGAGGCTCCCGCGGCACCGGCCGCGCGGCGGCTCGGGAAGCGGGCGGCGCTGGTGGCCGGCGCGCTCTGCCTCGCCGTGACCGGTGGGCTCGTCTCGGTCCAGGTGTTCGGCGACGCGGAACCGGCGCACCGGACGCCCGCCGCCCGGAGCGCACCGGGTGGGTTCGGCGCGTGGGAGGCGGTGCCCGGGTCGCGGGAGGGCGGCACGCCCCTGTGCTCGTACGCGGCGCCGCGTCTGCTGTGCGCGCAGCCCGGGGCGGTGTTCGCGGTCGATCCGGCCGACGGGAGCACGCTGTGGCGGCACCCCGTCGAGGAGGCCGTGCGGAGCCAGCCGCCGGTCCTCTCGGGCGGGCTCGTGCAGCCCGACGCCGGGCTGCTCGGCCCCCTGGAGGCGCTCGACCCGGCCACGGGTGAGCCGGCGTGGCGGGAGGAGATGCCCGCGTACGACGGCCTGCGGGTCGTCGGCGACATGCTGCTGCTCACCCGCGCCGACGGGATGGTCACCGGCGTGGACAGCGCCTCGGGGCGGACCCGGTGGGCGCGGCGGATTCCCGGGCAGTCCGTGCCGTACTTCACCTCGTTCGCCGGGGAGCGGCGCCCGGCGGCGTACGCGGCCGGCGAGACCGCGGACGGGAACCGTACCCGGGTCACCGCGGTGGACCCGGCCAGCGGGGACGTGAGGTGGGACGCGGAGCTGGAGGGCGCGCTGGCCCTGGTGGGGGCCTCGGGCGGGTCCGTGTACCTCGTCCCCGAAGCGGCGGCCCACGGGGACGTGAAGGCCGTGGTCCGCTACACGCCCGCCACCGGGGAGACCCGCCGGGCGGACCTGCCGGTGCCGGTCGAGCAGGCGGCGGTCGGCGTCCACGGGGACACCGTCCACCTCGCGGGCGCGGGCGGCTCCCTGGTCGCCGTCGACATGGCGGCGGGGAGACAGAAGTGGCGGCTGGAGACGGGGGTGAGCCGTGGCTCGGTGCCCGTCTCCGACGGCCGGCACGTGTACATGACCGCTCCCGACGGACGGCTGCTGGGCGTCGACGCCCGCGAGGGCAGGCTCCTCGGCCAGACCCGGCCCCGGCTCGGCGCCGAGTCGGACCGGGTGCCCGCGACGCTGCCCGAGCCGCTGCTCGCGGGCGGGCACGTGTACGCCGGGGCGCCCGACGGGACCGTCTTCGGCGTGGCGGGACGGGACCCGGCCACCTGGTGACCCCGCCGGGCGGCGGACCGGGCGGTCAGCCCAGCTTGCTCACGTCGCGCACCGCGCCCTTGTCCGCGCTGGTCGCCATCGCGGCGTACGCCTTCAGGGCCGCGGAGACCTTGCGGTCGCGGTTCCTCGGGGCGTACCTGCCGCCCAGCGCCTGGTCGCGGCGGGCCAGTTCGGCGTCGTCGACGAGCAGTTCGATGGAGCGGTTCGGGATGTCGATGCGGACCCGGTCGCCGTCCTCGACGAGGGCGATGGTGCCGCCCGCGGCCGCCTCGGGCGAGGCGTGGCCGATGGACAGGCCCGAGGTGCCGCCGGAGAAGCGGCCGTCGGTGACCAGGGCACAGGTCTTCCCGAGGCCGCGGCCCTTCAGGTACGAGGTCGGGTAGAGCATCTCCTGCATGCCGGGGCCGCCCTTGGGGCCCTCGTAGCGGATGACGACGACGTCGCCCTCCTTGACCTGCTGGGTGAGGATCTTCTGGACGGCCTCCTCCTGCGACTCGCAGACGACCGCCGGGCCCTCGAAGGTCCAGATGGACTCGTCGACGCCGGCCGTCTTCACCACGCAGCCGTCGGCGGCGAGGTTGCCGCGCAGGACCGCGAGGCCGCCGTCCTCGGAGTAGGCGTGCTCGACGGAGCGGATGCAGCCGCCCTCGGCGTCCTGGTCGAGGGAGTCCCAGCGCTCGGACTGGGAGAAGGCCTCGGCGGAGCGCTTGCAGCCGGGGGCCGCGTGCCACAGCTCGACGGCCTCGGGGGCGGGGGAGCCGCCCCGGACGTCCCAGGTCTTCAGCCAGTCGGCCAGCGAGGGGCTGTGGACGGAGTGGACGTCCTCGTCGAGCAGGCCGGCCCGGTGCAGTTCGCCGAGGAGGGCGGGGATGCCGCCGGCGCGGTGCACGTCCTCCATGTAGTACGTGCGGTCCTTGGCGACGTTGGGGGCGACCTTGGCGAGGCACGGGACGCGGCGCGAGAGGGCGTCCATCTCGGCGAGGCCGAAGGGGACCTCGGCCTCCTGGGCGGCGGCCAGCAGGTGCAGGATCGTGTTGGTGGAGCCGCCCATCGCGATGTCCAGCGCCATGGCGTTCCCGAAGGCCGCGGGGGTGGCGATGTTGCGGGGCAGGACCGAGTCGTCGTCCTGCTCGTAGTAGCGGCGGGTCAGGTCCAGCACCGTGCGGGCGGCGTTCTCGTAGAGCGCCTTGCGGGCGGTGTGGGTGGCCAGGACCGAGCCGTTGCCCGGCAGGGAGAGGCCGATGGCCTCGGTGAGGCAGTTCATCGAGTTGGCGGTGAACATGCCGGAACAGGAGCCGCAGGTGGGACAGGCGTTCTCCTCGATGCGGAGGATGTCCTCGTCGGAGATCTTGTCGTTGACCGCCTCCGACATCGCGTCGACCAGGTCCAGGGTGCGGACGGTGCCGTCGACCAGGGTGGCGCGGCCGGACTCCATGGGGCCGCCGGAGACGAAGACCGTCGGGATGTTCAGGCGGAGCGCCGCGTTGAGCATGCCCGGGGTGATCTTGTCGCAGTTGGAGATGCAGATCAGGGCGTCGGCGCAGTGCGCCTCGACCATGTACTCCACGCTGTCCGCGATCAGGTCGCGGGAGGGCAGGGAGTACAGCATGCCGCCGTGGCCCATGGCGATGCCGTCGTCGACGGCGATCGTGTTGAACTCGCGCGGGATGCCGCCGGCCGCGACGACCGCCTCGCTGACGATCCGGCCGACCGGCGCGAGGTGGGTGTGGCCCGGCACGAACTCCGTGAAGCTGTTGGCGACGGCGATGATCGGCTTCCGGCCGATGTCCGCGCCGGGTACACCGGAGGCGCGCATCAGGGCGCGGGCGCCCGCCATGTTGCGGCCGTGGGTGACTGTGCGGGACCTCAGCTCGGGCATCGTCGCTCGCCTCGCTCGTGGGCTCGTTGGGAGAGTAATGACTGCCGTCGAGCGTACGCCGGTCATCCAGGACTCGGGACAGGGTGTCCGGAATGCGGGACGCGCGTCTCGCGGTGCGGCACCGCGGGGCACGCTCAGGGGCCGGTGAGGTGGCCCTGGACGACCGGTGCCAGGCGGGCGATGAGCTGCTCCGGGTCGGCCGAGGCCAGCGGCTCCGCCTTGATCACGTACCGGAGCACCGCGCACCCGACCAGCTGGGCGGCCGCCAGCTCGGTGCGCAGCTCCGCGTCCGGCCCGTCCAGCTGGGCGGCGACACGGCGCAGCAGCTGCGCGGCGACCAGCCGGCGGAAGACGGCGGCGGCGGTCTCGTTGTCGAAGGCGGAGCGGACGATGGCCAGCAGCGGGGTGCGGGTGGCCGGGTTCTCCCAGAGGCCGAAGAAGAAGCGGGTGAGCCGCTCGCCGACCCCGTCGGCGGGTCCGTCGGCGACCGCCCCCGAGGCCCCGCGGACGGGGGCGAAGGCGACCTCGATCGCCGCCTCGAAGACCTGCTCCTTGGTGCCGAAGTAGTGGTGCACCAGCGCCGGGTCGACGCCGGCGGCCTTGGCGATGCCGCGTACGGACGTCTTCTCGTAGCCGCGCTCGGAGAACTCCTCGCGGGCCGCGGTGAGGATGCGGTCGCGGGTGCCGGCGGACTCCGTGCGCGGGGGGCGGCCGCGGCGCCGGGTGCCTCCGGCCGGGGCGCTCATCGCCGGTGCGCCTTCGCCGGGTCCGCCGGCGCGTCCGCGGGGCCCGCCGAGGCCAGGTGGTGGCGGGTGAAGGCCAGGGCCTCGGCGAGATCGGCCTCACGTTCGGCGCTGGACATCGCGCGACGGGTGTTGACCTCGATGACGACATGGCCGTCGAAGCCGGAGCGGGCGACGCGTTCCAGCACCTCGGCGCAGGGCTGGTTGCCGCGGCCGGGAACGAGGTGCTCGTCCTTGGCGGAGCCCCTGCCGTCGGCGAGGTGGAGGTGGCCCAGGCGGTCGCCCATGCGGTCGAGCATGTCCAGCGCGTCGCTGCGGGAGGTCGCGGCGTGGCTCAGGTCGATCGTGAAGTGGCGGTAGTCGTCCTTCGTCACGTCCCAGTCGGGGGCGTACGCCTGCATCTCGCGGTCGCGGTAGCGCCAGGGGTACATGTTCTCGACGGCGAACCGCACGTCGGTCTCGTTCGCCATCCGCCAGATGCCGTTGACGAAGTCCCGGGAGTACTGGCGCTGCCAGCGGAACGGCGGGTGGACGACGACGGTGTCCGCACCGAGCTTCTCCGCGGCGGCGCGGGCGCGCTGCAGCTTGACCCAGGGGTCGGTGGACCAGACCCGCTGCGTGATGAGCAGGCAGGGGGCGTGCACGGCCAGGATCGGCATGTGGTGGTAGTCGCTGAGTCTGCGCAGCGCGTCGAGGTCCTGGCTGACCGGATCGGTCCACACCATGACTTCGACGCCGTCGTACCCGAGGCGTGCGGCGATCTCGAAGGCCGTCGCCGTCGACTCCGGGTAGACGGAAGCCGTCGACAGGGCGACCTTCGCGTCCGGGATGCGGACTACGTCCCTTGGTTCTGCCACGAGGGCCAGGTTACGGGGTGCGGTCGGGTGCCCGCGGGGCGGCCGTTCGCCGTTGTGGCGAGTGCCATACGGTCTCCTGCGCCCCAGGTGCGCCCAGGGGTGGCTACACCGGCCCCATGTGGTCGAGTCTGCGCAGGATCACGCCCTCCCTCAGGGCCCAGGGGCAGATCTCCAGGTTCTCCACGTGGAAGAGGTCCATCGCGGCCTCGGCGACCAGGGCTCCGGCGAGGAGCTGGCCCGCGCGGCCCTCGGAGACACCGGGCAGCTCGGCGCGTTCGGCACTGGTCATGGCGGCCAGGCGGGGCACCCACGCCTCCAGGGAGGCCCGCTTCAGCTCGCGCTGCACGTAGAGGCCCTCGGCGGAGCGGGCGGCGCCGGCGATCCGGGCGAGCTGCCGGAAGGTCTTGGAGGTGGCGACCACGTGGTCCGGGGCGCCGAAGCGGCTGAAGTCGCCGACCGTGCGGGCGATCTCCGTACGGACGTGGCGGCGCAGTCTCCTGACGTCGTCCGCGTCGGGCGGGTCCCCCGGCAGCCAGGCGGCGGTCAGCCGGCCCGCGCCGAGCGGCAGCGACACGGCGGTGTCGGGCTCCTCGTCGATGCCGTAGGCGACCTCCAGGGAGCCGCCGCCGATGTCGAGGACCAGCAGCTTGCCCGCGGACCAGCCGAACCAGCGGCGCACGGCGAGGAAGGTGAGCCGGGCCTCCTCGGCGCCGCTGAGGACCGTCAGCTCGACGCCGGTCTCCTCCCGCACGCGCGCGAGGACGTCGTCGGCGTTGGTCGCCTCGCGCACGGCGGAGGTGGCGAACGGCAGGAGGTCCTCGACACCCTTGTCCTCGGCGGCCTGGAGCGCCTCGCGGACGACCGCGACCAGCCGGTCGACGCCGTCGGCACCGATCGCGCCGTCCTCGTCGAGGAGCTGGGCGAGGCGCAGATCCGCCTTGTGCGAGTGGGCGGGCAGCGGGCGCGCGCCCGGGTGCGCGTCCACCACCAGCAGATGCACCGTGTTCGAACCCACGTCCAGGACACCGAGTCTCATGTACGGAACGCTACTGCCAGCGAGGAGTGCGGTGGTGCCGTCATCCGGCGCGGGCGACTTACCCTGGAACCGTGCCAAAGACGAAAAAGGCGAAGGACGAAAAGCCGGCCAAGAAGGACAAGAAGCGCGAAACGGGCGACGAACAGGGGCTCGACTTCGCGCGCGCGTGGGTGGAGTTTCCGGACCCGGCGGACGACGAGCAGGTCTTCCGCTGCGATCTGACATGGCTGACCTCTCGCTGGAACTGCATCTTCGGCAGCGGCTGCCAGGGCATCCAGGCGGGCCGCGCGGACGACGGGTGCTGCTCGCTGGGCGCCCACTTCTCCGACGAGGACGACGAGAAGCGGGTCGCCGAACACGTGGCGAGGCTCACGCCGGACGTCTGGCAGCACCATGCCGAGGGCACGCGGGGCGGTTGGATCTCCGAGGACGACGAGGGCTCCCGCCAGACCCGGCCCTTCCAGGGCTCGTGCATCTTCCAGAACCGGCCCGGCTTCGCCGGCGGCGCGGGCTGCTCGCTGCACATCCTGGCCCTGAAGGAGGGGCGGGAACCGCTGGAGACCAAGCCCGACGTGTGCTGGCAGCTTCCGGTCCGGCGGACCTACGAGTGGATCGACCGGCCCGACGACACGCGCGTGCTCCAGGTGTCCATCGGTGAGTACGACCGCCGCGGCTGGGGCCCCGGCGGGCACGACCTGCACTGGTGGTGCACCTCGGCGACCTCGGCGCACGGCGCGGGCGACCCGGTGTACGTCTCGTACCGGCCGGAGCTGACCGAGCTGATGGGCAAGGCGGGCTACGACCGGCTGGTCGAGCTGTGCGAGCAGCGGCTCGCCTCGCAGCTGCCGCTGGTGGCCCCGCACCCCGCCGACCCGGTCCGCTGAGCGCGTCGCTACGAGGCGGAGCGGCTCGGGCCGTCGCCGGGCGGCGGTGACGAACCGCCCGTGCCGCCGGTGGGCGACGGGTCGTCGGTGGGTGTCGGGTCGGGGTCGGGCGAGGTCGGCGGTGGGTCGTCGGTGGGCGAGGGGTCCGGCGGCGCCGAGGTGGACGGTGAGGGGTCCGGGCCCGGGTCGGTCGGGGGCGGGGAGTGGTCGGGCGTGCTGGGCCGCGGGTTCGGACGGGAGGGGGCGGGCGCCGTGCCGTACCCGTTGATGGACACGACGGCGCCGGCGGGTGAGACGGCCACCCGTGCACTCCAGTGACCGGAGGGCTCGCGCAGGTGGTCGACGTACACCTTGACGGTGCGTGACTCGCCGGGGCGCAGGGTGCCCGAGGACTGGCTCAGGTAGAGCCAGGACGCGCCGGTGGACGCGGACCAGGCCACGGGGGCGTCGCCGGTCGCGGTGAGGGTGATCAGGGTGGTGTCGCCGTCGTGGCCGGCCGTCACGTCGAGGCGTCCGGCCCCCTTCGCGCCGGCGCCGGAGACGCTGACGACCTCCACGGAGACGTCGGCCTTGCCGTTCTTGCCGAAGCGGGTGCCGGGCGTGGTGCGCGTGTTGCCGGTGTTCTCGTAACCGTAGGCGCCGCCCGCGGACGCGCCGTCCGGGCCGTCGGGGCTGTGCCCCTCGCTGGCGCTGGACGAACGGCCGTCCTCGCCCTCGACGACCGGGGTGCCGCGGTAGGCCGCCCACAGGGCGAGCACCGGGGCCGCGACGACGGTGGCGACGACGGTGGTGGTGACGGCACGGGCGCGCAGGCGGTCCCGCCGGGCCGCGCGGTCCTTGGGGTCCATCGGGAAGCCGCGCCGGTCGAAACGGGGTGCGGTGCCTCCCGCGCGCGGGAGGTGCGTCATGGCCCTGTGCAGCGCCGCGCGGGGTGCCTCCAGGACGGGCAGCTCGGCGGGCGTCACGCTGGTGCCGGGCCAGCGGCCGGGGACCGCGCGCTCCGCGGTACGGCGGCAGCGCGGGCAGTCGTCGACGTGCCGGACCAGCTCGCGGCGCAGGGCGGCGCTCAGGACGTACTGGTTGTCGCCGGTGAGTCGGGCCACGCCCGCGCAGGTGCCGGTCTGGACGACGGCCAGCGCGGCGCTGGTGCGCTCGACCTCGCAGGCGGCCGCGGCGAGCAGTTCGCGGGTGGCCGCCAGGTCCATGCCGAGGACGGCGGCGACCTCGTGGGCGGCGAGGTGGTGGCGCACGGCGAGTTCGAGCGCCTCGCGCTGCTCCGGGGTGGTGCCGGCGGCCTCCGGCCAGGCGAGGAGGGCGAGTTCGCGGCGCTGGCGGTGCTGGTCCTCGTCGTCCCCGGCGGGCGGGGGCGGGGAGGCGGGCCGCTGCTGCGCGGTGCGCTGCCGGGCGGCGTCCGGGCGGCCCGCCGCGTGGCTGCCCGGACGTTTCTGCTTGGCCTCGGCGAGCTTGCGCAGGCACGCCCAGCGGGCCAGGGCGTAGAGCCAGGCCCTGCGGTCGTCGGCGGACCCGGGCCCGCGGTGGCCGCGGCGCTCGGCGAGCGCCAGGACGTCGCCCAGGGCGGCGATCGCGGACTCGTGGTCGCAGAGCACGGACAGGCAGTAGGTGAACAGGCCGTCCAGATACGCGTCGTAGCGCGCGGGCGGCAGGTGCGCCAGCGTGCGCGCCGCGGTGCGGTCACGCGCTTCCCGGTGCGCCCGGTGTGCGCCGGTCGTGCGGGTCGTGGTTTCCGGACTGCTCCTCATCACTCGGCGACCGTAGGGGCCCATGGGTGGCGCGAACTGGCGCATTGGCCCCTTTTAATCCGTACGGGTGAAACGATCCCTCATAAGGGGACAGGAGGCCGGTGTTCCGTGGCCGTTTCGGGGCGGACGTGGCCCGATCGGGGCGGCCGGGGGCGGCCGGGGGCGGTCGGGGGGCGAGGTCGGTCGGGAGGGGCAGACGGGCGTGCGGACCGCGTTGTCGGTGGGGGCGGTTACGGTTCGTGCATGGCTGCCCGTGCGAAGACCACCAAGGACCGGCCGTCCTACCGCTGCACCGAGTGCGGCTGGCAGACGGCCAAGTGGCTCGGCCGCTGCCCCGAATGCCAGGCGTGGGGCACGGTCGAGGAGTACGGCGTGCCCGCGGTGCGCACGACGACGCCGGGGCGCGTCACCACCTCCGCGGTGCCCATCGGCCAGGTCGACGGCCGGCAGGCCACCGCGCGCTCGACCGGCGTGCCCGAGCTGGACCGGGTGCTCGGCGGCGGACTCGTGCCGGGCGCCGTGGTGCTGGTGGCGGGCGAGCCCGGCGTCGGCAAGTCCACCCTGCTGCTGGACGTGGCGGCCAAGTCGGCGAGCGAGGAGCACAAGACCCTCTACGTCACCGGTGAGGAGTCGGCGAGCCAGGTGCGGCTGCGCGCCGACCGCATCAAGGCCATCGACGACCACCTGTACCTCGCCGCCGAGACCGACCTCGCGGCGGTGCTGGGCCACCTGGACGCGGTCAAGCCCTCGCTGCTGATCCTCGACTCCGTGCAGACCGTGGCCTCTCCCGAGATCGACGGCGCTCCCGGCGGCATGGCCCAGGTGCGGGAGGTGGCGGGGGCGCTGATCCGCGCCTCCAAGGACCGCGGGATGTCCACCCTGCTGGTGGGCCACGTCACCAAGGACGGCACCATCGCGGGTCCGCGGCTGCTGGAGCACCTCGTGGACGTCGTGCTGCACTTCGAGGGCGACCGGCACGCCCGTCTGAGGCTGGTGCGGGGCGTCAAGAACCGGTACGGCACCACCGACGAGGTCGGCTGCTTCGAGCTGCACGACGAGGGCATCACCGGCCTGACCGACCCGAGCGGACTGTTCCTCACCCGGCGTGCCGAGCCGGTGCCCGGCACCTGTCTGACCGTCACGCTGGAGGGGCGCCGTCCGCTGGTGGCCGAGGTGCAGGCGCTGACCGTCGACTCCCAGATCCCCTCCCCCCGGCGCACCACGTCCGGTCTGGAGACCTCCCGCGTCTCCATGATGCTGGCCGTCCTGGAACAGCGCGGCCGCATCAGCGCGCTGGGCAAAAGGGACATCTACTCCGCGACGGTGGGCGGGGTGAAGCTCTCCGAGCCGGCCGCCGACCTGGCCGTGGCGCTCGCGCTGGCGAGTGCCGCGAGCGACACCCCGCTGCCCAAGAACCTCGTCGCGATCGGCGAGGTCGGCCTCGCCGGAGAGGTGAGACGGGTCACGGGCGTGCAGCGCAGGCTCTCCGAGGCGCACCGCCTGGGCTTCACCCACGCCCTGGTACCGACCGACCCCGGGCGGGTCCCTGACGGTATGAAGGTCCTGGAGGTCGCGGACATAGGGGACGCTTTGCGGGTGCTTCCGCGCTCGCGTCGGCGAGAGGCCCCACGGGACGAGGAGGACCGCCGGTAGACTTTGCCCTGGTCTCGTCCGTCCGTACGACCGAGTGTGCGACACGGGAGCGCCAGACGACCTGCGACCGGAGGAGTGCAGTGGCAGCCAACGACCGGGCAGCAGCTCCCGGAAAGTCCGGTGGGAGTGCCGGTGCCGATGGCCTGATGCGCGCCTCGCTGAGCGCGGTGGCGCCCGGCACGCTCCTGCGGGACGGCCTGGAACGGGTCCTCCGCGGCAACACCGGCGGTCTGATCGTGCTGGGCTCCGACAAGACCGTCGAGTCGATGTGCACGGGCGGCTTCGTGCTGGACGTCGAGTTCACGGCGACCCGGCTGCGCGAGCTGTGCAAGCTCGACGGCGGCATCGTGCTCTCCTCGGACCTCGGCAAGATCCTGCGGGCGGGTGTGCAGCTGCTCCCCGACCCGACGATCCCCACCGAGGAGACCGGCACCCGGCACCGTACGGCGGACCGGGTCAGCAAGCAGGTCGGCTTCCCGGTCGTCTCCGTCTCCCAGTCCATGCGCCTCATCGCCCTCTACGTCGACGGCCAGCGCCGCGTTCTGGAGGACTCCGCGGCGATCCTGTCCCGCGCCAACCAGGCGCTGGCGACCCTGGAGCGCTACAAGCTGCGCCTCGACGAGGTCGCGGGCACGCTGTCGGCGCTGGAGATCGAGGACCTGGTCACCGTCCGCGACGTCTCGGCGGTGTCCCAGCGGCTGGAGATGGTGCGCCGCATCGCGACCGAGATCGCCGAGTACGTGGTGGAGCTGGGCACGGACGGGCGTCTGCTGGCGCTCCAGCTGGACGAGTTGATCGCCGGCGTGGAACCCGAGCGCGAACTGGTCGTGCGCGACTACGTGCCCGAGCCGACCGCCAAGCGTTCCCGCACCGTCGAGGAGGCGCTCGTCGAGCTGGACAAGCTGAGCCACGCCGAGCTGCTCGAACTGTCCACGGTGGCCCGTGCCCTGGGCTACACCGGCTCACCGGAGACGCTGGACACGGCGGTGTCGCCGCGCGGCTTCCGGCTGCTGGCGAAGGTGCCGCGGCTGCCCGGGGCGATCATCGACCGCCTGGTGGAGCACTTCGGCGGTCTGCAGAAGCTGCTCGCCGCCAGTGTGGACGACCTCCAGACGGTGGACGGCGTCGGTGAGGCGCGGGCGCGCAGCGTGCGGGAGGGGCTGTCGCGGCTCGCGGAGTCGTCGATCCTGGAGCGCTACGTCTGAGGCCGCGAGGGGCGCGTCCGGGGCGCCGAGCCGGGGACTTGCGTCAGGTCCCCCGGGGGCCCCGCGTCAGGCCCCCGCCCCAGGTCCTCGCGTCAGTCGTTCTTCAGCACGAACGACGTCCGCACCTTCTCGAATCCGGCCGCCTTGGCCTCCACCAGGTACGTCCCCGCCTTGGCCGACCCCGCGGCCGGCGTCCCGCACTCCTCGGCGCTCGGCTTGCGGTCCCACTTCACGGTGTAGGTGATGCCGCTGCCGGCCGCCACCCGGTACTGCAGGCTGCCCGCGCCCTTGACGCAGGCGTCGGAGGACCAGTACGCGTCCTCGCCCTCGGCCGGCGTGATCGTCAACACCGCGCGCTTGGGGCCGAGATCGACCTTGCAGTCGCTGCCGGAGGTGTTCCGCGCGGTCAGTTCGAAGGTGGGGGTCTCACCGGGCGCGTAGTTGTTGCGGACGCTCCGCAGGCTCAACTTGACCGCTCCGGGCGTGCAGTTGGGGAGACTGGTGCCACCCGGCAGCGCGTCACCCGCGCCGACGCCTGTCGCCGCACCACCCGCCGAACCACCGGAGCCCGCACCGCCGGAGCCGCCCACACCAACGGACCCACCGGCCCCACCACTCGAACCGGACCCGTCGCCGGACCCGTCGCCGCTCCCGGACCCCGAACCGGAACCGGAACCGGAACCGGAACCACTGGAGTCCCCGCTGCCCGACTCGTCACGGCCGCCCGGCGCCTGACTGATCGCCGGCCCGGAGCCGGAGGGTCCGGGAGTGATCGAAGGGGCCGGGTTCTTGCCGTCGGCGCCGTCCTCACGGCCCTTGCCGCCGTCACCGCCGCCGGACACCACGATCAAGGTGATCAGCAGTGCCAACAGAGCGAGCAGGGACAGCAGTACGGCCCTCCGTCGCCAGTAGATGGAGGAGGGAAGCGGCCCGACCGGATTGCGCAGAGATCCCACGGCGCAAACTGTACGAGAGATCGGCGCGTTCCCCTGTCCCACCCGCCGTTCGGGGCAGCAACTTTTACGGATCATCATTCCGGAGACGGTCCCGACCGCCCGCCGATCGTCGGGCGCGGTGCGCGTTGATCGCAGGGTGTGACCGAATCCGGGGTCTGCCTACCGTCCGTGAGCACGGCTTTCGGGGGACGGCGCATTGCGCGGCGGCGACACCGGCTCCCCCCGGACGCCCCCTCACGGGTTCGCGATCGCGGCGCTTGCACCTGTGGCCATGGCTGTGGCGCAGGGGTCGGGGTGTCGGAAGCGGTCGGGTGTCGGAAGCGGTCGGTTGCCGGTGCAGGAGGCCCTCGGCAGCGCGGTGCCCAACGTCGGTCGTCGGGTGTCCCGCCCGCCACAGGGTGGTGGTGCGCCCGCGCGGCGGTCCTCCCGTGGCAGGATCGGAGGGTCATGACTGCGCCCACGAAGCCCCCGCACGACGGCCCCTCCGACCCCGCCGCGAACCCGTCCCGCACCCCGGACCAGGCCCCGGCCGCCCCGGACACCGTCCCGGACCAGGTCACGGCCCCGGACACCGTCCCGGTCCCGGGCCCCGCCCCGGCCGGAGAGCCGGACGCCTCCGGTGTGCCGCTGCACGCCCCCGTCATCGACTGGTTCGACGAGCACGCCCGCGACCTGCCCTGGCGGCGCCCGGAGGCCGGCGCCTGGGGGGTGATGGTCAGTGAGTTCATGCTCCAGCAGACGCCGGTGAGCCGCGTCCTGCCCGTCTACGAACAGTGGCTGGCCCGCTGGCCGCGCCCCGCCGACCTCGCCGCGGAAGCGCCCGGCGAGGCCGTCCGCGCCTGGGGCCGGCTCGGCTACCCCCGCCGTGCCCTGCGCCTGCACGGCGCCGCCGCGGCCATAACGGAACGGCACGGTGGCGACGTGCCCGCGGACCACGCGCAGCTGCTGGCGCTGCCCGGCATCGGGGAGTACACGGCCGCCGCGGTGGCCTCCTTCGCCTACGGCCAGCGGCACGCCGTGCTGGACACCAACGTCCGCCGGGTGTTCGCCCGCGCGGTCACCGGCGTGCAGTACCCGCCGAACGCCACGACCGCCGCCGAGCGGAAGCTGGCCCGGGCGCTGCTGCCGGACGACGAGGCGAGCGCCGCGCGCTGGGCCGCCGCCTCCATGGAGCTGGGCGCCCTCGTCTGCACGGCGAAGAACGAGTCCTGCCACCGCTGTCCGATCGCGGGCCAGTGCGCCTGGCGGCTGGCCGGCAAGCCCGCCCACGACGGACCGCCGCGGCGCGGTCAGACGTACGCCGGCACCGACCGGCAGGTACGCGGCCGGCTGCTCGCGGTGCTCAGGGACGCGCACGTGCCGGTGCCGCAGTCGGCCCTCGACCAGGTGTGGCACGAACCGGTCCAGCGCGCCCGCGCCCTGGACGGCCTCGTCGCCGACGGCCTGGTGGAGCCGCTGGCGGACGGGATGTACCGGCTGCCGCTGAGCTGACGCACGGCCGCGGCACACCGGTGGACGCCGTGCCGCGACGGCTTCCGTGACAGCGGCGCCGACGGACAAATCGCCACCTAACCCCCGCAAGTACCCCATCGCTCGGCCCGGTTCCCACCTCCGTTACACAACCGACGGACAGCCGAGGGTTTGCCGCAGGCTGCTTCGCACAGCGCCGTGACAACGCTTCCCTACCTTCGTTTGCGTGCCCCCAGGGCACGGGACGACTACGGACCACAGGCAGTGGGACCGGCGGCGCTCAAGGCCGCCGGAACGGGGATCGGAAGGCGGTTGACCATGGCGCAGGGCGAGGTGCTCGAGTTCGAGGAGTACGTCCGTACCCGGCAGGACGCGCTGTTGCGCAGCGCACGGCGCCTGGTCCCCGACCCCGTCGATGCCCAGGACCTGCTGCAGACCGCGCTGGCCCGGACGTACCGCCGCTGGTCGACCATCGAGGACAAGCGGCTGGCGGACGCCTACCTGCGCCGGGTGATGATCAACACGCGGACCGAGTGGTGGCGGGCCCGGAAGCTGGAGGAGGTGCCGACCGAGCAGCTCCCGGAGTCCTGCGTGGACGACTCGACCGAGCAGCACGCGGACCGCGCCCTCCTGATGGACGTCATGAAGGTGCTCGCCCCGAAGCAGCGCAGTGTCGTGGTGCTGCGACACTGGGAGCAGATGTCAACGGAGGAGACGGCCGCCGCCCTCGGCATGTCGGCCGGTACGGTCAAGAGCACGCTGCACCGGGCGCTCGCCCGGCTCCGCGAGGAGCTGGTCGCCCGCGATCTGGACGCACGGGCGCTGGAGCGTGAGGAGCGGGAGCGTTGCGCGGCCTGACCGTCGGTCGATCACCCGGGGAGGCCCGGAAGAGCGTGCAGGCGGCGAGTACGGCGTTGGCCGTGTTCGTCGCCCTCGGCGTCTCCCTCTCCGGGTGCGGCGCCGGTGGCACCGGCGCCCGCGACGAGGGCCCGGCCCACGCGGACACGGTCGGCGGCGCCGCCTCCTCCACGCCCGCGGCCTCCCCCTCGAAGGTTCCCGACCGCGTGGACGCGGTGCGGTTGGTCAAGACCGATCCCGAGGTCTCCGCGGAGGTCAAGCGCGAGCTGAAGCCGTGTGTCGCCGACCAGTACCCCGTCGACGTGTCGTACGGGAAGCTGACCGGGGGCTCGGCGGAGGACGTCGTCGTCAACGTGCTGACGTGCGGTGACGCGGTGGGTGTGGGCAGTTACGTGTACCGCGAGGAGGGGGGCGCGTACCAGAATGTGTTCAAGGCCGAGGAGCCCCCGGTCTACGCGGAGATCGACCGCGGTGACCTGGTGGTGACCAAGCAGGTCTACGAGAAGGGTGACCCGGTGTCCAGTCCGTCCGCCGAGAACGTGATCACGTACCGCTGGGCCTCGAACCGGTTCTCCGAGGAGTACCGCACCCACAACGACTACAGCAACGCGGTCGGCAGCGCGCCCTCACCGGCTCCGGAGCCGGACAGCTGACGCGCGCGGACGGCCGGCGCGCGGGTGACGGCCGACCTGCGTGGACGGCGCCCGCACGTGACGCCGACGCGCACGGACGGCTCGCCCGCGGGTGACGACCGCGGGCCCGGAGGCCGACGGGCCCGGACACCTGGCGCGCACCAACACCCGACGCGCACGAACACGCGACGCGCGCGGACACCGCCGAGAAACCCACGAGACACCCCCGCGCAGGGCACCGGACACCCACGTGAACCGAGCGGGCCGCTCGGACCGATGGAGACATGAACACCGACGCAGAAGTGAACGCGGCGCACGCTCCCCGCGTCTCCCCAGTGACGGCACACGAGGACTGAGAGCACCGGGATGGCAGACCAGACACACGTCCTGTTCGTCGAGGACGACGACGTCATCCGCGAGGCGACCCAGCTCGCCCTGGAGCGGGACGGCTTCGCGGTCACCGCGATGCCCGACGGGTTGTCGGGCCTGGAGGCGTTCCGGGCCGACCGCCCCGACATCGCGCTGCTGGACGTCATGGTCCCCGGCCTGGACGGGGTCAGCCTGTGCCGCCGGATCCGGGACGAGTCCACCGTGCCGGTGATCATGCTGTCGGCGCGGGCGGACTCCATCGACGTCGTCCTCGGACTGGAGGCCGGCGCCGACGACTACGTCACCAAGCCGTTCGACGGGGCCGTGCTGGTCGCCCGGATCCGGGCGGTGCTGCGCCGCTTCGGTCACGCGGGCGGCGGCGACCGGTCGGACGCGGGGGCCGGCGCGGACACCGGGGGCCTGCTGACCTTCGGCGAGCTGGAGGTCGACACCGAGGGCATGGAGGTGCGCCGGGCCGGGCGGCCGGTGGCGCTGACCCCGACCGAGATGCGGCTGCTGCTGGAGTTCTCCTCCGCGCCGGGCACGGTGCTCTCCCGCGACA
The DNA here is from genome assembly GCF_055589025.1 of Streptomyces sp. NPDC041968. Lineage (NCBI taxonomy): Bacteria > Bacillati > Actinomycetota > Actinomycetes > Kitasatosporales > Streptomycetaceae > Streptomyces > Streptomyces sp. NPDC041968. The sequence goes on along the minus strand of NZ_JBVJCB010000003.1, from coordinate 621,151 downwards.
AGCTCCTGGAACGGGTGTGGGACTACGGCTGGGGTGGGGACACCCGCGTCGTCGACGTCCATGTGCAGCGGTTGCGCACCAAGATCGGCCAGGACCGGATCGAGACGGTCCGCGGCTTCGGCTACAAGTTGAAGGCCTGAGCGGGGATACGGGGACACAGGGACATGCGGAGGTTCTTCCGACGCCCGACCGCCTCACCACCGGGGCGCCCGGGCAACCGCAGGGGGCCGGGCAACCGTGCGCTGAGCATCCGTACCGGCCTGCGCTGGAAACTCAGCGCCGCCATCGCGCTGGTCGGCGCGCTGGTCGCGATCGCGCTGAGCCTGGTCGTGCACAACGCGGCCCGGGTGTCGATGCTGGACAACGCGCGCGACCTCGCGGACGACCGGGTCCTGATCGCCCAGCGCAACTACGAGCTGTCCGGGCGGCAGAACTTCCCCAACGCCCAGATCGACGACCCCGAGCTGCCGGCCGAGCTGCGCAGGAAGGTCGAGGACGGGCGGCGGGCGACGTACGTCTCCGAGGGGGCGGACGGGGTGACGGACATCTGGGCGGCGGTGCCGCTGAAGGACGGGCACGTGATGTCCCTGCACTCCGGGTTCACCGACCGCAGCGCGGACATCCTCAAGGACCTCGACCAGGCCCTGGTCATCGGCTCCATCGCGGTCGTCCTCGGGGGCAGCGCGCTCGGCGTGCTCATCGGCGGCCAGTTGTCGCGCCGGCTGCGCAAGGCCGCCACCGCCGCGCACCGGGTCGCCGGCGGTGAGCCCGACGTCCGCGTCCGGGACGCCATCGGCGGGGTCGTCCGGGACGAGACCGACGACCTGGCGAGCGCCGTGGACGCCATGGCGGACGCCCTGCAGAAGCGGCTGGAGGCCGAACGCCGGGTCACCGCCGACATCGCGCACGAGCTGCGCACTCCGGTGACCGGGCTGCTGACCGCCGCCGAGCTGCTGCCGCCGGGCCGGCCGACCGAGCTGGTGCTGGACCGGGCGAAGGCGATGCGCACGCTCGTCGAGGACGTCCTGGAGGTGGCCCGGCTGGACGGGGCCTCCGAGCGGGCCGAGCTGCAGGACATCATGCTGGGCGACTTCGTGACCCGGCGGGTGGCGGCCAAGGACCCGGCCGTCGCGGTCCACGTGGTGCACGAGTCGGAGGTCACCACCGACCCGCGCCGCCTGGAACGCGTGCTGTTCAATCTGCTCGCCAACGCCGCCCGGCACGGCCGGTCGCCCGTCGAGGTCAGCGTCGAGGGCCGGGTGATCCGGGTCCGCGACCACGGTCCCGGCTTCCCCGAGGCCCTGCTCGCCGAGGGGCCGAGCCGCTTCCGCACCGGCAGCACGGACCGGGCCGGCCGCGGTCACGGGCTCGGCCTGACCATCGCGGCCGGTCAGGCGCGGGTCCTGGGGGCACGGCTCACCTTCCGCAACGTACGGCCCGCCGGAGCGCCCGAGCACGTGCCCGCCGAGGGGGCGGTCGCCGTCCTGTGGCTGCCGGAGCACGCGCCGACGAACACCGGGAGCTACCCGATGCTGCCGGACCGCGCCCACAGCGGCTCTCCGGGCGGTCGGCGAACCTAGCAGGCGAAGTCCCGGTCCATGTCGAGGCCGCCCTCGCGGGGCTGGGTGAAGGAGAACCAGTTGCCGGAGTCGTCGCGGAAGAGGGCCTCCGTGCCGTACGGGCGCTCCTGCGGCTCCTGGAGGAACTCGACCCCGCGGTCCTTGAGCTTCCGGTAGTCGCCGTGGACGTCGTCGGTGGTCAGCACGCCGGCGCCGAGCGCGCCCTTGGCCACCAGCTTCCTGATCATCTCGGCTGACTCGGGGTCCATCGCGGGACCGGAGGGGACCATCAGCGTCAGTTCGACACCGGGCTGGGCGGGGGAGCCGACGGTGAGCCAGCGCATGCCGCCCTCGCCCATGGTCATGTCGGTGCGGACCTCCAGGCCCAGCTTCTCGGTGTAGAAGCTCTTGGCCCGGTCCTGGTCGAGGACCCAGACGGTCGAGATGGCGAGACCTTTGATCATGGCGTGCTCCTGGTGTTCCGCTGTCTCCGCGGCCGTCCCGCGTGCCCTGCCACGGTAGGCAGCGCGGGTCTCAGTCCGCTTCTCCGGAATTGCGCCGTACTCCGCCCGCCCAGTGCATGACGTAGCAGCCGGGTATGAGGGCGGTCCCCCGGCCCACGTGCCGTCTCCGGTACTCGCTGGGGGTCAGGCCGGTCCACGTCTTGAACCGGCTGGAGAAGGTGCCCAGGCTGGTGAAACCGACCAGGTGACAGATCTCGGTCACGGACAGGTTCGCGGTGCGCAGCAGGTCCTCGGCGCGCTCGATGCGGCGACGGGTGAGGTACTGGCCGGGCGTCTCGCCGTACGCCTCCTTGAAGGCGCGCAGGAAGTGATACCGCGAGTACCCGGCGTGCGCGGCCACGGCGCCGAGGTCGAGGGCCGGGTCGGCCCAGTCGCGGTCCATGGCGTCCTTGGCCAGCCGCAACTGCCGCAACTTGTCCATGGGCCCGATGGTGCCACGGGGCACTGACAGCGACCGGAGCGAGCGGTACGGGCCGCGGCGACCGCCGGGCCGGAGGGGCGAGGGCCGGTCGGTGCACGGACGCACCGCAGGGCCCCGGGGGGCGTGCCCCGGGGCCCTGCCTGGTGCGGGACCTCGCGTGGTGCGGGACCTCGCGTGGTGCGGGTCAGACCGACTCGGTCACCGGCCTCTTCGCCGTGGCCCCGTCCTCGTCGCCACCCGCGTCGTCCGGGCCGTCCGCCGTCTTCGGGCCGGCCCCCTTCAGCGGGACCTCCTTCACGAAGACCGCCGCGACCAGGGCCAGCACCGCCACGACGGCGCCGAGCAGGAACGCCCCGTGCGTCCCGGAGGACACCGCGTGCTGGTACGCCTCGCGCGCCGCCTCCGGCAGCCTGGCCAGGCTGTCCGCGTCCAGCTGCGCCGACTGCTCGGTCACCTTGGATCCCAGTGCGCCGGCCCGCTCGCTCATGACGTCCTGGACCCGGTGGTTGAACAGGGCGCCCATGATCGCGACGCCGAAGGAGGAGCCGAGGGTGCGGAAGAGGGTGGTGGACGAGGACGCGACGCCCATGTCCTTCATCTCCACGCTGTTCTGCGCCACCAGCATGGTGATCTGCATGAGGCAGCCCATGCCGAGGCCGACGACGGCCATGTAGACGCCGGAGGTGAAGCGGCTGGTGTCGGTGTCCATCAGCGACAACAGGTACAGCCCGACGGACATCAGAACACCGCCGGCCAGCGGGAAGATCTTGTAGCGCCCGGTGTTCGTGGTGACCCGGCCGGCCACCATCGACGTGACGAGCATCGCGCCCAGCATCGGCAGGAGCAGCAGCCCGGAGTTGGTGGCGGACGCGCCCTGCACGGACTGCTGGTAGAGCGGCAGGAAGAGGGTGGCGCCGAACATCACGAAGCCGGTGATGAAGCCGATGAGGGACATCAGCGTGAAGTTGCGGCTGCGGAAGATGTGCAGCGGCACGATCGGCTCCGCGGCCCTGGTCTGCCAGAACGCGAACCCGACCAGCGCGGCGACGCCGATGCCGATCAGCTCCATGATCCGCGCGGAGGTCCAGGCGTACTCGGTGCCGCCCCAGGTGGTGACGAGGACGATCGCGGTGATGCCGACCGTGAGCAGCACGGCGCCCAGGTAGTCGATGCGCGCCTCGCTGCGCTTCTTCGGCAGGTGCAGCACGGCGCTGACGGCGACCAGCGCGACCACGCCGAGGGGCAGGTTGATGTAGAAGGACCAGCGCCAGCCCCAGTGGTCGGTGATGGTGCCGCCGACCAGCGGTCCGCCGATCATCGCGAGCGCCATGACGCCGGCCATCATGCCCTGGTACTTGCCGCGCTCACGCGGCGGTATGAGGTCGCCGATGATGGCCATGACACCGACCATCAGACCACCGGCGCCGAGTCCCTGGACGGCACGGAAGCCGATGAGCTGGCCCATGTCCTGGGCCATGCCGCTGAGCGCGGAGCCGATCAGGAAGATGACGATCGACGTCATGAACAAGCCCTTGCGCCCGTACATGTCGCCGAGCTTGCCCCACAGCGGAGTGGAGGCCGCGGTCGCGAGGGTGTAGGCGGTGACCACCCAGGACAGGTGCTCCAGGCCGCCCAGCTCGCCCACGATGGTGGGCATCGCGGTGCCGATGATCATGTTGTCCAGCATCGCGAGCATCATCGCGATCATGAGCGCGAGCAGCACCACCCGCACGCTTCTCGGCTGTTTGCCGTCCTTCTCCACGGTCCCTGCCGCCGCTGTGTCCGCCATTGGCCTTCACTCCCCCAGCCACTGCCTCTTACTTGCCGACCGGCAAGTTGTCTACACTCGGGAAAGTAGACGCGTAACTAGCCGGTCGTCAAGTAAGTTTTTCGGAAAGGCGTCCGGGGCGGTCCCGCATGTGCGCGGAACAGGGGGTGCGTAGGAGGATGGGCGGCACGATGGACAGCACCAAGCAGCAGCGGCGCCGCGGGGACACCCGCCAGCGCATCCAGGACGTGGCACTGGAGCTCTTCGCCGAGCAGGGGTACGAGAAGACCTCGCTGCGCGAGATCGCCGAGCGCCTGGACGTCACCAAGGCGGCGCTCTACTACCACTTCAAGACCAAGGAAGAGATCCTGGTCAGCATCTTCGAGGATCTCACGCGGCCGATCGAGGACCTGATCGCCTGGGGCTCGCGGCAGCCGCACTCGCTGGAGACCAAGCAGGAGATCGTCCGCCGCTACAGCGAGGCCCTGGCGGCCGCCGCACCGCTCTTCCGCTTCATGCAGGAGAACCAGGCGACGGTGCGGGACCTGCGCATCGGCGAGATGTTCAAGACCCGCATGCTCGATCTGCGCGACATCCTCATGGACCCGGAAGCGGACCTGGTCGACCAGGTCCGCTGTGTGAGTGCGCTGTTCACGCTGCACGCCGGGATGTTCGTGCTCCAGGACCTGGAGGGCGACCCCGAGAAGAAGCGCGCGGCCGTTCTCGAGGTCGCCACCGGTCTGGTGACCCAGGCGCACCGGGGAGCCGACGGCTCCTGACCGGTCAGGGTCAGACGGTCACGCCCTTGTCGCGCAGGAAGGCGACGGGGTCGACGGCCGAGCCGTAGTTCGGGGTCGTACGGATCTCGAAGTGAAGGTGCGGACCGCTGGAGTTGCCGGTGTTGCCGGACTTGGCGATCGACTGGCCGGTCTTCACGATCTGGCCGGGCTTCACGTTGACCTTCGACAGGTGCGCGTACTGGGAGTACGTGCCGTTGCCGTGCTTGATCACGACCGCGTTGCCGTAGGCGGGGCCGTCACCGGCGCCGTTGCCGCCGGCCTTGACCACGGTGCCGCCGTGCGTGGCGACGACGTTGGTGCCGATCGGCACGGCGAAGTCCTGGCCGCTGTGCTTGCTCGCCCACATGCCGCCGTTCTGCGCGAAGCTGGCGCTGAGGGTGTACTTCTTCACCGGGTCCACCCAGGAGGCGGCCTTCTTCTTGGCGGCCGTCTTCTTGGCGGCGACGGTCTTCGCGCTCGTGGCCTTCTCGGCCTGCGCCGCCTTGGCCTGCGCCGCGGCCTGGGCCTCGACGGCGCTCGCCGTGGTGGAGGAGGTGGAAGCCGCCGTGGTGCCGGTGGCGGCCGCGACCCCGGCTCCCAGTGCGACCGAGGCTCCGAGGCCGGCGGCCATCACCGCGGCGCGGGTGCGGATGGTCGTACGGGAAGAACGGGACGTGACACGCGGGAACATTCGAACCTCATGGGGACGGGAACGGGGGGGTGCCCTCCGGCGTGACGCCGAGGCGCTCACCGGGCGGGCTCCACCTTGGTAACCCGACCGGCCCGAACCGCACAAAGGTGTGACCTACGATGTTATTTAGTACTTCCAGATGAAACTTCCCGACTCTTGACAGAGCCGCCATTACGGACAAAACCAGCTCAGGGCCCCGGAAAACCCCCCTGACCCTCGTCCGATCCGTCCCTTTTCGTCGTTCTTGCGGCCTCCCCTATTCCACGTAGTACACCCCGGATCGCCTGTGCGGCACATCACCGGCGGTCGCGGTCGAGACCCCCCGCGATGTGACCGGGGCTACTCCCTTCCGGCCTAACCCGCCCGTCGCACAAGGGGGTTCATCAGGGCCCGGAACGTGGTCGGGGTCACGCAAAAGGGGCCTTTTCCCTCCGCCGCGGACCCTCCCGGACGCGCGAACCAGACACCTACCGCCCAGTAACCCAATCGTTGCCGTACGGCCACTTGCTCAGGTGAGCATGCTCGCGACAACTTTGCCGTCAGGTATTCGCGCAGGCATGAGAGGACCCCAACCCCCCATGACCGAACAGACCGGACAGACGAGACAGACCCGGCACGCCTGGAAGCGCGCCGCGGGCACGGCCGCCGTCACCGCGGCGGCGCTCACCGCGACGGCCACACCGGCCGTCGCCGCCACCCCCGCCGACACGCGGCCCGCCCAGGCGGCGTCCGTCCCGGCAATGCCGGCTTCGGCGCCGGTGACCGCGTCCGCCGCCGACGTCGGCTACGACACCTGGCAGAAGGACTGCCGGGCCGTGATGGACCAGGCACTGCCGTACCTCAAGGAGCGGATCGCCGACACCCGGCCCGGCGAGAAGCAGGCCATCGTCCTCGACATCGACAACACCTCCCTGGAGACCGACTTCGGCTTCAGCTACCCCCAGCCCGCCAACCGGCCGGTCCTGGAAGCCGCCGAGTACGCCCAGGACCACGGCGTCGCCCTGTTCTTCGTGACCGCCCGGCCGGGCATCATCTCGGCGCCCACCGAGTGGAACCTCGACCACGCCGGCTACGAGTCCTCCGGCCTGTACGTGCGCGGCTTCCTCGACCTGTTCCGCGACGTCGCCGAGTACAAGACCGCCCAGCGCGCCAAGATCGAGTCCAAGGGCTACACGATCATCGCGAACATCGGCAACAGCGCCACCGATCTGTCGGGCGGCCACGCCGAGAAGACGTTCAAGCTGCCGGACTACGACGGCCAGTTGTCCTGACCCCCGGTAGGCTCCCGAGGTCGACCGACCACGGGGGTGGCGCATGGAACCGGCGGTACTCGGCGGGAAGTTGGCGTCCAGCCTGGTCGCCCCGCTGGTGAGGAAGCTGTTCGTCACGGGCGGGCCCGGCGCCGGGCTGGTCGACCGACCGGTCCGGCTGACCCACCTGGTCTCCTTCCGGGGCGAGCAGCGCACCCTCGGGGAGAAGGAGGTGCGCAGGCTCGCGGGGCGGCTGGTCGGGGACTCCCTGGACTCCCCCGGTGAGCCGCCCTTCCCGCCGGACGAGACGGAGGCGGTCACCACCGCCCTGACGGTTCGTCTGCTGACCCTCGGCGACCTGGACATGGACGACGTCCAGGCCGTCCGCCTGGGTCACCAGGAGCTGGCCAAGCAGTTGCAGTACCGGGCGCCCTCGGCCACCGGGGGTCTCTCCGCCGACGCCTGCTACTTCCTCGACTCGGTGACGGAGTGGGCCTGCCTGCACATCCTGGAGTTCTTCACCCGCCGCTCCACCTTCGTCGCCCGGACCCTGGTGGAGCAGTCCCGGTGGCACGCGGAGCTGATCGCCAGGGTCGACGAGCTGATCGCCCGCACCCCGCGCCCCGACGCCCGCGACACCGCCTTCGAACGCCGGTACCTGCCCCACATCGCCGAGCGGCACAACCACCTCACCATCTACGGCATCGACCTGCGGGACTCACCGGACAGATGGCCCCTGGAAGTCGCCTACCTGAGCCTGGAGGCGACCGGCGAGGAGGAGGGCGCCGCCCTCGCCGGCGAGCCGGCCGATCCGGCGCGCACCGTCCGTGTGCCGGCCGAGGACGCACTGCGCACCCACGACCGGATGCTCCTGCGCGGCGACGCGGGTTCCGGCAAGACGACGCTCGTGCAGTGGCTGGCGGTGACCGCCGCCCGGGACGGCGACCGCATCCCGTACGTCCTCCCGCTGCGGACCCTGGTCCGCGCGGGCGCCCTTCCGTCCCCCGCCGGTTTCCTGACCGCGGTGGGCTGCCCGCTCACCCCGCCCGACGGCTGGGCGGAACGCGTTCTCACGGCCGGCCGCGGCCTGCTCCTGATCGACGGTCTGGACGAGATCCCCGCCGCCGACCGGCACCGCGCCCGCGACTGGCTCCTCGCCCTGATCCGGGCCTTCCCCGGCAACCGCTGGCTGCTCACCTCCCGGCCCACCGCCGTACGCCCCGACTGGCTGACCGCCGAGGGCTTCCGGGAACTGACCCTCGCCCCGATGCGCCGGGCCGACCTCACCACCTTCGTACGGCGCTGGCACGCGGCCGCCGACGCCCCCGCGTACGAGGCGAGACTGCTGGACGCCCTGCACACCAAGCGCGACCTGGCCCGCCTCGCCACCAACCCGCTGATGTGCGGCCTGATCTGCGCCCTGCACCGGGAGCGACGGGGCTACCTCCCGACCGGCCGCAAGGAGCTGTACGACGCCGCCCTGACGATGCTGTTGGCCCGCCGGGACCGGGAGCGGGGCACGGAGGCGGTGGAACTCGGCGAGGAGGCCCAGCTGGAGCTGCTCCAGCGGCTGGCGTACGCGCTGGTGCTGAGCGGGCGCACGGAGATGGACCTGGCCACGGCCGAAGGAATCGTGGAACGCTCGCTGCCGTCGGTCGCCTCGGCGGCGGGGCAGGGCGACGCGGTGACGGTCCTGCGGGCCCTGGTGCTGCGGAGCGGGCTGCTCCGGCGGCCCGGCGCGGACTCCCTGGACTTCGTCCACCGCACCTTCCAGGACTATCTCGGCGCCCGGTACGCGGTCGAGGAGGGCCACCTCGACGTCATCGCGAGCCGTGCGGACGACCCCTACTGGGAGGACGTGATCCGCATGGCGGTGGCACACGCCCGGCCCGGCGAGCGGGCCATGCTGCTGCGCCGGCTGCTGGCGCAGGAGACCCCGCGCCTGACGCTGCTGGCCCTGGCCTGCCTGGAGCACGCCACCGCCCTCGACCCGGCGGTACGGGCGGAGGTGGAGGCGCGGGCGGGGGCGCTGATCCCGCCGCGGTCGACGGAGGACGCGAGAGCGCTGGCCGAGGCGGGGCCCCTGGTCCTGGAGCTGCTGCCGGGTCCGGCGGGACTGACGGACGCGGAGGCCCACGGGGTCACGGTGACGGCATCGCTGCTGGCGGCGCACGAGCCGGACGGGGCGCTCGCGGTGCTCCGCCGGTTCCGCGGGCACCCCTCACTCGGCGTGCGGCGGCAGCTGGTCGGCACGTGGGGCCGGTTCGACCCCCTCGGGTACGCGAGGGAGGTACTGGACCACCTGGACCGGACGGAGCTGTTCCTGACGTGCACGACGGAGGGGCAGCGCGCGGTTCTCGCGGACCTGCGGCCGCCGTGGAGTCTGCTCCGGTTCGAGGGACCGCACGCGGTGGCAGACGTCCTCAGAGCCGTGCCGGGGCCGGAGACGATCCAGACGCTCCATTTCGTGCGGAACACCGAGCTGGCCGACCTCGAACCGCTGATCGCGTTCACGTCCCTGCGCCACCTCTCCCTGACGGACTGCGGGAACGCACGGGGTCTGAACCGCCTCACCGCGCTACGACTCGAAAGCCTCACGGTCCGCGGTACCACCGATGTCACGGGCCTGGACGAACTCGACTCGCTGCGACGGCTCTCCCTGATGCTGCGGCTCCCGGGCAGCCGGCTCACCGATGCGCTCCCGGTGGCGGCACCCCTGCGAGAGCTCCACCTCGGCCGGTTCACCACCATGGACACCGGGCTCCGGGGCCTGTCGCACTGGTCCACGCTCGAGCGCCTCACCCTGCAGGGCCATCACGTCGTCCCGGCCGACTGGGTGGAGATGTCCCTGCTGCCGCGGTTGGACTCCGTGGACATCGACGCCTCGGTCCTCGTCGAAGGTCCGGACGAGCCGCCGGCGCTGCCCGGCGTACGTACCGTCCGGGTGACCAGGACCCGCGGCTGCGACGCCGCCCGGCTGGCCGTCCTCTTCCCCCGCGCCGCGATCACCGTGTCGTGAAGGCTGACGGACGGCACGCAAAGGGGCCGCACCGAGACCTTGGTCTCGGTGCGGCCCCTTTCCAGGCTCACCCTCGGAGGGCTACGCCTCCTTGCTCAGGTTCGGGCCGGCGCCACCGGCCGCCTGCTCGATCGGCGGGACGTCGGGGAGGGCCGACTTCTCCTCGCCGCGGAAGGTGAAGGTCTGGGTCTCGCCCTCGCCCTCGGTGTCCACGACCACGATGTGGCCGGGGCGCAGCTCGCCGAAGAGGATCTTCTCCGACAGCGTGTCCTCGACCTCGCGCTGGATGGTGCGGCGCAGCGGACGCGCACCCAGCACCGGGTCGTAGCCCTTCTTGGACAGCAGCTCCTTCGCGGACTGGGAGAGCTCGATGCCCATGTCCCGGTCCTTGAGGCGCTCGTCGACCTTGTCGATCATCAGGTCGACGATCCGCAGGATGTCGGCCTGGCTGAGCTGCGGGAAGACGACCACGTCGTCGACGCGGTTGAGGAACTCGGGCCGGAAGTGCTGCTTGAGCTCGTCCTGGACCTTGTTCTTCATGCGCTCGTAGTTGGTCTTCGTGTCGCCCGCGGCGGCGAAGCCGAGGTTGAAGCCCTTGGAGATGTCCCGGGTGCCGAGGTTGGTCGTCATGATGATGACCGTGTTCTTGAAGTCCACGACCCGGCCCTGGGAGTCGGTCAGGCGACCGTCCTCCAGGATCTGCAGCAGCGAGTTGAAGATGTCCGGGTGGGCCTTCTCGACCTCGTCGAAGAGGACGACGGAGAACGGCTTGCGGCGGACCTTCTCGGTCAGCTGGCCGCCCTCTTCGTAGCCCACGTAGCCGGGGGGCGAACCGAACAGACGCGAGACCGTGTGCTTCTCGCTGAACTCCGACATGTCGAGGGAGATCAGCGCGTCCTCGTCACCGAAGAGGAACTCGGCGAGCGCCTTGGACAGCTCGGTCTTACCGACACCGGACGGGCCGGCGAAGATGAACGAGCCACCCGGACGCTTCGGGTCCTTCAGACCGGCACGGGTACGGCGGATCGCTTTGGACAGCGCCTTGACGGCGTCGACCTGGCCGATGACCCGCTTGTGGAGCTCGTCCTCCATGCGCAGCAGGCGGGACGACTCCTCCTCCGTGAGCTTGAAGACCGGGATGCCGGTGGCGGTCGCGAGGACCTCGGCGATCAGCTCGCCGTCGACCTCGGCCACGACGTCCATGTCGCCGGCCTTCCACTCCTTCTCCCGCTTGGCCTTGGCGGCCAGGAGCTGCTTCTCCTTGTCGCGGAGGGAGGCGGCCTTCTCGAAGTCCTGCGAGTCGATCGCGGACTCCTTGTCGCGGCGGACGCCGGCGATCTTCTCGTCGAACTCGCGCAGGTCCGGCGGCGCGGTCATCCGGCGGATGCGCATCCGGGAGCCGGCCTCGTCGATCAGGTCGATCGCCTTGTCCGGCAGGAAGCGGTCCGAGATGTAGCGGTCGGCGAGGGTGGCCGCCTGGACCAGGGCCTCGTCCGTGATGGAGACGCGGTGGTGGGCCTCGTACCGGTCACGGAGACCCTTGAGGATCTCGATCGTGTGCGGCAGCGACGGCTCCGCGACCTGGATCGGCTGGAAGCGGCGCTCGAGGGCCGCGTCCTTCTCCAGGTGCTTGCGGTACTCGTCCAGCGTCGTGGCACCGATGGTCTGCAGCTCACCACGGGCCAGCATCGGCTTGAGGATGCTCGCGGCGTCGATGGCGCCCTCGGCGGCACCCGCACCGACCAGCGTGTGCAGCTCGTCGATGAACAGGATGATGTCGCCGCGGGTGCGGATCTCCTTGAGCACCTTCTTCAGGCGCTCCTCGAAGTCACCGCGGTAGCGGGAGCCGGCGACCAGCGCGCCGAGGTCCAGGGTGTAGAGGTGCTTGTCCTTGAGGGTCTCGGGCACCTCGCCCTTGACGATGGCCTGCGCGAGGCCCTCGACGACGGCGGTCTTGCCGACGCCGGGCTCACCGATCAGGACCGGGTTGTTCTTGGTGCGGCGGGACAGCACCTGCATGACCCGCTCGATCTCCTTCTCGCGCCCGATGACCGGGTCGAGCTTGGACTCACGAGCGGCCTGGGTGAGGTTCCGGCCGAACTGGTCGAGGACCAGGGACGTGGAGGGGGTGCCCTCCGCAGGACCGCCGGCGGTGGCGGTCTCCTTGCCCTGGTAGCCGGAGAGCAGCTGGATGACCTGCTGCCGCACCCGGTTGAGATCGGCGCCCAGCTTGACCAGGACCTGGGCGGCGACGCCCTCGCCCTCACGGATCAGGCCGAGCAGGATGTGCTCCGTGCCGATGTAGTTGTGACCGAGCTGGAGGGCCTCGCGGAGCGAAAGCTCCAGGACCTTCTTGGCACGGGGGGTGAAGGGAATGTGACCCGACGGGGCCTGCTGGCCCTGCCCGATGATCTCCTCCACCTGCTGGCGGACCGCCTCGAGCGAAATCCCGAGGCTCTCAAGGGCCTTGGCGGCGACACCCTCACCCTCGTGGATCAGGCCCAGGAGGATGTGCTCGGTGCCGATGTAGTTGTGGTTGAGCATCCGGGCTTCTTCCTGAGCCAGGACGACAACCCGCCGCGCGCGGTCGGTGAACCTCTCGAACATCGTTAATCGCTCCTCAGAGCGGTCAGGCAGTAAGGGGAACTTCCCCTCCCTGTCCTTCCGCAGCTTAGTCCCGCAAGCGGGGACCGCTCATTCCAACTGCCGACACCGTCGATGGCCTCCTGACCCCTGACGCCGACATCTGCCACAACCCGATGGTGCGAGACGATGTTCCCGCAGGCCAGGCACTTACCCCAGTCGCCAGTACGCCGATGGCGAACGTGAGACGGCCCAATCCGCGTGTCGCCCCCTCCCACTAGGGATGTCTTACCCGCTGGGACGGACACTCCATGCCGCGCGCACCGGTTCCCTCCGCTACGGGCGAACAACCTTGTGCCTCCCCGCGCCCCCGCACGCCCCCACGTGCAGCACGGAGCGCGTCCGCAGCACTACCCAGCGTAACCCGGTCGTGGTTTCGACCGTTGCACTTGGCATGGTTGGCGCCCCCCTCCCGGTCCCTCCGGCCTTTCCGGCCGCTTCGGCCCCCACGGTGCCGTTCCCCCGCCGACCGCTCGAGGCGGGCGGCGCGCCGGAGCCCGTGCGGCGGTGGTACGAGTGCGCGCTCGGCTGGCCGACGGCGCCGGGGTCCCCGGTGCGGCTCCGTACCGGTGTCCGCTTCGACGTCCTGAGGGTCCCCGCCGAGGCCGGCCACGCGGCACTGGAGCGGTTCGGCCCGGGCGCGCACAGGCCGGGTTTCCCCGTGGCCGTCCACGGCGAGCGGATGCTGCTGCTCGTGGCGGCGGGCAGCGCGGAGGAGATGCCGGGGCTGCTGGAGTGGCTGGAGTGGGGCTCGCTGCCGCTCGACCTCACGGCGGTCGGCGCCGGCGGCCTCCTGGACGCGCCGCTGCCCGCCGGATGCGGCGCGGCCGGCCCGCCGCCGCGTCCCCCGGACCGCGACGGCCTGCGGGGGGCCGCCGTCTGGCTGCGGCCCCCGGAGCCGGGGTGCGAGGTCGAGGCCTCGCTGCCGACGCTGTCGGCCATGGGGGGCACGGGAACCGCCCCCGATCTCGCACGGCTGGTCCACACCCTGGCGACCCAGTGCCACCGGATCGGGCTCGCCCGGCCCTCCCGGTTCGCGCGTCCCCCGCGGGCGCCGCGCTGACGGCCTCCGGGCCGGCGGCTGAGCCCGAGGTGCGGGGCGGGTGATCAGCCGTTGGCCTTCTCGTACGCCTCGCGAATCATCGCGGGGACACGACCGCGGTCGTTGACGTCGTAGCCGTTCTCCTTGGCCCAGGCGCGGATCGCCGCGGTGTCCTGGCTGCCGCCGGAGGAGGTACGCGCCTTGCCGCGACCGCCCGAGGCGCGGCCCCCGGTGCGACGACCACCCTTCACGTACGGGTCGAGAAGCCCACGGAGCTTGTCCGCATTGGAGGTGGTGAGGTCGATCTCGTACGTCTTGCCGTCCAGCGCGAACGTCACGGTCTCGTCTGCCTCGCCACCGTCGAGGTCGTCGACAAGAAGGACCTGAACCTTCTGTGCCACCGGATTTCCTTTCATCGATAACCTGAGGGCCGGAGGTCCGTCGGCGTCCGCCGTATCGCCAACCCTTGTTATATGCAGTACTGCAGTACGTCGGAAAGCAAACCGCTTTTGCCGGAAAAACACAAACCCCCGACGGAGACCGGTAGCCCGCTCCCGGGCCGGAAAGATACGCGTTTCGGACATAGGGAACCCGAGCCAACCCGCGCACGGCCTGTCGGTGGAATAAACCTGGCGAAGTGCTGCGGATGGCATCGATGCCCGGTGATCACAGATGCAGAAGCATCCGACTGTTGCCCAAGGTGTTCGGTTTCACTCGTTCGAGACCGAGGAACTCCGCGACACCCTCGTCATAGGAACGCAGCAGCTCCGCGTAGACATCGGTGTCGACGGGAGTCTCCCCGATCTCCACGAACCCGTGCTTGGCGAAGAAGTCCACTTCGAAGGTGAGGCAGAAAACGCGCCGAACACCGAGCCAACGAGCCGTGTCCAGCAACTTCTCCAGCAACCGGTGCCCGACGCCGACGCCCTTCAGGCCGGGCTTGACGGCGAGAGTCCGCACTTCCGCGAGGTCTTCCCACATCACGTGCAGGGCGCCGCAGCCGACCACCTCGGCGTTGTCGTCCCGTTCCGCGACCCAGAACTCCTGGATGCTCTCGTAAAGCGTCACCATCGCTTTGTCGAGCAGGATGCGGTCACGGACGTACGCGTCGAGGAGCCGGCGCACGTCCGGGACATCGCTGGTGCGGGCCCGTCGGACGCTGATGGCTTTTGACATGTGGGGACGCTATCGCTCGCCCACGTCCGGTACGGAGCCGGGGTTGGGTGCGGGGGTTTCCGGTCCCCGCACGATGCGGATGGCGTCTCCGAGAGCCTGGCGCTGTTCCTCGCTCATCATGCCGAAGAAGGCGATGAGGGCGGCCGTGGGGTTGTCGCTCTGCGACCACGCGTCGTTCATCAGCGCGGCGGCGTAGGCGGCGCGGGTGGAGACCGCCTCATATCGATAGGCCCGGCCTTCCGACTCTCGTCGCACCCAGCCCTTCTGATGGAGATTGTCCAAAACGGTCATCACCGTGGTGTACGCGATGGACCGTTCCTGCTGCAGGTCTTCCAGGACTTCTCGAACGGTCACGGGGCGGTTCCACTTCCACACCCTCGTCATGACCGCGTCTTCGAGTTCTCCCAATGGGCGAGGCACACCTCGACGATAGTGGGAGAACCCGGCGATGGCGTGGCGGACGTGCGGTTTAGCCGTCAAACGAGCACAAAAAGGGCGTACGGCCCACCGTGGAGCGGGGGCCGTACGCCGGTGTCCGACGTGGGGGGAGGGAGCCGGAGGTCAGGCCTCGGAGCGGGCGGACGGCTGGCGGGCGCCCTCCGCTCGCGCGAGGGCGGCGTCCACGGCCGCGTCCTCCTTGGCCTTGTTGGCGCCGCCCTGGGTCTTCACGATCACCCTGATCACGCCGATGAAGAACACGGCCATCACGGCCGGGGGCAGGAGCGCGGAGACGTAGTCCATGACCCCAGGGTAGCCAGGCCGGGTCAGCCGGCTGCGAGGTGGTGCCGGGAGGCGGGGGCGGGAGGGGCCGGCTTGCGGCGGGGGAAGACCTCGCCCGGGGTGGGGACGGGGCGTTTCGGCGTGGCGGGAGCGGGGCGGGGGGCCGGCTTCTGTGCGGGCTTCTTCTCGGGCTGCTGGCCGCCGGGGAGGGCGTGGAGGCGGGTGCGCGCGGCGGGGAGGACGACGGTGGTCGCGGGGGTGGTCGCGGGGGTCGCCGTGCCTGCCCTGGGGCGTGGGGGTCTGCAGCGGTCGAGGAGAGCGGCCGCGGTGGCGTTGCCGCGCAGGGCTCCCAGGGCGGCGAGGTCGTCCGCGTTCGGGCGGTGACCGGCGCCCAGCGCCTCGTCCAGGAGCGTGAGGTAACCGGTGGCGGTGCCGGGGAGGGCGGCGCGGTACCGGGCGAGGTCGGCCACCAGGAAGGCGCGCAGCCGGGCGCTCTCCCGCATCGCCTCGTCGAGCGACTCTGCGAGGCGGAGGCAGTCCTGGGCCTCCTCCGCCGTGACGGGGCTGGGGTTCAGGGCGAGGGCGAGGGCGCGCCGGAGCACACGCAGCTCCTGGGCACCGAACGCCATACCGCCGCGGGATCCGTAGGGCGTGGGCATGCGGCGACGATACGCGCTAATCAGACAAACTCGGCATAGGGGATGGGTGTGGCGTGGGGGGCCACTCGGATGCGGGGGCCTCCGGCGGTGGTGCGGGTGCCTGCGGCGGGCTTGTGGGGGGTCGGTGCGGGTGCGGGTGCCTGCGGCGGCCTCGGCAGGGTCGGTGGGGTGCGTGCGGTGGGGGGCCGGGGCCGCGCCGGGGGTGCGGGCCCTCGCCCCCCGGCTCGCCCCTGCTCGTCGGCTCGTTCCTTCTCGGCCTACGGGGCCACCGGCGCGCAGTCGGTGGTCGCTGGGCGCCGGTGGTCTCCCGTCGGGCTTGGTGCGGTGGGGGTCACATGCGGGAGACGTTTCGTTCGTAGACCAGGCGGAGGCCCATCAGGGTCAGCCACGGCTCGTGTTCGTCGATGACCGAGGACTCGCCCAGGACCATCGGCGCGAGCCCGCCCGTCGCGATGACCGTGACGTCGTCGGGGTCGGTGGCCAGTTCGCGGGCCATGCGGTTCACGACGCCGTCGACCTGGCCGGCGAAGCCGTAGACGATGCCGGACTGCATGGCCTCGACCGTGTTCTTGCCGATCACGCTGCGGGGGCGGGCCACCTCGATCTTGCGGAGCTGGGCGCCCTTGACGCCGAGTGCCTCCACCGAGATCTCGATGCCGGGGGCGATGACGCCGCCGACGTACTCGCCCCGCGCGCTGACGGCGTCGAAGGTCGTCGCCGTGCCGAAGTCGACGACGATCGCCGGGCCGCCGTAGAGCTCGACGGCCGCGACCGCGTTGATGATGCGGTCGGCGCCGACCTCCTTGGGGTGGTCGGTGAGGATCGGGACGCCCGTCTTGACGCCCGGTTCGACGAGGACGGCGGGGACGTCGCCGTAGTAGCGGCGGGTGACCTCGCGGAGTTCGTGCAGGACCGAGGGGACCGTCGCGCAGATGGCGATGCCGTCGATGCCGTCGCCCAGTTCGTCGCCGAGGAGCGGGTGCATGCCCATCAGGCCCTGGAGGAGGACGGCCAGTTCGTCGGCCGTGCGGCGCGAGTCCGTCGAGATGCGCCAGTGCTCGACGATGTCCTCGCCGTCGAAGAGGCCGAGGACGGTGTGGGTGTTGCCTACGTCGATCGTCAGCAGCATGGCTCTACTCCGCCGCTCGCAGGTCCAGGCCGATGTCCAGGATCGGGGAGCTGTGGGTGAGGGCGCCCACGGCCAGGTAGTCGACTCCCGTGGCCGCGTACGCCTTGGCGTTGGCGAGGGTGAGGCGGCCCGAGGCCTCCAGGGCGGCGCGGCCGGCGACCAGGGCGACGGCCTCCTCGCACTCGTCCGGGGTGAAGTTGTCCAGGAGGATCAGGTCGGCGCCCGCGTCCACGACCTCGCGGAGCTGGTGCAGGGTGTCGACCTCGACCTCGATGGGGAGGTCGGGGAAACGCTCGCGGACCGCCTGGAAGGCCTGTGCGACGCCGCCCGCGGCCACCACGTGGTTGTCCTTGACCAGGGCCGCGTCCGAGAGGGACATGCGGTGGTTGACGCCGCCGCCGCAGCGGACCGCGAACTTCTCGAGGCTGCGCAGGCCCGGGGTGGTCTTGCGGGTGTCCCGGACCCTGGCCTTGGTGCCCTCCAGGACGTCCGCCCACGCGCGCGTGGCCGTCGCGATGCCCGACAGGCGGCACAGGAGGTTCAGCGCGCTGCGTTCGGCGGTGAGGATGTCGCGGGTGCGGGTGGTGACCGAGAGGAGCTTCTGGCCGGCTTCGACGCGGTCGCCGTCCTCCAGGTGGCGCTCCACCTCGAACTCGTCCGTGCAGACCACCGAGAGGACCGCCTCGGCGACCCGGAGGCCCGCCACGACGCCGGCCTCCCGCGCGGTGAAGTCGGCGGTGGCCACGGCTTCCTCGGGGATGGTCGCGACCGTCGTCACGTCGACGCCGCCGGCCAGGTCCTCCTGGACGGCGATGTTCGCCACGTCCTCGACCTCCACCGGGTCGAGACCCGAGTCGAGGAGGAGTGCCGCGAGTGCGGGATCGAGGCCGCACTCCATGAAGGTCTCTTCGTCGGTGTCCGCGCCGCAGGCGCAGCCGTCGCCGCAGCCTCCGCCGGAGGCGAGGGGAAGGTCGGGGGTGTTCACTGCTGTCACTGCTCCTGGGGACGCTGCGGGCACTGGGGGCTGTGGGTGGTCGGGGGGAAGTCTGCGGTCTCCGTGGTGTGCACGGCGAGGGTCCGGTCCGGGTTCAGGCGTACGACGATGTGGCGGCGCCAGGTCGTGTCGTCGCGGTCCGCGTGGTCCTCGCGCCAGTGGCAGCCGCGGGTCTCCTCGCGTCGACGCGCGGCGGCCACCAGGACGCGGGCCACGCACAGGAGGTTGGTGGCCTCCCAGGTGTCGACGCCCGGCTCGGACGTCTTGCCGTTCTCGTACAGGGCTTCGCGGGCCTCGGTGTGGAGGTCGTGCAGCTGGTCGGCCGCGCGCGCGAGGGAGTCGGCCGAGCGCAGAACGCCCGCGCCCGCGGTCATGATCCGCTGGACGGTGAGGCGGGCCTCGGGCGGGAGGAGGGGGTGCGCGGGGTGGGCCGGCTGCGGGAGCGGCGCGGGCACGGGCGCGTGGAGGGCGTCGGCCGTGTGGCTCGCCGCGATGTCGGCGGCGATGCGTTCGGCGTAGACCAGGCCCTCCAGGAGGGAGTTGGAGGCCAGGCGGTTGGCGCCGTGCACGCCGGTGCAGGCGACCTCGCCGCAGGCGTACAGGCCGGGGACGGTCGTGCGGCCGTGGGCGTCGGTGCGGACGCCGCCGGAGGCGTAGTGGGCGGCGGGGGCGACCGGGACGGGCTCGGTGACCGGGTCGATGCCGTGGGCGCGGCAGGCGGCGAGGATCGTCGGGAAACGGCGCTCCCACATCGCCGCCCCGAAGTGGCGGGCGTCCAGGTACATGTGCTCGGTGCCCCGCTCCTGCATGCGGCGCGTGATGCCCTTGGCGACGATGTCGCGGGGAGCGAGTTCGGCCAGCTCGTGCTGTCCCACCATGAAGCGCACGCCGTCCGCGTCCACCAGGTGGGCGCCCTCGCCCCGTACCGCCTCCGACACCAGGGGCTGCTGGCCCTCGGCGCCCGGGCCGAGGAAGAGGACCGTGGGGTGGAACTGGACGAACTCGAGGTCGCTCACCTCGGCGCCCGCGCGCAGGGCGAGCGCGACGCCGTCGCCCGTGGAGACGGACGGGTTCGTCGTCGCCGAGAAGACCTGGCCCATGCCGCCGGTGGCGAGGACCACCGCCGGGGCGTGGACCGCCCCGACGCCGTCGTGCTGGCCCTCGCCCATGACGTGCAGGGTGACGCCGGCGGTGCGGCCGTCGGCGTCCGTGAGGAGGTCCAGGACGAGGGCGTTCTCGATCGTGCGCATCCCTCGCGCGCGTACCGCCTCGACCAGGGCACGGGAGATCTCCGCGCCCGTGGCGTCGCCGCCGGCGTGGGCGATGCGGCGGCGGTGGTGGCCGCCCTCCCGGGTGAGGGCCAGGCCGCCCTCGGTGGACTCGTCGAAGTGCGCGCCGGTGGCGATGAGGCGGCGTACGGCGTCCGGGCCCTCGGTGACCAGGGTGCGGACCGCCTGCTCGTCGCAGAGGCCCGCGCCGGCCACCAGGGTGTCGTCCAGGTGCTGCTCGGGGGTGTCGCCCTCGCCGAGGGCCGCGGCGATACCGCCCTGCGCCCAGCGCGTGGAACCGTCGTCGAGGCGGGCCTTGGTGACGACGACCGTCCGCAGGCCCGCGGCCTCGCAGCGCAGGGCCGCGGTGAGTCCGGCGACGCCGGAGCCGACGACCACCACGTCCGCGGCGATGGCCCAGCCGGGCGCGGGGGCGTGCAGTCGTATGCCTGTGCTGGTCACGAGGCGGCTCCGAACGTGAGGGGGACGTTGTCGATCAGCCGGGTCGCGCCGACCCGGGCGGCGACCGCGAGGACGGCCTCGCCCGTGTGGTCGTCGCCGATCTCCGTGAAGTCGGAGGGGTCGACCAGGGCGAGGTAGTCCAGCTCCAGCGGCGGGTCGAGACGGGCGGCGTCGTCCAGCACCAGGCGGGCGGCGGCGCGGACGGCCGTGGCACTCGCCGGGGCCGAGGTGGCGACGGCGTGCGCGTCGGCCGCCGCGCGGGACTCGCCCAGGGCGCTGAGCGCCTCGGCGCGCGCCTGCGTGGCGGGTACCTCACGGGCCCGCGCGCGCAGCGCCTCCTGGGCGGCGTGCCGGTCCAGGCCGGCGAACAGGGCCTGGGAGAGGGCGAGGGCCGTGCGCCGGTCCTGGGGCGTGAGGTAGCGGTTGCGGCTCGACAGGGCCAGGCCGTCCTCCTCGCGCACGGTGGGGACGCCGACGATGTCCACGCCGAAGTTCAGGTCGCGGACCATCCGGCGGATCAGGGCCAGCTGCTGGGCGTCCTTCTGACCGTAGAGGGCGAGGTCCGGGCGGGTGAGGTGGAGCAGCTTGGCGACGACGGTGAGCATGCCGTCGAAGTGGCCGGGGCGGGAGGCACCCTCCAGGCGCTCGCCCATGGGGCCCGCCGTGACGCGCACCTGGGGCTCGCCGCCCGGGTAGACCTCGTCGACGGAGGGGGCGAAGACGACGTCCGCGCCCGCCTGTCCGGCGATCTCCAGGTCGGCTTCCAGGGTGCGCGGGTACCGGTCGAGGTCCTCGCCCGCGCCGAACTGGAGCGGGTTGACGAAGACCGTGACGACGACCTCGCCGTCGCGGCCCGCGAGGTCGCGTGCCGCGCGGACCAGGGTGGCGTGGCCCTCGTGCAGGGCGCCCATGGTCATCACGACGGCCCGGCGGCCGTGCCGCACGCGCGCGTGGAGCTCGTCGGCGGTGCGCAGCAGGACGGGCGGGGTGGTGGTCATCGGGCGTCTCCCTCGGGGCCGGTGCCGTCCGTTCCGTCCGGTCCGTCTGTTCCTTCCGGCCCGTCGCGGTCGTCGGTGTTCGCTGTGTCCTGGGTGCCTGCCGGTCCTTCAGGGCTCGCCGTGTCACCGGTGCGGGCCGTGCCCGTGGGGCCGGGGGCGCCTTCGGTGCTCATGGGGGTGCCTGCAGCGCCGGTTCCGTCGGCGAGTACCCCGAGCAGGTCCTCGGCGAGTTCGGCCTTCAGCAGGCCGTGGTCCAGGGCCCGGTCGGCGGTCGCGCGGGCCATCGCCACGTAGCCCGCCACGGCCTGCGGGGCGTGGGCGCGCAGCTCCGCGATGTGCGCGGCGACCGTACCCGCGTCCCCGCGCGCGACGGGGCCGGTGAGGGCCGCGTCCCCGGAGCGCAGGGCGTTGTCCAGAGCGGCGCCCAGCAGCGGGCCGAGCATCCGGTCGGGAGCCTCGACACCGGCCGTGCGCAGCAGCTCCATGGACTGGGCGACCAGGGTGACCAGGTGGTTGGCTCCGAGTGCGAGGGCGGCGTGGTACAGCGGGCGCTTCTCCTCCGCGATCCACTCCGGCTCGCCGCCCATCTCGATCACCAGGGCCTCGGCGGCCAGTCGCAGCTCCTCGGGAGCGGTGACGCCGAACGAGCAGCCGGCCAGGCGTTGGACGTCCACGGGCGTGCCGGTGAAGGTCATCGCGGGGTGCAGGGCCAGCGGCAGGGCGCCGGCGCGCAGCGCGGGGTCGAGGATCCTGGCGCCGAACCGCCCGGAGGTGTGCACGAGCAGCTGACCCGGCCGCACCGCCCCCGTCTCGGCGAGCCCGGTCACCAGGTCCGGCAGGGCGTCGTCAGGGACCGTCAGCAGGACCAGCTCGGCTCGCTGGAGGACCTCCGCCGGCGGCACGAGCGGCACGTCGGGGAGGAGAGCGGCGGCACGCCGTCTGGACGCGTCGGAGACCCCGGAGACGGCCACCGGCCGGTGCCCGGCGAGCTGGAGGGACGCGGCCAGCGCGGGACCCACGCGTCCGGCGCCGACGACGCCTACCGTGAGCCGCGCGGGGCGGTCCTTGGGGTCTGGCTGTGGGGTTGTGTTCACGCGACGGCGGCCTTCCCGTTCCAGTCCGCTCGGGGTACCGGACGATTTCTCGTCATGTTAACGCGATTGGTTCGGGGCGCGTCCGGTTGTCCACAGGCTGTGGGTTTCCGTGCGGCGGCGGGGCACACCTCCCCGCGCGCGTGATCGGGCGTGGCGAAAGCTGTGGGAAAACCGGTGTGTCCCCGTCGGCGTCCGCGCGGCATGATCCCGGCATGAGCGATGCGGCGGAGCAGACGGAGCAGGACGGGCTCGCGGGGCGGGCGGGGCGGCCGGCCCGGGTGCCGGACTCGGCCGGGGCGGAGGCGGCACACGCGCACGGCCCGTGTCTGCGGGAGCGGCGCGTGGCCGCCCATCGCGGTGCCCGGCGCGTGCTCGCCGCACCGGGTTTCGGTACGACCCTGCGCGAGCGGCTAGCGCTGCTGGAGGGGGCAGCCGAGCTGTACGACCTCGACGAGGCCTCCGACATGTACGGCGACGGCATCGTGGAGGCCCTGGAGGAGAAGACCGCCGCCCTGCTCGGCACCGAGGCCGCCGCGTTCTTCCCGACCGGCACCATGGCCCAGCAGGTGGCGCTGCGCTGCTGGGCGGGGCGCACCGGCGACCCGGTGGTCGCCCTGCACGGGCTCAGCCACCCCGAGGTGCACGAGCGCAACGCCTTCAGCCTGGTCAGTGGGCTGCGCCCGGTACGGCTGACCAGTGAGCCGCGGATGCCGACGGCCGAGGAGGTGCGCGGTTTCGAGGAACCCTTCGGGGCGCTGATGCTGGAGCTGCCCCTCAGGGAGGCCGGTTTCGTGCTGCCCACCTGGGAGGAGCTCACCGAGGTCGTCGACGCCGCGCGGGAGCGCGACGCGGTGGTCCACTTCGACGGTGCCCGGCTGTGGGAGTCCACCGTGCACTTCGGCCGGTCCGCGGCCGAGATCGCGGCTCTCGCGGACAGCGTGTACGTCTCGTTCTACAAGTCCCTCAAGGGTTACGGCGGCGCCGCCCTCGCCGGCCCCCGGGCCCTCGTCGAGGAGGCCAGGGCATGGCGGCACCGGTACGGCGGCGCGGTCTTCCAGCAGTTCCCCACGGTGCTGTCGGCGCTGGCCGGCCTGGAGCGCGAGCTGCCCCGGCTGCCGGAGTACGTGGCCCACGCGCGCGTGGTGGCCGCCGCGCTGCGGGAGGGCTTCGCGGCGGCCGGGCTGCCGTGGGCGCGGGTGCACCCCGAGGTACCGCACACCCACGAGTTCCAGGTCTGGATGCCGTACGAGGCCGAGGTCGTCGGCGAGGCCGCGGTCCGGCAGGGCGAGGAGACCGGCACCCTGCTCTTCTCGCGGGGCTGGCGGACCCCCGGCCCGGGGCTCGCCGTCACCGAGGTCGGGGTGGAGGCGGAGGGCCTCCGGTGGACGGCCGACGACGTGAAGGCCGCGGTGGCCGACTTCGCGGCCAGGCTGACCGGCTGACCCGCGGAGCGGCTCACCGGCGCCGACCCGCTGACGGCTCAGGACCACCGGCCGACCGGGCCCGACCGGCTCCACCGGGCCCGACCGGCTCCGACCGGCCTACTGACCGCCGCGGGTCGACCGCACCGGGCGGCCGGCGAGGACCGCGCGGAAGCGGCGGCGGTCGCGCCAGGCGCGCACGACCCGCCGGTCATGGGTGCCGGGCGCCGGCGGGGCGGGTGCGCCCAGCTGCCGGGCGCGATGAAGGTCGAGGAGGTACTGCTGCGTGACGCTCATGCGGTTCTCCTTCTCCGGGGGACGTGGGGGGAGGCCGGGCTGCCGCGGGCCGCCCCGGTGGGTCCAGCCTGCGCCGCCACGGGCGCGGCGGTCGCGTCGATTGACCGCGACGGTCAATCGACGGCGGTGTTGTCAGTGGCGGGGTGCACCATGAGGACATGAGCGTGCGCATCGACATCGCGGGGCTGCGGCCGGAGAGGGTCGCCGTCGTGCCCTCCCCGCTGGCCGAGCTGGGCATGGCGCTGCACGCCCTGTCCGAGCCGGGGCACCACCCGGGCCTGCAGGGCTGGGCGACGGGCGTGACCGCAGGGCTCGACTCCCCTCTGGCCGACCGGATGTGCGAGGCCGACTTCCTGTGGCGAACGACGTTCTCGGACCTCTTCATGCCGTTCGCGGGCGTCCCGGGCCGCAGCACCCTGCCCGGCGCCACCCTCGCCGAGGACCTGGACCTGCTGGACAAGCTGTCCGACGAGCAGTTCGTGGACGCGGCGCTGGAGTTCACCTGTGCCCTGCCCTACAGCACCCGTGGGGTCTCTGCCCTCACGGACGCCGGGGTGCGCCGGCGGGCGCTGGACCTGGCCGCCGCGCGGGGGCCGCAGCAGCTGCGCTTCAGTGAGCGGCTGCTGGCCGATCCGCCCCGCATCCGGGGCTGGCTGCGGCAGTTCGCCCAGGACTGCGACGAGGCGTTCTTCGCGGAGGCCTGGTCCCGGTTGCGCCACCAGCTGGCGACCGACGCCCGGCACAAGACGGAGATCCTGCGGCGCAAGGGCCTGGCCGAGGCGCTGGCCGCCGTGTCCCCGGCGGTGGAGCTGGACGAGTCCGCGGGGCGGATCACGGTCGACAAGCTGGGGGACGGTGTCACGGCCACCGGGGACGGCGGCCTGCTGCTGGTGCCCACCAGCCTCGGCTGGCCCCACCTGTCCGTCCTGCACCGCTACGACTGGCAGCCGGCGCTGCACTACCCCGTCGGCTCCCCGGAGCTGGCCTCCCCGCCGTCGGTGGAGCAGCTCACCCTGCGGATGACCGCGCTGTCGCACCCGGTCCGGATGCGGATCTGCCGCTATCTGGCGCGCAGTTCGTACACCACGAGCGAGCTGGCGCAGGTGCACGGCATGACGGCCCCGGAGATATCCCGGCACCTGGCGGTGCTGAAGAAGGCGGGCCTGATCACGACCCGCCGCCGCGGGCGGTACGTCCTGCACCAGCTGGACGTGACGGTGGTGGCCCGGCTGGGCAGCGACTTCCTGGAGGGCATCCTCCGCTGACCCGCGGCCGAGGCCGCCCGCCGTCAGCCCTGCCCGCCTCCGGCCCGTACCAGCCCTGTCTCGTAGGCGAGGACGACGATCTGCACCCGGTCGCGCAGGCCGAGCTTGGTCAGGATGCGGCCTACGTGCGTCTTCACGGTCGCCTCGGACAGCACGAGCCGGGCCGCGATCTCGCCGTTGGACAGGCCCTGGGCGACCAGCACCATGACCTCCCGCTCGCGTCCGGTGAGCCGTTGCAGTTCCTTGTGCCGGGGCTCCTGCCCGGTGGTCGGCAGCATCGGGGCGAACCGGTCCAGCAGCCGGCGGGTGGTCGAGGGGGCGACCACCGCGTCGCCGCTGTGCACGGAGCGGATCGCGGCGAGCAGTTCGCCGGGCGGCACGTCCTTCAGCATGAAACCGGAGGCGCCGGCCTTCAGCGCCGAGAAGGCGTACTCGTCGAGGTCGAAGGTGGTCAGGATCAGCACCTTCGGCGCGTCCGGGTCCACACAGATCCGGTTGGTGGTCTCGACGCCGTCGAGCTTGGGCATGCGGACGTCCATCAGGACGACGTCCACGGCGGTCGACCGCAGCACCTGGAGAGCCTCGACGCCGTCCCCGGCCTCGGCGACGACCTCCATGTCCGGCTGGGCCGCCAGCACCATCCGGAAACCGGTGCGCAGCAGCACCTGGTCGTCGACGAGCATGACGCGGATCGCCATCGGGGCCTCTTCCGTTCTCCGGCCGTCCGGTTGTGCCGGGTGCGCCGGTCTCTGAGCCGGGTCGCCGGCCGGTTGTGACAGGTGTCAACGCCGTACATGCGTACAGGCAGGGGTGTCAGTGTGCGGGTTTCAGCGGCAGCAGCGCGCTGATGCGGAATCCTCCGCCCTGCCGCGGGCCCGCGTCCAGGGTGCCACCGACCATGCCGACACGTTCCCGCATGCCGATCAGGCCGTGCCCCTGGCCGTCGAAGCCGCCCTCCTCGTACAGCTCGTGGGGGGCGCCCTTGCCGTCGTCCTCGACGAGCAGCCCGAGACCGTCGTCGAAGTAGACCAGCCGCACGCTCGCGCCCGCGTTGGGGCCGCCGTGCTTGCGGGTGTTGGTGAGCGCCTCCTGCACGATGCGGTACGCGGTCAGCTCGACCCCGCTGGGCAGGGTGCGCGGGGTCCCCTCCACCTTGAAGTCCACCGGCAGCCCCGAGCTGCGGCACTGCTCGACGAGGTCCTCGATCTGCTGGACGTCCGGCTGCGGGACGTACTCGCCGGCCTCCTGGTGCTCGCCCGTGCGCAGCACGCCGAGCAGGCGGCGCATCTCCGCGAGGGCCTGGCGACCGGTGGACGAGATGGTCTCCAGGGCCTTCCTCGCCTGGTCGGGCGCCGCGTCCAGGACGTAGGCCGCGCCGTCCGCCTGCACGACCATCACGGAGACGTTGTGCGCGACGACATCGTGCAGCTCGCGCGCGATCCGGGCGCGCTCGGCGGCCACCGCGACCTTGGACTGCGCCTCGCGCTCCTTCTCCAGCCGGGCGGCCCGCTCCTCCAGCTGCGCGAAGTAGGCGCGGCGGGTGCGGAGGGAGTCACCGAGCACCCAGGCCAGGGCGAAGGGCACCGTCTGGAAGACCGTTATGGCGACGTTGTTGCCTATGCTCACGCCCTCCATGGGCCAGCGCAGCTGCGCGACCGGCGCCGCGCACAACCCCATGGCCAGAGCGGCCCTGGAGGCCCAGCGGGCGCCGGTCACGGCCACCGTGTAGACGATCACCAGGAGGGCGAAGTCGGCCGCCATCGTCGACACGTCGAGCGCGACCTGGCCGAGGCCCACCGCGGCGGCCAGCAGCAGCATCTTCTCCGGCACGACCCGGCGCAGCGCGATCACGACGCACAGCAGCAGGACGCACGGGATGATCAGCGCCATGGCGTCCGTCCCCCGGGTCTCCCGCACCGGGTCCACGGACACGACGGAGATCGCGAACAGGACCAGAGCCCAGGAACAGTCGACCCCGGTCGGGTGTCTGCGGAGGAAATCGTAGAGGCGCTGCACGTAAACCAGCGTAGGGAAGCGCGATAGGTGCAGGGGTCAACCGGAGGGCCGATCCGCGCCCCGTGCGCATACTCCGCAAGGTGGAGGCCCCGCTCTCCTGTGCGCCTAGCCTGGGCCTGTGACGCGAGGGACAACAGGGATCAGAGCGCCCTCAGAGGAGCAGGAGCGCTGGCGGGGCTGGAGGGATGCGACGCAGGAGGCCCTCTACGGTCCGGCCGGCTTCTACCGCGTCCGGCCCGAGGGTCCGGCCGGGCACTTCCGCACGTCGGTGCACGCGTCGCCGCTGTTCGCCGGGGCCGTGGCGCGGCTGCTGTGCCGGGTCGACGAGGCGCTCGGGCGGCCCGCGTCGCTGGCCTTCGTGGACCTGGCGGCCGGGCGAGGCGAGCTGGTCACCGGGGTGCTGGCCGCGCTGCCCGGCGACGTGGCCGCCCGCACGCGCGCGTACGCCGTCGAAGTCGCCGGACGCCCCCGGGGACTGGACCACCGGATCGAGTGGCTCGCCGAGCCGCCGGGCGGGGTGACGGGGCTGCTGTTCGCCAACGAGTGGCTGGACAACGTGCCCGTGGAGGTGGCCGAGGTGGACTCCGCCGGTGTGGCGCGGCGGGTGCTCGTGCGGGACGACGGCACCGAACGGCTCGGGGAGCCGGTGAGCGGGGCGGAGGCACGGTGGCTGGCGCGGTGGTGGCCGCTGTCCGGGACGCAGGGGCTGCGGGCCGAGATCGGCCTCCCCCGGGACACCGCCTGGGCGTCCGCGGTGGCGGCGCTCGACGCAGGGCTCGCGGTGGCCGCCGACTACGCCCACACCGCGGCCGCCCGCCCGCCCTTCGGGTCGCTCACCGGTTTCCGGGAGGGACGGGAGACGGCGCCGGTGCCCGACGGGACGTGCGACATCACCGCGCACGTCGCCCTGGACGCGTGCGCGGCGGCAGGCGGTCCGGCGCGGCACGCCGACGGGTGCGGGGCACGGCCCGCCCACAGGCGCGGGACGCGGCGAGCCGATGACGATGCGGCGCCGCACGCCGACAGGTGTGTTCCGGAGTGCACGCCCTCCGGTGCGCTCCTGCGCCCGCAGCGCGAGGCCCTGCGCGCCCTCGGCGTCGCGGGCGAACGCCCTCCGCTCGCGCTGGCCTCCACCGACCCGGCGGCGTACGTACGCGCCCTCTCGCGCGCCTCGCAGGCCGCCGAGCTGACCGCGCCGGGCGGGCTGGGCGACTTCACGTGGCTGCTCCAGCCGGTGGGGGCCGTCGACGCGTCCGCGCTACTTGTCGATGTCGCCGACCACGAAGAAGAGTGACCCGAGGATCGCCACCATGTCCGCGACCAGCGTCCCGGGCAGCAGCTCGGCGAGCGCCTGGATGTTGTTGTACGAGGCCGAGCGCAGCTTCAGCCGGTACGGGGTCTTCTCGCCCTTGCTGACCAGGTAGTAGCCGTTGATGCCGAGCGGGTTCTCGGTCCAGGCGTACGTGTGGCCCTCGGGCGCCTTCAGCACCTTGGGGAGCCGTTGGTTGACCGGCCCGGGCGGCAGCTCGGCCAGGCGGTCCAGGCAGGCGTCGGCGAGGTCGAGGGCGTTGTGCGTCTGCTCCAGGAGGCACTCGAAGCGGGCGAGGCAGTCGCCCTCGGTCCGGGTGACGACCTTCAGGGTGTCCCGGAGTTCGCCGTAGGCGAGGTACGGCTCGTCGCGGCGCAGGTCGAAGTCGACGCCCGAGGCGCGCGCGATCGGCCCGCTGACACCGTAGGCGTGCACGGCCTCGGGGCTGAGGGCGCCGACCCCTCGGGTGCGGCCCCGGAAGATCTCGTTGCCCAGCACCAGGTCGTCGAAGACGTCCATGCGCGAGCGCACCGCGGCGACGGCACCACGCGCGCGGCCGGTCCAGCCGGCCGGCAGGTCCTCCTTGAGGCCACCGACGCGGTTGAACATGTAGTGCATACGCCCGCCGGAGACCTCCTCCATCACGTTCTGGAGGACCTCCCGTTCCCGGAAGGCGTAGAAGACCGGAGTGATACCGCCCAGTTCCAGCGGGTACGACCCGAGGAACATCAGGTGGTTGAGCACGCGGTTGAGTTCCGCGAGCAGCGTCCGCAGCCACACCGCGCGCGGGGGGACCTCCATGCCGAGCATCCGCTCCACGGCGAGGACCACGCCCAGCTCGTTGGAGAACGCCGACAGCCAGTCGTGGCGGTTGGCGAGCACGATGATCTGACGGTAGTCCCGGGCCTCGAACAGCTTCTCCGCGCCGCGGTGCATATAGCCGATCACGGGCTCGGCACTCGTGATGCGCTCGCCGTCCAGCACCAGCTTGAGTCGCAGCACGCCGTGCGTGGACGGGTGCTGCGGCCCGATGTTGAGCACCATGTCGGTGCTCTCCGCGGCGCCGCCGATACCGACCATGGTCTCCGTCTTGGGAGTCATGCGCCCAGTCTCCCCTACGTACGCTGGCTCCATGGAGACGGGGAGCCCTGACGACACGGGCACGGCGGAAGCGACAAGGGCGGCGCCGGACGAGCCGGTGTGGACCGGCCTGCCACCGCGGCTGTTGCGCATGCGGCGGCTGTTGCTGGTGGTGTGGCTGGGGTTGCTCGCGCTCGCCGCGGGCCTCCTGCTCGGGCTGTTCCTGGGCCCCTTCTGGGCGACGTCGGCGGCGCTCCCGTTGGCCGTGGCGGCCTGGGGCTGGGTGATGCTGGAGCGCAACTGGCTTTCCTGGCGCTACGCCGAGCGAGCGGACGACCTGCTGATCAGCCGGGGCGTGCTGTGGCGCGAGGAGACCGTCGTCCCGTACGGGCGGATGCAGCTGGTCGAGGTCACCTCCGGGCCGGTCGAGCGGTACTTCGGCCTGGCCAGCGTGCAGCTGCACACCGCTGCCGCCGCGACCGACGCGACCATCCCCGGCCTCGACCCGGCCGAGGCCGAGCGTCTGCGCGACCGGCTCACCGAGCTGGGCGAAGCACGATCGGCGGGGCTGTGACCACGCACGGGGCGGAGGACGGCCGACCGCGAACGGAAGACCTCGCGCCCGACACCGGGACCGGGACCGGCGCGCCCCATGGCGAAGCCGGGACGGGGACCGGCGCCACCGCGGGCGGTGTCGTCGAGCGGCGGTTGCATCCCGTCACGCCGTTGCGGCGGGCGTGGGCGCCGGTGGCCGTGCTGGTCGGGTGGGCCGTGCACGATCCGGACCAGGCGCAGCGCCAGCTCACCCGGCTGACGACGACGCACCTGCTGATCGGCCTCGCCGTCCTCATCCCGGCCGCCGCCCTGTACGGCTTCCTGACCTGGTGGTTCACCCACTTCGCGGTGACCGACACCGACCTGCGCATCCGTACCGGCCTGCTGTTCCGGCGCACCGCCCACATCCGCCTGGAACGTATCCAGGCCGTCGACGTCACCCAGCCGCTGCTCGCCCGCGTCGCCGGGGTCGCGAAACTGAAACTCGACGTCATAGGCACCGGCAAGAAGGACGAGCTGGCCTTCCTGGGCGCCGACGAGGCGAGCGCGCTGCGGGCCGAGCTGCTCGCCCGTGCGGCCGGCCTCGCCCCGGAGACCGCGCACGAGGTCGGCGAAGCGCCTTCCCGGCAGATGCTGCGGGTGCCGCCGCGGGTGCTCGCCGTCTCGCTGCTGCTGACCGGCGCGACCTGGGGCACGCTGATCGCCGCCGTCCTCGTACCGACGCTGCTGTGGCTGGCCACCCACAACCTGTGGACGGTGCTGGCGACCGCCCTGCCCCTGCTGGGCGCCGCGGGCGCGAGCAGCGCGGGCCGGTTCGTCGGGGAGTACGACTGGACGGTGGCCGAGTCCCCGGACGGCCTGCGCATCGACCGCGGCCTGCTGGACCGCACGCACGAGACCGTGCCGCCCGGCCGGGTGCAGACCGTACGGATCGTGGAGCCGCTGCTGTGGCGGCGCCGGGGGTGGGTGCGGGTGGAACTGGACGTGG
The DNA here is from genome assembly GCF_055589025.1 of Streptomyces sp. NPDC041968. Lineage (NCBI taxonomy): Bacteria > Bacillati > Actinomycetota > Actinomycetes > Kitasatosporales > Streptomycetaceae > Streptomyces > Streptomyces sp. NPDC041968. The sequence goes on along the minus strand of NZ_JBVJCB010000003.1, from coordinate 590,024 downwards.
CCGGGTCGTCGAACTCGGTGCTGCTGCCGGTCGCCCCGCGGGAGATCGCGGAGTCGGTCGTCGCACGGGTGCTGCCCGGGGTGACCGTGCCGGCGGACGGGGATCTGTCACGGCCGCCGCGCCGCGCCGGGCGATGCCGGCCACTGTGGTGGCGCGGCTACGGGCTCGTCGTCACGGACGCCGTCTTCGCCGCCCGGTACGGGCTGCTGCGCCGCACCCTGGCACTGGTGCCGCACGCCAAGGTGCAGAGCGTGCGCCGCACCCAGGGACCCTGGCAGCGGGCGCTGCGGCTGGCCGGCGTACGGGTGGACACGGGAGCCAACAAGACCGTGACCGCGCGGCTGCGGGACGCGGACGAGGCGGCGGAGCTGCTGCGCGCGCAGGCGGAACGCTCCCGGACCGGGCGGCGGGACGCGCTGCCGGACCGGTGGATGGCCTGAGAGCGGCGGACGCCCCGGCCACCCGCCGCGACGCCCCGCGGACCGGCGTCAGGACACCGCGCTGCGCAGCCCCTGCACGTCGATCTGCTCGGTCTCGTCGTGGGCCGTCAGGTCGATCACCTGGCCCACTCCCCCGGACTCCTCGCCGGCCGGCTTGAAGGCGGCCTCCGACTCGGCCTTGTGCAGGGCGAGGGCCTCCTGGCCGACCACGTCGGCGAGGTCCTCGTTCTGGACGGCCTCCAGGGTGCCGGACGGGGCCCGCCCGTCCTCGGCGTCCTCGGCGTCCTCGGTGTCCTTGGTGCCGAAGAAGTCGAAACCGCCCTCGACCACGGGCCGGCGCACCGGAGCCGTCGGGACGACGGCCACCGCGGTCGGCACCGCGAAGTGACCGGTCGCCTGCCGGGTGGCCTGCCTGGGCTGCGCGGACGGCTCGTCGGGCCGCTCACCGGGCTGCTCGGAACGCTGCTCTTGCTCGTCGGGCCGCTCGGACTGCTCGCCCCGGTCACCGGACTGCTCGGGCCGTTCGTCGGTCTGCTCCCCGGACCGCTCGGGCTCCTGCGCCTGCCCCGGCCGGCCGGGCTCGGGCGTCGGGGAGGCGGCGGCGGTGCGCTCGTGTCCGCCGGCCACGGGCTGCCCCTGTGCCCCGTCCTCCTGAGCGGACTCGGCCGCCGCCGCGCGCTCGCCGCCGCCGTTGCCCCCGCCGTCGCCGTCGTCGCCACCACCGTCCTCGGAGTCGCCGTCGCCGTCGGCGTCGGCGTCGGCGGCGTCCGGTGCGGTGGGCCCGTCCTCGTCCCACCGGGCCAGGGCGGCGTTCGCGCGCAGGAACAGCCGGGAACCCTCGGGGGAGAAGACGGCCGGGGCCTCCTTGGCTGCCTCTTCGCCCTCTCCGGCCGGCGTCCCACCGGCCGGGGCCTCCCGCTCCACCGGTGCCCCACCGGCCGAAGCCTGCGCCCCACCGGCCGCGACCTCCTCCGCCGATGCGGTTCGTGCCGCCGGCAGGGCGCGCGCCGGGGGCACCGCCTCTATCTCCAGCAGCCTGCGGCCCTCCAGCGCGCTGGCCCGCTCGGTCTCCGCCGTGGCGTAGCGCCGCAGCAGGGCGGCGTGTTCGTTGCGCAGCCCCGCCAGCTCCGTGCGCTTGGCGCGCAGCCGGTGCTCCAGCTTCACGCGCAGCTCGCGCGACTCCTCCAGGTCGGACTCCAGTTCGGCGACCCGCTCCTCGTACCGCCACTCGTCGCTCGCCCGCGCGCGCGTGAGGTCGGCGACGCGCCGGCCCGCCTGCGCGTCCCAGTGGCGCATGACGACCGCGCCGGCGACGGCGGTCACCGCGGCGGCCGCGGCCAGTGAGCGCAGGATCAGCGCTTCACTGAACACCCAGGGGCCGAGGGCGCAGACGAGGGAGACGCCTGCGATCGCCGACGGAGGAAGCAGCCTGTGCAGGGGCGGGGAATGGCGGTGACGTCCACGTGGCATGGCCAGAAACTTACCGCGCGTAGGCGAATCTTGGCGCCCCGCCCCGTAAAAACACTTCGCTCTGCGACGTGTTCACAGGACATCGGGAATCCACATGGTCGCCGACAACCGAATTACTCAAGATCATTTCTACTGCGCACCTCATCAGTGCCCCTACGACCGCCCGCCGGGCCGCACATCCGGCTGCCCGTCCGACCGCCCGCCGAGCCGCTCGCCCAGCCACCGCAAGGTCGCCGGAATCTCGCGCCGCCAGGTATTGAAGTTGTGCCCGCCGCTTTCCAGGATGATCGACGAGATCCGCGTGGGACTCTTCTCCTTCACGCGCTCGATGAACTCCAGCGTGTCCTTGTAGTTCGGCTCACCGGACCTGCTGCTGGTGACGAGCAGTGAAGTGTCGGGCGCGGGAAGCTTGTCGAGACACCACCACAGGTCGGCCCGATTCCTCCGGCCCGCGTCACCCTGGAAGAGATCGCCGGTCGTGGGGTCGCTGGGCGCGTCGTAGTACGCGGAGAGGCCGGCTCCGGCCGCGTACACGTCGGGATGGTGCAGGGCGAGTTTCAGGGCGCAGTAGCCACCGGTCGAGTTGCCGACGACGCCCCACCGCCGCGGCCCCTTGTCGACGCGGTAGTGGGCGCCGACGGCCTCGGGAAGGTCCTTCGCGAAGAACGACTCCGTCTGCGGGCCGCCCGGCACGTCCACGCACTCCGTGTCGCGCGGCGGGGCCACGGTGGGCCTCAGCATCACCAGGATCATCGGTTCCATCCGGCCGGCCGCGGCGAGTTGGGAAGCGGTGCGCGGGTAGTGCAGCTTGTCCACCAGCGCCTCGGCCGTCCCCGGGTAGCCGGTCAGGACGACGGCCGCGGGGAACGTACGGGTGCGGTGCCGCGCCTGGAAGTACTCCGGCGGCAGATACACGTACGCGGGCGTCGCGATCCGCGTCGTGCGGCCGACGATCCGTATCTCCTGGACGCGCCCGGCGGTGTCCGGGCGCCCGCCGCCCGCCGCCGTCACCCGCCGGTCGCCGACGACCCGGAGGGGTCCCCCGGACGCGCCGGCCGAGTGGTCGACGACCACCCCCTGCCCGTCCTCCCGGCCGAACAGGTCCGCCCAACTGGCGTAGAACCCGAAGGCCTGGTTGGCGGCCAGCCCGACCGCCGCGAAGACCGCCACCTGGGTGGCGAGCAGCAGGCCCACCCGCCCGAGGACCGCCCGCGGGCTCCGCCGGGCCAGCCGCGGCCACAGCCACACCGTGCCGCCGAACAGGAGCGCGCCGGACGAAGCCGCCAGCGCGAGCAACGTGTTGCTTGTGAGACCCATGCGTTCCTGACCTGCCCGCGCTTTCCGTGCGTCCGCCGAACCCGCCGCCCCCCGTGCCGCTGTTCGGGCCGTTCGGACTCTCCGATCATGCGGAGTGAACCTCTTCTCCCGAGACACCGTCCTAGAGGGCGCAATGTCGCCGGATGCCCGAAACGGGCCCGGATCCACGGTCTCTCGCAGAACTACGGGTGCGATGTCTGTCAGGCCAGATGAGGAAATGTCGGGTCGGGTTCCGGCGAAACCCAGCAGCGTGCGCCGGGTGCCGCGCGGCCCCCGCCCCGAGAGCGTGCCCCTCCTCGTCGGCCGCGCCTGCGCCCTCGTGGGCCTGCTGGACATCGCCGCCGGCGTCTTCCCGCGCTTCCGGCACAGCCGTGTGCACGCCCTCGCCGAGGTGCTGCCCGGCGCGTTCGGACCGTTCGCCGCGGCCCTCTCCCTCAGCGCGGGCGTCCTGTTGCTGCTGCTCGCCCACGGCCTCAGGCGCCGCAAGCGCCGGGCCTGGCGAGCGGCCGTCGCCCTGCTCCCTCTGGGCGCCGTCGCGCAGTTCACGTACCGGCACTCGCTCCTCGGCACCCTGATCTCGCTGGCCCTGCTCGCCCCGCTGCTGCGCCACCGGGACCAGTTCGCGGCGCTGCCCGACCCGCGCAGCCGCTGGCGGGCGCTGGCCAACTTCGTCCTCATGGGCGCCGGTTCCCTCGCCCTGGGGCTGCTCGTCGTGAGCGCCCACCCGCACCGCATGGTCGGCGACCCGAGCGTGGCCGACCGCCTCACCCACGTCCTCTACGGCCTGTTCGGCGTCGAGGGCCCGGTCGACTACCGGGGCACCACTTCCTGGACGGTGGCCTTCTCGCTCGGCGCCCTCGGCCTGCTCACCGCCCTCACCACGATCTACCTGGCCTTCCGCCCCGAACACCCCGCCGCGCGCCTCACCGAGGACGACGAGGCCCGCCTGCGCGGCCTGCTCGCCCGGCACGGCGACCGGGACTCCCTCGGCCACTTCGCGCTGCGCCGCGACAAGGCCGTCGTCTTCTCCCCCAGCGGCAAGGCCGCCGTCACCTACCGCGTCGTCTCCGGCGTGATGCTCGCCAGCGGGGACCCGATCGGTGACGTCGAGGCCTGGCCGGGCGCGATCGAGCGCTTCATGGACGAGGCCAGAGCCCACTCCTGGACGCCCGCCGTCATGGGCTGCTCGGAGACCGGCGGCGAGGTGTGGACCCGCGAGACCGGGCTCGACGCCCTCGAACTGGGCGACGAGGCGGTGGTGGATGTCGCGGATTTCTCCCTCGCCGGCCGCGCGATGCGCAATGTGCGCCAGATGGTCAAGCGCATCGAGCGCGCCGGTTACGAGACCCGGGTACGACGCGTGGCTGACCTCGGCGAGGCGGAACTGGGCCGTGTCCGCCGCGCCGCCGACGACTGGCGCGGCACGGACACCGAGCGCGGCTTCTCCATGGCCCTGGGCCGCATCGGCGACCCCACCGACGGCGACTGCCTGATCGCCACCGCACACAAACAGGACGCCGAGTACGGCGAGCCCGGCGCGTACGGCGACCTGAAGGCGATCCTGCACTTCGTGCCGTGGGGCGCCGACGGCGTCTCCCTCGACCTGATGCGGCGCGACCGTTCGGCCGACCCCGGCATGAACGAGCTGCTCATCGTCGCCGCCCTCCAGGCCGCGCCCAAGCTGGGCGTCGCGCGGGTCTCGCTGAACTTCGCGATGTTCCGCGCGGCCCTAGCGCGCGGCGAGAAGATCGGCGCGGGGCCGGTGCTGCGGGCCTGGCGGGGAGTGCTGGTGTTCCTCTCCCGCTGGTTCCAGATCGAATCCCTGTACCGGTTCAACGCGAAGTTCCGTCCCCGCTGGGAGCCGCGCTTCGTCGTCTACCGCGCCTCCGCCGACCTGCCCCGCATCGGCTTCGCCGCGATGCAGGCCGAGGGCTTCCTCACCCTCACCCCGCCCTTCCCCCGCTTCCTGCGCCGCCGCACGCCCGCCCGCCGCCCCTGCGCCCACGGGGTGCCCGAGCACGAGGCCCGTCCGGCGTGACCGGCAGGTCGCCGCGCGCCCGGGCACGCGGGCGCCCCGACCCGGCCACCGCCGCCGGAACCCTCCACCCACTGGGCCTACGCTGAACACATGAGCAAGCAGACCGGCCGACGCCACCACCTGGCGGGACTGATCGCATGGGACCGCTGCGCGGTCATGGGGGTCGTCAACGTGACGCCCGACTCGTTCTCCGACGGCGGTCGCTTCTTCGACACCACGGCCGCCGTCAAGCACGGCCTCGACCTCGTCTCCGAGGGCGCCGACCTGGTGGACGTGGGCGGCGAGTCCACCCGCCCCGGCGCGACCCGCGTCGACGAGGACGAGGAACTCAGGCGCGTCGTCCCCGTCGTGCGCGGCCTGGCCTCCGAGGGCGTCACGGTCTCCGTCGACACCATGCGCGCCTCGGTGGCGGAGCGGGCGATCGCGGCCGGCGCCGCCCTCGTCAACGACGTCAGCGGCGGACTCGCCGACCCCCGGATGATCCCGGTCGTCGCCGACGCGGGCGCCCCTTTCGTGGTCATGCACTGGCGCGGTCTCCTGGAGGGCGGCAACGTCCGCGGCACCTATGCCGACGTGGTCACCGAGGTCGTGGACGAACTCCGCGCGCGCGTGGAGGCCGTTCTGGACGGTGGCGTCGCCCCCGACCGGGTGGTCGTCGACCCCGGCCTCGGCTTCTCCAAGGACGCCGAACACGACCTCGTGCTCCTCGCCCACCTCGACCGTCTCCTCGGCCTCGGCCACCCCCTGCTGGTCGCCGCCTCCCGCAAGCGGTTCCTCGGCCGGGTGCTCGCCGGCCCGGGGGCCGCCCCGCCGCCCGCGCGGGAGCGCGACGCGGCCACCGCCGCCGTCTCCGCCCTCGCCGCGCACGCCGGCGCCTGGGCCGTACGGGTGCACGAGGTACGCGCCACGGCCGACGCCGTACGCGTCGCGCGTGCCGTCGAAGGGGCGCGCGGAGCGGACCAGCGCCCGGAAGGAACCCGGTGAACGCGCCGCACATCGACGTCGAGCAGGTGGAGGCCGCCAACACCGCCTTCTACGAAGCGCTGGAACAGGGCGATTTCGAGGCGGTGTCCGGGTTCTGGCTCACCCCGTCCGACCTGGGCATCGACGAGTCGTACCACGACCCCGCCGACGCCGGCGTGGTCTCCTGCGTGCACCCCGGCTGGCCGGTGCTCACCGGCCGCGGCGAGGTGCTGCGCTCCTACGCGCTGATCATGGCGAACACCGACTACATCCAGTTCTTCCTCACCGACGTGCACGTCTCCGTGACCGGTGACACCGCCATGGTGACCTGCACCGAGAACATCCTCAGCGGTGGGCCCGCCCCCGACGGCGGCGACGAGCTCGGGCCGCTCGTGGGCCAGCTCGTGGTCGCCACCAACGCGTTCCGGCGTACGCCCGCCGGCTGGAAACTCTGGTCCCACCACGCCTCCCCCGTACTGGCCGAGACCGAGGACGAGGAGGGCGAGGACACCCCTCCGTGATCCGGGGGGATGAAGAAGTGGTTGGAATCACGGACCGCCGGGTATGGGCGGCTACCAACCCGTGATCCACCGGGGCCGCCAGGGAAAACGCACGGTGAAACCTCCTGGCTCCCGGCCGGCCCCCGACACCCCGTGGCCCGGCGCTGTCGGTGCTCGCGGGTAGATTCGACTGTGGCCGGCGCACCGCCCGCACGTGGTGCGCACCGGCCGAGACCGACGACTGCAGGAGTGATTCGCGTGGATCGTGTCGCGCTGCGCGGCCTCAAGGCCCGCGGGCACCACGGAGTGTTCCCCAAGGAACGCGAGGACGGCCAGACCTTCCTCGTGGACATCGTCCTGGGCCTGGACACCCGACCGGCCGCGGCCGACGACGACCTGGCGAAGACCGTGCACTACGGCATCGTGGCCGAGGAGGTCGTGGCCGTCGTCGAGGGCGAGCCCGTCAACCTCGTCGAGACGCTCGCCGAGCGCATCGCCCAGGTCTGTCTGAAGCACGAAGGGGTCGAGGAGGTCGAGGTCTGCGTCCACAAGCCGGACGCACCGATCACCGTGCCCTTCGACGACGTGACCGTCACCATCATCCGGAGCCGTGTATGAGCGCCTCGTTCACCAAGGGTCCCAGCGACCCGACCGTACAGCCGGTGCCCTCCTCCGTCATCGAACAGGTCGACGCCGCCGACACCACGCTGTCCAACCCCAAGCGGGCCGTGATCGCCCTCGGCGCCAACCTCGGCAACCGCCTGGAGACCCTCCAGGGCGCCATCGACGCCCTGGAGGACACCCCGGGTGTGCGCGTCAAGGGCGTCTCGCCGGTGTACGAGACGGAGCCGTGGGGCGTCGACCCCGAGAGCCAGCCCGCGTACTTCAACGCGGTCGTGGTGGTGAAGACCACCCTGCCCCCGTCCTCCCTGCTGGAGCGGGCGCACGCGGTCGAGGAGGCCTTCCACCGGGTCCGCGACGAGCACTGGGGCCCGCGCACCCTCGACGTCGACATCGTTGCCTACGCCGACGTGGTCTCCGACGACCCGCAGCTCACCCTGCCCCACCCGCGCGCCCACGAACGCGCCTTCGTCCTCGCCCCTTGGCACGACGTGGACCCCCACGCCGACCTGCCGGGACACGGCCCGGTCGCCGACCTGCTGGACGCCGTCACCCGGGAGGGCGTCGCGCCCCGCGCCGACCTGGAACTCCGGCTGCCCGAGTAGTCGTTAAGGTCGACGGGGTCGGCACGGCCGCGAGGCCGGCACGGCGAGGACGAGCACGCAGGGCACCGAAGGGACACCGGGACACCGTGAAAGAGCTGCGCATCAGGGTGCTGGCCGGCGTGTTCGTCGCCGCCGCGGTCCTGTCCTGGGCGGGCGCCCGCCTGTGGGACTCCTTCGGGAGCCTGCCGAGCGTCCCCCTGGCCGCCCCGGTCGTCCTCGCCCTGATCGCCGTGATCCTGCTGGCCACGGCGCTCTCCCTGCGGGCCCGTCTGAAGGCCCAGCGGGAGCGGGTCCCGGACGCCAAGGGCGTCGACCCGATGATGGCGGCGCGCTCGGTCGTCTTCGGCCAGGCCAGCGCCCTGGTGGCCGCCCTCGTCTCCGGCATGTACTGCGGCACGGGCGTCTTCCTGCTGGAGTACCTCGACGTCCCGGCCCGCCGCGACCAGGCCTTCTACGCCGGCTTCTCGGTCCTGGCGGGGATCGCCGTGATAGCGGCCGCGCTCTTCCTGGAGCGGGTCTGCAAGCTCCCGGAGGACGACGACGAGGACCACCCGGGCGCGGCTCCGGCGGCCTGACCGCCCGGGGCGCCGTCAGCGCGCCATGATCAGGCTCATCGCCTCGTTGCGGGTGGCGACGTCCCGCAGCTGACCGCGCACCGCCGACGTGAGGGTCTTCGCGCCGGGCTTGCGGATCCCCCGCATGGACATGCACATGTGCTCGCACTCCACGACGACGATCACGCCACGGGGCTCCAGGATCTCCATGAGGGAGTCCGCGACCTGCGTGGTCAGACGCTCCTGCACCTGCGGGCGGCGCGCGTAGACGTCCACGAGGCGGGCCAGCTTGGACAGGCCCGTGATCTTGCCGCTGGGGGACGGGATGTAGCCGACGTGCGCCACCCCGCGGAACGGGACGAGGTGGTGTTCGCACGTGCTGAACACCTCGATGTCCTTCACCAGCACCATCTCGTCGTGCCCGAGGTCGAACGTCGTCGTCAGCACGTCCTCGGGCTCCTGCCACAGCCCGGCGAATATCTCCCTGTAGGCCCGGGCCACGCGCGCGGGCGTCTCCCGCAGGCCCTCGCGGTCCGGGTCCTCGCCGACCGCGATGAGCAGTTCGCGTACGGCGTTCTCGGCCCGCTTCTCGTCGAACTCGCCGATCTGGCCCTCGCCGTCCAGCGTCACGGGGTCGGTCATCTGGTGCCTCGTTCCTGTCCTGATACTGCTGTCGGCATACGGAAACGCCGCGCCCCCCAAGGCTAGAACCTGGGGGGCGCGGCATACATTCCGGGCCTGGTGGGGCCACCGGGAGTGGCTGGATCAGCTCTCCGGGCGGTCCTCCGGGGCTCGCTCCGGTGCCGGGGCCGGCTCCGCCGTGGTGCTCTTGGCGGTGGTGATGGCCGGCGTGGCGCCGTTCGCTCCGTTCGTCAGGGCGAGCTCCTTGGGGGAGAGCACCGGCGGACGGGTCGAGGGCGTACGGCGGGACGATCCGGTCCAGGCGGGCCGGGCCGGGCGCTTGACGATCTGGGCGAAGACCTCGGCGATCTCCTCCTTGCCCAGCGTCTCCTTCTCCAGCAGGGCGAGGACGAGGTTGTCGAGGACGTCGCGGTTCTCGACCAGGATCTCCCAGGCCTCGTTGTGCGCCGTCTCGATCAGCTTCTTGACCTCTTCGTCCACCAGCGCGGCGACCTCTTCCGAGTAGTCGCGCTGGTGAGCCATCTCGCGTCCGAGGAACGGCTCGGTGTTGTCGCCACCGAACTTGATCGCACCGAGGCGCTCGGTCATGCCGTACTGCGTCACCATCGCCCGAGCCAGGCCGGTGGCCTTCTCGATGTCGTTGGCGGCACCCGTCGTCGGGTCGTGGAAGACCAGTTCCTCGGCCGCGCGGCCACCCAGCATGTAGGCGAGCTGGTCGAGCATCTCGTTGCGCGTGGTCGAGTACTTGTCCTCGTCCGGGAGCACCATCGTGTAACCGAGGGCCCGGCCTCTCGACAGGATCGTGATCTTGTGGACCGGGTCGGAGTTGGGTGAGGCCGCCGCGACCAGGGCGTGACCGCCCTCGTGGTACGCGGTGATCTTCTTCTCCTTGTCCGACATGATCCGGGTCCGCTTCTGCGGGCCCGCGACCACACGGTCGATCGCCTCGTCCAGCATGTGGTTGTCGATCAGCTTCTGGTCGCTGCGGGCCGTCAGCAGGGCGGCCTCGTTCAGCACGTTGGCCAGATCGGCACCGGTCATGCCGGGCGTACGGCGGGCGACGGCCGACAGGTCGACGTCCTGCGCGACCGGCTTGCCCTTCTGGTGGACCTTGAGGATCTCCAGACGGCCCTGCATGTCGGGGCGGTCGACCGCGATCTGCCGGTCGAAGCGGCCCGGGCGCAGCAGCGCCGGGTCGAGGATGTCCGGCCGGTTCGTCGCGGCGATGAGGATCACGCCGCCCTTGACGTCGAAGCCGTCCATCTCGACGAGCAGCTGGTTCAGGGTCTGCTCGCGCTCGTCGTGACCGCCGCCGAGGCCGGCGCCGCGATGGCGGCCGACCGCGTCGATCTCGTCGACGAAGACGATCGCCGGGGCGTTCGCCTTGGCCTGCTCGAACAGGTCGCGCACTCGGGAGGCACCGACACCGACGAACATCTCGACGAAGTCGGAACCGGAGATCGAGTAGAACGGCACGCCCGCCTCGCCGGCGACGGCGCGCGCGAGCAGCGTCTTGCCGGTGCCGGGCGGGCCGTACAGCAGCACGCCCTTGGGAATCTTGGCGCCGACGGCCTGGAACTTGGCCGGCTCCTGCAGGAACTCCTTGATCTCGTGGAGTTCCTCGACGGCCTCGTCCGAACCGGCGACGTCGGAGAACGTCGTCTTGGGGGTGTCCTTGGTGATGAGCTTCGCCTTGGACTTGCCGAAGTTCATGACACGGCTGCCGCCGCCCTGCATCTGGTTCATCAGGAACAGGAAGATGACCACGATGAGGACGAAGGGAAGCAGAGTGATCAGGAGCCCGACGAACGGGTTCTGCTTCGACGGCGACACGGTGTAGCCGTCGGGGATCTGCTTGTCCTGGTACTTGTTCTGCAGCGTGCTGGCGAGGGTCACGCCCTGGTCGCCGATGTAGCTCGCCTTGATCTTCGAGCTGCCCTCGACCTTCTCGCCGTCCTTGAGGTGGACCTCGATGGTCTGCTCGTCACCGGTGGTGAGCTTGGCCGACTCGACCCTGTTGTCGTTGATCGCCTGGACGACCTGGCCAGTGTCCACCGTCTTGTAGCCGCCGGACGAGCCGACGACCTGCATCAACACGACCACGGCAAGGACGGCCAGCACGATCCACATGACCGGCCCACGGAAGTATCGCTTCACGTCCATCCACACGGAGCGGTGCCGCCCCGTCCCTCCTGCCATAGTGAGTTTGATAAGACAGTTCTTCTGACGGTACCCCAGCCTGGCGGCCCTCAGCCGCACGGACGGCCGACGCCCCGTCTGCATGCTCCAACGGCGCGGAGGCCTCCGGGGTTCCCGGTCGGCCCCCCGGAACGCCGTGGAGCCCGCTACGGGGCCGTGTCAGCCGCCGTAGACGTGGGGCGCGAGCGTACCGACGAACGGGAGGTTGCGGTACTTCTCGGCGTAGTCCAGGCCGTAGCCGACGACGAACTCGTTGGGAATGTCGAAACCGACCCACTCCACGTCGATGGCGACCTTCGCGGCGTCGGGCTTGCGCAGCAGTGTGCACACCTTGAGGGAGGCGGGCTCGCGCGAGCCGAGGTTGGAGATCAGCCAGGACAGGGTCAGGCCGGAGTCGATGATGTCCTCGACGATCAGGACGTGCTTGCCCTTGATGTCGGTGTCGAGGTCCTTGAGGATCCGCACCACGCCGGAGGACTGGGTGCCCGCGCCGTACGAGGACACCGCCATCCAGTCCATGGTGACGGGGGTGGACAGCGTGCGCGCCAGGTCGGCCATGACCATCACGGCGCCCTTGAGGACACCGACGATGAGCAGGTCCTTGCCCGCGTACTCCGCGTCGATCTTCGCGGCCAGCTCGGCCAGCTTCGCGTCGATCTCTTCCTTGGTGATGAGTACCTTCTCGAGGTCGGCACCCATGTCGTTCGCGTCCACCCGCATCACTTTCGGTCGTCCCACCGGCCACTCCGGAGCGCCCCGGCGATCCGTGCGCGGATCGGTGGGAGGGCCCGGATTCAGCCTTGCCGAATCACCAGTCTGCCACCCTGCCGCCGGGCGACGACTTTGCCGGGGAGGTTGATGGCCCCCTGACCGCGCCAGCCGGTGATCAGCCGGTCCACCTCCTCGACGTGCCGGGCGAACAGCGCACCGGCCGGGGCACCGGCCTCGATGGCGGCGCGGCGCAGGATGCGGCGGCGTACGGCGGGCGGGAGGGCGTAGAGCTTGGCGCACTCCAGCACGCCGGTGGCGTCGCGGACGCCGGCCTCGGCCTGGCGGGCCCAGGTGTCGAGGGCGTCGGCGTCGTCCCGGGAGAGTTGGGCCGTACGGGCGAGGGCCTCCACGACGCCCTTGCCGAGGGCCTTCTCCAGGGCGGGCAGGCCCTCGTGGCGCAGCCGGGAGCGGGTGTAGGCCGGGTCGGCGTTGTGCGGGTCGTCCCAGACGGGCAGGGACTGGACCATGCACGCCTTGCGGGCGGTCTGCCGGTCGACCTGGAGGAAGGGGCGGCGGTAACGGCCGCCGGCCCCCGAGACCGCGGCCATGCCCGACAGGGAGCGGATGCCGGAGCCGCGGGCGAGGCCCAGCAGCACGGTCTCGGCCTGGTCGTCGCGGGTGTGGCCGAGCAGGACGGCGGCGGCGCCGTGCCGGGCGGCGGCGTCGTCCAGGGCGGCGTAGCGTGCGTCGCGGGCGGCGGCCTCGGGGCCTCCGGCACGGCCCACGGTCACGCTGGCGGCCTCGACCGGGTCCAGGCCCAGCTCGCGCAGGCGCAGGACGACCTCTTCGGCGCGCAGGTCGGAGCCGTTCTGCAGGCCGTGGTCGACGGTGATGCCGCCGGCGCGGACCCCGAGCCGGGGGGCCTCGAAGGCGAGGGCGGAGGCGAGTGCCATGGAGTCGGCGCCGCCGGAGCACGCCACGAGCACGAGCGGCGCGGGCGGGCGCTCCGGCACGCGGTCGGCGGCCGTCGCGGCGGGTACGCCGGCCGTGGTGTTCAGTTCGGTGAGGATGTCGTGGAGGACGCGGCGGACCGCCAGGCGTATCGCCGCGACCGCAGGATGGGGACCCATGTCCGGTGCCCTTCATGAAGTTGTCGGGGGTGAGCCCGAGGTTCGGTCACGCAGAGTGTGTAGATGGTGACAGAAACGGGCCGTTCCCTGAGCATCGCACGCCTGCCGAGGGCCCACGGTCCCTCGGACGGGTGATTGGAGGGGCGTTTACCTGCCGTCGGCCGGTTTCGTTCCGCGCCCGCCCGCGGGGCTCACGACTCCGACGAGCGGTGCACCCGCGCGATCCAATCCGCCGGTTTGGCGATCTCCGACTTGGTGGGGAGGGTGTTGGGCGAGGTCCAGACGCGGTTGAACCCGTCCATGCCGCACTCGTCGACGACGGCCCGGACGAAGCGCTCGCCGTCCCGGTACTGGCGGAGCTTGGCGTCCAGGCCGAGCAGCTTGCGCAGGGCCAGGTCGAGGCGGGAGGCGCCCTTGGCGCGCCGCTGCTGGAACTTCTCGCGGATCTCGCCGACGCTCGGCACGACCGACGGGCCGACCCCGTCCATCACGAAGTCGGCATGCCCCTCCAGGAGGGACATCACGGCGGTGAGCCGGCCGAGCACCTCGCGCTGGGCGGGGGTCTGCACCAGCTCGACCAGGGAGCGGCCGCCGTCGTCCTCCTCGCCCTCCGGGCGGCCCCCCGCGAGCGTCTGGGCGGCCTCGCGGACCCGCTCCAGCACCGTCATGGGGTCGACGTCGGTCTCCGCGAGGAACGACTGGATCTCGCCCTCCAGGTGGTCGCGCAGCCAGGGCACCGCGGTGAACTGGGTGCGGTGCGTCTCCTCGTGCAGGCACACCCACAGGCGGAAGTCGTGCGGGTCCACGTCGAGTTCGCGCTCCACGTGCACGATGTTCGGCGCGACCAGCAGCAACCGGCCGCCGCCGTTCGCACCGGCGGGCAGCTCGCGGGTGGCCGGGGCGAAGGTCTCGTACTGGCCGAGGACGCGGGAGGACAGGAAGGACAGCAGCATGCCCAGCTCCACGCCGGTGACCTTGCCGCCGACGGCGCCGAGAACCGCGTTGCCGGCGCCGTCGCCGCGCCGCTCCTGCATCTTCTCCAGCAGGGGCTTGAGGATCTCCCGGAACCCGGCGACGTTGGCCCGGACCCAGCCGGGCCGGTCGACGACGAGGACGGGGGTGTCGTGGATCTCCTCGGTGGCCATCCGGGTGAAGCCCCGGACGTGCTCCTCCGAGACCTTGGCATGGCGGCGGAGTTCCGCGACGACGGCCCGGGCCTCGTCGCGGCTCACCTCGGGGCCCGGTCGTACGAGCCGGGTCGCGGTCGCCACCGCGAGATTCCAGTCGACCATGCCGGAAGATGCGCCGAAGCTCGTCATGCGTCAACCGTACGTGAGCACCGCCGCCAGGGGCAGGCCGTGGCGAGCGGTGGGGTGGGGGCACCCGCGGGGCGCGGGGGCGTCGGGGGGTCAGGCGCAGCCGCAGGAGGCCAGGGTCGTCGCCGCCCTGTCCAGAGCCGCCTGGGCCGCCCAGGCGTCCGTCGTGCCGGAGCCGAGGAAGGCGAAGGCCAGCACGCGCCCCTGGTCGGTGACCACGGTGCCCGCGAGGGTGTTGACCCCCGTCAGGGTGCCGGTCTTCGCACGGACGAGGCCGGCCGCGCCGTCCGTGTAGCGGCTGGTCAGCGTGCCGGTGAAGCCGGCGACGGGCAGGCCGGTGAGGACCGGGCGCAGCTCGGGGCGGTCCGGGTCGGCGGCTTCGGCCAACAGGGCGGCGAGCAGCTCGGCAGTGATCCGGTCGGCGCGGTCCAGGCCGCTGCCGTCGTGGAACTCGGCGCCGCGCACGGGCAGCCCCAGCTGCTTCAGGCGGGCGGTGACGGCCGCGGAGACGCCCTTGAAGTCGGCGCGCTTACCGGTCGCCACGGCGGTGTGCCGGGCCAGGGCCTCGGCGAGGTCGTTGTCGCTGTCGGTCAGCATCCGCTCGACCAGGGCCGACAGCGGGGGCGAGGAGACGGTGGCGAGGGTGTCGGCGCGGTTGGTGGCCTTGGAGGGACCGGGGGCCGACGCGGTGACGCCGTGCTTCTCCAGCAGACCGGCGAAGGTGCGCGCGGCGTCGGCGGCCGGGTCGGGCACGCGGGGGGCGGGGCCGCTGGTGGAGTCGTCGGTGCGGGCCTCGTCGGCCATCAGCGCGGTGACGCGGGCGAGGTTCTCGTTGACCCCGATCGGGTGCATTTCCGCTCCCGCGTAGAGCGTCGTGTCGTACGACAGCGTCACCTTGCGCACGTCCCGCTTCTTCAGTGCCGCCGCCGTCTGCCCGGCGAGGGTGCGCAGGCTCGCGAGGCCCCGGGCGTCCGCGCGCGCGGTGAGGGTCGGGTCGCCGCCGCCGACCAGGACGAGTTCGCCGGTGTCGGGCTCCAGGGCGGTGCGGGTGGTGAGCCGGTGGTCGGGGCCGAGGGCGGTGAGGGCGGCGACGCCGGTGGCGATCTTGGTGGTGGAGGCGGGGGTGAGGGGCGTGCCGGCGCCGGTGCCGTAGAGGCGCTTGCCGGTGGTGAGGTCGACGACGGTCGCGCCGGGGCGGGTGCCGAGCGCCGGGTCCGCCAGCAGGGGGTCGAGGGCGTCGGCGAGGGCGGTCCCGCCCGGCGCCGCCTTGGCCCCGTCCGGCCGCGAGCCCTCGCCGCCGCCCAGGGAGGCCAGGACGGAGCCGGCGCTGGGCGCGGGGCGGGGCGGGCCGGCCGCCGTGCCGGCGCCCCGTGATCCGCGACCGTGATCTGCGCCACCCGTGTGCTCCAGGGCGACGGCCCGGTCCTGCTCGGCCGTACGCTGACCCGTGGAGTCCCAGGGGCCGGCGGCGGTCACCACACCGGCGGCCAGTGCCAGCCCGGCGGTGGCGGCGCCGGCGGTGTACTGCCAGGTCTTCGGCCTGGTGATCCGGGTGAGCTGCGGTGCCGTGGCCCGTGCGAGCCGCGCGACCCGCGGTCCGGCGGACCGTGCGGCGCGTGCGAGACGCGGTCGGACGGCGCCCGCGGCCCGCGCCACGTGCGGCCTCGCGGCCCGCCAAGGCCTCAGCTCCGGCACTACCACCAGCCCCTTTCGCGATCACGCACCTGCGTGAGGGACACTTAACCACCAGAACTATGTGCTGATCATGGAGGAGCGTCCGGTGGAGTTCGACGTCACGATCGAGATCCCGAAGGGTTCGCGGAACAAGTACGAGGTGGACCACGAGACCGGTCGTATCCGCCTGGACCGCCGCCTGTTCACCTCGACCGCCTACCCGACCGACTACGGCTTCGTCGAGAACACCCTCGGCGAGGACGGCGACCCGCTGGACGCCCTGGTCATCCTGGACGAGCCGACCTTCCCCGGCTGCCTGATCCGCTGCCGCGCGATCGGCATGTTCCGGATGACGGACGAGGCCGGCGGGGACGACAAGCTGCTGTGCGTGCCGTCGACCGACCCGCGTGTGGAGCACCTGCGTGACATCCACCACGTGTCGGAGTTCGACCGCCTGGAGATCCAGCACTTCTTCGAGGTCTACAAGGACCTGGAGCCCGGCAAGTCCGTCGAGGGCGCCGACTGGGTCGGCCGCACCGACGCCGAGGCCGAGATCGAGCGTTCGTACAAGCGTTTCAAGGACCAGGGCGGCCACTGAGCAGCAGCCCCTCCCGTAACGGGCCGCACGCGTGAGGCGTGCGGCCCGTTCACGTTTGGCTGCGCATACTGAGGGTTACGAGAGGGAGTGTTCGTACCAGGGAGCGTTGCGCACGTGACGGAGGCGGAGGACCGCAAGCCGCAGTCGGACGAGGCCCACAGTGCCTTCCGGCCGCCGGGCGGGGTGGTGGCGTCGATCGACGGCGAGTCGTCGACGACGTCCGAGTTCGAGATCCCCGAGGGGCTGGCCGTCGCGCGGCACGTCGGCTCGGAGTCCGAGACCACGTCGGAGTTCGCGCTGCCGGACGGGGTGGACGCGCCGCCGGCCGTGCCCGCGGAGGAGACCGAGGGCTCGGCGTTCACCACCCCGAGCACGTACAGCGCGTGGTCGGCGCCGAACGCGTTCACGCCCGCGAGCGGCTTCCCGGCGGTCAGTCTGACGGACGTGCCCTGGCAGGACCGGATGCGCGCGATGCTGCGCATGCCGGTGGCCGAGCGGCCCGCGCCCGAGTCCCCCCAGCGGCACGACGACGAGACCGGTCCGGCCGTGCCCCGCGTGCTCGACCTGACGCTGCGTATCGGGGAGCTGCTGCTCGCCGGGGGTGAGGGCGCCGAGGACGTGGAGGCGGCGATGTTCGCCGTCTGCCGCTCCTACGGGCTGGACCGCTGCGAGCCGAACGTCACCTTCACCCTGCTGTCCATCTCCCACCAGCCGTCGCTGGTCGAGGACCCGGTGACGGCGTCGCGCACGGTGCGCCGCCGCGGCACCGACTACACCCGGCTCGCGGCCGTCTTCCAGCTGGTGGACGACCTCAGCGACCCGGAGACGCAGATCTCCCTGGAGGAGGCCTACCGGCGCCTCGCGGAGATCCGCCGCAACCGGCACCCGTACCCCACCTGGGTGCTGACCACGGCGAGCGGTCTGCTCGCGGGCGCGGCCTCACTGCTGGTCGGCGGTGACGTGATCGTGTTCTTCGCGGCACTGTTCGGCGCGATGCTCGGCGACCGGCTGGCGTGGCTGTGCGCCGGCCGCGGGCTGCCGGAGTTCTACCAGTTCGCGGTGGCCGCGATGCCGCCGGCGGCGATCGGCATCGCGCTGACGCTGACGCACGTCGACGTGAAGGCGTCCGCGGTGATCACCGGTGGGCTGTTCGCGCTGCTGCCGGGGCGGGCGCTGGTGGCGGGGGTGCAGGACGGCCTGACCGGCTTCTACATCACCGCCGCCGCGCGGCTGCTGGAGGTCATGTACTTCTTCGTCAGCATCGTCGCCGGGGTGCTGGTGGTGCTGTACTTCGGTGTCCAGCTGGGCGCCAAGCTCAATCCGGACGCGCAGCTGGGCACGGGGGACGATCCGATCGTGCAGATCGTCGCGTCGATGCTGCTGTCGCTGGCCTTCGCGGTCCTGCTCCAGCAGGAACGATCCACTGTGCTGGCGGTGACCCTGAACGGTGGCGTCGCCTGGTGCGTGTACGGCGCCATGCACTACGCGGGCGACATCTCGCCGGTGGCCTCCACGGCGGCCGCGGCGGGGCTGGTGGGTCTGTTCGGGCAGCTGATGTCCCGGTACCGGTTCGCGTCGGCGCTGCCGTACACGACCGCGGCGATCGGGCCGCTGCTGCCCGGTTCGGCGACGTACTTCGGACTGCTGGCGATCGCGCAGAGCGAGGTGGACTCGGGGCTGCTGTCGCTGTCCAAGGCGGTGGCGCTCGCGATGGCCATCGCCATCGGGGTGAACCTCGGTGGGGAGATCTCGCGGCTGTTCCTGAGGGTGCCGGGCGCCGCGAGCGCCGCCGGCCGCCGGGCGGCGAAGCGGACGCGGGGGTTCTAGGCCGCCCCCGCGCCCTCGGGCGGGTTCAGCGACCCTGGTTGTAGGGGTACTGACCGCTCTGCTGGTCGCCGTAGGGCTGCTGCCCGTAGTTCTGCGGGTACTGCTGGGGGTACGGCTGCTGCGGGGGCTGCTGGTACTGCGGAGGCCGCGGCTGGTACTGCTGCGGCTGCTGGTACTGCGGGGGCTGCGGCTGCTGGTACTGCTGCTGCGGCTGCTCGTACTGGTCGACCCTGCGGAGCTGGGTCGTGGCGTCGTCCATGACCGGGTACGAGGGCTGCGGCTGCTGCTGGGCCGCGGGGGGCGCGGTCGCGGCGGCGCGCTTCTTCTTGCCGCGCTCGCGCAGGTACTCGATGGCGATCGGGACGACCGAGACGACGACGATCAGGACGAGGATGGGCTCGACGTTGGTGCGGATGAACTCGATCTGGCCCAGCCAGTAGCCCGCGAGGGTGACGCCCGAGCCCCAGGCCACGCCGCCGATCACGTTGTACGTGAGGAAGGTGCGGTACTTCATGCGGCCGGCGCCCGCCACGATGGGGGCGAAGGTGCGCACGATCGGGACGAAGCGGGCCAGGACGATCGCCTTGGGGCCGTACTTCTCCATGAACTCGTGCGCCTTGTCCAGGTTCTCCTTCTTGAAGAGCTTGGAGTTCGGCCGGCTGAAGAGCTTAGGACCGAGGAACTTGCCGATCATGTATCCCACTTGGTCGCCGATGACGGCGGCCAGCACGATCAGCGTGCACACCAGCCACAGCGGCTGGCTGATGTACTCGCCCTGGGCGACGAAGAGGCCCGCGGTGAACAGCAGCGAGTCGCCGGGCAGGAACGCGAAGAGTCCGGACTCGGCGAAGACGATGAGCAGGATGCCCGGCAGAGCGAAGGTCTCGATCAGGTAGTCCGGGCTGAGCCACTCGGGGCCGAGCGCAAGGGTGGTCACGGGATTGTGGCTCCTGCTGCTGGGGGGAGGCGGGCTGGGACTGGCTGCCCAAACGTATCAACGCAGCCGTCGGGTTCCAGGTTCCACCGGGCATCCCGGTGTGCACTGTGGCCGGACCCGGGGAAGCCTGAGAACCATGAGCATCGAAGAATACGGCGGCGGACAGGGCCCTCGGCCCGAGGTGCTCGTCGTGACCACGAACGATCTGCCGGGCCACCGCGTGCAGGAGGTGCTCGGGGAGGTCTTCGGACTGACCGTGCGCTCCCGGCACCTGGGGAGCCAGATCGGCGCCGGGCTGAAGTCGATGGTCGGCGGCGAGCTGCGCGGCCTCACCAAGACGCTGGTCGAGACCCGCAACGAGGCGATGGAGCGACTCGTCGAGCAGGCACGCGCGCGAGGGGCCAACGCGGTCCTGGCGTTCCGCTTCGACGTGACGGCGGCCGCGGACGTGGGCACCGAGGTGTGCGCGTACGGGACGGCGGTGGTCGTGGCCCGGGAGTGAGACCCGGGCCACGACCACCGCTCAGGAGGTGTGCCGGACGGCGTTGGCCAGGATCGCGTCGCGCATGTAGGCGGCGAGGCCCTGCTTGGCGGCGTCGATGTTTCGCGTGAAACGTTCGTCCGAGACGTACATGTCGCCCAGGCAGGTGTGCATCTCGTACCCGCAGTCGTAGTGGTTGCGGATGATGCCCAGCCGGTGGTCCTCGGCGGCGTCCATCGCCCCCTCGGAGTCGGCGGGCTCACCGGCGTCCATCAGGGCGACGAAGCGCCGGGTGAGTTCGTCGGCCTCGTCCTGGATGCGCTGCCAGTCCTCCTTGGTGTACGTGGCGGTCTTCTGCTGCGACTGGCGGTAGGCGTCGGTGTCGCCCCAGCGCTCGCGCACCTCCTCCTGGTGCTCGTCGGGGTCGAAGTCGCCGAAGACCTCGAACTTCTCCTCGGGCGTGAGGTTGATGCCCATGCTGCGTGCCTCCAAGGCGTGCTCCACGGCCGCCGCCATCTTCTGCAGCTTCTCGATCCGGGCGGACAGCAGCTCGTGCTGGCGGCGCAGGTGTGCGCGCGGGTCCGCGGCCGGGTCGTCCAGCAGGGCGGCGACCTCGTCGAGCGGGAAGCCCAGCTCCCGGTAGAACAGGATCTGCTGCAGCCGGTCGAGGTCGCCGTCGCCGTAGCGCCGGTGGCCCGCGTGGCTGCGCTCGCTGGGTACGAGCAGGCCGATGTCGTCGTAGTGGTGCAGGGTGCGCACCGTCACTCCGGCGAAGCCGGCGACCTGTCCCACGGAGTAGCTCACTTCCGCTCCCTTCTCTGACGCCCTCCACGCTGCCTCCTCACGTGACGTGAGGTGCAAGCCCGCATGCGGGGGCCCGGCCCCGGACCTACCGTCGACTGCATGCCATTGCACCAGGTGCCCCCCGCGCCCCACGACGGCGACCGTGACCGGCGCCGGCTCGCCGTCAACCCGTTCCACGGGGCGACGAACCCGCTCGGCGGCATGACCGAGGCCCCGCCGGCCCACCGGCTGCCCGACTCCCCGCTGCCCCCGGAGACGGCGTACCGGCTCGTCCACGACGAGCTGATGCTGGACGGCAACGCACGCCTCAACCTGGCCACCTTCGTCACCACCTGGATGGAGCCGCAGGCCGGGGTGCTGATGGGCGAGTGCCGGGACAAGAACATGATCGACAAGGACGAGTACCCGCGCACCGCCGAGCTGGAGCGGCGCTGCGTGGCGATGCTCGCCGACCTGTGGCACGCGCCCGACCCCGCGGCGGTGGTGGGCTGCTCCACGACCGGGTCGAGCGAGGCGTGCATGCTGGCCGGCATGGCGCTGAAGCGGCGGTGGGCGCTGCGCAACGCCGACCGGTACCCGGCGAGGGACGTGCGGCCCAACCTGGTCATGGGCGTGAACGTCCAGGTCTGCTGGGAGAAGTTCTGCACCTTCTGGGAGGTGGAGGCCCGGCAGGTCCCCATGGAGGGCGACCGCTTCCACCTGGACCCCCGGGCCGCCGCCGAACTCTGCGACGAGAACACCATCGGGGTCGTTGGCATCCTCGGCTCCACCTTCGACGGCTCCTACGAGCCGGTCGCCGACCTCTGCGCGGCCCTGGACGCCCTCCAGGAGTGCACCGGGCTCGACATCCCGGTGCACGTCGACGGCGCGTCCGGGGCCATGGTCGCGCCCTTCCTGGACGAGGACCTGGTGTGGGACTTCCGGCTGCCGCGGGTCGCCTCGATCAACACCTCGGGGCACAAGTACGGCCTCGTCTACCCCGGTGTCGGCTGGGCGCTGTGGCGGGACGCGGACGCACTGCCCGAGGAGCTGGTCTTCCGGGTCAACTACCTGGGCGGCGACATGCCGACCTTCGCGCTGAACTTCTCCCGGCCCGGCGCGCAGGTGGTCGCGCAGTACTACACGTTCCTGCGGCTGGGCCGGGAGGGCTACCGGGCGGTGCAGCAGGCCTCGCGGGACATCGCGCGCGGGATCGCCGAGCGCGTGGAGGCGCTCGGCGACTTCCGGCTGCTGACGCGCGGCGACGAGTTGCCGGTGTTCGCCTTCACGACGGCCGACGACGTGACGGCGTACGACGTGTTCGACGTCTCGCGGCGGCTGCGGGAGGGCGGCTGGCTGGTGCCGGCGTACACCTTCCCGCCGCACCGCGAGGACCTGTCGGTGCTGCGCGTGGTGTGCCGCAACGGCTTCTCGGCCGACATGGCCGACCTGCTGGTGGAGGAGCTGGAGCGGCTGCTGCCGGAACTGCGGCGGCAGCCGCACCCACGGACCCGGGACAAGGGGGCGGCGACCGGGTTCCACCACTGAGCCCTGCCTAGCGGCTGAGTCGCGCGAACCTCCGTACCGCCAGGGGGAAGAAGAGCGCGAGCAGGGCCAGCGGCCAGGCGAGGGCCGCCCACACGTGGCCGGGCTCCCCGCCGGGGCCGCCGAACAGGTCGCGTACGGCGGTGGCGGTCTGGGACATCGGGTTCCACTGGACGACCGTCCCCAGCCAGCCCGGCATGGACTCAGGGGTGGCGAAGGCGTTGGAGAGGAAGCCGACCGGCCAGACCAGGATCTGCACCGCCGTCACCAGTTCCGGCTTCCCGGCCACCAGGGCCAGGAAGATGCCGATCCACAGCATCGCGAACCGGAAGAGGAGCAGCAGGCCGACGGCGCCCAGGAAGGCGCCGGGGCCGCCGTGGGCCCGCCAGCCGAGCGCGTAGCCGACCCCGACGAGCACCGTGAGCCCGAGCGTCGACTGGAGCATGTCGGCGGCCGACCGGCCCACCAGAACCGCGCCGTTGGTCATGGGGAGGGAGCGGAAGCGGTCGACGACCCCCTTGTTGAGGTCCTGGGTGACGGCGATCATCGTGCCCTCCAGGCCGAAGGCCATGGTGAGCGCCAGCATCCCGGGGACCAGGTAGTCGACGTAGTCGCCGCTCACCCCGCGGCCGCCGCCGACGAGGTAGCCGAACATCAGCAGCAGCATGACCGGGAAGACCAGGTTGACGACGACGGTGACCGGCTGCCGTCCCCAGCGGGCCAGCTCGCGCCGGGTCATGGTCCACGAGTCGGTGAGGGCGTACGCCAGGGGGCCGGCGCCGGTGGTCGTGACGGTGCCCGTGCTCACGCTGTCTCCTTCGTGCGGTCGGTGAGGTGCAGGAACACCTCGTCCAGGGTCGGGCGGCGCAGGGCGATGTCCTCCGCCTCGATGCCGGCCTCCTCCAGCGCCCGTACGACGCCGGAGAGAGCCGCCATGCGGTCGGTGACCGGGGCGCTGACCAGCCGGCGGTCGGTGTCGACGCGGACGCCGGTGAGCGGCAGCAGGGCGACGGCCGCGCCCAGGTGTCCGGCGTCGCGCAGGACCACGTCGACGCGGTCGCCGCCGGTGGCCGCCTTCAGTTCGTCCGCCGTGCCGTCGGCGACGACCCGGCCGGCGTCGACGACCGAGATGCGGTCGGCGAGCTGGTCGGCCTCCTCCAGGTACTGGGTGGTGAGCAGGACCGTCGTACCGCCCCCGACCAAGGAGCGGACGGAGGCCCACACCTCGGCGCGGCCCCGCGGGTCGAGGCCCGTGGTGGGTTCGTCCAGGAAGAGGACCTCCGGTTCGGTGATGAGGGACGCGGCGAGGTCCAGGCGGCGCCGCATGCCGCCGCTGTAGGCGCTGACCGGTTTGCGTCCGGTGTCGGTGAGGTCGAAACGGGCGAGCAGTTCGTCGGCACGCGCGCGTGCCCGCCGGGCGCCCAGATGGTGGAGGCGGCCGAACATCTCCAGGTTCTGCATGCCGCCCAGCTCCTCGTCCAGCGCCGCGTGCTGCCCGAGCAGGCCGATGCGCAGCCGTACGGCGTACGCGTCGGTGACCACGTCGTGTCCGGCCACCTCGACCCGGCCGGCGTCGGGGCGCAGCAGGGTGGAGAGGATCCGGACCAGCGTCGTCTTGCCCGCGCCGTTGGGCCCCAGCACCCCGTGCACCGTGCCGCGGGCGACCGTCAGGTCGATCCCGTCCAACGCTTTCTTGCCGCCATACTTCTTGCGTGCCCCTTCGACGGTGATCGCCGCGTCGGCCACTGACACTCCTCATTTAGTCAAACTTGACTACTGACCCGCGGAGCGTATGCCCGTCTCCCGACTTAGTCAAACTTGATTAGTCGCGGTCTCCCGGATGCGGTTCCGGCGTCGCGAACGGGTTCTCCTCGCCCTCTCCGAGGACGCCGACGAACGGCTCGCCCTCACCGGCGAACGTGTACGCACCGCCTCGGATGCGCTCGATGAGCGCGCGGGTCCACTCGGCGCCGGTGTCGGCGGAGTGCACCCACAGGTTCATGATCTCGCCGATGTGGCCGAGCTGCCCGGGGCCGTCCTCGGGGGTGTAGTACTCGGTGACGGCCCTGCGCCACGTCTGGATGGCCTGGACCCGTTCCTCCAGCAGCGTCAGCACCTCGTCGCGCTCCAGGTCCACCATCAGGCCGAGTCCGGCGGCGAGCACGTCCGGCTTCTGGTCGTAGGCGGTGAGGGACGCGCGCAGCAGGCCGAAGAACTCCTCGGTGCCCTTCTCCGTGATCTCGTACTCCGTGCGGGGCGGCCCGCCGGCGGTCGACGGGGCGATCTCGTGCGCGTGCAGCAGACCCTGCTTGGCCATTTGCTTGAGCGCGTGGTAGATCGAGCCGGGCTTGGCGTTGGACCACTCGTGCGCGCCCCAGAACTCCAGGTCGTTGCGGACCTGGTAGCCGTGGGCCCGCCCGTGCTGGCGGACCGCGCCCAGCACCAGGAGACGGATCACTGACATACGGTCCAGGTTAGGCGGGCGCCTCCTGCTCCCTCGCCACCAGGTCCCAGGCCGAGGCGCCGTCCAGCGACTCGCGGACGATGTCGGCGTGGCCTGCGTGCCGGGCCGTCTCGCGGATCAGCGTCAGGCACAGCCACCGCATGGAAACGCGCTCGTCCGGCGGGAACCAGGGTGCCTCGGGCAGCGGGAAGGTGTCGTCGAGGCTGGGCACCTCCCGGATGAAGGCCTCCGTCTCGGCGGCGACCCTCTCCCAGTACGCCAGCTGCGAGGCCACCGTCTCGTCCCCCACCAGGACGAAGCACTCGTGCCAGTTCGACTCGTCCCGCTCGACGGCCGGCGGCACCTGCCGGGCGCGGGCGACCCACCCCTGCTCGACCTCGGCGACGTGCTTGATCAGCCCGGCCAGGGACAGTTCACTGGCGCTCGGCCGGGACGACGCCTGCTCGTCGGTCAGCCCCAGCACCGACCGGCGGATGCCGCCGCGCTGCTCCGCCAGGAAGGAGAGCAGTGCTCCGCGCTCGTCGCCCTGCGCTTCGGGTCGCACGTGAGTGACCATGACCGGCCGCCTTTCGTCGGACGGGGGACTTCCCCCCGACACCGAGAAAGCTACGGGCCCTTGCGGTCAACCTCTGTCCGCAAGGCCCCGACACGGGAGCGGGAACTAGAACGGGAAGCCGCTCCGCCCGTGCTGCACCGAGATCCACTTCTGGGTGGTGAAGGCGTCCAGCATGGTGTCGCCGTTCAGACGGCCGAGGCCGGAGTGCTTCTCCCCGCCGAAGGGCACGATCGGCTCGTCGTGCACGGTCCCGTCGTTCACGTGGAACATGCCGGCGTCGATCCGCTTGGCGAAGGCGACGCCGCGCTCGATGTCACCGGTGTGCACGGCGCCGCTCAGCCCGTACGGCGTGTCGTTGACGAGGCGGACGGCCTCCTCCTCACCGTCGAACGGGACGAGGAAGGCGACCGGACCGAAGACCTCCTGCCGCAGGAGCGCCGAGTCGGCGGGCAGGTCGGTGAGGACCGACGGGGTGACGAGGTTGTCGGTGGTGGTGCCGCGCACCAGGGCGGTGGCGCCCTCGGCGAGGGCCTGCTCGACGATGCCCGACAGGGCGTCCGCCTGCGAGGAGTTGATCACGGGACCGATGACGGTCGACGGGTCGCGCGGGTCACCGGCCTTGAGGGTCCTGACCTTGGCGACGAACTTCTCGGTGAACTCCTCGGCCACCGACCGGTCGACCAGGACGCGGTTCGCGGCCATGCAGACCTGGCCCTGGTGCACGTAGCGGCTGAAGACGGCGGCGTCGACGGCGTAGTCGAGGTCGGCGTCGTCGAGGACGACGAGGGCGCTGTTGCCGCCGAGTTCCAGGATGGAGCGCTTGAAGTGCGCGGCGCAGACGGTCGCGACGTGGCGGCCGACCTTGTCCGAGCCGGTGAAGGAGATCACCTTCGGGACCGGGTGCTCCAGGAAGGCGTCGCCGATCTCCGCGATGTCGGTGACCACGACGTTGAGCAGCCCGCCCGGCAGGCCGGCCTCCTCGAAGAGCTTCGCGACCAGCGTGCCGCCGACGATCGGCGTGTTCTGGTGCGGCTTGAGGACGACGCCGTTGCCGAGGGCGAGGGCCGGGGCGACCGACTTCAGGGAGAGGAGGAAGGGGAAGTTGAAGGGGCTGATGACGCCCACGACGCCGACCGGCACCCGGTAGACGCGGTTCTCCTTGCCGTCGACCGGCGAGGGGATGATCCGGCCCTCGGGGCGCAGCGCCAGGTGGACCGCCTCGCGCAGGAACTCCTTGGCGAGGTGCAGCTCGAAGGCGGCCTTCAGGCGCGTGCCGCCCAGCTCGGCGATGATCGCCTCGCTGATCCGCGCCTCGTGGTCCTCGACGAGCCGCAGCGCCTTCTCGAACACCGCGCGGCGCGCGTACGGGTTCGTCGCGGCCCACTGCTGCTGCGCCCGCTCGGCCGCCCGGTACGCCGTGTCGACCTCGTCGACCGTGGCTATCGTGATCGAGGCCAGCTTCTCGTTGTCGTACGGGTTGAAGTCGATGATGTCCCAGGAGCCGGTGCCCGGGCGCCACTCGCCGTCGATGTACTGCTGGGCGAGGTCGGTGAAGTACGACGACATGTGTTCCCTCAATCCCCTAGCTGCCGCAGCCTCCGCGGCCTCGCGACCACCGCGGGCCGGCCGCCTCTGATGAGGCGTCATCGTACTTGTGTTTCAGGGGAGTTGTTCAGATGAGCTGAAGCAGTCCCCGGAGGAGGTCCCGGCTCTCGTCGGGCCCCGGACTGTCCTGCTGGAGCTCCTTCAGCGCCGTCTCGTACTGGGTGACGTCCTCGCGCTTGTCGAGGTACAGCGCGCTGGTGAGCTGCTCCAGGTAGACGACGTCCGAGAGGTCGGACTCGGGGAAGCTGAGGATCGTGAACGCGCCACTTTCACCGGAGTGGCCGCCGAAGCCGAACGGCATGACCTGCAACCGCACATTCGGGCGTTCGGACATCTCGATCAGGTGCTGGAGCTGCCCGCGCATCACCCGGCGGTCCCCGTACGGACGGCGCAGCGCGGCCTCGTCGAGGACGATGTGGAACTCGGGCGCGCTCTCGGCGACGAGGTGCTTCTGCCGCTCCAGGCGCAGCGCGACGCGTCGCTCGACGTCCGCCTCGCTCGCGCCCTTCATCCCGCGCCGGACGACCGCGCGGGCGTACTCCTCGGTCTGCAGCAGACCGTGCACGAACTGCACCTCGTAGACCCGGATCAGCGAGGCGGCGCCCTCCAGGCCGACATAGGTGGGGAACCAGCTGGGCAGCACGTCGGAGTAACTGTGCCACCAGCCCGCGACGTTGGCCTCCTTGGCCAGGGAGAGCAGGGAGGCGCGCTCGTGCTCGTCCGTGATGCCGTACAGCGTCAGCAGGTCCTCGACGTCCCTCGTCTTGAAGCTCACCCGGCCCAACTCCATCCGGCTGATCTTCGACTCCGAGGCGCGGATCGAGTAGCCCGCCGCCTCTCGCGTGATCCCCCGCGTCTCACGCAGTCGCCTGAGTTGTGATCCGAGCAGCATGCGCCGCACCACCGATCCGGGCTCTCCCGCGCTCACGTTCGCCAGCCTCCCCAACCGTCTTCAGGGGCCGAAGTCTGCCACTAAAACACTTCGAGCAGTACTCGTCCGGTTACGGAAACGGAATCGAGCCGAAGGAAAAGATCAGGATCATGCAGGGAGCGGTCCGAAACCAGCCACTGAACGCGGTGAAGGGGAGGCGAAGACGACGGAAAATTTGCCCAACAAGCGGTACGGGCAGGTCCATTTCGGTCACGTGCACGTGCATCTGCCCTTGCATCTGAGGTACGCATCCGAAACCATGGTCCCGCACCACCGCGCCGCATCGCTATGACCGCGAACTCCCGGGAGTGCCTCGCATGGGGACGAATGGATCGACCATGCTCGAGCCGTTACGGCAGGGCCTTCCGCCACTCGACCCCGCAGCCGTCTCCAACGCCGCCTCCTGTTCCCTGCCGCCCCGCTACGACGCGGTGCGCGAGGCACGGGGATTCACCCGCAGGACGCTCGACGGCTGGGACACCGGCGACCGCTTCGACGACGTCTGCCTGGTGGTCTCCGAACTCGTCACCAACGCCCTGCGGCATGCGCTGCCGGCCGACACCCCGCGGCACGGGGAGCAGAGCGGACCCGTCCGGCTGCACCTGATGCGCTGGTCCGACCGGCTCGTGTGCGCGGTGCGCGACCCCAGTCACGACAGCCCGGTGGCCCGTGCGACGGACGACTTCTCGGCGGAGTCGGGCCGCGGCCTGTTCCTCGTCGACTCCTTCAGCGACAGCTGGGGCTGGCACCCGCTCGCGGGGACGCTCAACGGCAAGGTGGTGTGGGCCCTGTTCCGGCTCCAGAGCCCGGGCGACCAAGCGGACCGGTGCTACGGGTGACGCGTGCCGCAGGGCCTTGATGTGCCGCGGGTCTACGCGCGTTGGTGGCGCCGGGGCGGGTGCCGCGCGCGTCGGGGGCACACCCCGTGGTCGCGTGTCCGCCGGTACCGCGCGGGTCAGCTCACGACGAGGTGGTCGAACTCGCCGTCCTTGACGCCCAGCAGCATGGCCTCGATCTCGGCGCGCGTGTAGACCAGCGCGGGCCCGTCGGGGAAGCGGCTGTTGCGCATGGCCACGCCGCCGTCGGGCAGCCGCGCGAACTCCACGCAGGAGCCCTGCGAGTTGCTGTGGCGACTCTTCTGCCAGGCCACGTCGTGCAGCTGCGTGGCGGCCATGCCGTTGTACACGCCGGACGCGTCGTCAACGTCGTACACGTCGTGGTCCACAGGTCGCTCCCCGGTGGTGCACTGGCTGATGTGGCCATAGATGCAGTGGTAACTGATCCGGATCATAACCCCGTTCACGTGCAGATGCATGAGCAAATGCACGTGCACGCGCGGTGTTCCTGCGGTTACAGCTTTGACGGGTGCGTTACCGAAAGCCCTTGCCCTCTTGGACGCCTGCCCCGGCAGAGACGTTCCCGCGTATGCCCACGGATTCGAAGAAAATGCAACTACATGCAACAACACCGGGGGGCCGCTCAGCGGAGCGGCCCCCCGGTAAGAGGTGGGTGAACGACGTGCGGAACGGTCAGCGCGCGGCGTACGGCAGCAGGGCCATCTCGCGCGCGTTCTTGATCGCCCTGGCCAGCTGCCGCTGCTGCTGGGCCGTCACGCGGGTGACGCGCCGGCCGCGGATCTTGCCGCGGTCGGAGACGAACTTCCGCAGCAGGTCGGTGTCCTTGTAGTCGATGTACGTCACTCCTGCCTGGTCCAGCGGGTTGGGCCGCTGCGCGGCGGGCTTCCGGTCGCTCTTGCGGGGCACGGGGTCAGACCTCCAGGAGGGTGTCGAAGGCGGACGGCAGGCGCCGCCAGGCGGCCTGGCCGGCCGCGTACTCGGCGTCGGTCAGCAGACAGCTCTCCAGAAGCCGTTCCAGGCCGTCGCGGTCGAGGCCGGGGGACGTGAAGACGAGGTGCTGGCAGCGGTCCCCGTGCTCGGGGTGCCAGTCGATCGCGGCGGCCGCGCGACGCACGGGCGGGACCAGGTCCCAGGCGGCGTCCGGGAGCGACGCGAGCCAGGGTCCCGCGCCCTCCACGCACAGGGCACCGCCGGCGGCGTCCCAGTGCAGCAGCGTGTCCGCCTTGTCGGCGAGCCAGAACCGGCCCCGGCTGCGGGCGGCGGCGCAGGTCAGGTCCTCCAGCGCCGCGTACAGCCGTTCCGGGTGGAAGGGACGGCGCCGGTGCCATACGAGGGTGGTGACGCCGTGCGCGTCGGCCTCGGCGGGCAGCAGGGCACAGGCCGGGTGCTGGGCGGCCGCCGCGGCCTCCACGTCGAAGCCGGCGAGCGCCGCGCGGGCCAGCGCGGAGGAGGCGGGGGGCACCGGGTGCGGGGACCGCGCCGGGGAGGCAGGGGGTGTACGCGCTTGGTCGCCGGGGCCGATGGGCACGCGGTGGGCCGTCGGGTGCAGCTGGGCCAGCAGCTCACGGTCCTCGTCGTCGGCCTCCGGGGAGTCGGCGAGGGCCAGGACGGGCGCGTACTCCAGCTGCCGCGCGAAGGTGTCCGCGACGGTGCGCCGGTCGGTGGCCGCGGCGGCGAGGCCGCCCTCGGCCAGGTCGTCGCCGTTGCCCAGGTACGGCAGCACCAGGGCCGGGTCGACAGCGGTGATCACGCCGGTGACGGTGAAGCCGCCGGCCGTCACCACCTCCGCCATCGCCTTGGGCTCGACGGAGTCCCACAGCTCGACGACCGCCAGCGGGGTACCTCCGGCGTCCGCGAGTCGCTCCAGCTCGGGGACGAGGTCCTCGCGCAGGGCGCAGCAGGCGCAGTCGTTGACGAGGGGCGCCTCACCGGCGGAGAGGACGCCGGTGGCGTCCCGCACGGTCCGTACGACCGTTCCCTCGGTGGCCGTCGCCAGGTCGTGGTGGAGGGCGACGCTGCCGGGCACGTCGGCCAGCAGCCGCGCCACGGCCGCCCTCCGGGCGTCGGCGTGCAGGCCGCCGACGACGACCACCGGCAGCCGCACCGACGGGCTCATGCCCCGCCCCGCTTCCCGTACCGCCGCTCGAAGCGCTCCACGCGGCCGGCGGTGTCCAGGACGCGTGCGGTGCCGGTGTAGAAGGGGTGGCTGACGTCGGAGATCTCGACGTCGACCACGGGGTAGGTGTGGCCGTCCTCCCACTCGACGGTGCGCTCACTGGTCATGGTGGACCGGGTGAGGAAGGCGTGGCCGGCGGCGCGGTCGCGGAAGACGACCGGGCGGTACTCGGGGTGGATTCCCTTGCGCACGGCGGATCAGCGCTCCTCTCGGAAGTCGACGTGGCGACCGGCGACCGGGTCGTACTTGCGCAGGGTCAGCCGGTCCGGGTCGTTGCGGCGGTTCTTGCGGGTGACGTAGGTGAAACCGGTCCCGGCGGTGGACCGGAGTTTGATGACCGGGCGGAGTTCGTTGCGTGCCATGCTGGTACCTTACTGAAAATGACTTCCATTAGCATCTAGGACCGTCCCGGTCCGAAGGAGAGGTACGTCACCGTGTCCGCCCACTGCATGCTGACCGGCGCCCGGCCGGGTTTCGGCAACCGCATCTCCCACTCCCACCGGCGGACCTCCCGCCGTTTCGACCCCAACATCCAGACCAAGCGCTACTGGCTGGAGAGCGAGAGCCGGCACGTGCGGCTGCGGCTGAGCACGAAGGCGATCAGGACCGTCGACGCGATCGGCGTCGAGGCGGCCGTGGCGCGCATCCGCGCGCGGGGGGTCAGGGTCTGATGGCGAAGAAGAGCAAGATCGCGAAGAACCGGCAGCGGCAGGAGACCGTCGAGCGGTACGCCGCGCGCCGGGCCGAGCTGAAGGAGATCGTCCGCCGGCCGTCCACCACGGAGGCCGAACGGCTGGCCGCCCAGCGGGAACTGCGCGGCCAGCCCCGCGACGCCAGCCGCACGCGCGTGCGCAACCGCGACCAGGTCGACGGGCGCCCGCGCGGGTACTTCCGCGTCTTCGGGCTGTCCCGGGTGAACCTGCGCGAGCAGGCACACGCCGGACATCTCCCGGGAGTGCGCAAGTCGTCCTGGTAGCTTGCGGCTGTCTTGGGCCGAACCGGCCCTCCGGCTACAGCTTGGAGCTTCCGGTGACACTGGCTACTGCGGAGAGCACGGCGAACGTGAGGGACGCGGCGAGCACGGCGAACACGGCCGGCGCGGCCGTGAGTCCAGCCGTGAGTCGAGCCGTGAGTCCATCGGAGGGGCACGGGTGGGGGCCGCGGGCGCGGCGCCGGGGGCCCGTGCGGGCCGCGGTCGTGGTCCTCGGTCTGGTGGGCACGCTGGCGCTGACGGCATGCACCGGCGGTGGCGAGGACGGCGACGGCGGCGGCTCGGCCACCGGCGGCTCAGGGGCCGGCGACAAGTCCTCTTCCGCGCCCAGCGGTTCCGTGGGCGCGGACCCGGGCGGCGGCGCCGGCGGCGGGTCGCCGTCCGCCGCCGGTGCACTGGAGGGCAGCTGGCTCGCCACCACCGACGGTCGGGCGGTCGCGCTGATGGTCACCGGTGACCGGGCCGCCCTCTTCGCCACCGGCGGGACCGTGTGCAGTGGCACCACCGGTGAGGACACCGGGACCCGGACGATCCGCCTCAAATGCACCTCCGGCGGCGACGACCGGGCGACCGGCACGGTCGAGTCGGTCGACAGGACCTCGCTCAAGGTGGTCTGGCAGGGCGGGGTCGGCGCGGAGACGTACACCAGATCCGAGGGCGGAACACTGCCTCCGGGCCTGCCGACGGCCGGTCTCGGCTCCTGAACCGCCCCCCCCCAGCGAAGGAACGTCACCCGTGCGCACCACCCAGCCCGTCGAGTCCACCGGCCCCGCCGAGCCCACCAGGCCCACCACCACTGCCGCCGTCGCCGTCCTCGCCGCGGCGCTCCTCCTGACCGCCTGCGACGACGGTGGGAGCGGTGGTGACGCCGGCGGCAGCGGCAGCGGTACCGACGACCGCGCCGGCACCGCCTGCCGCATCGCCGAGGTGGGTGTGGGGATCGAACCAAGCCCCGCGCCGGCCGCGGGGGACACGGGCACCGTCGCGGTGACCCTCACCAACCGCGGCCCGGCCTGCGTCCTGCACGGCTTCCCCACCGTGCGCCTGGACGCGGGCGAGACCCCGGTGCCGGTCCCGCGGGACGAGGCGGCCACCCCCCAGCGGCTGACCCTCGACGAGCAGGGCACGGCGTCCTTCACGGTCTCCTACGTACGGGGAGGGACCGACGGCACCGAGGGCCTCACCGTGCGCGCGGCGGAGTTCGCCCTGCCGGACGACGCCTCCACCCACCGCTTCCCCTGGTCGTACGGCACCGTCGCGACGAGGGGCGAGGGTCAGCCGGACGCCACGGTGGGGGCGTTCCAGCGCGCCGGCGACTGAACAGGGCCGCGCCCCCACCCGCCCGGCGTCGGCACCACGGCCCGAACCCGCCCGGGCCCGGCGACGCCTAGGACAGCGGACGTCGGCGGTCGACCCGGGCGTGGTCGGCCGCGCGGGTGCCCTCCGTCCAGCCCGCCGCGTCGGCGGCGCCGCGCAGACGGGTGGTGGTCGTCTCCGGGAACATGCGCTCCAGACGGTCGGTGACCGCGACCTCGCGGGAGGCGAGGACCGGCAGGAGGTCCACGTCCCTCGCCGTACCGGCCCCTGCGGTGGCCGCCTCCGCCGCGGCCCGCAGCCGGGTGCCCGCGCGGTGGGCGTAGGCGGCGAGGAACGACTGCCGGAAGGTCTTGGTCCGCTTGCGCCCGCCCGCACGCTGGGCGGCCTCCGCCTTCGCCATCGCGCCCTCGGCCTGCACGAGCAGCGAGGTGTAGAGGAGTTCGACCACCTCCAGGTCGGCCTCGAAGCCGACGACGGTGGAGAAGCCGAGGGGTTCGTTCCACACCGCCCGGCAGTGGTTGGCGTCGGCCACCGCGTCCAGCAGCACCGCCTTGGCCTGCTCGTACGGAGGCTCCACCCCGATCCGGCAGGCGCCCGGCGCGTCGGGTGCCGGCGCGTGGGCCGCCAGCAGGGCCTCGTCGACGCTGTGCCGGGCCATCAGCTCCTGCGCCTTGGCACTGAGCGCCTCCGCCTCCTCCGGGTACCCGGTCGCCTCCGCCTTGGCGAGCAGTGCCCGGATGCGGGCGAGGGCACGGGACTCCGGCCGGTGCTCCCGATGGGGCGCCTCCCCCGGCAGCCCGGCCTCCAGCGGCTCCAGCGCGGGCAGGCGCAGCAGCAGGCGGTACAGCTCCAGTACGGCGGTGGCGTGCGCGAAGCGGTCGGTGCGGGCAGGCACCTGCTCAGGCAGGGCGGCGAGCTGCGCCGCCCAGCGGGGGCCGCGTGCGCGGTCGTGCGGCGCCTGGGCGCGGATCAAGGCGGCGACCAGGCGTACGTGGACGTCCTCCCGTTCGCGCCGCACGATGCGTACGAGGTCGGCGGGCTGCCAGCCGCGCCGCCAGGCCGTGGCCACGAACTCCGCGCCGCGCCGACCCAGTTCCGCGTCGGCTCCCGGGTCGGCCGCGAGCAGCGAGGCGGCGGCGTCGAGGGTGTCGGCGGCGTCGTCGTACAGGGCGGTCTCGAAGGCACGGTCGACGGTGCTGGGCGTACTCACCCGGCGATGGTGCCACGGGAGGACACCCGGGAGGACACCCCCGAGCACTGTCAACCGCCGGTTGACACCCCTAGGTGCGCAACCTACGGTTGACACATGGCGACGAACCCGAGCATCACGTCATCCGTACGTCTCGACGAACTCATCACCGCGATCAAGAAGGCGCACGCGGAGCCCTTGGAACAGCTCCAGGACGCCGTCATCGCCGGAGACCACCTCGGCGAGGTGGCC
The DNA here is from genome assembly GCF_055589025.1 of Streptomyces sp. NPDC041968. Lineage (NCBI taxonomy): Bacteria > Bacillati > Actinomycetota > Actinomycetes > Kitasatosporales > Streptomycetaceae > Streptomyces > Streptomyces sp. NPDC041968. The sequence goes on along the minus strand of NZ_JBVJCB010000003.1, from coordinate 555,335 downwards.
GATCACCTCATCGGCCACTTCGTGGACCAGGCCCGGCGTTCGGGCGCGTCCTGGACGGAGATCGGCAAGAGCATGGGCGTGACCCGGCAGGCGGCGCAGAAGCGCTTCGTGCCGAAGGAGTCGGCCGACCTGGACCCGAGCCAGGGCTTCGAGCGCTACACCCCCCGCGCCCGCAACGCGGTCATGGCCGCCCACACCGCGGCCAAGGCGGCCGGCGCCACCGAGGGCCTGCCCGAGCACCTCGTCCTCGGCCTGATCACCGAGCGGGAGAGCCTCTCCGCCAAGGCGATCGCTGCGCAGGGCGTGACCCTCGACGCGGTCCGCGAGGCGGCGTCCGCGGCGCTCCCGCCCGCCTCTGCCGAGGTCCCGGAGCTGGTGCCCTACGGCCCCGCGGCGAAGAAGGTCCTCGAACTCACCTTCCGCGAGGCCCTGCGCCTCGGCCACAACTACGTCGGCACCGAGCACATCCTGCTGGCCCTGCTGGAGCACGAGCACGGCGAGGGGGTGCTCAGCGGGCTCGGCCTCGACAAGGAGGCCGCGGAGCGGTACATCACCGAGGTGCTGGCGCAGTTCCTGGCCGCGAACGAGGAGCAGGAGCCCGACGGGGACCGGGCCTGACCCACCTCGGGGCCCGACCCACCGCGACCCTGGCACCCGTGCCGGTTCCCTCACGCAGGCCACGACACCGGCACGGGCACCGGCACCGGCACCGGCACCCAAGACGGGACGACCGCGCCGGCCGCCGCACCCGGGGCCGATGTCAGTCCCTGCTGCGACACTCGCGACATGGCCGACCGGTGGGCACTCGCCGTGGCCGAGGACGGTGGCGTGGACGTCGCCCCCCTCGGCCCCGACGGGCTGCCCGCCGGACCGGTGCGGCGCGAGCCCGGCCCGGCGCAGGCCGTCCGAGCCCGGCCGGACGTCACTCGCTGGGTGTGGCGTGCCACCGCCGAGGTCTACCCGCACCTGCTCGCCGCGGGAGTGCGGGCCGAGCGGTGCTACGACGTGGAAGCCACCGAGAACCTCCTCCTCGGCCACGAGGGGCGGTACGGGGAGCCGCGTTCGGCCGCGGCGGCCCTGGCCCGGTTGCGCGGCGGCCCGGTACCGCCCGATCCGCCGCAGCGGTCCGCCGAGCCGGGCGCCCAGTCCCCGCTCTTCGAACCGCAGGGCACCCACCTCCCCCTCGACGACCTGCTGACGGTCTACGCCGAGCAGCAGCACCGCCACGACCGGTCCGCCCACCCCGACCGCCTCCGGCTGCTGACCGCGGCCGAGTCCGCGGGAATGCTGGTGGCCGCCGAGATGAACCGCGCGGGGCTGCCCTGGCGGACCGACGTGCACCGCGAGGTCCTGCACGACCTCCTCGGCGAGCGGTACGCGGGCGGGGGCGAGCCGCGCCGCCTGGCCGAGCTGGCCGACGAGGTGTCCGCGGCGTTCGGCCGCCGGGTTCGGCCGGACCTGCCCGCGGACGTCGTCAAGGCCTTCGCGCAGGCCGGGATCAAGGTCGGTTCCACCCGCCGGTGGGAGATCGAGTCGGTCGACCATCCGGCCGTGAAGCCACTGGTCGAGTACAAGAAGCTGTACCGCGTCTGGGTCGCCCACGGCTGGTCCTGGCTGCAGGACTGGGTGCGCGACGGACGGTTCCGCCCCGAGTTCCTGGCCGGCGGCACCGTCACCGGACGCTGGGTGACCAACGGCGGCGGCGGTCTGCAGATCCCCAAGGTCATCCGGCGGGCCGTCGTCGCCGACCCGGGCTGGCGGCTGGTCGTCGCCGACGCCGACCAGATGGAACCGCGCGTACTGGCGGCGATCTCCCGGGACCCCGGCCTGATGGAGGTGGCCGGCCGCGAGACCGACCTCTACCAGTCGGTGTCCGACCGCGCCTTCTCCGGCGACCGCGCCCAGGCCAAACTCGCCGTACTCGGCGCGGTCTACGGCCAGACCTCCGGCGACGGCCTGAAGAACCTCGCCGCGCTCAGACGCCGCTTCCCCCGAGCCGTGGCGTACGTCGACGACGCGGCCCGCGCGGGCGAGGAGGGGCGCCTCGTACGGACCTGGCTGGGCCGCACCTGCCCGCCGGCCGCCGGAGCGGCCGACGGCACCGAGGAGGGGGGCATGCCGCAGGACGACCCCTCCGGCACCCCGGTCCCCGCGCGGGAGTGGGCGCCCGGCTACGCCTCGACGGACGCCCGCGCGCGGGGCCGCTTCGCCCGCAACTTCGTCGTCCAGGGCAGTGCCGCCGACTGGGCCCTCCTCCTGCTCGCCGCGCTGCGGCAGGCCTGTGCCGACAAAGCGGCGGAGCTGGTCTTCTTCCAGCACGACGAGGTGATCGTGCACTGTCCGCGGGAGGAGGCCGACGACATCGTCGCGGCGATCCGGGACGCGGCGGAGCTGGCGGGCCGCCTGACGTTCGGTCCGACGCCGGTACGGTTTCCGTTCACCACGGCGGTGGTGGAGTGCTACGCGGACGCGAAGTGAGCGGGGCCGCCGCAGAAGGGGTGAGCAGGACCACCGGCGCGCGTCCTTCCGAGCCGCTCAGAGGACCGGCGGCCGCCCCAGCCGGGTGAGCCGCACCACGGTGCGCCAGCTCATCGGCCGCCGCTCCCCCGCCGGTCTGCGCAGCCCCTCCACGAACCCGCCGAACCAGGCCCGCAGCCCGCCGAGCGACCGGTTCCGCGCCAACGTCAGCAGCATCCACACGCCGAGATGGACCGGGATGAGCGGCAGTGGCAGCCGACGTCGGGCCAGCCACACCCGGTTGCGGGCGTTGACCCGGAAGTAGATGGCGTGCCGCGCGGGCGAGGTCTTCGGGTGCTGGAGCAGCAGTTCGGGGGCGTACAGGATCCGCCAGCCGGCGTCGGCAGCCCGCCAGGCCAGGTCGGTCTCCTCGTGTGCGAAGAAGAACTCGGCGGGCCAGTCCCCGACCTCGTCGAGCATCGACGTCCGCAGCGCGTGCCCGCCGCCGAGGAAACCGGTGACGTACCCGCCCCGCATCGGGTCGGCGGCGCCGACCCGGGGGACGTGCCGCTGCTGGGTCTCCCCGTTCTCGTCGGCGATCCGGAAGCCGACGATGCCGAGCCGGCCGTCGGCGGCGAACAACTCCCCCACCCGGCGCAGCACATCGGCGTCGACGAGCAGACCGTCGTCGTCCAGCTCCACGACCACGTCGATGTCACCGAACTCCCGCAGCCGTGCCAGCGCCACGTTCCGCCCGCCGGGACAGCCGAGGTTCTCGTCCACCTCGATCGACGTGACCTCACCGGGCAGCGACAGCCGCGCGGCGAACTCGGGCAGGGGGCAGCCGTTGCCGACGATCACGATCCGCGCGGGCGGGGCGTCCTGCTTGGCGACGGACTCCAACAGCGCGTCGACCTCGGCGGGCCGATTCCCCATGGTCACCACGGCAACGGCGACCCTCGGTGCTCCCGCGTCCTCGCCCATGCCCTCACCTCGTCCCGGCCGGCAAACGTGTCCGTGATGCTAGCCGCACACCACGCCGATCCACGGCGTACGACCGTCGGCGCTCCGGCGGTTTCGCCGCACTGGCCGTGTCCGACGACGCGGTGGCCGCCCTGGATGCCGGCCGGGCCCAGGGGTAGAAGAAGTAGCCCAAGAGGCGGACCACAGGGGGTAGTTCGGGTGGCAAAAGCGCCAGAGCACGGACCTCACGGCAGTCACGGGCACGGGATGATCATGCGCACGTCCGGACTGCTCCTCCTGACGGCGGGCGTGGGCTTCGCCATCGGCGTCCTCACCGTCGGCGGTGAGCGCCGGTGGTGGACCGGGACCGCCGTCGCCGCGATCGCATCCGTCGTCGTGGCGGTCGCGATCGCCGTGATGTGGCGAGGTGAGAGCAACCGGACTCGCCGCTTCGGCCTGAGCGCCGGTCAGCTCCTCCACCTCGCCCGACAGGTACGACGTGGGACACCCCCCACCGACCCCGCCGTACGGCCGGCGGTCCTGGAGATCCTCGGACGGCAGCGCCGGGCCCTGACCTTCCAGCGACGGAAGGGCTACCGCCGCTTGCGGGGATGCCTGCTCGTCGTGTTCTCGCTGCTGGCCGTCGTCCAGCTCACGTCCGGCTCGTACGGCTCCGGAGCCGTGACGCTGCTCTGGCTCCTGCTCGTCCTCCTGGGCCCGCTCATGCTCCGCAGGCAGGAGCGCCGACTCGACGCCGCGGAACGGTCACTCGGCCTCACCCCGGACGCACCGACACACCGACCGAAGCTCCGGAGCCCTCGAACGTCAGAAAACCCCGAGTCAGCGAAGAACTGACCCGGGGTCCAAGAAGAGCCGCCTTCGGGATTCGAACCCGAGACCTACGCATTACGAGTGCGTTGCTCTGGCCATCTGAGCTAAGGCGGCGCGCTGGGCACCCATGGTGCGATCAGCAACGTCGGTAAGTCTACACAGTTTCCCGGGGTGCTTCGTACCCGCCCCGGAGGCGCCGGGGATCCGGGGCGGGTGGGGTCAGGAGCAGCGTTGGCCGTCCTTGGGCGGGGTGCCGCGCAGGAGGTAGGTGTTGATCGCGGAGTCGATGCAGGTGCTGCCTCGGCCATAGGCGGTGTGGCCGTCGCCCTCGTAGGTGAGGAGGCGGCCCGAGGAGAGCTGGTCGGCCAGTGCCTCGGCCCAGCGGTAGGGGGTGGCCGGGTCGCGGGTGGTGCCGACCACGACGATCGGGGTGGCGCCGGCGGCCTCGATGCGGTGCGGTTCGCCGGTGGGCTGCACCGGCCAGTACGCGCAGTTCAGGGAGGCCCAGGCGAGGCCCTCGCCGAAGACCGGGGACGCCTTCTCGAAGTCGGGCAGCGCCGCGCGCACCTCGTCCGGGGAGGAGAAGGCCGCGGGGAGGTCCAGGCAGTTCACGCTGGCGTTGGCGAACATCAGATTGCTGTAGCTGCCGTCGGCCTCGCGTTCGTAGTAGCTGTCGGCGAGGACCAGCAGGCCGGCGCCGTCCTTCTCCTTCATCGCCGAGGTCAGCGACTCGCGCAGCTGCTGCCAGGCGCCCTCGTCGTACATCGCCGCGATCACACCGGTGGTGGCCAGGGATTCGGTGAGCTTGCGGCCGTCGGCGTCACCTGCGGGGACCGGCTCGGCGTCCAGGTCGTCGAAGAAGGCCTTGAGGTTCTTGCCGACCCGGGCGGGAGGGGTCCCCTTGCCGCCCAGAGGGCAGTCCGGCTGCGTCACACAGTCCTTCGCGAAGGACTGGAAGGCCGTCTCGAAGCCCGCGGTCTGCTCCAGGTTCAGGCGGCGCGCGGGCAGCGACGGGTCCATCGCGCCGTCCAGGACGAGGCGGCCCGCCCGGTCGGGGAACAGGCCGGCGTAGGTCGCCCCGAGGAACGTGCCGTACGAGGCGCCGACGTAGGTCAGCTTCTCGTCGCCCAGCACCGCCCGCAGCACGTCCATGTCCCGGGCCGCCTCGACCGTCGAGACGTGGCGCAGCAGCTTCGGCGCGTCCGCTCCGCAGCCCTCGGCGAACTTCTTGTAGGCGTCGACCAGCCCGTCCGTCTCCGCCTGGTCGTCGGGCGTGACGTCCGTCTGCGTGTACGCGTCCATCTCGCGGCCGTCGAGGCACTCGACGGGCTCACTGCGGGCCACGCCCCTCGGGTCCACCGCCACCATGTCGTACCGGGCGCGGACCTCGGCCGGGTAGCCGATGCCCGCGTACTGCTGGAGGTAGCCGATCGCCGAACCGCCCGGCCCGCCCGGGTTCACCAGCAGGGAACCGAGGCGTCCGCCCGGACCGGTGGCCTTCTTGCGGGACACCGCGAGCCGGATGTCCCCCTGGGACGGTTTCGCGTAGTCGAGCGGGGCCTTCATGGTGGTGCACTGGAAACCCGGGACACCGCAGTCGCGCCAGCTCAGCTTCTGCTCGTAGTACGGCGCCAGCGCGGAGGGCGTGGCCCGGGGCAGTGCGGCCAGCACCGCCTTCGCCGCCTCCGTCGACCCGGCGGCCTCCGCCGCCGACGAGCCGGCGGAGGTCGACGCGCCCCCGGCCGAGCAGGCGGTGGCGAGCAGCGCCGCGGCCAGGAACGTGGCTCCGGTGCGGGTCCTGCCGTTGCGGGTCCTGCGGTGAGTGCGCCTTGTGTGCATTCAGCGAGCGTAACTCTCCGCGACGACCGCGATGCTGCGCGTGCCCGGCATGCCTCGTACGAGTTACCCCGTCAACCGTCGGCGCGGCGGTCGGCCTGCCGGTGGGTCAGCCCGCTCTCAGCGCCATCGTCATCGCCTCCACCGCGAGCAGCGGCGGCACATTGCGGTCCAGGGCGTCACCGCAGGCGGCGATCGCCTCGATCCGGCGGAGCGTGGACTCGGGGGAGCTGTCGCCGGCGACGCGCTCCAGGGCGTCCTCGGCGTCGGTGCAGGCGATCGCCACACGGGAGCCCAGCTGGAGGGCGAGCACATCGCGGTAGAAGGCGGTGAGGTCGGACAGGGCGAGGTCGAGGGTGTTGCGCTGGGTGCGGGTGCGGCGGCGCTTCTGGTTGTCCTCCAGGTCCTTCATCACGCCGGCCGTGCCGCGCGGCATCCGGCCGCCCTGGGCCGCGCCCAGGGCCGTCTTCAGTTCCTCGGTCTCCTTGGCGTCCGTCTCCTCGGCGAGCTGCTTGGCGTCCGCCGCCGCCGCGTCGACCAGCTCCTGGGCCGCCCTGAGCGCGCCGCCGACGTCCCCGATCCGCAGCGGCAGCTTCAGTACGGCGGCGCGGCGCTCGCGAGCCGCCGGCTCGGTGGCCAGGCGACGGGCCCGGTCGACGTGGCCCTGCGTGGCGCGGGCCGCCGCGGCCGCGACGGCCGGTTCGACGCCCTCGCGGCGCACGAGCATGTCGGCGACCGCCTCCACCGAGGGCGTGCGCAGGTTCAGGTGGCGGCAGCGGGAGCGGATGGTGGGCAGGACGTCCTCGACGGACGGGGCGCACAGCATCCAGACCGTCCGGGGAGCGGGCTCCTCGACCGCCTTGAGGACGGCGTTGGCGGACTTCTCGTTCAACCGCTCGGCGTCCTCGACGAGGATGATCTGCCAGCGGCCGTTGGCCGGCGAGGTGAAGGACTTGCGGACCGTGTCCCGCATGTCGCCGACACGGATCTCCGCGCCGACGGCGGTCACCGTGCTGACGTCCGCGTGGGTGCCGATGAGCGCCGTGTGGCATCCGTCACAGAACCCGCACCCGGGGATGCCGCCCAGGGCCCGGTCCGGGCTCACGCACTGCAGGGCGGCGGCGAAGGCCCGCGCCGTCTGCGTCACTCCCGCGCCGGGCGGGCCGGTGAACAGCCAAGCGTGCGTCATGCTCGACGCCTCGGGGAGGGGGCCGTCGACCGCGGCGGCGGTGACGAAGGCGTCGGCGTCCCGGGCAGCCGCGGCGAGCTGCTCGCTCACCTTCTCCTGCCCGACGAGGTCGTCCCACACGGTCATGGGTCACGCCGTCCTTCCGTCACACTCCGCCGCACCGCGACGCGCTCCGCACCCCGCGTCGCGCCTCCCATTGTGCGGGGCGGCACTGACAACGCGGCGAGACGCCCGGCGCCGGGGCGTACCCCCACCCGTCACGGACGTCGTCGTCCCCGGCGGGGTCAGCGCCGGCCCCGCCCCTTGCCCCGGCTGCCCTCGTCGCCGTCACGGCCGTCGGCGCGGCCGTCTCCGTCGCGGTCGCCGTCGTGCGGTCCGAGCAGCTCGTCCGCCAGGGTCGGCAGGTCGTCCAGCGGGGTCTCCTCCGCCCAGTCGGAGCGTCGCCTGCGGGGCGGCGCCTGGTCGGGGTCGATCCGGGGCAGCTCGCGGGTGCGGTCCGGCGCCTCCTCGGGCCGGTCGGCACGGGCGGCCGGGTCCTCCTCCCGGAAGTAGCCCCGCGGAAAGCGGTCGGCCGGGTCCTCCCCGCCCACCGGTGGCAGCACCGCCGTCTCGTCGGCCGCACCCGGCGTCACGGGCGGCAGCACCGCCGTCTCGTCCGCCGCACCCGGCGTCACGGGCGGTACCGGCGGCATGGGCAGCTCGGTCGTCACCTCGGACTCCGAGACAGCGGACGCCTCGGCGTCCCCCTCGCCGTCCCCGCGGGCGTCGTCCCGCGGGTCCCGCACCGGCCGCAGCACCGCCGTGTCCTCCACCGGCCCGCCGGAGGCGTTCGTCGGGGTGACGACCGGCGTCGCCACGGTCGCCGCGTCCGGGGCAGCCGGACCGGCCGGCGCCCGACGGGGCTCGTCCGCCGCGGGAGGCGCCGTCGGCTTCGGGCCCGCCGCGGCCGCGGCCGCCGCCCGCTCCGCCGCCCTGCGTGCCTCCTCGGCCCGCATCAGGGCCTCCTCGGCCTTGCGCTGCTTCTCCAGGCGCCGGGCCTCGGCCTCGGCCCGCAGCCGCTCCTCCTCCTCGGCCTGCTTGCGCCGCCGCTCCTCCTCGGCCCGGCGGCGCGCCTCCTCCTCGGCCCGTGCCTTCTCCTCGGCGAGGAGTCGTGCCCGCTCCTCCTCGGCCTTGCGACGCGCCTCCTCGGCACGCTGCCTGGCCTCCTCCGCCTGCCGCTCGGCCTCGCGGCGCTGCGCCTCCTCCAGCTCGCGCCGCTTGCGCTCCTCCTCCTCGGCGCGCAGCCGCTCCAGCTGCTCGAGGCGTTCGCGCTCCAGGCGCTCCTCCTCGGCCTTGCGCGCGGCCTCCTCCTCGGCCTTGCGGCGCGCTTCCTCCTCGGCCTTGCGACGAGCCTCCTCCCGGGCCTGGATCTCGGCCTCGGACAGCGGCAGCACCTGGTCGAGCCGGTGGCGTACGACGGTGGTGACGGCCTCGGGCTCCTGGGCGGCGTCGACGACGAGGTAGCGGCCGGGGTCGGCCGCGGCCAGGGCCAGGAAGCCGGAGCGTACGCGCGCGTGGAACTCGGCGGGCTCCGACTCCAGCCGGTCCGGCGCCTCGGTGAACCGCTCGCGCGCGGCCTCCGGCGAGACGTCCAGCAGGACGGTCAGGTGCGGTACGAGCCCGTTGGTCGCCCAGCGGTTGATGCGGGCGATCTCGGTCGGCGACAGGTCGCGGCCGGCGCCCTGATAGGCCACCGAGGAGTCGATGTACCGGTCGGAGATGACCACGGCGCCCCGCTCCAGGGCGGGCCGCACCACGGTGTCCACGTGCTCCGCGCGGTCGGCGGCGTACAGCAGCGCCTCCGCGCGGTGCGACAGGCCGGCGCTCGACACGTCGAGCAGGATGGACCGCAGGCGCTTGCCCACCGGGGTCGCCCCCGGCTCGCGCGTCAGCACGACCTCGTGTCCCTTGTTCCTGATCCACTCGGCGAGCGCCTCGGCCTGGGTGGACTTCCCGGCGCCGTCGCCGCCCTCCAGGGCGATGAAGAAGCCGCCCGTCGCGGGCGTGGGCACCGGGTCGTCGCCGCCGAGCAGTGCGTCCCGCAGGTCCTGCCGCAGCGGCACCCCGGAGCGGTCGTCGACCTTGGCCAGCACCAGCGCGGCCACCGGCAGCAGCAGCGCGCCGGCCAGCATCAGCGTGAACGCGGCGCCGCCGTGCGCGAAGACGAACTTGCCGTTCTCCAGGCGGTGCGGTCCGATCGCCGCGGCCACCACGGGCGCGACGACCGCGCCGAGCGCCACGTAGACCCGGACGACCGCGTGCAGGTGCTCGGTCGTGCGCGCCCGGCGGTGGTCCTCGGTCTCCTGGTCGAGCAGCGCGTGCCCGGTGTTGGCGGCCACGCCCGCGCCGATGCCGGCCAGGGCGAGGAGCAGGAGCACGGTGGTGGCGTCCGGGACGAGTCCCGCGGCCAGCAGGGCGACGCCGACGAAGGCGATCGCCAGGGCCAGCAGGCGTCGGCGCGACAGTGAGGGGAGCAGGGCGGGCGCCGTACGGATGCCGACGACGACGCCGCCGGTCAGCGCGCCCACCGTGAGCCCGTACAGCACGGGCCCGCCGCCGAGGTCCTTGGCGTGCAGCACCGCGACGGCGACGGTCGCGGCCACCACGGCGGCGACCGCCGCGCAGGCGAACACCAGCAGGGGAAGGACCCCGGTGCGGCCCTTGTCGACGCCGGTGCCGCTCTTGGGGCGGCGCAGGCCCTCCAGCGGCGACCGCGCGCGCGGGGTGCGCGCTCCGGGCAGCTCCAGGAAGGTCACCACGGACAGGGACGCGGCGAACAGCCCCGCCGCGACGTAGGAACCGAGCGCCGCCTGGTGCTCGGCGAACCAGTCGATGCCGGCGCCCAACAGGTTGTTCAGCAGCCCCGCGACGACGAGCGCGGCAGCGGCCAGCGGGATCGCCACGAAGCCCGTGCGCAGCGAGAGGCGGCGCAGCGCGTCCATGTGGTCGGGCAGCGGCCGTACCGTCGCGCCCTCCGGGGGCGGCGCGGGCAGCAGCGCGGGGGCCGCGCTCTCCCGGCAGACCGTCCAGAAGCGCTCGGCGACGCCGGTGACGAAGACGGTCACCAGGAGGACGGCCAGCGCGTCGTCCGGCGTCCAGTCGATCCACAGCGGCGCGACGATCAGCAGGGCGGCCCGCAGCCCGTCCGCGCCGACCATGGTCCAGCGCCGGTCCAGCGGACCGTCCGGTGAGGTGAGCGAGGTGAGCGGGCCGAGCAGGACCGCGCCGAAGAGCAGCGTCGCCAGGATGCGTACGCCGAAGACGGTCGCCACTGCGAACGCCACGCCCCGGTAGCCCCCGCCGAAGGAGCCCGCGCCGATCGCGGCCTGGACGGCGAGGAGGACCAGCACCAGCAGGGCGAGGAGATCGCCGACACCCCCCACGAGCTGTGCGCTCCACAACCGCCTCAGCTGCGGTCGCCGCAGCAGGGCGCGGACGGCGCGCTCGCGGGAGTCCGCGACCAGGGCGTCGTCCGGGGCGGGGTGAGGGGCCGTTGGCTGCTCGGCTCGCGTCATGCGTTCAGCCTATCGGTCGCCGCCGACACTCCGGCGTACCCGGCCGAACGTACGCACGCCCCGACACCGAAATGATGCCGGGGCGTGCGATCCGCGCAGGGCGCGGGGAGGCTCAGTCCTCGGTCGAAGTGGAGGCGGTGGCCGTCTTGGTGGCCGTCTTCTTCGCCGTTGTCTTCGCCGCGGTCTTGGCCGTGGTCTTCTTCGCGGCCGTCGTCTTGGCCGCCGCCGTCTTCTTGGTGGCCGCCGCCTTCTTGGCCGGGGCCTTCTTGGCGGGCGCCTTCTTGGTGGCCTTCTTCGCCGTCTTCTTGGCGGGCCCCTTGGCACGCTTCTCGGCGAGCAGCTCGTAGCCGCGCTCCGGCGTGATCTCCTCGACGCTGTCGCCGGAGCGCAGGGTCGCGTTGGTCTCGCCGTCGGTGACGTACGGGCCGAAGCGGCCGTCCTTGACCACGACCGGCTTCTCGCTGACCGGGTCGGTGCCCAGCTCCTTCAGCGGCGGCTTGGCCGCGGCCCGGCCGCGCTGCTTCGGCTGAGCGTAGATCGCGAGCGCCTCGTCCAGCGTGATGGTGAAGAGCTGGTCCTCGGACGTCAGGGACCGCGAGTCCGTGCCCTTCTTCAGGTACGGGCCGTAGCGGCCGTTCTGCGCGGTGATCTCGACGCCCTCGGCGTCGGTGCCGACGACGCGCGGCAGCGACATGAGCTTGAGGGCGTCGTCCAGGGTGACCGTGTCCAGCGCCATCGTCTTGAACAGCGAGGCCGTGCGCGGCTTCACGGCGTTCTTGCCGGTCTTCGGGGTGCCCTCGGGGAGCACCTCGGTGACGTAGGGGCCGTAGCGGCCGTCCTTGGCAACGATGGTGTGGCCGGTGGCCGGGTCGGTGCCCAGTTCGAAGTCGCCGCTCGGCTTGGCGAGCAGCTCCTCCGCCAGCTCGACGGAGAGCTCGTCCGGCGCGAGGTCCTCGGGGACGTCGGCGCGCTGGTGGTTCTCGGAGTCCTTCTCGCCGCGCTCGATGTACGGGCCGTAGCGCCCGACGCGCAGCACGATGTCGTTGCCGACGGGGAAGGAGGACACCTCGCGCGCGTCGATCGCGCCGAGGTCGGTGACGAGTTCCTTGAGGCCGCCGAGGTGGTCCCCGTCGCCGTTGCCGGCGTCGGCGGCGCCGCCGCCCGCGCCCTCGCCGAAGTAGAAGCGGCGCAGCCACGGCACCGCCTGGGCCTCGCCGCGCGCGATGGCGTCGAGGTCGTCCTCCATCTTGGCGGTGAAGTCGTAGTCGACGAGCCGCCCGAAGTGCTTCTCCAGGAGGTTGACCACGGCGAAGGAGAGGAAGGACGGGACGAGGGCCGTGCCCTTCTTGAAGACGTAGCCGCGGTCCAGGATGGTGCCGATGATCGACGCGTAGGTCGACGGGCGGCCGATCTCGCGCTCCTCCAGCTCCTTGACCAGCGACGCCTCGGTGTAGCGGGCCGGGGGCTTGGTGGCGTGGCCGTCGACCGTGATCTCCTCGGCCGTCAGCGCGTCGCCCTGGGAGACCTGCGGCAGCCGGCGCTCGCGGTCGTCCAGCTCGGCGTTCGGGTCGTCGGCGCCCTCGACGTAGGCCTTGAGGAAGCCGTGGAAGGTGATCGTCTTCCCGGACGCGCTGAACTCGACGTCCCGGCCGTCGGAGGCGGCGCCACCGATCTTCACGGTGACGCTGTTGCCGGTCGCGTCCTTCATCTGGGAGGCGACGGTCCGCTTCCAGATCAGCTCGTAGAGCTTGAACTGGTCGCCGGTGAGACCGGTCTCGGCGGGCGTGCGGAAACGGTCGCCCGAGGGGCGGATCGCCTCGTGCGCCTCCTGCGCGTTCTTCACCTTGCCGGCGTACGTCCGCGGCTGCGCGGGCAGGTAGTCGGCGCCGTACAGCTGCGTGACCTGGGCGCGGGCGGCCTTGACCGCCGTGTCGCTCAGGGTCGTCGAGTCCGTACGCATGTAGGTGATGTAGCCGTTCTCGTACAGCTTCTGGGCGATCTGCATCGTCGGCTTGGCGCCGAAGCCGAGCTTGCGGCTCGCCTCCTGCTGGAGCGTCGTCGTACGGAACGGGGCGTACGGCGAGCGGCGGTACGGCTTGGACTCGACCGAGCGGACGGCGAAGCGCGTGTTCTCCAGGGCGGCGGCGAGCGCGCGGGCGTTCGCCTCGTCGAGGTGGAGGGTGTTCGCGCTCTTGATCTGCCCCAGGGAGTCGAAGTCGCGGCCCTGGGCGACCCGCCTGCCGTCGACCGTCTGGAGGCGGGCGACCAGCGACGACGGGTCGGAGGCGTCTCCCGCGCGGCCGGTGGCGAAGGTGCCGGTGAGGTCCCAGTACTCGGCGGAGCGGAAGGCGATGCGCTCGCGCTCCCGCTCGACGACCAGCCGCGTGGCGACGGACTGGACGCGGCCCGCCGACAGCTTCGGCATGACCTTCTTCCACAGGACCGGCGAGACCTCGTAGCCGTAGAGGCGGTCGAGGATGCGGCGGGTCTCCTGGGCGTCGACGAGCTTCTGGTTGAGCTCGCGCGGGTTGGCGACGGCCGCCCGGATCGCGTCCTTGGTGATCTCGTGGAACACCATGCGCTTGACCGGGATCTTCGGCTTGAGGACTTCCTGGAGGTGCCACGCGATGGCCTCGCCCTCGCGGTCCTCATCGGTGGCGAGGAAGAGTTCGTCGGAGTCCTTCAGCAGGTCCTTGAGCTTCTTGACCTGCGCCTTCTTATCGGCGTTGACCACATAGACGGGCTGGAAGTCGTGTTCCACGTCCACACCGAGGCGGCGGACCTCGCCGGTGTACTTCTCCGGCACCTCCGCGGCGCCGCTGGGAAGGTCGCGGATGTGCCCGACGCTCGCCTCGACGACGTAACCAGGGCCGAGATAGCCCTTGATCGTCTTCGCCTTGGCAGGCGACTCGACGATGACGAGTCGGCGGCCGCCGTTCGCGGTCTCGCTGGTCGGGGACAACTTCGCTCTTCTCTCCGGTCGACGCTGGGGCCTCCCCAGGCAGTGCTCCCGGGGTCGGGTCGTGCTGCGTTTCGGTCGTGACGCTGCGGAGTGTGACGGTACCTCCCGCCCCCGTGTCAAACGGGAAAAGCCCGCAACGGCCACTCGAACGGTAACCCGACGAACCCTGTTCCTGCCGCCCGGAGTGAGTACCGGCCCCGGCGCGGGTATCCGGAGCGCGACCCGCCGATTACCTGGGCGGGGGTGCGGCCGGGGTCCGGAACCGGCCTCTCAGGCGCGTGTCAGGCACCATGCCCCGAGGGCCAGCGCGATGACTCCGGCGACGCTCGCGAGGGCCGCCGATGCGACGGGGCTCACACCGTGCGCGACGGGCTGACCGTGCCGTACCCGGGTCGCCGTCCACGTCAGCAGACCTGCTCCGAACAGGGCGAACACCATTCCCGCGAAGATCGCCGGCCCGCTCTCCATGGTCCCCGTGCCTCTTTTCTCCAGCCCGCGCGTGTCCAGCCTCGTGGAGGCTGTCACGCGCGGGCGGCGCAGAGGCGAACCCGAGGTGAACGAGGAGCCGACGGATCGGCGGTGCGACCGCCCGTGGCTCGTTTCTCCCCTACGACGCCGAAGACGGCCGGCGCCCACCGCCGCCGCCCGGACCGGTTCCGCTGGACGCGGAGCCCGCTCGACGCGGTTCCGGCGGCTAAGGAGGCCCACAGGACCTGGGTTCCGGCGGCCGAGAGGCCCACTGGACGCCGGTTGCGGCGACCGCCGCCGCCCACCGCCCGCCGTCGACGAGGCGCGCCGGGCGCCCGTCCCGCCTACGCCGGCTCGAGGAAGCCCTGCTCCACCAGCAGGCGGATCTGGGCGGGCGTGCGGTCGCGCAGCGCCACCGGGTCCTCGCCGACCAGCTGGGCGATGGCGTCCAGGATGCGGCCGGCGCTCATGGAGCCGTCGCAGACGCCCGCGAAACCGGCGCCGACGGTGTCGACGCGGGTGGCGCGGCGCATGCCGCGGTTCTGGCGCAGCACGACGTGCTCCGGGTCCTCGGCGCCGGGCAGCCCGACCTGCTCCTGCACCACCTCGCCGGCCAGCGTGAAGTGCGCCTCCAGCAGGGCGGCGTCGTCGTGGGCGCGCAGGTAGTCGACGCGGTCGAAGTGCGCGCGCACCGTCTCGCCGAGCGGCTGCTCGATCGGGTGCGGCCATTCCTCGACGGTGATCGAGGGCTCCGCGGATCCTGACCGGCGCAGCGAGATCCACCCGAAGCCGACCGCCTTGACCTTGCGCGCCTCGAACTCGTCCAGCCACGCGTCGTAGCGCGCCTGGTACTCGGCCACGTCGGCGCGGTGGTCCCCCGCGTCCCTGAGCCACAGTTCGGCGTACTGCGTGACGTCCTGCACCTCGCGCTGCACGATCCACGCGTCGCAGCCGCGCGGCACCCAGGAGCGCAGCCGGTCCGTCCAGTCCTCCCCCTCCTCGTGCTGCCAGTTGGCGAGGAAGTGCGCGAACCCGCCCTCGTTCAGACGCTCCCCCGTCTGCTGAACGAGCGACCGGCACAGATCGTCCCCGCCCATCCCGCCGTCGCGGTAGGTGAGCCGGGCGCCCGGTGAGATCACGAAGGGCGGGTTGGAGACGATCAGGTCGTACGTGTCGCCGTCGTCGACCGGCTCGTAGAGCGAGCCCTCCCGCAGGTCGGCGGCCGGGGCACCGGACAGGGCGAGCGTGAGCGCGGTGATGTGCAGGGCACGCGGGTTGACGTCGGTCGCCGTCACGCGCGTGGCGTGCCGGGAGGCGTGCAGCGCCTGGATGCCGGAGCCGGTACCGAGGTCCAGGGCGGCGGAGACGGGCGTGCGGACGGTCAGGCCGGCCAGCGTCATCGACGCGCCGCCGACGCCGAGGACGACGCCCTCCGCGCGGTTGCCGATGCCGCCGGCACCGCCGACCGCGCAGCCGAGGTCGGAGACGATGAACCAGTCCTCGCCGCCGGGCCCTCCGTACGGGCGTACGTCCACGGTGGCCGCCACCTCGTCGTCGCCCGCGCGGACGAGCCACCCGCTCTCCAGGCAGTCGCCCACGGGCAGCACGTCCGCCACGCGCGCGTAGGGCACGGGTTGCTGGAGCAGGAACAGCCGTACGAGGCGTTCCAACGGCGTGTCGCCGCGGGTGGCCCGGAGCGCGGGCACGGTCTCGCTGCGCGACAGCGCCGCGTAGGCCGGGGCACCGAGCAGCTCCAGCAGTCCGTCGGCGGTGAAGGAGGCGCCGAGCAGGGCGTCCCGCAGCCGGGCGGTGACGTCGGGGCGGTCGGCGGAGGGCAGGGGGGACAGGCTGGCGTTACTCACACCCCCATTGTGGCCCTGCGACCCCCGCCCCGCGCCCGTGCGGCGGAGGTCAGCCGGCGGCGGCCGACGGCGTCACCGAGGCCGACTTGCAGCTCTCCTGCTTGGCCATGGCCTGGCCGACCTCACCCTCCTCCAGGGTCTTGAGCGCGTTGCTGCCGCTCTTGCTGAGCTTGTTCAGCTCGGTGGCGATGTCCTTGAGGCCGTCGGCGAAGTTCGCCTGGTCCTTGGTGTCGAGTTGCTCCACCTGCTTGCGCAGGGAGGCGTACGAGGAGGAGAGGCCGTTCAGCTCGGTGACGGCGTCCTTCTGCTTCTTCTCGCCGTCCTCGACGTCGGGCGCCCCGGCCTTCTGGACGGCGCCGCCCATCGCCTTGTAGGCGTCGGACATGTCCTGGAACGCCTTGGCGTCGGTCTTCTGGACCTCCGCCGGCGTGCTGTTGTCCGAGGTCTCCTTCTGGATCGCGGCGTTGGCCGACTCGATCTTCTTGGCCTGCGGTTGCACGGCGTCGCAGACGTCCTTCGCCCAGGCGTCCAGCTTGTCGTTGTCGTCGCCGCCGCCGCATCCCGTCAACGCCAGTACCAGTACCGCACCGCCGGACAGTGCGGCCGCGAGCTTCTTGTTCACCGGATTGGTCCCTTCCCATGGCTCTCGGCCCCGGAACATACACGCCGGATGGGGGACATCCGCAGGACGAACATCCGTTATGACGGTATTGAAGCCATTTGCACCAAGAGAGATAAGGCTCACGGTCACAGGGGCGCGGAACACGTCACGGGCGGACGACGCGTCACCACGCGCCGTCCGCCCGTCTCTTGACCTGCGCCCCCTGCGGGGCTCCGCGTCGGGGCTACGAAACCACCGCCGGATCGGCCGACTTGGGATTCGGGTCGGGATCGTCCTCGTCACCCATGGCGATGCCGCGCCGCTTGGACACGTAGACCGCCGTCGCGATCACGGCGAAGGCGACGACCGCGATCAGCACCCTCACGGTCATGTTCTCGTCGGCGCCGTAGGAGAACTTGATGACCGCCGGCGCGATGAGCAGCGCCACCAGGTTCATGACCTTGAGCAGGGGGTTGATGGCCGGACCCGCGGTGTCCTTGAAGGGGTCGCCGACCGTGTCGCCGATGACGGTGGCGGCGTGGGCCTCGCTGCCCTTGCCGCCGTGGTGACCGTCCTCGACGAGCTTCTTGGCGTTGTCCCAGGCGCCACCGGAGTTGGCGAGGAACACCGCCATCAGCGTGCCCGCGCCGATCGCGCCCGCCAGGAACGCGCCGAGCGGGCCCACGCCGAGCGTGAACCCGATGAAGATGGGCGCCATCACGGCGAGCAACCCGGGCGTGGCGAGTTCCCGCAGGGCGTCCCTGGTGCAAATGTCGACGACCTTGCCGTACTCGGGTTTCTCGCTGTAGTCCATGATCCCGGGCCGCTCCCGGAACTGCCGCCGCACCTCGTAGACCACGGCACCCGCCGACCGCGACACCGCGTTGATCGCCAGCCCGGAGAAGAGGAAGACGACCGCCGCGCCCGCGATGAGCCCGACGAGGTTGTTGGGCTGCGAGATGTCCATCATCAGACTCATCGGTGCGCCCTCGCCGCTGAGTTTCTCGCCCACGTCCGCGGCGCCGGTGGTGATGGCGTCGCGGTACGACCCGAAGAGGGCCGCCGCCGCGAGGACCGCGGTGGCGATGGCGATGCCCTTGGTGATCGCCTTGGTGGTGTTGCCGACCGCGTCCAGGTCGGTGAGCACCTGGGCGCCGGCACCCTCGACGTCACCGGACATCTCGGCGATGCCCTGCGCGTTGTCCGAGACCGGCCCGAAGGTGTCCATGGCGACGATCACACCGACCGTGGTGAGCAGACCGGTGCCGGCCAGCGCCACCGCGAACAGCGCCAGCATGATCGAGGCACCGCCGAGCAGGAACGCCCCGTACACGCCGAGGCCGATCAGCAGGGCCGTGTAGACGGCGGATTCGAGACCGAGCGAGATACCGGCGAGGACGACGGTGGCGGGCCCCGTGAGCGAGGTCTTGCCGATGTCCCTGACGGGGCGTCGGGTGGTCTCGGTGAAGTAGCCGGTCAGCTGCTGGATCAGGGCTGCGAGCACGATGCCGATCGCCACCGCGACGAGCGCGAGGATCCGCGGGTCGCCGCCCCGGCTCGCGATCGCCGCGTCCGTGACACCGTCCAGTTCCGAGTACTTCCCGGGCAGGTAGACGAAGACGGCCACCGCCACCAGGACCAGCGAGATCACCGCGGAGATGAAGAAGCCCCGGTTGATCGCGCTCATGCCGCTGCGGTCGGACCGCCGGGGCGCCACCGCGAAGATGCCGATCATGGCGGTGAGCACGCCGATCGCCGGCACCAGCAGCGGGAAGGCCAGCCCCGCGTCGCCGAAGGCCACCTTGCCGAGGATCAGCGCGGCCACCAGGGTCACGGCGTACGACTCGAAGAGGTCGGCTGCCATGCCCGCGCAGTCGCCGACGTTGTCGCCCACGTTGTCGGCGATGGTCGCGGCGTTGCGCGGATCGTCCTCCGGAATGCCCTGCTCGACCTTGCCGACCAGGTCGGCGCCGACGTCGGCGGCCTTGGTGAAGATGCCGCCGCCGACCCGCATGAACATCGCGATCAGGGCCGCGCCGAGGCCGAACCCTTCCAGGACCTTCGGCGCGTCGCCCGCGTACACCAGCACCACGCAGCAGGCACCCAGCAGGCCGAGTCCCACTGTGAACATGCCGACCACGCCACCCGTGCGAAACGCGATCTTCGTCGCCTTGTGCGAGACGAGGGTGAGATCCTTTTCCGGTTCACCCGGGGCCGGTGTCGCTTCCCGTGCCGCCGCCGCGACACGCACATTGCTGCGCACGGCGAGCCACATGCCGATATAGCCGGTGGCCGCGGAGAACGCCGCGCCGATCAGGAAGAAGATCGACCGTCCGGCACGTTGATTCCAGTCGTCCGCGGGCAGCAGCATGAGCAGAAAGAACACGACGACGGCGAATACGCCGAGCGTGCGCAACTGTCGTGCCAGGTAGGCGTTCGCGCCTTCCTGGACGGCCGCCGCGATCTTCTTCATGCTGTCGGTACCCTCGCCCGCCGCGAGCACCTGGCGCACCAGGACCGCCGCGAGGACCAGCGCCGCCAGTGCCACGACCGCGATCACCGCGACCAGCACGCGGTTCCCGTCGGTCAGTACGGCGGCGGCGAGGGTCGAGGTTTCGCCCAACTGATGAGAGGTGGAAAGCTCCGCCATTCGTCCTCCTTGACGCTTGGGCTGAGCTCAAGATGTGGACGGGATTGTAGGTACCGGAACCTGATCAAAACAGTGCACGACAAAAGGAAATATCTTGTCAACCACAAGGAGCATGGAAGTAGTAATGCCCTTCCGGCATTAAATCCGTGATCCTTCCCCACGGGATTGATCGCGCGATTGATCGCGCGGGGTTGATCGCGGATTGCCGTGCTATTGATCGTGAACGAATTCACTCAGCGCGCGCTCGGCACCACTGTAAGCGCGGGCATCTGCGCCCGCACATGACGAAGGGCCCTACGAGGTAGGGCCCTTCGGGTGAACTCACCGGGCCACGGGGGCCGCGGCGGGGTCAGACCGGCGGCAGCACCGCAGGCGCGGTCGGCCAGGTCATGCGGATCAGACCGCCGTCCTCGCCGGCCGTCACCTCGACGTCGTCGACGAGCCCGCTGATCACCGCGAGCCCCATCTCGTCCTCCTCGGCCTCCGGGTCGCCCCCGGCGGCGCCCGGGTTTCCGGCCCCGGACACCGCGTGCGGCGCCTCGTCGCCGACCTCGATGGAGAACTGCTTCTCCTCCTCGATCAGCGACACCTTGACCGGCGCCGTGATGCCGACGTGCTGATGCAGGCCCACGGCCCGGGTGCACGCCTCGCCGACAGCGAGCCTGACCTCGTCGAGGACGGCCTCGTCCACTCCGGCCCTGCGTGCCACCGCGGCCGCCACCAGACGGGCGGTGCGGACATGCTCGGGCAGCGCGCTGAAACGGAGTTCAACGGTGGCCATGCATCCCCCTCGGAACTACGGGCGTGCTGTCGAGGGTCCGGACCGTTGCCGGCCCGGACCCCCTTGTACTCAGTCGCCCCGGGCCGACCGGCCCGGAACAGGTCGTCAGTCGGTGGCCGCCACCGCTTCCTCGACCGAGGTGTGAATGGGGAACACCTTGGTGAGGCCGGTGATACGGAAGATCTTGAGAATGCGCTCCTGGTTGCAGACCAGGCGCAGCGAGCCCTCATGGGCGCGCACCCGCTTCAGTCCGCCGACCAGCACGCCGAGCCCGGTGGAGTCGAGGAAGTCCACGCCCTCCATGTCGACGACGAGGTGGAAACTCCCGTCGTTCACGAGCTCGACCAGCTGCTCACGCAGCTTGGGCGCGGTGTATACGTCAATTTCGCCACCGACCTCGACGACCGTACGATCGCCGACGGTACGGGTCGACAGGGACAGGTCCACGGATCCTCCAGCACCTTGCTATCGAGCGGTCGCCCTTCGGGACACCTCGGCTTGAAGCCCCCAGGACATTCGCCAGCCGCGATGGCATTCAATCACTTACCGGCAGGCGTGCACGACGCCTTGGTCCCATTGTCCGTCACGCCAGTGACAGACTCGGTGCCGATGGCCAAGAATCTCCGATCCGATCGATCCCCGGCCGGGCCCGGCTCCCGGCCCGAACCAGGCACGATCCTGGCCCGGCTCGCCGCGGGACCGAGCCGGGCTGCGCGCATCACTCATACGGAGCACTTGCCCCCGCGTGCGGGGCGTCATGCAGCCTGGCCGGACCGGATTCGACCCGAGGTCGTCGCCGCGGTGCAGGCCGCGGGCATCGAACACCCCTGGGCCCACCAGGCGACGGCGGCCGAGCACGCCCTGGACGGCGACTCGGTGGTCGTGGCCACCGGTACCGCCTCCGGCAAGTCCCTGTCGTATCTGGTGCCGGTGCTGTCGGCGCTGCTGGACGGATCGGAGGCCCCGAACGGGCGTGGCGCCACCGCCCTGTACCTGGCCCCGACCAAGGCACTGGCCGCCGACCAGTGCCGGTCCGTGAAGAAACTTTCACAACCTCTGGGCACATCCGTTCGGGCCGCCGTGTACGACGGCGACACCCCGTTCGAGGAACGCGAGTGGATCCGGCAGTACGGCACGTACGTGCTGACCAACCCGGACATGCTGCACCGCGGCATCCTGCCGTCCCACCCCCGCTGGTCCTCCTTCCTGAAGTCGCTGAAGTACGTCGTCATCGACGAGTGCCACACCTATCGCGGCGTCTTCGGCTCGCATGTCGCCCAGGTGCTGCGCAGATTGCGCCGTCTGTGCGCCCGCTACGGCGCGTCGCCGGTGTTCCTGCTAGCCTCCGCCACCGCGGCGGAGCCCTCGGTGGCGGCCCGCCGGCTCACCGGGCTCCCGGTGGTCGAGGTCGCCGACGACGCCTCACCACGCGGTGAACTGGTGTTCGCCCTGTGGGAGCCGCCGCTCACCGAGATGGAGGGCGAGAAGGGCGCACCGGTCCGCCGCACCGCCACCGCCGAGGCCGCCGACCTGCTCACCGACCTCACCATGCAGGGCCTGCGGTCGATCACCTTCGTACGTTCCCGGCGCGGCGCCGAGCTGATCTCGGTGATCGCCCAGGAACGTCTCGCCGAGGTCGACCGCTCGCTGACCCATCGGGTGGCCGCGTACCGCGGTGGTTATCTCCCGGAGGAGCGCCGCGCCCTGGAACGCGCCCTGCACTCCGGTGACCTCCTCGGCCTCGCGGCCACGAACGCTCTCGAACTGGGCCTGGACATCTCCGGACTGGACGCGGTGGTGATCGCCGGCTATCCGGGCACCCGGGCGTCGCTGTGGCAGCAGGCGGGCCGCGCGGGCCGCTCCGGGCAGGGGGCCCTCGCGGTGCTGGTCGCCCGCGACGACCCGCTGGACACCTTCCTCGTCCACCACCCGGAAGCCCTGTTCGACCAGCCCGTGGAGTCCACGGTCCTCGACCCCGACAACCCGTACGTCCTCGCCCCCCATCTGTGCGCGGCGGCGGCCGAGCTCCCCCTGACCGAGGAGGACCTGCCCCTGTTCGGCCCCGCCTGCGAGGAGCTGCTCCCCCAGCTGGAGGAGGCCAGGCTGCTGCGCCGCCGGACCCGCGCCTGGCACTGGACGCGCCGGGAACGGGCCGCCGACCTCACCGACATCCGCGGAGAGGGCGGCCGCCCGGTCCAGGTCGTCGAGGCCGGGACGGGCCGCCTGCTGGGCACGGTCGACGCCGGCGCCGCCCACACGACGGTCCACGAGGGCGCCGTGCACCTCCACCAGGGCCGCACGTACCTCGTCCGCACCCTCGACCTGGAGGACTCCGTCGCCCTGGTCGAACAGGCCACGCCGACGTACTCCACGGTCGCCCGCGACACGACGGCGATCTCCGTCCTGGAGACCGACACCGAGGTCCCGTGGGGTGACGGTCGCCTGTGCTACGGCTCCGTCGAGGTCACCAACCAAGTGGTCTCCTTCCTGCGCCGGCGTCTGATCACCGGCGAAGTGCTGGGCGAGACGAAGCTCGACCTCCCTCCCCGGACCCTGCGCACGCGCGCGGTGTGGTGGACGGTCACCGAGGACCAGCTGGACGCTGCCCGGATCAACCCGGAGATCCTCGGCGGGTCCCTGCACGCCGCCGAGCACGCCTCGATCGGCATGCTGCCCCTGTTCGCGACCTGCGACCGTTGGGACATCGGCGGCGTGTCGGTCCCCCTGCACCCGGACACGCTGCTCCCGACGGTCTTCGTGTACGACGGTCATCCCGGCGGCGCGGGCTTCGCCGAGCGCGCCTTCCACACGGCTCGCGACTGGCTCACGGCCACCCGGGAGGCCATCGCCTCCTGCGA
Source organism: Streptomyces sp. NPDC041968 (assembly GCF_055589025.1). Taxonomy (NCBI): domain Bacteria; kingdom Bacillati; phylum Actinomycetota; class Actinomycetes; order Kitasatosporales; family Streptomycetaceae; genus Streptomyces; species Streptomyces sp. NPDC041968. The sequence goes on along the minus strand of NZ_JBVJCB010000003.1, from coordinate 532,323 downwards.
GTGCGACGCCGGCTGCCCCTCCTGCATCCAGTCCCCCAAGTGCGGCAACGGCAACGATCCACTGCACAAGCGCGGGGCCGTGCGGCTGCTCACGGTGCTGCTGCGGGGTGCGGAGCGGGCGGAGACGGCGGGCGCGGGGCCGTGAGGCCTGCCGGCGGGGGCCGTGGGGCCCCACCGTCGTCCCGCCAAAGCCGGCGCCCTCGCTGCTGCCGCCGCCACCGCTCTGCCATGGTCATCACCATGGCCACCGCCGCCGCCCTCGCCGCGGCCATCGTTGTCTCCTTGGCGTTCTAGCTCAGGCGGTACCGTCGCCGGGCTTCACTCCTCTGGCCTCCCTGCCGGTATTACTCCCGTAGGCGAATCATCCGTAGGCGAATCCCCCGACGCCGGGTCATCCGTCGGCGGGTCAACCGCCGCCGCGTCATCCGTCGCCGGGGCTCTCGGCACGGGGGCAGCCGCCTCGGACGCCGGGCCGGCCCTGGCCCGGACCTCCACCGTGAACGGTCCCCGGCCCGACGCCGCCGTCACGTCCGAGACCTGACCGGTGAGGACGCACCGCATCAGCCGCGTGGCCTGGGCCCGTGCGACCCGTTCCGCCCGGGCACAGGCCGCGGCTCCGCCCTGAGCCCAGTGGTCCGCCGCCGCGAGCGCGGCCATGTCGGCGCCGCCGGCCGCGCGATGCCGGGCCACGACGGCTTGCCCCAGGGCCAGCACGATGCCGAACACCAGGCACAGGACGGCGATGGCGCCGACGCTCCACACCGTGGCGGCCCCCCGGTCGGTGCCGGTGGCCCCGGCCCAGGACCCACCGGGACCCCGAGCTGAGCCGAGGCGGAGGCCTGCATCAGGGGCCCGGTCCGAGCATGGTCTCCGGCTCGTCATCCGCCGGAACGCGGCGGTGGCCTTCACCGCTCCGCTCCCACCGTCTGCTCCACCGACGCCACCGCTTCCTCCCGCACTTCGAAGGGCAGGCCGTGCAAGGCCGGCGGTTCGGCGACGACGGTCACGCGCACCCGGCCCGCCTCCCGGCTGACGGTGACCCGCGCCCCGCGCGGAGCCGCCTCTCTGGTGACCTCCACGACCGCGTCGGCCGAGTCCTGACGAGCGGCCGCTCGGGCGCCCGTGCGGGCGGCGTCCACGCACTGGATCTGCGCGGCCACCACGAGCAGCCCCCACACCAGCGCCATCGCGAACACCACGAGCACCGGAAGCACCACTGCCGTCTCGGCCGTGACGAACCCCCTGTCGGACCCCGCGTCCGGACCGCTCTCCGACCGGCTGCCGGGATCGCCGCGAGTGCCGCCGCGTGATTCCGTTCTCACCGCCCGGTCACATCCGCGCATCGAGAGCCTGCTTCACGATGCCCTGCAGCTCCGCGCTGACCGCACCGCTCGTGACCACCTTGTAGAGCACCACGGCGAAAGCGACCGCCGCGACGATCCCCATGGCGTACTCGGAAGTGACCATCCCGGCGTCCCTGCGCCCGGCCCGCCGAAGCCACGTCGTCCGTACCGCGCACATCAGGACACTCAGCCGTGCCCGTACCACCTGATACATCGCAACCCCCGTAAGGTTCTGATCCGTTGTTTCTCTTCGCCGGTCAGTTGTTCTCTTCGTCGATCCGTATGTGCTTCGCGAGTTCGTCGGTCACGAGGGCCGGCTCCTCGCCGGCGGCCCCGCCGCGGCCCGCCCCGTCCCGCTCCGTCAGCCACCACCCCCTCCCCCGTCGCCCAGCGCCCCGCCCGCGAGCCCGATCACCACCGGCAGTACACCCACCGCGATGAAGGCGGGCAGGAAGCACAGCCCCACCGGCGCGGTCACCAGGACGGCCGCGCGGCGGGCCCGGGTCGTCATGGCACGGGCCTGGTCGGCGCGTGCCTGGGCGGCGAGCCGGGCGACCGGACCGGCCGCGGGCAGACCGGACACGTCGGCCCGTTCGAGCAACCGCGCCAGGGCTCCGGAGCCCGGCAGCGCGGCCAACGCGCGCCAGGCGAGTTCCGGTTCACCGCCCAGCCGCACCTCAGCGGCGCCGCGCCCCAAGGCATCTCCGACGGGCCCACCGAGGGCGTCGCCCACCGCCTGGGCCGCGGCCACCGGTCCGGCACCCGCCGCGATGCAGGCGGCCAGGAGGTCGGCCGCCAGAGGCAGTTGCCCGGCGGCCTCAGCGGCAACGGTCTCCGCCTCGGCCCTACCGCCGGCCGACCGTCGGGTACGCCAGCGCCACAGCCCCGCCGCACCGGCCACGCCCACCACGACGCCGGCGACGCCCCCGACCAGGGCCCAACCGGCACCCACCGTGCCCATCACCGGGAGCCAGTCGCGAACGGCGCCCAGTACCGCGGCACCTCGTGGGGCGGCGCGGGCCGGCCGGGTGGCCGACAGCCCGGCCAGTCGCCTGCGTACCGCTCGCTCCCGTCGGCCGGTCGCGAATCCGCGCGCGAGCCACCCGGCGGCCAGCACCGTCCCCATCACTGCCCCCAGCCCGTGGACGACGTCCCCGTTCACGACGTCGCCTCCGCTCCCCGTACGATCCGCGCCACCCACCAGACGCCCAGGCACTCCAGGACTCCGCCGGCCAGCAGGCAGCCCAGCCCGGGTCCCGTGTGCAGCAGGACGTGCAGCGGGTCGGAACCGAGGGCCACACCGAGCAGCAGACCGAGGACCGGCAGGCCCGCGAGCATCACCGCCGTGGCGCGGGCGCCGGCCAACTGGGCCCGCAGATCGGAGCGCTGGTCCCGTTCGGCGCGCAGGGCGCCTTCCAGCCGGTCGAGGCCGGCCGCGAGTCCGGCGCCCTGGTCGACCGCGACCCGCCAGCACGCCGCGAGCCCTCGCAGACCTTCGGCGCCCGGTTGCCGCGCCGCCGCCGCGAGCGCCCCCGGGACGTCCCCGCCGAAGCGGGCCGCCGCCAGCACCGCCGCCCGGGCCTCACCGAGTCCTCCGGAGTCGTGTGCGGCGCACAGCAGCGCCTCACCCGGCTGCCGCCCCGTACGGACCTCCCCGGCGAGCACTCCGCACAGCGCGATCACCGCGTCCTGGCGGTCCTCCCTGGCCCGCCTCGCCCTTGCCGCCCGCCGTGTCCGCCGCAGTACCGGCACTCCGGCCGCCCCCGCGACGACCGGCAGCACGGAGTCGCCCAGCGCCGCCAGCACCAACCCGGCCGCCAGCGACCACCACTCGGGCCTCAGCCGGCCGCGAAGGCGCCGCAACCCGTCCGTCATCCGGCGCAGCGACGGTGGTCCGGCCCCGACCGCCCCGCCGTCGGCGGCGAGCACCAGCCGCGCACGCCGCGTCCCGGCATGCCATCGGCTGCCCGCCAGCGCGGCCGCCGCGGCCAGACAGACCAGGGCCACGCCGGTCGACAGTCCACCCGTTCCCATCCCCGTCCCCGTCATCCTCGGGCCTCCTCACCCTGAGCTCGCGTCTCGAGTCCGCCACCCCGCAGCAGCTCCCGCAGCCGCTCCCAGCCGCGCTCGGCCACGAAGGCCTCCGCGCCCCACCGCAGCGCCGGAACCGTCCGCACGAGCCCCGAGGGGTCGCGCTCCAGTACGTGGACCTCGGCGATCCGGCGCCGTCCCGCCCGGTCCCGCACCAGATGCAGGACCACCGACAAGGCGGCCGCGAGCTGACTGTGCAGGGCCGCCCGGTCAAGACCTGCGGCGGTGCCGAGCGCCTCCAGCCGGGCCGGTACGTCGGCGGCGGCGTTGGCGTGCACCGTTCCGCAACCGCTGTGACCGGTGTTCAGCGCCGCCAGCAGATGGACCACCTCGGGGCCGCGGACCTCGCCGACCACCAGCCGGTCCGGTCGCATGCGCAGCGCCTGCCGCACCAGGTCCTCCAGGGTGACCAGGCCCGCGGCCTCCTGATTGGCGGGTCTGGTCTCCAGACCGACGACGTGTGGATGGTCGGGCCTCAGCTCCGCCGAGTCCTCGGCGAGCACGATGCGTTCGTCCGGACCGACGAGGCCGAGCAGCGCGCTCAGCAGTGTCGTCTTGCCGCTGCCGGTGCCGCCGCTGACGAGGAAGGACAGCCGGGCCCGCAGCAACGCCCGCAGGACGCGGTCACCGTCGGGCGGTACGGTGCCCGCCGCCGCCAGTTCGTCGAGCGTGAACGCGCGCGGCCGTACGACTCGCAGCGACAGGCACGTGCAGCCGACGGCGACCGGGGGCAGCACCGCGTGCAGCCGGGTGCCGTCGGGCAGCCGGGCGTCCACCCAGGGGCGGGCGTCGTCGAGCCGGCGACCGGCGACCGTGGCGAGGCGCTGCGCGAGCCGTCGCACCGCACCGGCGTCCGGGAAGGCGACCGTTGTCAGTTGGAGACCGCCGCCCCGGTCCACCCACACCCGGTCCGGTGCGGAGACGAGGACGTCGGTCACCGACGGGTCGGCGAGCAACGGCTCCAGCGGCCCGCTGCCGACGAGTTCCGACCTCAGTCGTTCGGCGGCACCGAGGATCTCCGCGTCCCCGAGCACCCGCCCCTGTTCACGCAGGGCCTGCGCCACCCGTGCGGGCGTCGGGTCCGCCCCGCTCTCGGCCAGCCACCGCCGCACGCCGTCGAGCATCCCCGGGGCAGGCCCCGGGCCGCTCGCGAAGGCCTCCGCCGCGGACCGCCCGGACGCCGATGTCCGAGGCCGCGCGAAGACCGATCCCGCCGCCCACCCGCCGTCCATCCCCGCGCCAGCGCCGGCGTCCGCACCCGCGCCCGGCCCGACAACCGAGACAACCGATACAAGGTCTCGATCCGCGCCCCGCCCAGCATCCGCCCCCGAGCCGCCCCGCCGGACAACCGACCCGGACACCGCCGCCGCAGCCCGCACGGGCCCCGTTCCAGCGGACGCCGGCCCTGAGACCCACCGCGGGACCGCGTGCGCCGTCGGCCGCCCCTGGGGCGGTTCGGCGGCCGGACCGCCCGAGCCTCCGCCCGCCGCCCGGTCCCCGGGGCTCGCCGGACCACCGCCCGACGGCCGCAGGCCGCCAGGCCCCAGCGCCGTCACCCCGCACGTCCCCGGGCCGCTCCCACCAGCCTCCCGCCCGACTCCGCACTCCCCTCCACCGATCCCGCCGGCCCTCCGCCCGACCCCGCGCTGCCCTCCACCGAGCACCTCCGCCGCCCCCCTCATGCCGTCCCACCGCCCGTCTCCACCAGCGCCCGCTCCCAGAACTCCCGGCAGAAGCGCGCCAGCGGTCCGCGCGCGGACGTGCCCGGAGGACGCCTGTGGTCGGTGGCGCGCAGGAGACCGGGTTCGACCGGGACCTCGCCGGCCAGGGGCAGTCCGAGCAGCCCGGCCACCTCGCGGTCGTCGAGTCCGGAGTCGTACGGTCCGCGCACCGCGACGCGGAGGTCGGGCAGGACCATCCCGACCGTGGCGGCCACCCGGCCGGCCGCGGCGACGGCCCGGAGTTCGGCCGGGACGACCAGGAGCCCGACGTCGAGCTGGGCGAGGACCTCGGCAACCGTGTCGTCGACGCGACGCGGCAGGTCGACGACGACGGTGCCGCCCCTGCGCCGGGCAGCGGCCAGCACCGCCCGTACGGCCTGGGGAGGCACCGTCACGCAGTCCCCCCGGTCCCAGCTCAGCACCCGCAGCGAGTGCAGCTCGGGCAGCGACTCCTCCAGGGCGCCACCGCCGACCCGCCCGCGTGAGGACGCGAACGCGGGCCACCTCAGCCCCTCGGCCGTCTCGCCGCCGAGGAGGACGTCCAGGCCGCCGCCCAGCGGATCGGCGTCCACCAGGAGGCTGCGCAGCCCCTCCCTGGCCGAGGTGACGGCGAGCGCGCAGGCCAGCGTGGACGCCCCGGCACCGCCCCGGCCGCCGATGACGCCGATGGTGAGAGCGGGCCGTCCGACGCCCTCGGCGACGTCGGCGATGCGGTCGACCAGCCACTGCTCACCGTCGGGCAGCATCAGGACGTGGTCGGCGCCGATCTCGACGGCCCGCTGCCAGACCCCCGAGTCGTCCTGGTCACGGCCCACGAGGACCACTCCCCGCCTCCGCACCGCTCCGCATACGCGCCGTGCGGCGTCGTCGCCGACGAGGACCAGAGGCGCGGCCTCCCAGCTGCCCCACGGTCCGGACGCCGAGGGGGTCGCGGGCGTCGTCGGCACCGAGTGGTGCACCTCCGGCGTGGCGCCCGCCGCCGCGCACAGGCGCAGCAGGTCGTCGAGGAGCGCGGTGTCCTCGGTGACGATCAGTGGCCCGCTCTGCCGCCCTCCGGCGGGGTGCGGCGGGTCGTGGGTGATGGTTCCGGTCATGGTGTGCGTCCCCCGTCGTCGCGACTTCCGCGGTCGCGTCCGACATCTCGTGGTCTCTCGTGCGGCCCCTGCGGCCCCGCGGTCCCAGCCGGGTGGAAACCGGTGATCGGCCCCACCCGAACGGCCGACGCGACGCCCGACTTCAACGCCCCACTTGAACGCCCGACTTGAACAATCCACTCGAACGTCGACATGGACGTCGACTTGAACGTCGGTCGAACCCGGCCATACGCGTCCGGCAAACGGAACCGGCCGTGGAACTCGGCACGGCCCGGACGCATGGGAATCACGGTGCAGTGATCCGGGAAATCGTGTGGATCTTGGTCAAAAACTGTGGACAACCCGACTGTTGTGAATATCGCCATCACTCAAACCAGTGAGCCCGACCACCCCCGCTCGACCCCCTGCACGACTTCCGCAGAGCAGTCCGCCGACTACCCAGCGTCATATCTCATGCCCATGACAAAACCCCTGATGATCTCGTCATCACGCGGTGCCAGAAGCAGAAGAAGGACGGGAAAACGCGTCCGGACATGCGACGACCCCCGCCGGGGGGGAGAGCGGGGGTCGTCTCCACGGCCGACTCGGGGGGGGAGGAGTCGGACCGGGTTAGCACGGTCGCGAACGATCCGTGACTTCCATGGTGTACCCGAGAGGCTTCTCAGGCAAACCCACGCGCCCCACCTTACGCCGAATGGGCTGCGCCTATGCTCAGGGTCGTGGAAAACCACTCCTTGCCCCACTCCATGCCTCGCACAGCGGCCTTCTTTGACCTGGACAAGACGGTCATTGCGAAGTCGAGCGCACTCACGTTCAGCAAGTCCTTCTACCAAGGCGGGCTGATCAACCGCAGGGCCGTCCTGCGTACCGCGTATGCCCAGTTCGTCTTCCTCGCCGGCGGAGCCGACCACGACCAGATGGAGCGGATGCGCGAGTACCTCTCCGCACTGTGCCGCGGCTGGAACGTCCAACTGGTCAAGGAACTCGTCGCCGAGACCCTGCACGACCTGATCGATCCGATCATCTACGACGAGGCCGCCTCGCTGATCGAGGAGCACCACGCCGCCGGCCGCGACGTCGTGATCGTCTCCACCTCGGGTGCCGAGGTGGTCGAGCCGATCGGTGAGCTGCTCGGCGCGGACCGCGTGGTGGCGACCCGCATGATCGTGGGGCACGACGGTTGTTTCACCGGCGAGGTGGAGTACTACGCGTACGGTCCCACCAAGGCGGAGGCGATCCGGGAGCTGGCCGAGTCCGAGGGCTACGACCTGAAGCGCTGCTACGCGTACAGCGACTCGGCGACGGACCTGCCGATGCTGGAGTCCGTCGGCCACCCCCACGCGGTGAACCCGGACCGGACGCTGCGCCGTGAGGCGCTCGCGCGCGAGTGGCCGATTCTCGACTTCCATCGTCCGGTACGGCTCAAGCAGCGGGTCCGGGGCTTCTCCGTGCCACCGCGTCCGGCGCTCGTCGCCGCCGCCGCGATCGGGGCAGCGGCGGCCACCGCGGGGCTCGTCTGGTACGCGAGCCGACGGCGGTCCCCGGCGGCCTGACCCGTTCCCGGCGGCCTGTCCCGTGGCCTGACCCGCCCCCGGCGGGCCGCCCCGCCCCCAGCGGCCTCACCCGTCGGCCGCTTTCCCGCGCACGAGCCGTCCCGCCTCTTTCACCCGTGTATGAGCGCAAAAGTAAAGAAGTGCGGGCACCACTTCCGCCTGCTCCCGCTCAGGAGTACAAAGGACTCAACGGCCCGCGAGACCAAGGACATCCGAAAGGATCACCTTAAGAACGCATCTGGCCCCACGGACCGAGCATGGACACCGGGCACCCACGCGACGTCGACCCGTCGATTACGGGCCAGCCGCACCAGGGCACGGGCGAAGTACCCGACCTGATGGGCACATATCGAGGACGCTTGGTAACCCGGTGGACATGCCAGCGGCGGTACGAATCCTCGTACCGCCGCATTTCTGTGCGTCCCGAGGTCACGCCGCCCCGCGCTGGAGCGCCTCGCACACCGCCGTCGACTCACGCGCCCCCAGTTCGACCGCCCGGCCGCAGTGGGCGATCCAGGCGGCCATGCCGTCCGGGGTGCCGGAGACGTAGCCGTCCAGCGCCGCCAGGTAGGCCGCGCGGCCCAGCTCCGCATGACCGACCTCGGCCGGGCAGACCGATTTCGGGTCCAGCCCGCTGTTGATCAGCACGATGCGCTCGGCCGCGCGCGCGACCAGGCCGTTGCTGGTCGTGAAGGGACGCAGCGCCATCAACTCACCGTGCACGACGGCGGCCGTCACCAGCGCCGGCGCGGAGCCACCCGCCCTGACCAGCCCGGCGAGCCCCTCCAGGCGGCCGTGCGCCTCCTCGGCGTCCGGCAGCGGCAGCTCGACGAGCGGCTCGTCCACCGGCTCGCCCGCCTGCCGGGGCCGCCCCACCTGGTCACCGTGGTCCGCGGACGCCACCAGGTGCAGCCGGGCCAGCACCCGCAGCGGCGACTGACGCCAGATGGACAGCAACTGCCCGGCCTCGGCGGTCAGCCGAAGGGCCGCACCCACCGCGCGCGCCTCCTCGTCGCCACTGAAGTCGGAGCGCCTGCGGACCTCCTCCAGGGCCCAGTCCGCCCCCGACAGCGCCGCCGAGCCCCGGGCACCGCGCAGGGCCGCTTCGGAGGTGACGGCATGACTGCGGCGCCGCATGATCCGGTGACCGTAGACCCGGTCCACGGCCTTGCGCACGGACTCCACGGACTCGGCCACGCCGGGCAGTGCGCCCAGGGCCGCGAGCGGATCGGCGGTCGCGCCTGTCGTACTCATGGGTACGACCCTACGCACCCCGGCGCCGCGCCCCACGAATGAGTGGTCTTCTTCACGTAGGGGCAGGCTCTCGTGCCACGTACAGCTATCGCTCCACTACCCTTGGTGAACATGAAAATTGCTTTCGTCGGGAAGGGCGGCAGCGGCAAGACGACCCTGTCCTCCCTGTTCATCCGCCACCTCGCCGCCACAGGTGCGCCCGTCGTCGCGATCGACGCCGACATCAACCAGCACCTGGGCGCCGCGCTGGGCCTCGACGAGCCGGCCGCGGCCGGACTGCCCGCGATGGGCGAGCACCTGCCGCTGATCAAGGACTACCTGCGCGGCACGAACCCGCGCATCGCCTCGTCAGAGAAGATGATCAAGACGACGCCCCCCGGAGAGGGCTCGCGTCTGCTGCGGGTGCGCGAGGACAACCCGGTCTACGACGCCTGCGCCCGGCCGGTGGAACTCGACGGCGAAGCCGTCCGTTTGATGGTCACCGGGTCCTTCACGGACGCCGACCTGGGAGTCGCCTGCTACCACTCCAAGACCGGAGCGGTGGAGCTGTGCCTGAACCACCTGATCGACGGACCCGACGAGTTCGTCGTGGTCGACATGACCGCGGGCTCGGACTCCTTCGCCTCCGGCATGTTCACCCGCTTCGACATCACGTTCCTGGTCGCCGAGCCGACCCGGAAGGGGGTCTCCGTCTATCGCCAGTACAAGGAGTACGCCCGCGACTTCGGCGTCGCCCTGAAGGTCGTCGGCAACAAGGTCCAGGGGCCCGACGACCTCGACTTCCTGCACGAGCAGGTCGGAGAGGACCTGCTGACGACCGTCGGGCACTCGGACTGGGTGCGTGCGATGGAGAAGGGCCGGCCGCCCCGGTTCGAGCTCCTGGAGGACGCCAACCGGCGGGCGCTGCGCACTCTGCACTCGGCGGTGGCGGCGGCGTACGGGCTGCGGGACCGGGAGCGCTATACGCAGCAGATGATCCACTTCCATCTGAAGAACGCCCGGAGCTGGGGCAACGAGCGGACCGGGGCCGACCTGGCGGCGCAGGTCGATCCCGGGTTCGTCCTCGGCGAGGGAGTCGTCGCTCCCGCGTGACGACTCCCTCGCCGGGTCCGCCGGTCGGCTACCGCCGGTCGGCCGGCGCCCCGGGCACGCCCTTCGGCGCCGGCGCGGGACCGGCCGACAGGAAGGAGGCCCAGCCCTTCTCGGGAGCCTCACCGACGCCCAGTGTGCGCAGCTTCTTCAGGACCTTCGGGTCCTGGGCGTCCAGCCAGTCCACGAGCTGCCGGAAGGAGACGCAGCGGACCTCGTCCTTCGTGCACACCCCTTCGATGACCTCCTCGATGGCACGCATGTAGGTGCCGCCGTTCCACGACTCGAAGTGGTTTCCGATGATCAGGGGCGCGCGGTTGCCGTCGTAGGCCCGCTGGAAGCCCTGGAGCAGGCCGTCGCGCATCTGGTCGCCCCAGAACTCGTGCTTGGCAGGATCCCCCTGGGTGGTGGTGCCCGACTGGTTGACCATGAAGTTGTAGTCCATGGTGAGCTGCTCGAAGGTGTGGCCGGGGAACGGCACGAGCTGCATCGACACGTCCCACAGGCCCTGCTTCTTCTTCGGCCAGACCTGGTTGTTGACGCCGCTGCTGTCGTAGCGGAAGCCCATCTCGCCCGCGGCCTTCACGAAGTTCTCCTGGCCCTCCAGACAGGGGGTCCGGGCGCCGATCAGCTCCTTGTCGTAGTCGAAGGGGAGGGGCGCGGCGTTCTTCATGCCCGTGTTGGTCTTCCAGGACTTGACGAACTGCTTGGCCTGGCCGATCTCGTCCTTCCACTCCTCGACGGACCACTCGCCGACCCCGCCGCCGCTGCCGCAGAAGTGCCCGTTGAAGTGGGTGCCGATCTCGTTGCCCTCCTGCCAGGCGAGCCGTAGCTGCTTGACGGTGTCGGCGATGCCCTGCTCGTCGTTGAAGCCGATGTCGGAGCGGCCCGGAGAGTGCTGCGGCGGCCGGTAGAGGTCCCGCTCCTCCTGGGGCAGCAGGTACACGCCGCTCAGGAAGTAGGTCATCGTCGCGTTGTTCTCCTTGGCCACTTCGCGGAAGTGGGAGAACAGCCGCTGGCTGTCCTCGCCCGCGCCGTCCCAGGAGAACACCACGAACTGCGGGGGCTTCTGACCGGGCTTGAGGCGTTCGGGCCGCGGCAGGTGCGGCTGGGCTCCGGTGTACGCGGTGGAGCCGTCGCCGATCAGCCGGACCACGTTCTTCGGCGCGGGCGCCGGCTCTCCCTTCTCCTTGTGCGGACCGTTCGTCCCTTCACCGGAACCGGTGCCGCTGCCGATCGCGCAACCGGCGAGCGACGCGGCGCAGACCGCGGCCGCGATCGCGGTGCGCGCGGCGATCCTGTGGGTGGCGGCCATGTTCCGCCCACCTTCTTCCTTCTCTCGGGCCCACGCCGACGAGGGCGATATCGGGTGCTGAGCCGGGACGTGCCGTCAGCGCCGTCAAGGTGGCACGAGACCGAGAAGGAATTAATACGACAAGCCGATGAAATGCGCGATTCACCCGGTAGAGCGGCCGAATACTCCATTTGCGCGAAAAGTCTATGCCTCCTCTTTACTCTGAATTACGATCTGTTTACTGAGCGCTATCACCAGGTGCTCATCGATACCCGCCGAGTACTCACCGAGCGCCCGGCATCCCGCCGCTGTACGCCGTGACAAACGGCCGCGACCCGCCCCCGTCCGCGGGGGACCGTCCATGACCGCGACCGCGCAGCCCCGGAGGAGACGGGAAACATGTCAGCCTGCGTCCCCGCCCGAGCCGATTCACCCCGGACCGAACACGTCCACCCACCGCACAGCCCGCCGCCCGGCGGACCCCGGCGCTTTCGCGTCGCGGGCGCCGACCTGTCGGCCTCGATCGCGGTCTTCCTGATCGCCCTGCCCCTCTCCCTGGGCATCGCCCTCGCCACCGGCGCCCCCCTCCAGGCCGGCCTCGTCGCGGCCGCGGTGGGCGGGATCGTCGCCGGGTGGCTCGGCGGATGCCCCTTGCAGGTCAGCGGCCCCGCCGCCGGCCTCACCGTGGTCACCGCCGACCTCATCCAGCGCTACGGATGGCGTACGACCTGCGCCATCACGGTGCTCGCCGGGCTCGCCCAGCTCGGTCTCGGCTGCCTGCGCGTGGCTCGCTCCGCGCTGGCCGTCAGCCCCGCCATCGTGCACGGCATGCTCGCCGGCATCGGCGTCACCATCGCCGTCGCCCAGTTGCACATCGTCCTCGGCGGCACCCCGCAGAGCTCCGTCCCCGCCAACCTGGTCGCCCTGCCCGCCCAGTTGGCGAACCTGCGCCCCGCCGACGTCGCGGTGAGCGCACTGACGCTGAGCCTGCTGCTGCTCTGGCCGCGGGTGCCCGGCCGCGCCGGGCGGCTCCTGGGCAGACTCCCCGCCGCCCTGATCGCCGTCGCGGGGGCCACCGCGGTCGCGGCCTTCGCGGGGCTGCGCCTGCCCAAGGTCGACCTGCCGTCCTGGAGCAGCCACGCGCTGGCCACGCTGCCCGAGGGGCCGGTGCTTGGCCTGCTGGCCGCCGTCCTCACCACCACGCTGGTGTGCAGTGTGCAGTCCCTGCTCGGCGCGGTCGCCGTGGACAAGCTGGCCGCCGCCCGACCGGGCCTGACCGGCCGCGTCAAGCGCTCCGACCTCGACCGGGAGCTGCTCGGGCAGGGCGCCGCCAACATCGTCTCCGGGTCACTCGGCGGGCTGCCCATCGCCGGTGTGGCCGTACGGAGTTCTGCGAACGTGGCGGCGGGTGCCGTCAGCCGGAACTCCACGATGCTGCACGGCGTTCTCGTAGTGATCGCCACACTGCTGATGGTCCCGGCCCTTGAGCTCATCCCGCTCGCCGCGCTCGCCTCCCTGGTCATGGCCGTCGGCCTCAAGATGGTGTCGCTGAACCACATCCGCACGGTGACGCGCCACCGTGAGGTGCTGGTCTACGCCGTCACCACCGGCGGCGTGGTGTTCCTCGGCGTCCTGGAGGGTGTCGCGCTGGGCATCGCCGTGGCCGTCGGTGTCGCCCTGCACCGCCTGACCCGCACACGGATCACACACGACGAGACGGAGGGCGTCCACCACGTACACGTCCGGGGCCAGTTGACGTTCCTCGCGGTGCCTCGGCTCACCCGCGTTCTGCACCAGGTGCCCCACGGGGCGAGTGCCGTGGTGGAGCTGGACGGTTCCTTCATGGACCACGCGGCGTTCGAGACCTTGCAGGACTGGCAGAAGACGCACACCGCCCAGGGGGGAACGGTCGACATCACCGGCCGTCGGCCCGGCACCCGCATCTCCGAACCGGCCGATGCCGAGGGCTGCCGTTGCCGCCCCTGGACACCCTGGCGCAACCACCAGTGCGAGCGCCCCCAGCGGGTGACGTCGCCCGACGGCTCCGGCCGACAGGGCACCGCCGCCGGCACCACCGGCACCACCAACCCGGCGAGCGGACCGGATGGACTGAACAGACCGAACGGGGTGAGTGGACCGAACGGCCCGAACGGCCCCGGTGGACCGATCGGTTCCGATGCCCCGGGTGGACCGGACGGCCGACCCGAGGCACCCGCCAGGCCCGACGGATCCGGCAGACCCAGTGGCCCGAGCGGCCCCAGCGGACGCGAACTGGCCCGTGGCATCAGCGCCTTCCAGCGGAACACCGCCCCCTTGATGCGCCCGGAGCTGGCCCGACTGGCCCGTGAGGGGCAGCAGCCCTCCCAGCTCTTCCTGACCTGCGCCGACTCACGGGTGGTCACCTCGATGATCACCTCCAGTGGCCCCGGCGACCTCTTCGTCGTGCGCAATGTGGGCAACCTCGTGCCGATGCCCGGTGTGGAGAGCGGCGACGACTCGGTGGCCGCCGCGATCGAGTACGCGGTGGACGTGCTGAAGGTGCGGTCCATCACGGTGTGCGGGCACTCCGGGTGCGGGGCCATGCAGGCGCTGCTCAGCGCCGAGCCGGGAGGCGCGCAGACCCCGCTCAAGCGGTGGCTGCGGCACGGGCTGCCGAGCCTGGAGCGCATCCCCGAGGACGAGGACGCCCGGCCCCGGCTGGCCGGCCGCCGTCCCGCCGACGCGGCCGAGCAGCTCTGCCTGGCCAACGTGGTCCAGCAGTTGGAGCACCTGCGTGCCCACGACACGGTCGCCCGGGCGCTGGGCGCGGGAGACCTGGAACTGCACGGCATGTACTTCCACGTGGGCGAGGCCCAGGCGTATCTGCTCGCCGAGGAGGCCGGGAACGGCGTGTTCGAGCGGGTGCTGGAGACCGACCTGACCGCCTGACGAGTGCCGTCCTGGCCGCCTTGTGGGCACGGGCCGCCGAGGCGCGGGAGTGTGAGCGTCGTTACAGACGCTGAACCCCGCGCCGTCGGCATCCGTGGGTACGAATGACCACTGGTCACGAAGACGGGTGATCACCAGACAGGTCTAAACCAATTGCCCGTCGACCCTTGTCATCGGCCCCCCGGGTCTGATGAGGTGTGGCCTGGGACACAACGGACAACCCTGCGAACGGGAGATGTCGTGAGCAACGAAAGCCTGGCCAACCTCTTGAAGGAGGAGCGACGCTTCGCGCCGCCCGCTGACCTGGCCGCGAACGCCAACGTCACGGCTGAGGCGTACGAACAGGCCAAGGCTGACAGGCTCGGCTTCTGGGCCGAGCAGGCCCGCCGGCTGACCTGGGCGCAGGAGCCGACCGAGACGCTGGACTGGTCGAACCCGCCGTTCGCCAAGTGGTTCCAGGACGGCCGGCTCAACGTCGCGTACAACTGCGTCGACCGGCACGTGGAGGCCGGTCACGGCGACCGTGTGGCCATCCACTTCGAGGGCGAGCCCGGCGACAGCCGCGCCGTCACCTACGCCGAGTTGAAGGACGAGGTCTCCAAGGCCGCCAACGCCCTGCTGGAGCTGGGCGTCCGCAAGGGCGACCGGGTCGCCGTCTACATGCCGATGATCCCGGAGACGGCGATCGCGATGCTGGCCTGCGCGCGGATCGGCGCCGCCCACTCGGTGGTCTTCGGCGGCTTCTCCGCGGACGCGCTCGCGACCCGCATCCAGGACGCCGACGCCCGCGTCGTCATCACCTCCGACGGCGGCTACCGGCGCGGCAAGCCGTCCGCGCTCAAGCCCGCCGTCGACGAGGCCGTCGAGCGCGCCGGCACCGTCGAGCACGTCCTCGTCGTGCGCCGCACCGGCCAGGACGTCGCCTGGGACGACGCGCGCGACAAGTGGTGGCACGAGACCGTCGACCGCCAGTCCGCGGAGCACACGCCCGAGGCGTTCGACGCCGAGAACCCGTTGTTCATCCTCTACACCTCCGGCACCACGGGCAAGCCCAAGGGCATCCTGCACACCTCCGGCGGCTACCTCACGCAGGCGGCGTACACGCACTGGGCCGTCTTCGACCTCAAGCCGGAGACCGACGTCTACTGGTGCACCGCCGACGTCGGCTGGGTCACCGGGCACTCCTACATCGTCTACGGGCCGCTCGCCAACGGCGCGACGCAGGTCATGTACGAGGGCACCCCCGACACCCCGCACCAGGGCCGCTTCTGGGAGATCGTCCAGAAGTACGGCGTGACGATCCTCTACACGGCGCCCACCGCGATCCGCACGTTCATGAAGTGGGGCGACGACATCCCCGCGAAGTTCGACCTGTCCTCGCTTCGGGTCCTCGGCTCGGTCGGTGAGCCGATCAACCCCGAGGCGTGGATCTGGTACCGCAGGAACATCGGCGCGGACGCCACCCCGGTCGTCGACACCTGGTGGCAGACCGAGACCGGCGCGATGATGATCACGCCGCTGCCGGGCGTCACCGAGGCCAAACCCGGCTCCGCCCAGCGCGCGCTGCCCGGCATCTCCGCCACCGTCGTCGACGACGAGGCCAACGAGGTGCCGAACGGCGGGGGCGGCTACCTGGTCCTCACCGAGCCGTGGCCGTCCATGCTGCGCACCATCTGGGGCGACGACCAGCGGTTCATCGACACGTACTGGTCGCGTTTCGAGGGCAAGTACTTCGCCGGGGACGGCGCCAAGAAGGACGACGACGGCGACATCTGGCTGCTCGGCCGCGTGGACGACGTGATGCTGGTCTCCGGCCACAACATCTCCACCACCGAGGTCGAGTCGGCCCTCGTCTCCCACCCCTCGGTCGCCGAGGCGGCCGTGGTCGGCGCGGCGGACGAGACGACCGGCCAGGCCATCGTCGCCTTCGTGATCCTGCGCGGCACGGCCGCGGAGACCGAGGACCTCGTCGCCGACCTGCGCAACCACGTCGGCGCCACCCTCGGCCCGATCGCCAAGCCCAAGCGGGTCCTCCCGGTGGCCGAGCTGCCCAAGACCCGCTCCGGCAAGATCATGCGCCGCCTCCTGCGCGACGTCGCGGAGAACCGCCAGCTCGGGGACGTCACCACCCTGACCGACTCCACCGTCATGGACCTCATCCAGACGAAGCTCCCGGCGGCACCCAGCGAGGACTGAACCACCGGCTGCCAGGGCACCCGGCGACTGATCCGCCGGGTGCCCTTCGCATGCGCAGCCCAGTACCCGCCAGCCCCTGAACCCGCCGTCACGGAGGCCGCCCGGCACGCTCGCCACAGGTTAGGTAGGCTAAAGAAGACGTAAGAGAACAACGAGATCCTCAAGGTGCGCCGGGAAGTCTGGTCGGCAAGTGTTCCAGTGCTGCCCACAGACCGGAGACCCATCCCGTGACCGCGTCCCGCACCCCCCACAAGGCCTTCGGACGGCTGTCCCTCCCCGAGCGGACCTACGTCACCGACGCGCTGCGCACCGAGACGGTCGGCGGTGTCCTGCTGCTCGTCGCGGCCGTCGCCGCGCTGGCCTGGGCGAACATACCGGCGCTCCAGGACAGCTACGAGAGCGTCAGCCACTTCCACTTCGGCCCCGAGGCCCTCGGTCTGAACCTGTCGGTCGCGCACTGGGCCGCCGACGGACTGCTCGCGATCTTCTTCTTCGTCGCCGGCATCGAGCTGAAGCGCGAGCTGGTCGCCGGTGACCTGAAGGACCCGAAGGCGGCCGCGCTGCCGGTGGTGGCGGCCCTGTGCGGCATGGTCGTCCCCGCGGTGGTGTACACGATCACCAGCACCGCCGGCGGCGGCTCCCTGGCCGGCTGGGCCGTGCCCACCGCCACCGACATCGCCTTCGCGCTCGCCGTGCTCGCCGTCATCGGCACGTCACTGCCGAGCGCCCTGCGCGCCTTCCTGCTGACGCTCGCCGTCGTCGACGACCTGTTCGCGATCCTGATCATCGCCGTCTTCTTCACCGAGAACCTCGACTTCGCCGCGCTCGGCGGCGCGGTCGTCGGCCTCGCCGTCTTCTGGCTGCTGCTGCGCAAGGGCGTGCGCGGCTGGTACGTGTACGTCCCGGTCGGCCTGGTGATCTGGGCGCTGATGTACAACAGCGGCGTCCACGCCACCATCGCCGGCGTCGCGATGGGCCTGATGCTGCGCTGCCACACCCGCGAGGGCGAGCGACACTCCCCCGGCGAGCACATCGAGCACCTCGTACGCCCCCTGTCGGCGGGCCTGGCGGTGCCGCTGTTCGCGCTGTTCAGCGCGGGTGTCTCGCTGTCGGGCGGTGCGCTGGCCGACGTGTTCACCCGGCCGGAGACCCTCGGGGTGGTGCTCGGGCTCGTGGTCGGCAAGACGCTCGGCATCTTCGGCGGCACCTGGCTGACGGCGCGTTTCACCAGGGCCTCGCTCAGTGACGACCTCGCGTGGGCCGACGTGTTCGCGGTGGCGACCCTGGCCGGCATCGGGTTCACCGTCTCCCTGCTCATCGGGGAGCTGGCCTTCGAGGGCGACGCAGCACTGACCGCCGAGGTCAAGGCGGCGGTCCTGGCGGGTTCCGTCGTCGCGGCGCTCCTGGCCACGGTGCTGCTGAAGGTACGGAACGCCAGGTACCGGCGCCTGACGGAGGCCGAGGAGCGCGACGAGGACGCCAGCGGCGTGCCGGACGTCTACGAGCAGGACGACCCCGCGTACCACCTGCGCGTGGCCGCGATCTACGAGCGGAAGGCGGCCGAGCACCGCCGGATCGCCGAGGAGATGGAGTCGGCGCGGCTTGCCGAAGTACCGGGCGGGGCAGGCGATGAGGGCAGCGGTCCGGCATGATCTGACGAGACGGTACAAAGACGGACCGTACGCGGTCGTGCCGCAGTGGACGGGCAGCGCGCGCCGGGCCACGGAAACCGTCCGCAGACAGCCGGCAGAACGTACGCAGATGAGTCAGCAGAAGAGGGAGACCGCGATGAGCGCACCCGACGGCAGCCCGGTCGGCACCGAACGCAGCATCGGCCAGCTGTTCGCCTCGGCGACCACCGACTTGTCGGCGCTCGTGCACGACGAGATCGCGCTGGCCAAGGCGCAGCTGAGGCAGGACGTCAAGCGCGGGGCGACGAGCGGCGGCGCGTTCTCGGCGGCCGGGGCGGTCCTCCTGTTCTCGCTGCCGATGCTGAGCTTCGCGCTCGCCTACGGCATCCGGACCTGGAGCGGCTGGAACATGGCGGTCTGCTTCCTGCTGTCCTTCGCGGCGAACGTCCTGGTCGCGGCCGCCCTCGCGCTGATCGGCATCGTCTTCGCCAAGAAGGCCAAGAAGGGCAAGGGCCCGCAGAAGGTCGCCGCGTCCGTGAAGCAGTCGGCGGGCGTCCTGCAGAACGCCAAGCCGCACCCGCGGCCGGAGCTGCCCGCGGACCGGTCCCCCGAAGCCATCGAGGCTGTGGCACGCTCGTCCTCATGACGGATCCCGCCACTCCACCGGCGCAGAACCCCACCTCGGTCGTACGCCTCGGCATCCCCGGGGGTCACGAGGTGATCCATCGGGACGTCGCCGCCAACGGCGCCCGCTTCCACATCGCGGAGCTGGGCGACGGACCGCTGGTGCTGCTGCTGCACGGCTTCCCGCAGTTCTGGTGGACCTGGCGGCACCAGCTGGTGGCGCTGGCGGACGCGGGCTTCCGTGCCGTCGCCATGGACCTGCGCGGCGTCGGCGGCAGCGACCGCACCCCGCGCGGCTACGACCCGGCGGGCCTCGCCCTGGACATCACCGGCGTGGTGCGCTCGCTCGGCGAGCCGGACGCCGCGCTGGTCGGGCACGACCTGGGCGGCTACCTGGCCTGGACGGCCGCCGCGATGCGGCCCAAGCTGGTGCGGCGGCTCGCGGTCTCCTCGATGCCGCACCCCCGGCGCTGGCGCTCGGCCATGCTCGGGGACGTCCGGCAGACCCGGGCGGGCTCCTACATCTGGGGCTTCCAGCGCCCCTGGATCCCGGAGCGTCAACTCACCGCCGACGACGGCGCGCTGGTAGGGCGGCTGATCCACGACTGGTCGGGACCGCGCCCGTTGGACGAGGACGCGATCGACGCCTACCGGCGCGCCATGTGCATCCCCTCCACGGCGCACTGCTCCGTCGAGCCGTACCGCTGGATGGTGCGCTCCCTGGCGCGTCCCGACGGCATCCAGTTCTACCGCCGCATGAAGCGGCCGGTGCGGGTGCCGACGCTGCACCTGCACGGGTCGCTGGACCCCGTGATGCGGACGCGGAGCGCCGCCGGGTCCGGGCAGTACGTCGAAGCGCCCTACCGCTGGCGGCTGTTCGACGGGCTCGGGCACTTCCCCCACGAGGAGGACCCGGTCGCCTTCTCCACCGAACTGATCAATTGGCTGAAGGATCCCGAACCCGATCGGTGACCGAACGAACGCGCCCGGTACCCGAACGGGAACGCTTGTCGCATGAACGGCCACTTGCCCGGCGCATAGGCCAATTGGGCGCCCCGAGAACGGTTATCGACCTTGGGGCGGGGGCACACGTCGGTGTATGGGCTGGACGCACGACTACAGTGACGTAGCACGCGACGGCCGCTCCACGAGCGGCGTGAGCAGCACCCACCGACGAGGCGGCACCCCGCAACTGGCGGGTGCGGACCCGCGGGTGGGCATTCCGCGCATCCTGCGCCGCCGGGCCCGCTGGGTCTCCGTACGACTTCGCCATCCACGCGGCTGAGCACCGGGCCGCGTCCCCTCCCGCGGGCCGAGCGCCCGGCCACCGCACGGCGCCGGGCATACGGCTGACCGGCTTCTAGAGCGCGCAGCTGTCGCTGTCCACCTGCTGGTTGGCGGTGCGGCCCTGGGCGATGTCCTCGCGGATCTCGTCCACGGTGAGCGCGTACCCGGTCTCGGCGTCGTCCAGGGACTTGGCGAAGACCACGCCGTAGACCTCGCCCTCGGGGGTCAGCAGCGGGCCACCCGAGTTGCCCTGACGGACGGTCGCGAAGAGCGAGTAGACGTCGCGGCGGACGCTGTCGCGGTGGTAGATGTCCGGACCGCTGGCCGTGATGCGCCCGCGCACGCGTGCCGCGCGGACGTCGTACGCCCCGTTCTCCGGGAAGCCGGCGACGATCGCCCCGTCGTCACGGGCGGCGTCCTCGTCCGTGAACCGCAGGGCGGGCGCGCTCAGCTCCGGCACGTCCAGTACGGCGATGTCGCGCCGCCAGTCGTAGAGGACGACCGTCGCGTCGTACTTCCTGCCCTCGCCGCCTATCTGCACCGTGGGTTCGTCGACGCCGCCCACCACGTGCGCGTTGGTCATGACCCGGCGGTCGGCGAAGACGAAGCCGGTGCCCTCCAGGACCTTACCGCAGTCGGGGGCGGTGCCCATGACCTTGACGATGGAGCGCTTGGCACGGGTGGCGACCGGGCTGTTCGCCAGGGCCGGGTCGGGCGGCTGGACCTCGGTGATCGGCTCGTTGGCGAACGGGCTGAAGACCTGCGGGAAGCCGTTCCTCGCGAGGACGGAGGTGAAGTCGTCGAACCAGGTGTCGGCCTGCTCGGGCAGTGCCTCCTGCACGCCCAGCAGCACCTGCGACTGCCGCACCTCCTTGCCGATCGTCGGCATCGTCGTCTGCGCGAGCGCGGAGCCGATCAGCCAGGCGACCAGGAGCATCGCGACGACGTTGACCAGGGCGCCGCCGGTGGCGTCCAGGGCGCGGGCCGGGGACCAGGTGATGTAGCGGCGCAGCTTGTTGCCGAGGTGGGTGGTCAGGGCCTGGCCGACGGAGGCGCAGACGATCACCACGACGACCGCGACGACGGCGGCGGTCGTGCTCACCTCGGCGTTGTCCGTCAGGGCGTCCCAGACGACCGGCAACAGGGAGACGGCGACGAGACCGCCGCCGAGGAAACCGACCACCGACAGGATGCCGACGACGAAGCCCTGGCGGTATCCGACGATCGCGAACCAGACGGCGGCCAGCAGCAACAGGATGTCCAGCACGTTCACCGATTCAGGCCCCGCCTCGTCGTCCTACGCTCACACGAGTCACCCTGTCATGACCGCCAGTCCAACGGGACCTGCTTCTCCCTGTCCCAGGGCCGCTCCCAGCCCGCGAAGTGCAGCAGCCGGTCGATGACACCGGCGGTGAAGCCCCAGACGAGCGTCGATTCGACCAGGAATGCCGGGCCACGGTGGCCGCTGGGGTGGACGGTGGTGACCCTGTTGGCGGGGTCCGTGAGATCCGCCACGGGGACGGTGAAGACCCGCGCCGTCTCGTTCGGATCGACGGCGCCGACGGGGGAGGGCTCGCGCCACCAGGCCAGGACCGGTGTGACGACGAAGCCGCTCACCGGGATGTACAGCCTCGGCAGGACACCGAAGAGCTGCACGCCGGCCGGGTCGAGGCCGGTCTCCTCCTCGGCCTCGCGCAGGGCGGCCCGCAGCGGCCCCTCGCCCTGGGGATCACCGTCCTCGGGATCGAGCGCGCCGCCCGGGAAGGCCGGCTGGCCGGCGTGGGAGCGCAGCGTGCCCGCCCGCTCCATGAGCAGCAGCTCGGGCCCGCGGACCGCCCCGCCGCGCCCGTCCTGCGCGGCGCCCTCGCCCCCGCCCTCGCCTTGGCCCTCGCCCCCGCCGAACAGGATCAGCACGGCGGACTGACGGCCGGCGCCGTCCTCCGGCGGCAGGAAACGGCTCAGCTGCCGGGGCCGCACCGTCTCGGCGGCCCGCGCCACCGGGTCCAGCCAGCCGGGCAGGCCCTCCTCGCTGAGCATCGAACTCCGAGTGTGGCCCTGTGTGTCGCTCGCCCGTGTCATCTCCACCCCCGTCCTGCCGACTCCAACGCCCGACGCCCCCGACATCGTTCCGTCACCCGGCCCCCAACGGGGGCGCCGGGGTGCCGCCCGCGTCCAGGTAGGCCTGCGGGGGGTTCAGTCGCTGGCCGGGGAAGCCGCCCTTCTCGTACTTCAGCAGCTTCGTCGCCTTCTCCGGGTCGGTCTCGCCCTCTCCGTAGGCCGGGCAGAGCGGGGCGATGGGGCAGGCGCCGCAGGCGGGCTTGCGGGCGTGGCAGATCCGGCGGCCGTGCCAGATGACGTGGTGGGAGAGGTCGGTCCAGTCGCTCTTGGGGAAGAGCGCGCCGACCGCGGCCTCGATCTTGTCCGGGTCGGTCTCGTCGGTCCACTGCCAGCGGCGCACCAGGCGCTGGAAGTGGGTGTCCACGGTGATGCCCGGGCGGCCGAAGGCGTTGCCCAGCACGACGAAGGCGGTCTTGCGGCCGACACCGGGCAGTCTGACGAGGTCCGCGAGGCGGCCGGGGACCTCGCCGCCGAAGTCCTCCGCCAGGGCCTTGGAGAGCCCTATGACCGACCTGGTCTTGGCCCGGAAGAAGCCGGTCGGACGCAGGATCTCCTCGACCTCCTCGGGGACGGCGGCGGCCAGGTCCTCGGGGGTGGGGTACTTCGCGAAGAGGGCGGGCGTCGTCTGGTTGACGCGCAGGTCGGTGGTCTGGGCGGACAGCACGGTGGCCACGACGAGCTGGAACGGGTTCTCGAAGTCCAGCTCCGGGTGGGCGTACGGGTAGACCTCCGCGAGCTCGCGGTCGATACGGCGGGCCCGGCGGACCAGGGCGGTGCGGGACTCCGCGCGCGGCGACTTCGCGGCGACGGTCTTCGCCGGGGCGACGCCCTTGACGGCGGCGGTGGCCTTCTTGGGGGCGACGTCGGGCTTCTTGGCGGGGGCCTGCCTCCTGACGGGGGCCGCCTTCTTCTTGGGGGCGGCCTTCTTCGCGGGGGCTGCGGTCTGCGCGGGGGCGGCCTTCTTCGCGGTACCCACGGTCTTCGCCGTACCCGCGGTCTTCCCGGTCGCGGCCTTCTTCGCGGGGGTCGCCTTCCGCGCGGCGGCCGGGGTCTTCGCGGCGGTCGAGGTCTTCCCGGGCGCCGCCCGCCGCGCGGAGGCCGGCGTGTCGTCGGCGGGCACCGGGTCGTTGTCGGCGTTCTTCTTCACGGCACCCTTCTCCGCGGTCACCCTCTTGGCAGGCGCCGCCCTCTTTGTCGCTTTCGCCGTTTCCCTACCGCCATCGGGGCCCTGTTCGCCCACAGCGGAATCACGACGTACACCCACCCGCGCAGCCCCCTCGGCCTGTGCTCTCACCGGCGTTTTGGACACCCGGCCAGCCTACGGCCCGGTACCGACATCCGCCCCGGACCCCGAAGATCGGCGCCCAATTGGACCCCTGCCGCGTACCCCAGGACACCAGTGCGGCATCCTTGTGACAGATCACACTGTTTGGACTGTCCGGCAAAATGGGCACCACGGACCCCTGGTACACCGGGGGAACAAGATCCTCTGAGCCGGTCGACAAGGAGAGAACTCGTGGACGACGTTCTGCGGCGCAACCCGCTCTTCGCGGCGCTCGACGACGAGCAATCCGCGGAGCTCCGCGCCTCCATGAGTGAGGTGACCCTCGCCCGCGGCGACACGCTGTTCCACGAGGGGGACCCCGGAGACCGCCTCTATGTGGTCACGGAGGGCAAGGTCAAGCTCCACCGCACCTCCCCCGACGGGCGCGAGAACATGCTGGCCGTCGTCGGCCCCAGCGAGCTGATCGGTGAGCTGTCGCTCTTCGACCCGGGTCCGCGCACGGCGACCGGCACCGCGCTGACCGAGGTCAAGCTGCTCGCCCTCGGCCACGGCGACCTCCAGCCCTGGCTGAACGTCCGTCCCGAGGTCGCCACCGCCCTGCTGCGTGCCGTCGCGCGCCGCCTGCGCAAGACCAACGACGCCATGTCCGACCTCGTCTTCTCGGACGTGCCCGGCCGTGTCGCGCGCGCCCTGCTGGACCTGTCCCGCCGTTTCGGCGTGCAGTCCGAGGAGGGCATCCACGTCGTGCACGACCTGACGCAGGAGGAGCTGGCCCAGCTGGTCGGCGCGTCCCGCGAGACGGTCAACAAGGCACTGGCGGACTTCGCCCAGCGCGGCTGGCTCCGGCTGGAGGCCCGCGCGGTGATCCTGCTGGACGTGGAGCGGCTCGCCAAGCGCTCCCGCTGACCGACGTCAGTCGGGCAGTTGGATGAGCCCGTGCTCACCCAGGTACTCCAGCTGCGCCCGCACCGACAGCTCCGCCGCCGGCCACAGTGAGCGGTCGACGTCCGCGTACACGCGGGCGACGACCTCGCCAGGCGTCCGGTGGCCGTCCTCCACTGCCGTCTCGACCTGGGCGAGGCGGTGGGCGCGGTGCGCGAGGTAGTACTCGACGGCGCCCTGGGCGTCGTCCAGGACCGGGCCGTGACCCGGGAGCACCGTGTGCACCCCGTCGTCGGCGGTGAGCGACCTGAGCCTGCGCAGTGAGTCCAGGTAGTCGCCGAGACGCCCGTCGGGATGGGCCACCACCGTCGTACCGCGGCCCAGGACCGTGTCGCCCGTCAGGACCGCCCCGTCGGCCGGGAGATGGAAGCACAGCGAGTCGGCCGTGTGCCCCGGGGTCGGTACGACCCTCAGCTCCAGGCCGCCGACCTCGATCACGTCACTGGCGGCCAGCCCCTCCTCGCCCAGCCGCAGCGCCGGGTCCAGGGCCCGTACGTTCGTCCGCGTCAGCTCGGCGAAGCGCGCGGCGCCCTCCGCGTGGTCCGGGTGACCGTGCGTCAGCAGGGTGAGGGCGACCCGCTTGCCCGCCCGCTCGGCCGTGTCGACGACGTGCCGCAGGTGGGTGTCGTCCAGCGGGCCCGGGTCGACCACGACGGCCAGGTCGGAGTCGGGCTCGGCGAGGATCCAGGTGTTCGTCCCGTCCAGGGTCATCGCGGAGGCGTTGGGCGCCAGGACGTTGACCGCGCGCGGGGTGGCGGGTCCCGAGAGGACACCGCCCCTCGGCTGGCCGGGCAGTGCTGCTGCGTCCGTCATGCGGGGGCTCCCCCGGTCGGGTCGGAAGGTGTGGCCGGTGCCGGGCGGCCGGGGACGGCGGGGGCCTCCGGACCCCCGGCCTCCGCCGGACCGCCGGGTACCTTCGGGCCGGCGGGCGACGCCGTCGGCGAGACGTGCTTCGTGAACTCGTCGTGCCCCGGCCAGGAGAGCACGATCTCGTCACCGGCCAGCCGTGCCTCGGCCAGTACCGGCGTCATGTCGCGGCCCGGAGCCGACGCGAGCGCCTCGGCCGCCGTACCGCACGCCGACACCGCGCGCAGCGTCGCGACGGTCGGCGGCATCATCAGCAGCTCGCCCTTGTCGTACCCGGCGGTCGCCTCCGCCGGGGTGATCCACACCGTGCGGTCGGCCTCCGTGGAGGCGTTGCGGGTGCGCTGTCCCTCGGGGAGGACGGCGACGAAGAACCACGTGTCGTAGCGCCGGGACTCGAACTCCGGGGTGATCCAGCGCGCCCAGGCGCCCAGCAGGTCGGACCGCAGGACGAGGCCCCGGCGGTCCAGGAACTCCGCGAAGGACAGCTCACGGGCGACCAGGGCGGCCCGGTCGTCCTCCCAGTCCGCGCCCGTGGTGTCGCCGACCACCGCGTCGCCGGTGGGCCCGGCCAGCAGGACGCCTGCCTCCTCGTACGTCTCCCGTACGGCCGCGCAGACGATCGCCTGGGCCGCCGCCTCGTCGACGCCGAGCCGGTTCGCCCACCACGCGCGCGTGGGGCCCGCCCAGCCGATGGCGCGGTCGTCGTCGCGCGGGTCGACCCCGCCGCCCGGATAGGCGTACGCGCCCCCGGCGAACGCCATGGACGTGCTCCGGCGCAGCATGTGGACGGCGGGGCCGGCCCCGGTGTCCTTCAGGAGCATGACGGTGGCCGCGCGCTTCGGCGTGACCGGCGTGAGGGTGCCGGCCGCCAGCGCGCGGATGCGGTCCGGCCACTCCGGGGGATACCACTGACCATTCGCCATGGCCGGAGGCTATCCGGTGACGGGCGGATGTTCGAGTGGCCCCCGGGTCGGACGGGGCCCGCGGCGCGGTCAGCCGGGGAGGGCGGCCAGCCAGTCGGTGAGCAGCCGGTTCGTCTCCTCGGGCCGCTCCTGCTGGAGCCAGTGCCCGCAGCCGTCGAGGAGGTGCGCGGCGCTCAGGCCGGGCAGGGTGGCGGGGTAGGCCTCGATCGCGTCGGACAGCCAGGTGGTGGAGGCGTCCCGGCCGCCGCCGAGGAACAGCGACGGCTGGGTGATCGGGGCACCGCGGTGGGCGGCCAGGTCGGCCCAGTCGCGGTCCATGTTCCGGTAGCGGTTCAGGGCGCCGGTCAGGCCGGTCCGCTCGAACTCCCCGGCGTAGACGTCCAGCTCCTCCTCGGTGAGCCAGGAGGGCAGCCGCCCGTCGGCCGGGAACCGGTCGCGCAGCCTGCCGCCGGCGGCGACGAAGTGCGGGTCCGGTGCCTCGGGCGGGGGCATCGTGTCGGCGGACAGGGCGGCGTAGAAACCGGCGAGCCAGCCGCGTACGTCCGGCTCGATCTCCGCCTCGGCCCGACCGGGCTCCTGGAAGTAGGAGACGTAGAACTCCTGGCCGGCGAAGGGACCGGCGGGCTCGCTCAGCGCGGCGAAGGCCTCGCTGGGCCTCGGGCCGCCCGGCGGGGTGTACGGCACGCTCAGCAGGCCCACCGCGCGGAAGACGTCGGGCCGCAGGAGCGCCGAGTGCGCGGCGACGGTCGCGCCCCAGTCGTGCCCGACGATCACGGCCGAGCGTTCGCCCAGGGCCTCCACCACGGCGACGTTGTCCGCCACGAGGTCGAGCATCCGGTACGCCTCGACGGCGTCGGGCCGTGAGGAGCGTCCGTAGCCGCGCACGTCGATCGCGGCGGCGCGGAAGCCGGCGGAGGCCAGCGCGGGCAGCTGGCGGCGCCAGGAGTACCAGGACTCGGGGAAGCCGTGGACGAGCAGGACCAGGGGCCCGCTGCCCTGCTCCACCAGGTGGATCCGGCCGGCCGGCGAGGGCACGAGGCGGTGGACGGGGCGGTGGTGGTCGGTCGCGGGCAGCTGCGGCATGGCTCCTCCTGGCACGTGCGGTCGGACCGGTGCCGGGGGCACACGCGCCGGGGCCGGGACCCGCCCAGGACGGCCGGCCTCCGCTCCGTGCGGGGCACCGACAGCGATCCTGCTGCGGCGCCACGGCGCAGGCCAGCTCTGTTGCCGGCCCGGCAACGACCGCGCGGCGGGCGACGCAGCACGCGGCCCGACGGAGCCGCACGTCACCCGGCCGTACGTACGGCCCCGCACGCGTTCGCAGGGCCGTGGCGCTACGCCTGGACGAGCTCCACCTGGACCTCGACCTCCACCGGCGCGTCCAGCGGCAGCACCGCCACCCCGACCGCGCTGCGGGCGTGGACGCCCTTGTCGCCCAGGACCTCGCCGAGCAGCTCGCTGGCGCCGTTGATCACGCCGGGCTGGCCGGTGAAGTCGGGCGCGGACGCGACGAAGCCGACGACCTTCACCACGCGCGCGACGCGGTCGAGGTCACCGGCGACGGACTTCACGGCGGCCAGGGCGTTCAGCGCGCAGGTGCGGGCGAGTTCCTTCGCCTCCTCCGGCGTGACCTCGCCACCCACCTTCCCGGTGACCGGAAGCTTGCCCTCCACCATCGGCAGCTGCCCGGAGGTGTAGACATACGGACCGGACTGCACGGCCGGCTGGTAGGCGGCCAGCGGCGGGACGACCTCGGGCAGCGTCAGCCCGAGCTCGGCCAGCTTCGCCTCGACGGCGCTCACGCCTGCTTCTCGCGCTTCAGATAGGCCACGAGCTGCTCGGGGTTGTTCGGCCCGGGCACGACCTGGACGAGCTCCCAGCCGTCCTCGCCCCAGGTGTCCAGGATCTGCTTCGTGGCGTGGACGAGCAGCGGCACGGTTGCGTATTCCCACTTGGTCATGTGGCCGACTCTAGCCGCTGCCCGACGCGCCTCCGGAGGCCGACCGCGGCGACGTTGTCCACAGCCTCCCGCGTACTCGGCGCGCGAACTGGTTACGCTCGAATACGTGAGCAGGCTCCAGGTCGTCAGCGGCAAGGGCGGTACCGGCAAGACCACGGTGGCCGCGGCCCTCGCGCTGGCCCTGGCCACCGAGGGGAAGCGCGCGCTTCTCGTCGAGGTCGAGGGTCGCCAGGGCATCGCGCAGCTCTTCGAAACCGAAGCGCTGCCTTATGAGGAGCGGAAGATCGCCGTCGCTCCCGGGGGCGGGGAGGTGTACGCCCTCGCCATCGATGCCGAACGGGCCCTTCTCGACTACCTCCAGATGTTCTACAAACTGGGGAGCGCGGGACGGGCCCTGAAGAAGCTCGGCGCGATCGACTTCGCGACCACGATCGCGCCCGGTGTCAGGGACGTCCTGCTGACCGGCAAGGCGTGCGAGGCGGTGCGACGCAAGGACAAGAGCGGACGTTTCACCTACGACTACGTCGTCATGGACGCCCCGCCGACCGGCCGCATCGCGCGCTTCCTCAACGTGAACGACGAGGTGGCCGGCCTCGCGAAGGTCGGCCCGATACACAATCAGGCGCAGGCGGTGATGCGGGTGCTGAAGTCGCGCGAGACGGCCGTGCACCTGGTGACGCTGCTGGAGGAGATGCCCGTCCAGGAGACCGCGGACGGCATCGCGGAGCTGCGGTCGGCGCGGCTCCCGGTGGGGCGGATCATCGTCAACATGGTCCGTCCCGCGGTGCTGGACGCGACCGGTCTGGACCTCGTACGGAGCACACCGCGTACGGCGCTCGCTCGGTCCCTCTCCGGGGCCGGGCTCGGCGGGGCGCGGCGGGGCGGGCACGCCGAGCGGCTGGTGGACCCGCTGCTGGGGCAGGCCGAGGAGTACGCCGAGCGGTACGCCCTGGAGCAGGAGCAGCGGGCCGTCCTGGGCGACCTCGACCTGCCCCTGCTGGAACTCCCGCTGCTGGCCGAGGGCATGGACCTGGCGGGGCTGTACGAACTGGCCACCGAGCTGCGGAAGCAGGGGATCGCATGAGTCCGGACCCGGCCCGGCCCCAGGAGGGCGTGCGGCGGCTGCGTCCCGCGCGCGTGCTGGACGTCGACCCGTTGCTGGAGGACCCGAAGACCCGCATCGTGGTGTGCTGCGGCTCGGGCGGTGTCGGCAAGACGACGACCGCGGCGGCTCTCGGCCTGCGCGCGGCCGAGCGGGGCCGCAAGGTGGTCGTCCTCACCATCGACCCGGCCCGGCGGCTCGCCCAGTCCATGGGCATCGACTCCCTCGACAACACCCCGCGCCGGGTGAAGGGGGTCGACGACTCGGCGGGCGGCGAACTGCACGCCATGATGCTCGACATGAAGCGCACCTTCGACGAGATCGTCGAGGCGCACGCGGACCCCGGCCGGGCGGCGGCGATCCTGGGCAACCCCTTCTACCAGTCGCTCTCGGCGGGCTTCGCGGGCACGCAGGAGTACATGGCGATGGAGAAGCTGGGGCAGCTCCGCGCGAGGGACGAGTGGGACCTCATCGTCGTCGACACGCCGCCGTCCCGCTCGGCACTGGACTTCCTGGACGCCCCCAAGCGCCTCGGGTCCTTCCTGGACGGCAAGCTGATCCGCGTCCTGCTGGCCCCGGCGAAGGTCGGCGGCCGGGCCGGCATGAAGTTCCTGAACGTCGGGATGTCGATGATGACGGGCGTCCTGGGAAAGGTGCTGGGCGGGCAGTTCCTGAAGGACGTGCAGACCTTCGTGGCCGCGATGGACTCGATGTTCGGCGGCTTCCGCACCCGCGCGGACGCGACGTACAAGCTGCTCCAGGCGCCCGGGACGGCGTTCCTGGTGGTCGCGGCCCCGGAGCGGGACGCGCTGCGCGAGGCCGCCTACTTCGTGGAGCGGCTGGCTGCCGAGGACATGCCGCTGGCCGGTCTGGTGCTCAACCGGGTGCACGGCAGCAGCGCCGACCGGCTGTCGGCCGAGCGGGCGCTCGCCGCCGCGGAAAATCTTGAGGACCGTCGCATTGTGGATCAGGACGGCGGGAAAGCTGGAGTTCGTAACTCTCCCGACGCGCACGGCAGTTCAGACGCCCCCGAGACCGCTCCCTCACCCGAGACCGACCTCGTACCCGAGACCGAGCACGACTCCGAGACCGGCCCCGCCTCCGCGCCCCGCTCCTCTGCCCATGACCCTTCCGAGGCCTCCGAGACCTCCGACGCGGCTTCGGACACGCCGGAGCGGTCCGTCGACCAGCTCACGGCGGGCCTGCTGAGGCTGCACGCCGACCGGATGCACCTGCTCGCCCGTGAGCAGCGCACGCGCGACCGTTTCACCGCGCGCCATCCCGAGGTGGCGGTCACCGAAGTGGCCGCGCTGCCCGGCGACGTGCACGACCTCGCGGGGTTGCGGGACATCGGGGACCGTCTCGCGACGAGCCGCCCCGAGCTTCCCGAGCCCGGCGCCTGACCGGCCCGAGGGCCTTGCGCCTGGAGCCCTCATGCCCCGGGGCCCTCATGTCCGAGGGCCCTTGTGCCCCGGGGACGCACGCACCCGAGGTGGGCGTGGTCCGAGGTGTGCGTGGTCCGAGGGGTACGCGTCCCAAGGCTCACTCGCCACGAGGGGGCGCGCCACGGGGGCGCGCAGCGAGGTGTCCGTGCCTGGGAAGCCCCGGCCGCGCCAGACCACGGCCGTCTCACCCCAAGGCCGCCTCCGACCACGATCTCCTCAGACCACGGCCGTCTCAGACCACGGCCGCGAAGTTCTCGTAGACCTCGTCGTCGTCGAGAGGCACGATGCCGGCCCCTCGCTCGTACTCCGTCCGCGCCGTCTCCAGCAGTCGGCGCCAGGAGGTCACGGTGGGTCGCCGGCGCAGCAGTGCGCGGCGCTCCCGTTCCGTCATGCCTCCCCACACGCCGAACTCGACGCGGTTGTCGAGCGCGTCGGCCAGGCACTCGGTCCGCACCGGACATCCGGTGCACACCGCCTTGGCCCTGTTCTGCGCTGCTCCCTGAACGAACAGTTCGTCCGGATCGGTAGTGCGGCAGGCAGCCTGCGCACTCCAGTCGGTTACCCAGCCCATACCGGCGCCGTCCTCTCCCGAATCGAGGCTCCCCCACGGCGGCAGCGGCATATTCACCGCCGCCAGTTGAGGACGTTACGGAAGGTGGGCACAGCGCAACACCCCCGTCGGGCCCAATCTTGAATGGCCCGAACGGACTATGGGTAAGCGGCAGATCACCCGGGGGAGTGAGCTGGCGACATACGCGACGATCCCGGCATTCGGATCGTTTCAGTTGCGCCACAACGGACACCAATTGACACACAAGGCGGTTTCGGACACGCATCCCACACGCTGTGGCACGCGCCCGTACACACCAACACGCCCCCCAGGGGGGCCTCTCGGAAAAAACTCGAGCGGATCCGGAACGATTCGGGGTCGCCGGACGTATTGATACGTGGCCTCACTGCTGTGACAGTTGAGTGCAGCTTAGGCCAAGGCATATACGCGTGTCCGGCGAATGAGAACGTAGGCTGCCTCCATGCCAAAGAAGCGCTCGGGCGGTGGTCTGTCGCCAACGCAGCAGGCCGCCAAGTTCCTCGGTGTCAGTGTGCTCGCGGGAGCAGTGCTGGCCGGCATCGCGTTGCCCGCCGTGGGCGCGCTGGGGCTGGCGGCCAAGGGGTCGGTGGAGAGCTTCGACGCTCTCCCGGCCAACCTGAAGACTCCCCCGCTGAGCCAGCGCACCGCCATCCTCGACGCCGAGGGCGGCACCATCGCCACGGTCTACTCCCGCGACCGCACGGTGGTCGCCCTGAAGGACATCTCGCCGTACATGCAGAAGGCGATCGTCGCGATCGAGGACTCGCGCTTCTACCAGCACGGCGCGATCGACCTCAAGGGCGTCCTGCGGGCGCTGAACAAGAACGCGCGCAGCGGCGAGGTCTCCGAGGGCGCGTCCACCCTCACGCAGCAGTACGTCAAGAACGTCTTCGTGGAGGAGGCCGGCGACGACCCGACGAAGGTCGCCCAGGCCACCCAGCAGACCCTCGGCCGCAAGATCCAGGAGCTGAAGCTCGCGATCCAGGTCGAGGAGGAGCTGGGCAAGAAGAAGATCCTCGAGAACTACCTGAACATCACGTTCTTCGGCCAGCAGGCCTACGGCATCGAGGCGGCCGCCCAGCGGTACTTCTCCAAGTCCGCCAAGGACCTCAACGTCCAGGAGTCCGCCCTCCTGGCCGGCATCGTCCAGTCACCCAGCCGGTACGACCCGGTCAACGACGAGGCCGAGGCCGTCAAGCGGCGCAATGTGGTGCTGACCCGCATGGCGCAGGTCGGTGACATCTCCGAGGCGGAGGCCGCCGAGGCGAAGGAGGCGCCGCTCGGGCTGAAGGTCAGCCGGCCCAAGAACGGCTGCATCACGGCCGTCAAGGGCGCGGGCTTCTTCTGCGACTACGTCCGCGCGGTGTTCCTGAGCGACCCGGTCTTCGGCAAGACCAAGGAGGACCGGGCCAAGATCTGGAACCAGGGCGGTCTGACGATCCGCACGACCATGAGCCCGCAGGCGCAGGAGTCGGTGCAGCAGTCGGTCAAGGACCACGTCTACAAGAAGGACGACGTGGCGACCGCGGCCACCATCGTCGAGCCCGGCACCGGCAAGATCGTCGCGATGGGCCAGTCCCGCCCGTACGGCGTCGACATCAAGAACGGCGAGACGACCCTCAACCTGTCGGTCAACAACGCCATGGGCGGCGGCGCGGGCTACCAGCCCGGTTCGACGTTCAAGCCGATCGTGGCCGCCGCCGCCATCGAGGGCGGTATGCCGGCGACGAAGTCGTACTCCTCGCCGTACGAGATGGAGTACCCGAGCCCGGTCGCGGCCTGCGACGGCAAGAACTGGGTGAACAACGAGGGCGCCGAGCTCGCCAACGAGAACGAGACCGAGGTCGGCCCGTACGACATGCGGGAGGCGACCGCCAAGTCGGTCAACACCTACTACGTGCAGATGATCAGTGACATCGGCATCTGCCCGGTGACGCAGATGGCCCAGAAGATGGGCGTCGAGCGCGCCAACGGCAACAAGCTGGAGCAGACCCCGTCCATCGCCCTCGGTGTCACCGAGGTGTCCCCGCTGACCATGGCGAGCGCCTACGCGACCTTCGCCTCGCGCGGCATGTACTGCACCCCGGTCGCCATCGAGTCGATCAGCCAGCGGATCGGCAACAAGAGCAAGTCGCTCGAGGTGCCGAAGTCCACGTGCTCGCGGGCCATGTCGGAGACCACGGCCGACACCATCAGCACGCTCCTCAAGGGCGTCGTCGAGGACGGCACGGGTACGCAGGCCGGTCTCGACAGCCGTCCCAGCGCGGGCAAGACCGGTACGACCGACGAACGCTACGCGGCCTGGTTCGTGGGCTACACCCCCAACCTGGCCGGTGCCGTGTGGGTCGGTGACCCGAAGCACGAGCGGAAGATGGTCAACATCACCATCGGGGGCGTCCCGCACGACAAGGTCTTCGGTGGCGCGGTCCCCGGACCGATCTGGCGGGACATGATGTCGGGCGCGCTGGAGGGCGAGCCGGTGGAGCAGTTCAACACCGTGGACATCCCCGACTCCGCCGACAAGGACGAGGGCCGCGGCAACGACGGCGGTGGCGGCCGGGACGACGGCGGCAATGACGGCGGCGGCTTCCCCGGCAACATCTTCCAGGGACAGGGCAACGGCGGCATCGGCGGGCGGCGCGACTGAGTCCGTCCCCGCCCCGCCCCGCCGTACGCGTACGGACGCAGGAAGGCCGGTGGCCCGCACCTCTCGGTGCGGGCCACCGGCCTTCTCCGCTCGTACCCGGCTACCGGGTCAGCCGGCCAGCCGCTTCTTCACCGCGGCGGCGACCCGGCCGCCCTCGGCCTGCCCGGCCACCTTCGGGTTCACGATCTTCATGACGGCGCCCATGGCCCGCGGGCCCTCCGCACCGGCCGCCTTCGCCTCCTCGACGGCCTGCGCGACGATCGCGTTCAGCTCGTCGTCCGACAGCTGCTTCGGCAGGTAGGCGGCGAGCACCTCGCCCTCCGCCTTCTCCCGCTCTGCGCTCTCGGGCCGGCCGCCCTGCGCGAAGGCGTCCGCGGCCTCGCGCCGCTTCTTCGCCTCGCGGGTGATCACCTTCTGCACCTCGTCGTCGGAGAGCTCGCGCTTCTCCTTGCCGGCGACCTCCTCCTTGGTGATCGCGGCGAGCGTCAGCCGGAGCGTCGAGGAGCGCAGCTCGTCACGCTCCTTGATCGCGGCATTGAGGTCGTCGTGCAGCTTCGACTTGAGCGTGGTCATGCAGGTGATTGTCGCAGGTGCGGGAGGAGGGACGCCTGCCCATTTCGGGGCCGCTCGCGTATCCCGGTCCGGCTTCGGTGAACCCGCCGCCGCCAAGTGGCTTCCGTGCGGTCGGCGGCCGCTCGCTTCAGGACGGTCGCGGCTGCTCGTAGCGGGACGGTCGCGGCCACTCGCATCCGGACGGCTTCTGACACGATGGACGTATGCGTGCGCGATACGGAGTACCCCTGGGAATCACGGCGGTTGGCGCCGCCGGTCTGGTCTACGCGGCGGGTTTCGAGGCCCGCTCGTTCCGCCTGCGACGGGTGACGATCCCCGTCCTGCCCTCCGGGATGCGCCCGCTGCGCGTGCTCCAGGTCTCCGACATCCACATGGTCGGCGGCCAGCGCAAGAAGCAGCGCTGGCTGCGCTCGCTGGCCGGCCTGCGCCCCGACTTCGTGATCAACACCGGCGACAACCTGTCCGACCCGGACGGTGTCCCCGAGGTCCTGGACTCCCTGGGCCCCCTGATGGAGTTCCCGGGCGCCTACGTCTTCGGCTCCAACGACTACTACGGCCCCAAGCTGCGCAACCCCGCCCGGTACCTGCTGGAGAAGGCCCAGGGCCGGCACGGCCTGAACGGCAACGCGCCCGCCCAGAACGTCGTCCACAACCCGTGGGAGGACCTCCGCGACGGCTTCGACGCCGCCGGCTGGCAGAACCTCACCAACACGCGCGGCACGCTCAAGATCGAGGGCGTGTCCGTCGAGCTGACGGGACTGGACGACCCGCACATCAAGCGGGACCGGTACGCGGAGGTGGCCGGCGGCCCCTCTGGCGCGGCGGACTTCTCGATGGGCGTGGTCCACGCGCCGTACCTGCGCGTCCTCGACTCCTACACGGCCGACGGCTACCCCCTGGTCCTCGCCGGCCACACCCACGGCGGCCAGCTGTGCATCCCCTTCTACGGCGCCCTGGTCACCAACTGCGACCTGGACACGGACCGCGTGAAGGGCCTGTCCACGCACACGGCGGAGGGCCGTACGGCCTACCTCCACGTCTCGGCGGGCTGCGGCACCAACCGCTACACCCCGGTCCGCTTCGCCTGCCCCCCGGAGGCGACGCTGCTGACGCTGGTGGGCCGGGAGCGGTGATCGGGGGCGGAGCCGAGGGGCCGGGGAGTCGGCGCCTCGGCACGGGACGGCCGACGTCCGCGCGCTGGGCCGGGTAACCCACACGGCCCACCCCGCATAGCCCGTCATGTCCGGTATGCCTAGCTTGAGGCCATGACAGCCTCGATACCCAGGGACATCCCGGACCTCCCCGCGGTCCCGGGCCCGCCCAAGCTGCTGCCCTCCCCCGTCCCGGCGACGGCCGTCGTGACCCCCGTACGCCGACCGCTGGTCGCCGCCTTCCGCCTCGTCACCGCGGCGCTCGCGCTGACGGGCGTGACGGCCCAGCTCCTCCTGGGCGGCCCGGTGACCCGGACCCTGAGCCACTTCACGGTGCAGAGCAGCATCCTGCTGGCCCTGGTCATGCTCGCCTCCGCCCGCCGCGCCTGGTCCGCCCGCCGCCCCCTGCCGGGCGCCCTCACCGGCGCGGCACTGCTCTACGTCACCGCCGCCGGCCTCGTCCACCACCTGCTCCTGGCCAACGCGGCGAGCCCCTTCGCCGCGCCGGACACCACGGGCGCCGGCGGCTGGCACACGGTCGCCGCCCACCTCCTGCACACGGCCGTCCCCGTCGCCGCGGCCCTGGACTGGCTGCTTCTCAGCACCCCCGGCCGCCTGCACCTGCGCCAGGCCGCCGCGTGGATCCTCTATCCCCTGGCCTACCTGGCCTTCTCCCTGGCCCGCGGCGAGCTCCTGCTCCCCGGCACCGAGGGGCACTACCTCTACCCCTTCCTCGACGTCGACCAGCACGGCTACAAGGGCGTCCTCGGCAACGCCCTCCTCCTCGGCCTCGCCCTCTACGCCCTGGGCGTCCTCCTCGTGGCCCTGGACCACATCCGCCCGAACCCCCTCCGTCGCCGCTGGTAATCCGGATTTCGCCTCCGGCCCCCGGTGGGCTAAAGTAAACGAAGTCGCCGCGACGAGCAGCGACAATCGGGGTGTGGCGCAGCTTGGTAGCGCGCTTCGTTCGGGACGAAGAGGTCGTGGGTTCAAATCCCGCCACCCCGACAGTGAAGTACCAGGTCAGGGGCCTGATCCGCTCAGCGGGTCGGGCCCCTGAGTGGTTCCGGGGGCCATTTTGGGAGCCATTTGGGAGCCGACTTCGGAATGCGGCTCCGCTGGCGGCCACTCTTCGAGATCAGGAGCTGGTCGGCTCACGCCGCCCGACGGTCGGCTGCTCCCCATCGTCGGGCTCAGCGGGCGGCGGCACGGCATAGTCGTGGCCGCTGCCAGTCCAGCGCCCCACGACCCGCCACACCTCGTAGTGCAGGAGCCACTCGGAGGCCCACGGCAGGATCGTGCGTGAAAGGAGCATGTCCTCCCTCCACTCCCCAGGCAGATGCAGGCACAGGTCGCCGTCGGCATAGACATGCGGCAAGGCGGTGGCACGAGGGTGCAGGGCCAGAGGCGGGTCGATGACCATCACGCGCGGTCGGTGTCGGTGCCGGTAGGTGATCCGTACCGTGTAGCGCCTGCTGGCAGGGGTGGGTTGGAGGAAGACCGTGCAGACGAGCTCACCGCTCCGTACGGTTCCCTTAGCCTCAGGAAGGGCGGCCTTGATCGCGGCCAGTTGCCGACCGAGGTTAATTGCGCGGTGAGGAATGCTGGCCATAGAAGGTGTTCTTCGGCTTGCGGCGGCCGGCCGTGGTCGGGGAGAGCAGTCCGGTGGGGCCCATTCGGTTGTTGGTGGATGTACTCACGCGGGCGGCATAGCGCTCGTAGGACCGGCGTACGGGGTCGGGCTCGAAGGACTTTGCGAGTCGCTCGAAGACTGCGTCCAGGCCCTTGGTCTCCATGCCGGCGAGTTCGCTCACGGTCGTGGCGATCTCGTCGTACCAGGCGTGAAAAGCCTTCCGGCGCTCGGGGTACTCGTTCCACTTGTCGGTGAAGTTCTCTGCCTTGTGCGCCGGGTTGGGCACCCACCACTGGCCGTCGCGCCTCTCGATGAAGGTCAGCATGTTGTCAAGCACGCTGCGCACGGCAGTGAACAGATCATCCTCGCCGCTGTACGCGTGTCCGGCGAGCGTGGTGATGAGGATCGACGGCGGCCGGTTGTCGATGTCCTCCGCGAATATGATCATGCAGTGCCACTTGAGGATCTGCACGACGCGTTGCAGCGGACTGCGAACTGGCCAGGTGGGAACGTCCGCGACGTTGGCGTGCCGCTTCTCCAGAATTTGGCGGGACAGTTCCGATCGATGCCGGAACCAGTCCGCGTATCCGATGGGGTTACTGCGCTGCCACTGCCAGAGATCTTTGTCCGTCAGGCGGATGCCGGTGGGCGGGCGGTCCTCGTCCGGGATGGCGGGCAGGACATCGAGGTGGAACCCCGGATATCCCAGGGTCCAGCAGCGGCGGCGAGACTCGATGGATTCCGGGCCGTCGGTGTGGCCTCGGTCCTGCTTCCACTTACGGTAGGCAGTCAGCTGATCGCCGACCCGCTGCTTGAGCCGCTCTTGCGTAGTGCTCTCCGGGCGCAAGGGCAGGCGGCAGACCAAGTCGATGTCGTACTCACCACCGGGTGTGCCTGGGCGAACCACGGTGCCCAGGCGAAAGGAACCCTGGGGATAAATCTGCCACCCCGGGCTGCCGTTCTCGGCGAGCCAGGTGCCGACCTCCTCGTAGCGTTCAACAGCGTTGTCATGCAGTTCGGGGGAGATGTCGAGCACCTCCACCGCGCCGTCGAGCAGCATCGACAGCATCTCATCGAGCGAGTCCACGTCATTCCTCACGTGCGGGGTAGAAGGGCGCGAACACCGGAGCGCGGTGATCGCAGAACATGCGATGGACGGTGGGCGAAGCGTCGCGGCTGACATGGCCGGCGAGCCCGTAGAGGGTGTCGGTCTCGACCTTGTCCAGCGCGACGGCGCCGGTCGGTACCGTCGGATTGAGGCGGAGCACGTTGGCCTTCCCGACGAAGTGCTTCACCTGTTTGGCGGCGCTCTCGCTCTGTGCCCGCATAAGCACCTCCACGGCGTCGCGAGCCCATGGGAGCATGCCGCCACGGTCCAAACGGCGATGGCGGCTGCGGACATCGATCGTGGTCCCCAGGCTGAACACCCGGATCGCATTGAGCGGAACAGAGAGCGGCCCCACCGCCTCGGTGAGCGCGACCATGGTCGGGTTGTTCGCCCACACGCCGCCGTCGATGAGGCGCGCTCCGTCCAACGGCATCCCGGGCAGGTAGGTCGGTGCGGCAGAGGTGGCGAGTGCGACGTTCACAGCCTTCTCGCGCCAGTCCCGCTTCAGGGTGGGCAGATGCGAGGTCCGGAACAGGTAAACGTCATCGGCGGCGACGTTGTACGAGGTGATCACGAGTCGTTTGGTGCTCTCCCCGAAGGTTCGGTCACCGAACACCTCGGTGAGCGCTGCCTTCAAAGGCTCGGCGCCGTACTTCGCCCGCACCAGGTGCCGGATACCGCGCATCCGGCTGCGATCCCGGAAGATCCGCGGGCCGTGGCCGGTGTAGAAGGTGAGGATCTCTCGGGGCGACAGCCCGAGGCCGAGACCCAGCGCGATGATGCCACCCGTCGAGGTGCCCGCGATCAGGTCGAAGTGATCGACGATCCGGGTGCCGAGGTCTTCCTCCAAGCGGGCCAGGACCGCTGCGGAGAACATGCCGCGAAATCCGCCGCCGTCCAAGGCCAAGATCTGGAAACGCTCTGTCAGTTCAACCGCCCCCGGCGCCACGGCTCCCAGAAGATCCGGCCCGCCGAGCCGGATCTTCACTATCGAGAGTACTTAATATCACGGCGTGACTTTCCGTGCGGCCTTCTACACTCAGATCGTAGTGCTTATGCCGGTGGCGCCCCCTGGGGCGTGCGCGGCTTCCGCGATCCGCCAAGATGGGGGACCGAGATCAAGCAAGGACAGACAAGGGGAGAGATGAGCACGCAGGCGTTCGAGCGCACTCGACTTCGAACAGCCCGCGAGCTGGCCGGGCTAACCCAGGCACAGCTGGCCCGAGAGGCCGGCCTCACACCTGCCGCGATCAGTCAGTTCGAGAGCGGGGCAGCACGCCCGAGCCCAGAGTCTGTCGGCACCCTGGCCGAGGTCCTCGCGGTGCCCCCCGCGTTCTTCCACGAGGCGATGGCCGAGAGCCACGAGGGCTTCTTCCGGTCGCTGCGCCGAACGTCGGTGGTCGACCGCCGCCGCGCCCGAGCGATCGCTCATGTCGCACATGACTTGGCCGTCCGGGCCTCGGCCGCACAACGGTTCTGCGTAAGCGACGTGCCCGTGATCCCCGTGAGCGGGCTGGAGGTCCCTGCAGCCGAGATCGAGCAGACCGCCGCCCGCGTCAGGTCCCTATGGGGGCTTCCCTCAGGCCCGGTCGGGAATGTTGTTGAGCTATTGGAAGCACATGGGGTTGCCGTGATCCGTCTTCCCCTCGATAGCGCAGATGTCGATGCCTTCTCTCTGCCCTTTGCCGACCACCCTGTCGTCGTTCTGGGCACTGACAAGGACGACCGTGCCCGATCCCGGTTTGACGCCGCACACGAACTCGCCCACCTCGTACTGCATGGTGAGCAGATCTGGGGCGTCA
The DNA here is from genome assembly GCF_055589025.1 of Streptomyces sp. NPDC041968. Taxonomy (NCBI): domain Bacteria; kingdom Bacillati; phylum Actinomycetota; class Actinomycetes; order Kitasatosporales; family Streptomycetaceae; genus Streptomyces; species Streptomyces sp. NPDC041968. Next base: position 492,073 of record NZ_JBVJCB010000003.1, on the reverse strand, counting down.
AAGAGGTCGAGACGCAGGCCCACCAGTTCGCGGCAGCCTTCCTTATGCCCGCCGAGGACATCTACGACCAGCTGCCGACCACGGTCGAGTGGCCAACCCTGTTCGAACTGAAGAGGCGTTGGCAGGTGTCTCTGGCTGCCCTGCTGATGCGTGCCCGGACGCTGGGCCGCATGAGCGAGAGCACATACTTGACGGCAATCAAGGCGGCGTCCGCCAGGGGGTGGCGCCGTGTCGAACCCGTTCCCCTAGGCCGGCCGGAACAGCCAGTAGGGCTTTTGCAGTACCTCGCCTCCCCTGAAAGCGGCGCTGCACGTGCCGTCCTGCCGCCGCGGATCGTAGAGAGTATCGAGGTCTCGTCAGCGGCATAGCGGTCCATTGTTGTGGAACGGGGTCATGGGTACGCCGGTCCTTGGCCAATTCGAGTGCTCCCGTGCCCCGAACTCGGCCGACCGTTGGAGCTCGCTCTGGGCGACGACACTGGCAACGGTGCTGGAGGTCGGCGGGAGGTTCAGCCAGTGACCAGGGCCGACGTCATTCCTCGCGATGCTGAGCGAATACCTGCTGTTGCTCTTCCCGCCAGCTCCAGTTCGCCGACCGAGAGAAGGGTAGGCTTCTGGCAAGGTCGGAAAACTGGTCGGATGGCTCCCGGCTGGCCTTGTTGACCACGATCGCCGAGAGCATCGGTGCTCGTCCGTATTCGTTGCGATGAAGGCAGACATCCTTGAGCAGGTAGGTCATGACTCCGCGGTGAGGCGGGATGGAGTCGAAGCCCTGTGCCGCCAATTCGGCGCTCAGCTCCCCGTACGTGATGGTCTGCCCCTGCCTGGCTCGCTTGCGCAGGATCTCCACGGCCGCTTCGACCGCTGCCGGGTACTCCGGGTCCTTGATCCTCATTGTCCCTCCCCCATCGCGTGGCCACTGCCCAGCCTGCGCATCGTACCGGCCGGACACCGGCCCAGTACGGCTAGAGGCGGTACAGGAGCTAGGGGCAGCAACCGCGATCGACTCAGAACCGCCTCCCCCGTCTATCGATTCTGCGGTCGCCCCAGAGCGGCCTGAGTAGGCTTGATCGCGAATCATGCCCCTGCCCTCGATGGGAGGTTGGAGCAGCAGTGGTCAACCCCTTTGCGCCGCCGCCAGAGATCTCCGGTCAGCCTTTATGGTCTCCGCTGGACGAGTACCTCTGGCACACCTGCGACATCCTCGCCGACATTCTCGAAGGGCAAGTGGCCCGACGGCCGGTTGTAGCCACGATGGCGCGACTGCATCACGGCGACCGGGCCGTCGCTGTTGGACCTGGACAGCGTCTGACCTGGCGGGCTCTCGGCAATGGACGCTACAGGCGCAACGATGTCTTCGCCTTCGGCAACCCTGGAGTGGTGCTCGGAACCCTCGCAGCGAATGCGATTGGCAATGCCGCTCGCCGTCGCCAAGCAGCCCACGATGCCCAGCCCCGGTGGGTACTGGACGGGGCCGGCGAAGTGACCCTTACCCTTCAAAGGCTGCACTTCGCCAACCACGCCTGTGAACTGGACCTTGAATGGCGCGCGTTGGGGTCGATCGAACTCGTAGCTGCTGATGTTTTCCAGACGAGTTTCGTGAACACGCAGGGCGCTCATACCACCGTTCGTGTGCAGACACCGTGGGCATCGCTCGCCTTCGCGCTCGCCGCGATCACCGCGTTTCCCGCACATCCACGCCTGCTCAGCCGTGGCTGGCTGCCGCCGGACTTCGAGCAGCGCTGTGCCCTAGCAGGCCGCCCTTGCCGTCCAGCCGCACAGCTAGCACTACGGGGAAGCGGCTCATAAGGGCGAGCCTTGACGGGGATCACCGCGCCGATGCCATGTATCCCGGCAGCGAGCCCGGAAGGTCAAGAGCTAAGACGCAGGTACCGGACCCGAAGCCGCTCCCAGCGGCAATGACACTGCACCGTAGGCACGCTACGGGGCAAACGTAGACCTACCGAACGGCGACCGCGCGAGCGCGTAGGAGATCGTTGAGCACGCGCACCGGCGACGCCGGAGACAGCGCCAGTCGGGCGTCGAGCGCCGACTCCCATTGCTCGGTCAACTCGAGCTTGAGGCGCTGCCGCATGCCCGGGGTGACGTGGGCGTAGCGTGCCGATGCCGAGCCGTCGATGTGGCCCATGCGTTCGTCCATGAGCACCTTCTCGGTTCCCAGGTCCTCCATCATCGTCCGGTGGGTGTGGCGAAGGCCGTGGGGCGTGAGCCCCTTGGCTATCGGGAGCCAGCAGGCGTCGGCCCGATCGCTGGCACCACGCCCCCGTGCCGGGACGCCGGGCCACGGCTCGCCGAGCAAGGGCACCGGCCGTGGCTCCTGCGGTGCCTTCTTCGGGTACCAGCCGGAGACCGCCGGCGTGAACAGCCAGGTTGCGAAACCGTTCCTGCGCCAGTGGGCGGCATGCTCCGGCACGACGCCGCCCCGCACGAATCCGAGGTCCTCGATAGCCTGCTCGACCTTCGCGCGCGTGGCCTCGGTGACGCGTTCGGGGTGGTTGAGGACGTTGGACACCGTGCCCGTCGAGACGCCGACACGACGGGCGACGTCGACGAGCTTCGCGCCCTGGTGGCCCCCGGTTCGCGCCGCGCCCTGTCCTCGGAAGACGTAGGTCTTGCCGTGACAGGGGCACGGCTTGGGCTTCGTGCGGGCGATGTGGTTGGCGACCAGCGCGGACAGCCAGTCCATCGAGTCGATGGTGCGGTAGCTGTCGTCCTTGGGCGGGCAGCGCACCAGCTCCCCCGTGTCGAGTTCGTACAGCTGCCACTCGACCCGGACGGCTCCAGGGCGGACGAACGCGGTCTCCAGGCCGACGATCTCGCCCCAGCGCATGCCGGTGTACCCCTTGAGGACCACGGCGACGAACTCGTCGTCACGGCCGGAGAGCAGGGCGGCGCGCTCGGCGGTCAGCAGGATGCCGAGCGCGTCGGTGACCACCTTCTCCGGACCACGGTCTCGGGAGCGGCCGGCGCGCTTGCCGCGTCCGCGCCTGCGAGCGGCCGGGTTGGACGTGATCAGGCCCTCGTCGATCGCGTCCTCGAAGATCAGGTGGAGCGTCGAGCGCCAGGTCTTGACGCTGGAGGCCGCGTAGAGGGCCTTCTCCTTCTTCTCCCACAGGTCGACGTCCGTGCGCAGGATGCCGGCGAGCGCCTTGTCCTCGAACTCGGGGAGCAGGTGCTCCTCGATGTGGCGCTTGTAGTTCTGCATGGTCGAGGCGGCCAGGTCCTGGGCCTCGTACCAGCGGTTCGCGTACTCGCCGAAGGTCTCCTGGCCGAGGGCCGGGTCGCGCCAGTCGCCGCGACGGTACTTGTTCTCGGCCTCGGCCGCTGCCCGTTGGGCCTCGCCCTTGGTGGCGAACCTGATCGCCTTGCCGTTCTCGTCGACGACCGTGTTGTGCTTGCCGGGCGCGACCTTGTACCGGCCGCGCCAGTAGTTTCCGCGCTTCTCCGCGAAACCCAAGTCCCGTTGTCCCCTCTTGGTTGTCCTCAGCTACGGCAGATGCGATCGGGTCACGCGACAGTGCTGTACTGCTGTTGTCGACGCGGCGGGCGGGCCCGCAGGCGAGTCGCCGGCGCCACGGCGGGGCAGCGACGTTGCGCGGAGTCGGTCTGCGTACCGGGCTCGGAGAGCGGCTCGGTCGCCCGGGCGGCTGTCTGCGCGGGCTGTGCCGGCCGCTCCTCGTAGAGGCGGATGATCTCGGCGAGGTGCTCGGCGGTGAAGCGGTAGGCGCGGCCGACCCGGGTGTGCGGTATCAGGCGCCGTCGCGCGCGGTCCTTGACCCACCAGGCCGAGCAGCCGAGGGTGTCGGCGATCTCCTCGGGGCGGTAGAGGCGGGGTGGAGGGGTGTCGGACGGCCTGTGGGGGACGGGCGCGGGCGTGGGTCGGTGCAAGGGGGCGGCTCCTGGTCGCGAGGGCGGCGGGGATGCGTGGGCGGCTCAGGTGGCGCCCGGGCCCTGGAGGAGGGCGAGGGGCGATACCTGCAGGGCTTCGGCGATGGCGACGAGGTCGTCGATATCGCATCGCCGCTTGGCGAGTTCGATGCGGGACAGCATCGTGTTGGACATAGGACGGCCCAAAGCGGTTCACCATGCGGCGAGTTGGCGCTGCCCAAGGCCGCGTTCCGTACGGAGGATTTCGATGGTGCGAGCCGCCAGCATTCCTGCGGGCCCTATTTCCAGAGATCGTGCTGCCATGGCTCCAGTTGTAGCGTGCATTCGCCGGTTTGGTTAACCGGCGATCGTCGGCTATGTTGCGCCGCACTCAATCGGTGAGCGAGGCGGTCGGGGTGCTGCGCAAGGCCGGATCCCCGAACGGGTCCCAACACCAGAGACCCTCTCTGACGTGGGGTGTTGTGTTGTAGCTTCGTCGCTCGCAGGACGTCAACGGCTTCCCGATGTGATCCTTCTGGCTCGGGGTGCGGGGCAACTATTTGGTCAACCGCCGATCGTGCCCTACCGTTTTCGCACCGCCCTCGCCGCTTCGATTTCCAGCGGCATTTCTGCCGTGAGAGATTGCGCCGGATAGGGCTGGACTTGCGCGCCGTGGGTGTGGCTATGTTGACGACACCCCGGAAAGCGCGAGCGGCCATCAACGCTCCCGCGTCAACGGCCGTACATTCCCGCCCTTCACACCCGTCCCCGCCCCCGACCGACGGTGAACCGTGGGCACCCATCCCACCGGCCACCGAGTGAGGACCGCCCCTCTTGGCACGAATCCGCACCATCAAGCCCGAAGCCTTCGTCTCCGAGTCCCTGGCCGCCGTCTCCCTGACCGCCGAGCGCACCTTCTTCGGCCTACTCACCCAGGCTGACGACCAGGGCCGCCACCGCGACCACGCCGCGATCATCGCCGGGCAACTGTGGGTCCTGCGCCCGGAACACACGCCCTCCGCCGTCGAGCAGGACCTCGCCCAGCTCGCCGACGCCGGGCTGATATGCCGCTACAAGGGCACGGATGACAAGCGCTACCTGCACATCGTCACCTGGCGGCAGCATCAGAAGATCAACCGCCCCAGCGCGAGCCGCCTTCCAGCCTGCCCGCACCACGACACGCCGGCTCGCACCGCGCCCGGCGTTGATGCGCCGACTGCGGGGGCTGGCGTCACGGAGCCCGCACCGCTGTCTCCCGGAGCCCTCCGTGAGGGCTCCGGGCAAGTACGCAACCCTGCGGTGAATCCCGCTCCGAATGGCGAACCTGCAGGCCAGGACGATTTCACGGAGTCCTCCGTGAGGAAGCAGGGAGGGCTCGGTGCGGGAGCGGTGACGCCTCACGGTCCGGATCTAGGACCTAGGATCATGGATCTAGGAGATACCCCTTCGGGGGGCGCGAGCGCCCCCGCACCTCGCACCGTCTCGGCCAACCAGCTCATCGCCGAGTACGCCGCCGCTTGCACACACCGGCCACCCAAGGACGTCCTGGGCCATCTCGGCCAGCAGGTGCGCAAGCTGCTCGACGAGGGCATAGTCCCCGATCACATCCGGGCCGGACTCGGACTGCACCGCGCCAAGGGCCTACACCCCAGCACGTTGCCGAGCCTCGTGCACGAAGCCATGAAAGCGGCCCCCGCCGCGCCGGTTGTCCACAGGGCGTGGACAAACCCCGTCGATGTCGAAGCCGCCTACGGAGGTGACCTCTGACCGCCGCCCTCACCCGCGAGCCCCACCGGGTCGGCCCGCTCGCCGACCGGCTCAACGGCATCCTTGCCAGTCGCGGCATCGACCTCGCCACCGCCGCCGTCGAGGAAGGGCACGCCGAGCCCGTCACCGCGCTGGAACTCGCCGACGCCAGGATCCCCGCCCGATACCGCCGAGCCCTGGCCGACCACCCGAAGGTCACCGCCTGGGCCGACGAGATCGCCCGCGCCGGACGCCCCGGCCCTGGGGGGCCGGGCATCGCCGAAGGCCCGTCGCTGCTGATCGCCGGCCCCACGGGCACGGGCAAGACGTACCAGGCGTACGGCGCCATCCGCACCCTGCTCGCCCGTGGCGTCCGCCTGCGCTGGGAGGCGACCACCACCGCCGACTTCCACGCTCGCCTGCGTCCACGCGCCGGCCATGACGCCGAACGTGAACTGCAGACCCTGGCACGCTGCCCGCTGCTGTGCCTGGACGACCTCGGTGCGGCCAAGACCAGCGAGTGGACCGAGGAGCTCACCTACCGGCTCATCAATCACCGGTACAAGCACATGCTCCCCACCCTCATCACCACCAACCTCCCGACGGAGCAGCTACGCGTCGCCCTCGGTGACCGCGTCGCCTCCCGCCTCGCCGAGATGACCGAGCGCGTCATCCTCAAAGGCCCCGACCGACGACGCCGCACCGCGCCCTCCGCCTGACCGGCCTCCCCGCGCCGCGCGCGCTCACGCCTGGCCTGCGCCGGCCCGCGCGGCAGGACCGCTCAACGCTCCGCCGTGATCGTCCGGCCCTCCCCGGTTCCTCTACACCTTGGAGGCCCTCCTGCCTTCTCTGACCCTCGTTTCCCTGGCCACCCGGAACAGCGGCACGCCGCTCCGCCCGGACTGGGTCACCTCCCCGGTGACGACCCTGGCGCTCCTCATCTCTCTCGTGCTGCTGGGCCTGCTCGCCGGATGGCTGATTCGCCAGCAGCGCCGCCGGCCGCCCGGCAGCAAACGCTGGCGCGGGACCGTCGCGGTGCCCGTCGCGGCCATGGCCGCGCTCGGCTGCACCGCCTACAGCGCGGACACCAGCTGGCGGTTCGCCGCCGACTACCTCGACATGGGCGGCACCGCCGAGCGCGTCGCGATGTTCGCCGCCGCCGAGCTGGCCCTGTTCGCCACCGCCCTGATGGCCCGGCAGAACCTCAAGGGCCCGAAGCAGGCACCCGGCCTGCCCGGCACCCTCACCTGGGTCATCACCGCAGTGCAGATCCTGCCCGCCTACGCCGAGTCCGGGCCGGTCGGTGGTAGCGTGCGAGCCTTCGTCGGCCCGGTCATGGCCGCGATGCTGTGGCACCTGGCCATGGGCATCGAGCTGCGCCACCGCGCCCCCGACGCCGCCTCACGCGGCCTGGCCGCCGTCCTCGTCCGCCAGGCACGCGAACGCCTCCTGGCTCGCCTCGGCATCGCCGACCAGGACGCCGACGCCGCCCGCCTCATCCGCGAGCGCGCGCTGAGCGAAGCCGTCGCCCTCATCCTGCGCGCCGAGTCGATAACCGACCAGCAGCGCGGCAAGCGGCGGCAACGACGCCTGGCAGAACGCCTGCACGAGGCCCTGGAGCGGGCCGGCGTCGACGGGGATCCGCTCCAGGACGAGCTGCTGCTGCGCAAGCTCGCCACCCGCAAGCAGGCCCTCGGTCTCGCCTCCATCACGCTGCCGCCGCGCTGGGAGGTCCCGGCCTCCAAGCCCGTCCGTTCATCCGGGCAAAGCCGCCCTCGCTCCGCACGCCCGGAAGCACTGCCGCGGGCAGAGGAAACTGCCCGACCACACCCGTCACCGGGTGACGACGAGGTCCCTCCGGCTGCCCGCCCGCAGCCTGCCCGCCCGGAGCCCAGGCTGCCCGCACGGGCAGAAACTGAAGACAGCCGGGCGCTCACGGGCAACCACCCGGGCAGCCCTTCGGGCAGGCACGAGCGAAAACCGGCTGCCCGGAAGAAGCGCGACGCCGGCAAAGCCCGTGCCTCCGACAAGGTCATCCTCAAGCACGCTCGCCGCATCCACGAGGAGACCGGCAGCGTCGGACGCGACCGGGTCGAGGACGCCCTGCGCGCCGCCGGCTACACCGCCTCCAGCGACGGCGTCGGACGAGTCGTCCGCGAGTTCAAGGCCCAGCTCAAAGCCGCAGCCGGCCATCCACCCCGCTGATCCCCACAGCACCAGCACTCCCAACCAGACCCCGACCCGAAGGGCCCCATGCACGCCCCGCACCACGAAGACCCCATGCCCCACGAGGAATCCCTACTGATCACCCTTGCCCCATTGGGAGCAAGTTGGTGCAGGAGCATTGCTCCCGTCGGGAGCAATGCTCCTGCCTCTCCCGCCCCGGGAGTGGCAGTAGCGGATCGGCACCGGGAGACGCCGATCGTTGAGGATGCGACCGAGGGCGGATCGCATCCTGAGAGGGAAGAACCGCGCACGTGCCACAGCACCGACTGTGCTCACGCCTCTTCGCCGAAGCCCCGTGTGCAGCAGCGTGAGCGTCTGCGCGACGAGAAGAAGCGTGTGCGCCAGCCCAGCTGCCGCATGAACCACGACGAGTACCAACTCCTCGTCCGCGCAGCCGCCGAGTGCCGTATGAGCGTCGCCGGGTTCCTTGCCCGCGCGGCTCTCAACGCTGCCCGCGACCTCAACCGCACCGCCGCGAACATCGCGGATGAGAAAGAGATGCTGCAAGAGCTGTTCGCGCTGCGGCGGCACCTCGGGCAGATCGGCAACAACCTCAACCAGGTAGCCAAAGCGCTGAACTCCGGAGCCGACGCCCCGCAGGCCGCGGCCGTCCTCGCCGCCGTCCAGCGTGCCGCCAAGCGGGTCGACGCCTTCACCCAGCAGCACCTGGACAACCAGGCGGCTGCGTGATCCCGCGTGTCCACACCACGGGCACGCGCACCATCGGTCTGCTCCACTACCTGTACGGGCCCGGCACGCACGAGGAGCACATCGACCCGCACCTGGTGGCCGCCTGGGATGGCCTTGCCCCCGACCCCGGCCGAGACCCCGACGCCACGTACGGCGATCTCCAGCGGCTGCTCGACCAGCCGGTCATGGCCCTGCCCGAGAGCCGGCGGCCCGCCGAGCACGTGTGGCACCTGTCGGTACGCGCCGCACCGGAAGACCCGATCCTGTCGGACGAGCAGTGGGGCGAGATAGCGCGCAGGATGGTCGCCGCCACCGGTATCGCCCCCGACGGCGACGACGCCGCCTGCCGCTGGGCGGCCGTCCGGCACGCCGACGACCACATCCACATCATCGCCACCATCGTCCGCGAGGACGGCCGCCAAGCCCGTCTCCGCCAGGACGGCAGACGCTCCCAGGCCGAAGCCCGCAAGATCGAGACCGACTATGGGCTGCGCCGCCTCCACACCGGCGACGGCACCGCCGCCCAGCGGCCCACCAGCGCCGAACGCCACAAAGCCCAACGGGAAGGCCGCAAGCGCACTGCGCGTGAGGAACTGCGCGAGACCGTGCGCCGCGCCGTCGCCGGCACCGCGTCCACGGAGGAGTTCTTCGACCGCCTGGCCGCCGCCGGTCTGCTGATCCGCAAGCGCGTCGCGCCCTCCGGCGACCTGCTCGGATACAAGGTCGCCCTGCCCGACGACCGCAACAAGGACGGTGAGCCGGTCTTCTACTCCGGTTCGAAACTCGCCTCCGATCTGTCCCTGCCCCGCGTCCGCGAACGCTGGACGCTTCCCGCGGACGCTGCTTCGGCGGACGACGGCTCCGGGCCGGCGCAGCCAGCCCTGCCGGACGTGACCGGCCCCGCGTTCGCGCGGCGCCGGGCCACCGCAGCCACCTGGCAGGCCCTGCTGATCATCGACCACGGCGACGACGGCACGGCAGCCGCCCAGATAGCCGCGGCGGGGGAGATCCTCGACGCGCTCGCGAAAACGTCCGCCGCCCACACCCGCGCTGAACTCCGCGAGGCGGCCTTCGCGTTCGAGCGGGCCAGCCGCTCCCACGTGAGGGCCGTACGCGGGCATGACCGGGCCCTGCGCCAGGCCGCCCGCGATCTCGTCCACAGCGGGCCCGCCCTCGGCCGAGGGGAAGACGGCGCCACCACCGCCATGCTCATCGACATGGCCTTCTTCCTCGCCACCGCCGCGGCGAACTGGCACGCCAAGAAGCACCACAGCCAGCAGGCCGCAGCCGCCCGACAAGCCGCCGAACATCTGCGCGCCGCCTACCAGGCCGCCGCCGGTGAGCCCATGGCCGCACTAGGCCAGCGAGGCCAGCGCCTGGCCCCGCGCGTCCGGCAGCGGCAGGCCGACCTTGTTCGCCACGTGCTACCGGAGCTTGCCGAACGGATCCAGGCCGAGGCCGGCTGGCCTGCCCTGGCCACCACCCTCGACGACGCCCGGAAGGCCGGCCACGACCCGGCAGCTCTGCTGGCTGACGCTGCCCGGCGGCGCGAGGTCGACACCGCCACCTCCATCAGCGACGTCCTCGTCTGGCGCCTGCGCCGCAGCGCCCACCTGCCCGCCCTACCCGAAAGCTCCCACGAGACGCCCGCCCGAGGCAGTGGACGCCAAGGGCCCTCGGCGCCCAGCACGCCGCTGACGCAGGGCACTGTGAACCATTCCAGCCGCCGCTGACCGGAAAGCGGTGCAACATAGCCGACGATCGCCGGTTGGGCAAAACGGCGATCCTCCGGACCATTGATGCCTCCACTCACCCACTCCCATGAGGAGCACCCGCATGCCCAAGACCCAAGCCCGACCGGAGATCGTCGTCCTGCTGTGCGACACGGACGTCGAGCGCCAGCGTGAGACCAGCAAGTGGTACCACCTCGACGGGCGCCCGTTCAGTAAAGACGAGCTGCGCCTCCTCCGCAGGGCCACTCGCGCCGAGTTCGACGAGATTAGGACGCAGCACAAGCGATACGCGGACTACCGGCGCACGATGGACGAAGCTCCGGATGCCCTCGACCAGTTCCTGGCCCCGTTCTGGGAGCGACTCGACGTGAAGAGGCTCGGCAACGCCGTCGAGCTCATGAATGAGGACGAGCGAGCCGAGCTCGATCGCCTCCTCGGGCTCATCGTCGACCCAATCCGCCCCTTCACCCCCTACGCCTTCTGACCCTGGACCCCGCGCCGATACGTACCCAACGCGCTGGTGACCGGCTCCAAAGACCGATCTGGCATCTGACACAGAGGCGTGTGCGTCCCATGCGATAGCCGGTAGGACTCGTCACGCCGAACGAAGCACCAGGCGTGGAGGCGGACCGCTCTCAACAACTCAGACCGTGACGCACGAGGACGCCGACCAGGGCACAGCAGCATGAGGCCGGGCCTCCCCGAGGGGAGGCCCGGCTTCTATGTGTTGGATGGCCCTCAGCCGGCTGGAGCGCGCAGGAGCCGGTCATGGGTGCTCTCCGGCACCACCCGACGCAGCACCGGTGCGCTGGAACTGAGGGAATCGGCGAAGGCGGCGACGAGGTCGTGCGGCACGCTGGGGCCGAAGGACGCCGCCCACAGGTAGCCCGCTCCGAGCACCGGCTCCGCCCACGCCTGCCACCCGGCCAGGGCCGCCTCGTCCGCCTCGACCACCAGCGCGAGTGGGGCGCCATCCTGGATGAGGGGCGGCACCTCGCCGAGGCGGACGTGGGAGGCGAACGTCGGGTCCACCGCTCCCGTGCCGGGCTGGTCTACGTCACGCAGCCACCCGTGCGCCGTAACCGCGTCGAGGACCAGCTCGGGGCCACCGGGCGGCATGGCCGGCTGATCGCGGGCGTTGAGCGCGGCGAGGAAGGTGCCAAGGACCTCTCCGGGGACCTCGGGGGTGAAGTAGGCCGACCACTGGGCGAGCGGGCTGCTCGGATCCGAACGAGCGGACACCTGCCAGGCGATCGGCAGGTTCCCCAGGTGGAACGGCTCGTCCGGCAAGACCCACTGCGCCCACCGCAGGGAGTCGGGGCTGATGTGCAGGACGGTGCTGCGCAAGACCTGTCGGTCCTCCAGCGCCTCGTCCGGCTGCTGGCGCCCGCGGACGATCGTCAGGCTCGTCCAGCCGAGGCCGGCGAGCGTATCGGCGACAGCGTCGTACAGGCGCCCGTCGTCACCGGCCAGGTGCCGTGGACCGACCCAGTACGCGGACGGGACGTTCGTCGGGCTGGGTGGGCCGATCGGGAAGTCGGGATGCAGGTACCCCTCCAAGAGCTTGGTGATTTTGATGCCGCTAGCGCGGACGTCGAGGGTGCCCGAGGGGCTGGAGCCTCTGGCAGTCACAGCTGCGGGGACGTCTCCAGTACGCGAGCAACAGCGGCGGCGACGACATCGGCCGGCGTCTCGATGTCGAAGGACATCTGGTAGCCGCGCACCTTGGCCGTCCCGGTAACGGCGATCTTCCACCCCTCGCCGTCGGTGCCAGGGCGCCCGAGGGGGAACCATCCAAGATAGAAGCGCCCATCCTTCGAGTTGACGTGCACGTCCGCGCGGTCGTCGACGACGAGGTGGAAGTCGTCGGCGGAGAACTGATCCATCACGAGCGTGGCCTGCCCTGGGCCGAGCCGCCACTGACGCAGCCGCAGGGCCTCGACAGTGGTGGAGAATCCGGGACCCGAGGACGCCGCAGTCACAGGCAATCACCTCTTTGACCTGGTGCTTTGCAAGAAGGTCGTCCAGGTTCACATGCCGCTGCCGCGTTGGCCAGTCATTCCTGGATCTTTGCTGTCTGCCCCCGGCGAACTGAGACGCAGAGGGCGAGACATCGCAGTCGCACAGAGAAAGAGCGTGCGCGCGGCGGGGGCCGTGCTGATAGTTGCCGCATGGATGCTATCGAGGCCGCACGCGCTGTCGTAGCGGAACATCACCCCGAAGCGCGCGCCGCTTTCCTGGGCGGCAGCGTCGTGACAGGCCGACGCACGGCGACGTCGGACCTGGACCTCGTGGTGCTGCTCCACGGTGCCCCAGCCCCTTATCGGGCGAGCCTCCAGTACGCCGGCTGGCCAGTGGAGATGTTCGTTCACACCGAGGCGACGTGGCACGCCTACGTCGAAAGGGAGCTGCGCAAGCGCCGGTCACCGCTGCTGTGGATGTGTGCCGACGGACTGCTGCTCTTCGACACCGATGGACTCGGAGCCCGCCTCGCCGCACAGGCCCGGAAGCTGACCGCCGCCGGACCACCCCCGGTGTCGTCGGAAGAGATCGACGACCGCCGCTACGCGATCACCGACCTCCTCGACGACCTCGCGGGAAGCGACGACCAGAGCGAGCGCCTGTTCGTCGCGACCGAACTGGTGCGACGCACCGGTGAGCTGGCACTGGCCGTTGGCGGTTCGTGGGGTGGCGGTGGGAAGTGGCTGGCACGCCGCCTTGAGACAACCGCGCCAGGGCTCAGCACCCGCCTCCACCACGGCCTACAGGAGGTACTGGACGGGAGAGTCGAGACCCTCGTGGCCGTCGTGGACGAGGTGCTCGGGCAGACCGGTGGCCGGTTGTGGTTCGGCTACAAGCGTGTCGGGGCGCCCTGAGCGATCCCGCGCCGCAGACGTCGCAACGTCTCTTCCTCCACGTGCAGATCACGCGATCGACAGCAAACCCCGAGTCTCCTCGGCGCACCCCCACGACAGCGTGACGCCAGCACCTCCGTGCCCGTAGTTGTGCACGACCACGGTGCCGTCCTCCCCCACCTCTTCCTCCACACGGACCGTGGCGCGGGTCGGTCGAGCGCCGACCCGGTGCTCCAGGACACGGGCCTGGGCGAGTCGGGGCTCGACCTCGGCACAGCGGGCGAGGATACCGGCCGCCGCCTTGTCATCGGGGGCCAGATCGCCCTCGCCGTCGATCGCAGTGCCGCCCAGGACGACGGTGTCGCCGTGAGGATAGAAGCACAGCAGATCGGGCGAGAGGCCGGTGTCCTCGGAGAAGAACTCGGTCAGCCCGGGGTTGGTGACCACGACGTGCTGGCCGCGGATAGGCCGGAGGTCAGGGTCCGGAACCAGGTCGCGTGCCCCGAGGCCCGCGCAGTTGACGATCACCGAAGCCGGACCGGCGTCCGATAGCGAGGTCAGCCGTCGCCGCTCGACCACACCCCCGGCATCGCGGAGCCGGCGCAGGAGGTAGTCGAGGTAGGTGGGCATGTCGATCAGTGGCACGGTGAACCGGTAACCCGCCGTGAACCCGGCCGGAAGTTCGGCCCGCTCGCACGGTCGGAAACCCGGCAAAGTGGTGGCCCAGTCCGGCGCGGCCTCGGCCGTGCGGGACGCCTCGATGCCACTGGTGAGCCGGACGCCCGTCGCCGGGTCCTGGGCCAGCTCGCGGAAGATCTCCAGGGACCGTTGTCCCCACTGGTCGACCTTGTCCTTCGGCTCGACCAGGTAAGGTCCCCACATCGCCCCGGCCGCCAGCGACGTGACCCCCGGCACCTGCTCGGCGATCACGTGCACCGAAGCCCCGGCCTCGGAGAGAACAACGGCCGTGGTGAGCCCAGCCACCCCAGCCCCGACAACGACAACGCGCTCCCCTGCGGTCATGGCCCTGACCCTAACGGCCGGGTTGCGTCGATGGGGCGTGTTGGGCGAGGGCGTCCTCCAGGGCTGGCAGGAAGCCGCGCACGTGAGGGTTGCGCTGTCGGCGGCGGAGGTCGGCGGCAAGCTGATGGAGCAGCGCCGCGCTGCGAGGCGAGCGGACGACATCGAGGCGGTCGGCAGCGATCTGGCCGATCTCGCAGGCTGCCTCCAGGTCTCCGTGGGCGCTGTGGCCCAGGGCCAGCCAGGCTCCCTCGAACATGGCTCGGCGCTGGCTGGGGTCGCCGCGCGGGACGTCGTACGCCCCGGATCTGAGCATCTCGGTCCCTTGGGCGAGGAAGCGGCGGCTCTTCTTTCCGCTCTCCGCCTTCTGCTGTGCACGACCCATCTGGATGAGGCCGTAACCGGCCTGACAGTCCAGGTGGTTGTCGGTGAGGAAGTACATCCAGCGGGGCTCTTCTTGGCCGCCGTCCCGGCTTGCGATCAGTTCGCGGGCAGCGCCACGAGTGTAGGCGAAGTCGTTGTCACGGCCGGCGGCGGCGTACGCGTAGGCGAGCCGGGACAGGACTGACGCCCGGACGGCCAGCGGGGCGGCGTCACTCGCACGGCGGGCGGCCTCTCCGAGGGCGATGGCGTCCGCGGGGTGTCCTCGACTCGCCGCCTGGAAGGAGAGGTCGCCCAGGATGTGGGCACACAGGGGAAGATCGTTTACCTGATGCGCGGCCCGGAGCGCCGTGACGAAGTAGCGCTGCGCCAGTCCGTGATCGGCCGCGTCGAAGGCCATCCAGCCGGCCAGCTGGCCGATCTCCGCGAGCGCGCGGATCAGACGGCTCGCGACAGCCGGAGAGTGGCCGCCTTCGCGAATCAGCAGCCCGACGGCCCGGAACTGTGCTCCGACGTAGGGCAGATGACGTGCCCCTCCGTGCTCGTCATCGAGCAACTGGAGCATGGGAAGGTGCTGCTCGACCTGGTCCACGAGCGGATCGGTGCCGAGCGACGATGTCATTCGGGGCGTGTACTGACCGCGTCCCGCGGTGCCGTCGAGGTACTGGGCGACGATCGCGAGGAGTCCCGCGCCCGAGATCGCGAGGAACCGGCGCCGGTCGACGAGCCCTCCCATCACCCAGTCCTCCACGATCGCCTCCATGCCCTGCACGGTCCAGGGTCGCGCGAGATCCGTGTCCGCGGCGACGAGCGCTGACGAGTCGCCCACACGGCCCTGCCAGAGTTCGGCCACCGAGACATTCCTACCCAGCTCCTGGGAGAGCACGTAGGCGGCCATCATCGGCAATGGCGAGCGCGGCAGGGAGCCGGCGTCCCGCCAGTGGTACGGCGCCGACTCGGCCACCGTCCCCGCGCCGAACACTCGGTTGAGCTTGCGAGCGAGCGCCTTCGGGCTCCACCCGAGTTCGTCGAGGCACCCCGCCAGTACGACATTGGGCTCGCCTGTCTGCGGTGCCACGTGCGACCGCCCTTCGCTCCAGTGGTTCGTCCATCACTTCGCGGGCCCCATGGTGATGCCCCTGGACGGACGATTCACCACCGCTGCATGGAAGTTGACCGAGTTGACCCACTGATCGGGTCCTGTCTGACCGTCCCTCTCCTGTGTTCTTGGATCCCGGCGGAGGCGCCCGTCTTCCGAGCCGACGGAGAAAGAGGTGGGCCTTGAGACAGCACACGAGCACCTCCCCAGGTCGACCGGGCGGTGTGCTGGACCGTGACGCCGGACGACCAACCTCCGCCCCCGGACGCGGGCTTGTCGCTGGAGACGGCACGACCACCCTGATCACGGATCTGCCGTACGGACCGGAAGCGGCCGAGGTCGCCCGGTGCGCCGTGACGCTGGCGCTGCGCGGCACGGAGACGGACGTACTTGCCGATGCCCGCCTGATCGGATCGGAGCTCGCGACGAACGCCTTCGTCTCGGGCAGTCCTCCGTTGGTTCTGTGCGTTGACCGCAGGAGTCTGGCCAGCGGCGGCCTGGAGGTCGAGATCACCGTCACCGACGGCGGCTGTTCCCGACCCGCACCCGCTTCTCCTGCCACTCCCGACGAGCAGGCCGAATCAGGACGGGGACTGGTCATCGTCGATGCCTTGGCCGACGCCTGGTCGCTGACCACTGGCGCCCACGGCTCTCGTGCCTGGTGCCGACTCGTCCACAGGCCGCGCTCTTCGTCCGCCGGCGCCTGATGTCCACGCCTGCCCAAACCCGTCCTCCAAGGAGGCACCACACAGTGCGCATCGACCATGCGACTTCCCCACCCTCACTCACGGCTGTGCCGGAGGCCGCTCGCCAGCCCAGGGTCGTCGTCGCTCTCCACGAGGGCTTCTACCGCGCGGAGTCGGGCACCGGCTTCAGCAACCGCGCCTTCCTCACGGCACTGGCCCGGCTCTTGCCGACAGGCCGCCTCTCAGTGATCACCCCGCACGTGCCCGAGACCGCGGGAGCGCACGATCAGCGGTGGGCCGGCGAGGTGCGGCAGATGCTGCGACAGGCCGCAGCCGAGGTCATCACAATCCCGAAGGTCAACGCGCCGCCGGACTCGGTCCGCGGCTCGGTTCAGCTGTGCGACCTGGCGGGCGAGGCGGCCATGCGCATCGCCGCGCGGGCGAGCCGGTGCCTCCTCGTCGGCCTCGACATCCCGTTCCTCGGGCTCGCGCCCTACGCGTCGCCGGCCACGGACCTGCTGCTCGTGCCCCGCTCCACGACCGCGCTGACGCGGCCCAAGGATGTCTCCCGCGTCCGCTGGGAGCGGGACGCCCTGCGGGCGGCGACACTCCGAGGTGGGCGCGTCGGGGCTATCTCCTCGCACATGCGAGGCCACCTCGTCGTCAACTACGCCGTCCCTCGGTCGAGCATCGTGAGCATCCCTAACGGGCTGATCCGTGAGGAGATGGTCAGGTCGGCCACGGCTCTGCCGCTGCCTTTCAAGGCCCGCGCCGGGTTCCTTCTCGCCATGGGCCGCGCAGTCCCGACGAAAGGCTTCGAAGACCTCCTGGAGGCGTTGCGCCTGCTGAAGGAACGCGGGGTCCCCGTCCCTCACCTGGTGCTGGCTGCCGTGACCTCGGAGGAACACCAGCATCTCTCCTCGTACCAGCAGGACCTGGCGGCACACATCCGCGCGCACGGCCTGGACGTGACTCTGATCACTCGCTTCACCCCCGCGATCCGTGCCTGGCTGCACAGCCCGGCCCTGCGCGCGGTCATCGTTCCCTCTCGCGAGGAGCCCTTCGGCCGGATACCCCTGGAGGCGTTCGCAGCCGGTGCGGGCCCGGTGGTCGCGACCACAGCCGGCGGCCTGGCTCAGACCGTCATCGACGGCGAGACCGGCTTCACGGCCGCACCGCAGGACCCCAGGTCCCTGGCGTCCGCCCTGCACCGGGCCCTGACCGTCCTGCCCCGAGAACGCGATCGGCTCCGGAGCGCCGGGGCGGCCCTGGTTCGCTCCCGCCACGACTACGAGGCCAGCGTCGGTTCCGTCATGGACCGCGTCGCCCCTTGGGCGCTGGCGCGGTCAGCCACCGCGGAGGGCCGCGCGCGATGAACCAGCCGGTGGTGCTGATCGGCCTGGAGTCCCCGCACGCCTTCTGGCGCCTGTCCTCCGAGCACGAGCGTGCGCTGTCCGCCGCCTTCCCCGGCCTCGAGTTCCGCAGGGCGACCGAGGAGGCCGTGCCGCACCAGCTGGCCGACGCACACGTCTACTTCGGGTGGCGATTCGCCCCCTCGTGGCTGTTCGCCGCGCCACATCTGAAGTGGATCGCTTCCCCGGCCGCCGGCACCGACCATCTGCCCGTCGCCGAGGCGCACTCCGTCGGGGTAGCCCTGACCCGCTCCTACGGCTTCCACGGCAGGCCCATGGCCGAGCACGCCATGGGCCTGGTCCTGGGCTTCTCCCGCGGGCTGTTCATCAGCCAGCGCGTCCAGCGGAACCGTGCCTGGTGGAAGGACGACCTGGCCGAGGAGTTCTTCGACCTGGCGGGGGCGACGATGGCCATCGTCGGCTGCGGCAGCGTCGGACGCCACCTCGCCCACGCCGCTCGGGCCTTCGGCATGAACGTCATCGGAGTGCGCCGGACACCACCTGCGGCTTCCGAGGGCGGGATCACATGGGTGCACACGACGGCGGTGCACCAGGCGGTGTCCATCGCCGACGTAGTGGTCAATCTGCTGCCCGCAACCTCGGCGACGGATCGCTACTTCGACCACAACCTCTTCTCGGCGTGCAAGCCCCGCTCTCTCTTCCTCAACCTCGGCCGCTCGGCAACCGTCGACCAGTCGGCCCTCCTGGCCTCCCTCGACACCGGCCACCTGCGCGGCGCGGCCCTGGACGTGTTCGATCCGAAACCGCTGCCCGCCCGCCATCCGCTGCGGCTCCACCCCCGGGTCGTACTCACCCCGAAAAGCTCGGTGTTCTGCCGCGCGTACATGGACGAGGCGGTGGCGTTCTTCGCCGACAACCTGCACCGCTATCTCTCGGGCCAGCCCCTCAACGGCCTGGCCGAGGCGCCCGCCACCCGCTCTCCGCTCGTAGGAGGCTGACCAATGCCCACCGCAGACCACGACGACCTGGCCGCCGCCTTCGCCGCCGCAGGCCGCAACCACCCCTACCTGGCCTTCACCCTGAACTCGCTGTGCAACCTGGACTGCGTGTTCTGCAAGCCCCGGTGCATGCCGGACTACGGGCACAAGGACCGGCCCCTGACCGCCTCCGACTACGCGGCCATCGCCACCGAGGCCGGGGCCTGGGAGATCAGGAAGGCGCACTGCTCCGGCGGTGAACCGACCCTCCGAGCCGACATCCTCGACGTCATCGCGGGGCTCGCCGACGGCCTCGGGCCCGACGCCGCGATCGGCATGACCAGCCACGGCAACCTGCGCCGGGGGCTGAGCGTCGACCAGCTCCACGACGCCGGCCTGACCTACCTCAACCTCAGCCTCCACAGCCTCGACCCGGCGCGGTCCGCCGCGATCATGGGCGGCGGCGACCCGCGCACCACCCGGAGCACCCTCGACGCCGCCCTCTCCCTCGGCCTGCGAGTGAAGATCAACTGCGTTCTTCAGCGCACCTACCTGGACGACGCCTTCGCCGTGGCCGAACTCGCCCGCGACCTGCCCATCGCCGTCCGCCTGATCGAACTCCAGAACATCGGCCCCGCCCAGGCGCTCTTCGACACCGAGTTCATCACCGAGGCAGAGGTCCGCGACCGTCTCCACGAGTGGTTCGCGAACGCCGGTGAAGTCCCCCGGGACCAGCTGGGCGTCCGCAGTCCCGGGCAGTACCTCCGTCCCGACGGCTGGGCCGGGTCGATCGGCTTCATCTCCAACTCCAGCTGCGCCACCTGCTCCGACGCCAACCGGATCAAAATCACGCCCACCGGAGTGGCGCGGCCCTGCATCCTGCACAACCGCGACATCCCCCTGAAGTGCCACCTCGCCGACGGCACCCTCGGCGACGCGTTCGCCCACCTCTTCCAGGCCATGCTGGACCGCAACACCAACGACGCCTGGCAGGGCTTCCACTACGTCGACTACGACCTGCGCTGGGACCGGATGGAGCGCCCCGAAGGCACACCGGTCCTACCCCTGCTCCCCGTCCTCCCCACGGGAGCGGCCGGCCCCTCCTGCGCCCGCGCCTCCACCGGGGAGCGGTGATGATCGTGGTCGACGCGCCGCCTCTCTACCAGGAGCGGCGCTCTGTACGAACGCGAGCTGGACGCTCACGGCGTCGGGGCCGTGATGCTCACCCACAAGTGGCAACCGGCCGACCTGCTGGCTCCGCACTCCGACATCGACGTACGCGTCCTCCTTCCCCAGGCCCCCGCCGACTGGGAAGAGTGGAACCACCGCCTGGCCGCCGCACACGCCACCGCAGTCGACCGGGAAGTCGTCCATCGACGTCTCCTGGAGCACCCGCCCGGCTTCGCGTTCACCGTTACCGAAGCGGACGGGCGACTCGTCTCCGCGCCCGAACTCGCGACCTGGTCACTGATCAGCGGCAGTGCCCGGGACTTCCAGCGCTGGAAGTCCCGGGCCCAGATGGCGCCCTGGTGCGAGGTCGATGAGCGGTTCTATCGGGGGATCCTCCAGGCTCGGATGGGCGGCCGATACCAGCTGGCTGCGGACAGCACGGACAACGTGGTCGAGGACATCGCCGCGTACCGACGCCACTGCGTGGCCTGGCACTACCTCGCCCCGTGCTGGTTCGCCGCCGCCGCACTCGCGACCCGTACCCGCTGCCCCGGAAAGACGGCGGCCCTCACCCAGTGGCGGCCGGATGGACTGGACGGATACGCCGAGCTGTTCCTCCGGCACTCAGAGAACCGCTCCGATGTCCGACCGCGGAGCCCGCGCCACCTGCTCCGCGCGGCCCATGTCGCCCTGGAGGCGGCCATGCGCCGCGTTCCTGACGAGGGCCACCCAAACGGCCAGGGGCATGAGCACGCTCGTACTGACTGGGCGATGACGGCCGGCATGCTCCGTGTACGCGTCGCCCGCTGGCTGTACTACCTCGATCCGCCGCCCGGCGTGGCGACCGAGTACCTGATCCGGCGGGAGGCGAAGGAACTCCGCTCCGCCGCGCGAACGCTGACCGTGCTCGCGGCAGACGAGGCGACTGCCGCCCAGCGGCTGGCCGCTCGGATGGCGGCGCTGATCCCCACTGGGCCCACCAGCGCCGACATCCTGCGCGCAGCCCTCGCGCGCTGGCACCGGCAGAAGACCACCGTCCAGGAGTTCCTCAGCTTCACACCCGACGACGTCCACCTCTGACCCAAGGAGTCTCGCCAATGACCCCGCGTGCGCCGGTGCCCCGCACCCTCAAAACGGCCAAGGTCAAGATCACCACGAAGTGCAACCGGCACTGCGACTTCTGCATCTTCGCCGACGGCGCCCAGGGCGAGAACATGTCCCTGGATCTGTTCTCCACCATCCTGACCCGGCTGGAGACCATCCCCTTCCAGCAGCTGCACATCAACGGCGGCGAACCCACCGTGCACCGGGACTTCCCGGCACTCAGCGACGCCGCCCGCTCGCGACTGCCGGACAAGGTCATGGTCCTGGGTACGAACGCCATCACGCTGGCCCGCAACCAGCCGATCATGGAGGCGACCCTCCGCTCCTACGACCAGATCCTCATCGGCTGCGACGACGAACACGGGAACTACGACGAGGTGCACGCCGTCGTGCCCCGCCTCCGCGAAGCCGGCAAGACCGTGGTCGTCAACAGTGTCCTGGAAGGCATCAGTTCCACACGGCTCACGCAGCTCGGGGCGCTGTGTGAGCAGTACGGCGCCATTCATGTCACCAACCACGTGCACCACGTCGACGTGGGCCAGCCGGCGAACGAGCTGCGCGGCCTCTGCGACCGCTACCTCGACCAGCACCTGATGATCGAGATGGACGGGTCCTGCTACCGCTGCTTCAACGCCATGGCGAAGGACGACAGCGAGTTCAGCATCTGGGACGAGGACTTCGCGGCCAAAGTGTTCGCGCCGCGCGCGCACCACTTCCGGTTCTGCCTGCGCTGCCACGAGTACACCGACTCCGGTGCCGCACTCGTCCCCGCCCTCACCGTCTGACCGGGAGGTACACCACCATGCCCGCAGTCCTCGGACTGAACTTCCACCACGATACGGCCGCCGCGTTAGTCGTCGACGGCCGCATCTACGCCGCCGAGGAGGAGCGCTGGAGCGGCGTCAAGCACAACCACCCCACCCGCAAGGGCACGCTCACCGCCCCGACCCGCGCACTCCAGTGGTGCCTGGAGGCCGCCGGCATCGAAACGGAGGACGTGGACGCCGTCTGGGCGGCCTCCATGCGTCCCAACCCCGCGGCCGGCTGGTGGCTGGCCGAGGAGCGGGAGGAACTCGCCGCCCTCCTGCCCGCCCCGCTCGGCGAACACCTCCGCCTCCTCTCCCACCACACGGCCCACGTGCTCTCCGGCTACCTGCTCTCCGGGCACGAGCACGCCGCGGGCCTCGTCATCGACGCCGGCGGCTCCTCACTGGGCTCCGACTTCGGCCCGGGCCGGGAGCGCATCACGGGGTACGACCTGTGGCCCGATCGCATCGACCGCCTCTACCAGGGCATGCCCGCCGTCGTGCCGGGCCCGGTCGGACCCCGGCGCGTCCACTCCTCCCTCGGGCACTTCTACCGGAACCTCGCCCGGCGGGTGATCCCACCCGGCGACGAGCCCGAGGGCAGCATGATGGCGCTCGCGGCCTTCGGCGATCCCCAGCGCTACGGAACACACATCCGCGAACTGGTCCGGCTCGGCGACGAAGGCGAGGTCCGCATCGACCACCCGTGGGGTTCCGCGGACAGCAGCACACCGCTGCTCCTGGATGGACGGGCGTGGACCGCCGACAACGTCGCGGAACAGCCGGAACACAAGCGTGCCGACCTGGCCGCCGCCGTCCAGGAGGTCTTCACCGAATCGGTCGTCCACATCGCCCGCCACCTGCAACGACTCACTCGGGCCTCAGCGTTGGTGTTCTCGGGCGGATGCGCCCTGAACTCCCACCTCAACGGCCAGCTGGCCGCCGACAGCGGCTTTGACACCCTCTTCGTCGCACCGGCCCCGCACGACGCCGGCACAGCCGTGGGCGCCGCGCTCTACGGCTGGCACTACCAGCTCGGGCAGGAACGCCTGCCGGTTCCCACCGACGCGGCGTGGGGACCCAACCCAGGCGCGCTGCCAATGACAACAGTGCCGCCCGCCTATCACGCCTTTCCCCACCTCGGGCCCGAACTGGCACCCACAGTGGCGGCACTGCTCGCCGAGCACCGCATCGTCGGCTGGGTGCAGGGACAGCTCGAATTCGGGCCGCGTGCCCTCGGCCATCGCTCGGTCCTCGCTCACCCCGGTCACGCCGCCACGAGGGACCGACTCAACGCGATCAAAAAGCGAGCCGCGTACCGCCCGTTCGCGCCGGCCGTCCTCGCCGAGCACGCCACGGAATGGTTTATGTCGGCTGGCGACCCCTTCATGAACCGCGTCGCCACAGTCCGACGGTGCCGAGCCGACCGAGTCGCGGCGGTCACCCACCACGACGGCACCGCCCGCGTCCAGTCCGTCGCCGCCGACCATCAGGGCCTGCGCGATCTCCTTGAGCATTTCCGCGACCTCACCGGACTGCCGCTGCTGCTGAACACATCCTTCAACCGCAAAGGCGCCCCGATCCTGCGGACCGCTGAGCAAGCCGTGGCTGCGGCGGTGGACCTACGCCTTGACGCCCTCGCCGTCGGGGACACCCTGCTGCTCGTCGATCACGTCCCCGACCCCCGTGCCGCGTCCCTTCGTACGAGGTGAGGCGGATGGACCCCATCGACCTCGACCACGTCCTGACCGTGCTCGGTACCGCCGCGTGGAGCCCGGACGAGCAGCCCCGCGCCCGCGTGGCCGCCGGCCTCGCGCTCACGGTCTACGACGGCCACACCCGCGACCAGGGCACGCCATACCTGGAGCACCCGCTGGCCGTCGTCAGGCTCCTGCGAACGGAGATCGGCGTCCGCCGCCCGGTGACCCTCCTCCTCGCCCTCCTTCATGACGCCTTGGAGGTGGCCCCTGAGTCGGAGGCACTGCTCGTCCATCACCTCGGCGGCCCGTTCACCGCCCGCCTGCGTGCCATGACGGCCGACCACCGCCTCGAACAGCGCACGAAGTCCGTCGGCGACGAGACCCGCTGGCGCGCGAAGCAGGCCGCGCTCCCGCCCGAGGACCTCCTCGTCCGGCTTGCCGACCGCCTGCACAACCTGCGCGACCTCGCCGCGTCCCCGAACCTCGACCGGCGCCGACGGTTCCTCCAGACCTTGGGCGATTTCCACCTCCCCCTCGCCGACGCCGCCCGCGACCTCGGCCCCCATCTGGAGACCATGCACGCGCGACTGCACGCCGAGTACGTCCACCACATACAGGAGGTACGTCCGTGAAACGGGTCGTCTACTCGATGGAGCCGGTCGGCCGGACCGGCGGCCGGGTCTACCTACGGATGCTCCACGAGGTGACGGCCGACGACGTGGAATGGCGCACCGTCCCGGACCACAAGCGGACCTACCGGGTCCGCCGCTGGCGCAAGCTCCGCCACCTCGCCCGCCTGGCCCCTTCCATACGGGCGCTGCACGGCACCACCGGCACCTTCGTGTGGGACGACCTGAGCCTGCTGCTGTTCACACCCGAGATGCGCGCCCGCACGGTGTTCCTCCTGCACCACTACGAACCGCTCCAACACGACTCCGCCCCCATCGAGGTCATGCTCTGGGAGAGGCTGTTCCGCGTTCTGCCGCAGTGCGCCGCCGTGGTGTGCGTCGCCCCGTACTGGGCCGACCAGCTTCGCGCCCGAGGCGTCCGCAACGTACGGGTGATCTACAACGCCTTCGACATGGCCGAAGTAGAGCAGGCACGCGGTTACGACCGGGCCGAGTGCCGCGCCGAGTTCGGCCTGCCACCTGACGTGATCGGCGTCTACGTGGGCAAGGCCGTGCACTGGAAGGGGACCGAGGAGGTCTCGGCAGCCCTGGCTGGCGTTCCCGGTCTGCAGGTGATCACCAGCGGCAGCAACACCATCGGCCTCGACAGCGCGCACTACGACGTCGAGCGCGAGCGGTACCTGCGTCTGCTGCGCGCCTGTGACGTCGGTGTCTTCCTCCCGCGGATGCGGGAGGGCTGGAGCCGCTGCGCCGCCGAGGCTTTACTCCTCGGCCTGCCCTGCCTCATCCGCCCGGTGGCCGGCCTGGGCGACCTCGCCGCGCTGGCTGGCCAGCCGGCCCTGGACCTCCGCCGCCTCCCGGCACAGGTCCGGCAGCGCGCGGCGGCACGCCACACCGAGGCCAAGGCCGCGTACGAGGCCCTGGCCCGGTTCGACCTGAACTACTTCGGCGACGCGTGGGGCAACCTCCTGGCGCAGGTCGCCTGACCAGCGGCTAAGCCTGCGCGGCCAGCTTCTTGCTGGCGGCGTCCAGACGGGCCAGCACGCGGTCCCGGCCGAGCAGCTCCATGGACTCGAACAGCGGGAGTCCGATCGTCCGGCCGGTGACCGCGACCCGGATGGGCGCCTGGGCCTTGCCCAGCTTCAGCCCGTGCTTCTCCCCGACGGCGAGCAGAACGGCCTTCAGTTCGTCCGCCTTCCAGTCCGCGACGTCGGCCAGCTCGGCGCGGGCGTCAGACAGGATGTCGCCGGCGCCCGCCTTCATCGCCTTGTTCCACGACGCCTCGTCCTCGACCGGCTCGTCGAGGAACAGGAAGTCCACATAGCTGGTGATCTCGGAAAGCAACGCCAGCCGGGTCTGTGCAAGGGAAGCCGCCGCCTCGAAGACGTCCTTGTCGAACGCCTCCGGCCGCCACGGCGCGTAGGGGGCAACGAGCCACGGCGCGCAGGCGGCGGCGAACTGCTCCGGTGACAGAGCGCGGATGTACTCGCCGTTGAACGCCGTCAGCTTCTTCACGTCGAAGAAGGCCGGGGCGGTGTTGACGTCCTCGATCCGGAAAAGCTGCTCCAGCTCCTCGTACGGCCTGATCTCCCGGTCGCCACCCGGGCCCCAGCCGAGCAGCATGAGGTAGTTCACCATCGCCTCGGGCAGGAAGCCCTCCGCGAGGTAGTCCTCCAGCGCCACCTTGTCCCGGCGCTTCGACAGCTTCTGCCGCTTCTCGTTCACGATCACCGGCAGGTGCGCCCACACGGGCGGCTTGGCACCGAGCGCCTCCCACAGCAGCTGCTGCTTCGGCGTGTTCGACAGGTGCTCCTCACCACGGATGACCTGCGTGATTCCCTCATCCAGGTCGTCCACGACGTTGGCGATCAGAAAGACCGGGGACCCGTCGCCGCGGGCGATCACGAAGTCCTCGATCGCGCTGTTCGGGAACGCCGGCTCCCCGCGGACCAGGTCGACCACGACGGTCTCACCCTCGTCCGGCGTCCGGAACCGCAGCGCCCGCCCCTCCTCGAAGGCCAGCCCCCGGTCCCGGCAGAACCCGTCGTACCCGAGGTGCTCCGACCCCGTGCGCTCCTTCAGCTGCTCCCGGGTGCAGTCGCAGTAGTACGCCCGGCCGGCCGCGAAGAGCTGCTGAGCCGCTTCCCGGTGCCGGTCGGCGTTGTGCGACTGGAAGTACGGCCCCTCGAAGGCCGGGTCCTCGCCATGGATGCCGATCGCCGCGAGCGCGCTGATGATGCCCTCGGTCCACTCCGGCTTGTTCCGAGCCGCGTCGGTGTCCTCGATCCGCAGGACGAACCTGCCGCCGGACTGTCGTGCCACCGCCCAGTTGTAGAGAGCGGACCGTGCACCACCGACATGGAACATGCCGGTCGGGGACGGGGCGAAACGAACGCGAACCGGGGCAGTAGACATGCGCTCCAGGGTACCGACGCGGGACCTGTACCCCGGACCACTCGCCCTGTCCCCACACCGACGTTTTCGGCCTTACTCGCTACCGGACGGGGCCGTCGTTAGCCCAAGTGCTGCTGCTGGAGGATCACTCAGGTACGACTCCAGCGGCGGATACGGGGGCGCTTGACCGCGGATGCGCTCGTACCACGGAAGTACACCCCCGTTGCATCCCCAGCACAGCAGTCCCCTGATGCATTGGCCGCAGGACTCACCCTTGTCGGGGCAACACTCATGGTCGTGATCAAGATGCAGGCCATCTCCGTGGGCATGCACCACCGGGCAAATCGCGCACTTGTACGCCTGATACTCGAAAAGGACATGCACGTCCAAGAACGATCGCTTGTGCTTACTGGCTCGGGTCACGATCCCCTGACACAGCTTGCAGTTACCCCGGGGCAGGCCACCTCGCCCAGCATCGGTTCCGAAGTGAGTAAGCGGGAGTTCCTGCTGACACGAAGTACACCAGTAGACGCCTCGGTCTATGAGCTGTCGGCCCACGTCGGGCGGAGTCCTGAGCACAAGGGGGGTGAGCGGCTGACCCCGTCTCTGCATCAGTGCATGCGATCGACATAGTCCTTCCGCGTCTTCACGCCCCCTTGCACACTCCGGACCCCGGCACTGGTATTCCCTTCGAACAGGGGCAGGAAGAATGGTGAACGGCACCCCGCGGCGCCGCTGGTCACTGTGTGTCCTGCACAGGCCACCGCTGTACACGGCGTGCTCGCCCCCTGTCATCGCCACGCACTTGGCCTCGGGCTTGATCACCCAGTCGTACAGGGGAGTGAGTACCGCCCCCTTCCTGAGCTGCTGATAGTGCGCAGTGCAGAGCCCCCGAGCCTGGTGCGGCCTATCACAGCCGGTGAACCCGCAGGCTCCACTCCTGCCCTTGTTTACCAGCGGACGCAGGTCGCGCCCTCTTCGAATCTGGTCATAGTGCCCCTTGCAGTAGCCCTTCGCGAGGTGTGGACGCTCGCATCCCTCGAAGTCGCACCCCCTCCAGGCGTTGCGAGTTTGGAGAGGGGTCAGTTGCTTGCCCTGGCGCTTCTGGTTGTAGTGGCTCTGGCAGAGCACCCCGCGGTTTGCCTCCCGGCCGCATCCGGCGAACTCGCACTCCCTGCGCCTACTCATGCTCATGGCGGCGCATGCTATTGGGAGGCACTGACAATATCCCGGGAGGTGAGTTGAACCTTGGCCCCGAGGGTCTGCGTCATTGCCTGGCTGATTGGCCCTCTGTGACTCTCGACAGGGGGTAGAGCGCTGCCTCCCGGAGCCGCCCGGAGGTCAGGCCGCGGTTCACGGCTTGGCTACGCTGCCAACCGTCGGACTCTCGTCGAGGTGACAGTTGACGGGGTGGAGGCAATGCCGACAACCTCGACCTCGACACCCCACGCTTCGAGCGTCCTGGCCGCCTGCACCAGGGTGACCTGCGAGAACGGGAACAGGGTGTCGGCGGTGAGTTCCGTGCCGTCCTTCAGCAGGATCGCGAAGACGACCTTCGTAGGCCGGTAGTTCTCCGGCAGGCCGCGCCCCTTTCGGACCACGGCCACCTTCTCGGCGAACCGTTCTCTGGCCTCCGGGGAGTTCCGCAGCGTCTGGACCGCGACGAGTGCCTGACTGAAGAGATGGCTCAGTGCGTCGGAGCCCTTGGCACGCTTAACCATGACCAGGACGTTGTCCGGGCTCAGCAGGTCACAGATCTCCACGCCGTTCCCGCGGTGCAGCGCGGTCTGGACGTTGTTGCGGTCGAAGCAGACGTACCCGGGTCGCCGGTCCGGCACGGACTCGTTATAAGAGCGCTCCGTCTCTCCGAGGACCCACCGGGGCAGGTCCACAGACGGGGGGCTGGTGATCAGCCGCTCGACGTGCCTGCGGATTGTCTGCAGGTACCCCTGGTCGATCTCGTACCAGTGCTCGTCCATCAGGAAGAAGCGGCGAGAGCCGAGAGATACTTCCGCCTCGATCCACCGGAGCGCCCCGGACGCCCAGATTTCGTCGGCGCGGTCGGCGCGACTGTGCCGGTAGAGGGTCACGGTTCCTTCCCGGAGGGCGGCTACGCGGCTACCCGGTCTCTGGACACGGGCCCGGCTGAGGACGTAATCGAGGTCGAAGTCGTCGGTCGATCGGCCGGCTGTGTCGCTGTTGATCCTGGCCCTGAACGCTCGCGAAGCCGTGTAGTCGTCCCAGTGATCGGCGGGGACCGCAGCGCTGATGCTCCCGTCGGGCTCCCGCCCCAAAAGGTCGTCGAGGGCAGCCTCCAAGGGGGTAAGGAGGCTCGGATCGTCGACGGATACGACGTGCTCAACGAACTCCAGCTCCGGGTTCGGCCTCTCCTCACGCAGCACACGGGCGATCGCCCGGATGTCGGCGATGAGGTCGCCGCCCTCCACGCCGAGCCGCAGACGCAGACCGGCACCGCCCTCGACACTGGAGATTCTCGCCGGGTTGTCACGGGAGATGGTGAGCGGAATGTCGTCCAGGTGGCCGCCGAGGCGGCGCACGATCTGGGCGTGCTCGACGATGCCCAGGCTCCACACCGAGGCGCCACCCGGGATCAGAGTGATGTCGGTACGCCCTCCGCCCGGGGTGTGGGCAACCAGGTCCCGGATCCTCCCGGGGTCCACCCGGCGGGACGCGAAGCCAAGCCCGAAGCGGTGGTCCTTCAGCCGGTCGGGGACCAGACGGAATCCCTGGTCGTAGCCGATGGCGTAGACCTCGCCGTCGACGGCGAGCATCAGCAGTCCAGCTGAGCGGTTGACCGGCCGTGACACCTCGATACCCGTCGTGAGGAAGATCTCGTCGCACCAGCTCGCGACGGGCTGCTCGAAGCTGCCGGTGACCAGGACCGCCGGTGCACCGAGGTTCTCGGGGAAGTCGAAATCCGCGCGGACCCTCTCCAGCTGGTACGGGTCGAGGGCGTCGAACATCGAGTCGACGGTGGGAGCGACGCCCCTGAGGCGGTACAGCGTTCGCTTGGACGTACGGATTGCCATGGTGCCGCTCCTTGTGCGGGTTGGCGATAACCGCCCTCGTTGTCTCGTTCTCACGTGCTTCTTCCTCCTGGCGGCGGCCCTCGCGCCGCAGTGGGTCAGGGCCTGCCTGTTACCGAACCGGCGGATGGCCCGTTCGGCTCATGGTCAGCGGCTCAACAGGGCGACGAGCGCCGCGACTTCGCCGTGCCAGGCGCGAACCTGGTCCTCCGTGGGGCCGATCTCGTACTGGTGGTAGTGGCAGCCGAGGCAGAGCTGGGTCCAAGCGGCCTTCGCCCGGCGGGCGGTCCCGGCTTCCGCGCAGCCGCGAAGCCAGAGGAGCGCGGCCCGCATGTTGCCCTCGCGAATCGCGCGGGGTGCGCCGTGCGCGGTGAGACGGGCGGCGACCGCGCTTTCCAGCGCGGTGCGGAGGGCGAAGGCCGCACCGCGGCACCGGCTCGCCGCAGTGGCGGTGAGCGCGGTGGGCGGGTCGGATGCGACTGCACCGGCCCCGGCGCTGTGGAGCCCGCCGAAGGTGGGATCGCCGTTGTCCGCGACGAGCTGTTCGGCGGTGTTCAGCAACTCACGAATCGTCGGGTTCACCGGTCGGCCTCCTCCGGCTTGCGCACGGTCTGGGCGACGGCCCCGATGTCCCTGACGAACCGCAGGGGGTCCGGCATCGAGGTGCCGGGCGGGTGCGCGCCGTCCTGGCACTGCCGGACGAGGTCCACCGCCCCGGGGCCGCAGCGCCTGCGCAGCTCGCCGTAGACGTCGCCCGCCGTCCTCGACGAGTCCCCGAAGAGTCCCAGGGCGGCTATGTCCATCAGCCCGACGGCGGCCGTGACGGTCTTCTCCGCCTCGTGCTCGGTCAGTCCGGCGCGGTGCAGCCGCAGCCAGGCGGCCTCGGAGAAGGCACGTTCCAGGACGGTGCGGCAGAGGCTGGGCAGTACGTGGGTCAGGGCGGCCGGCGGCAGGTTCGGCGTACGGGCGAGGGCGTGTGCGTCGCTCAGCGCCTGGCCCGCCGGGTCGGTCACCCGGCGTACGGTCACCGTCGAGCGTGCCTGCCGCTCCACCTCCAGTACCGCCACCGGAAGTTCCTGGTTGGTGAAGGCCCGCTGGAGCCGCGTGTCGTGCGTGAAGACGACGACCTGGCGGGTCTCGCCGAGGTCGTGCAGGACCTTCGCGAGGCCGTGGACCTTCGCGGGGTCCATGGACTGTACGGGGTCGTCGATGACGACGAACCCGAAGGGGCTGTCCGGCGCGGCGGCACGCGGCAGGAAGAGCGAGAGTGCGAGGGAGTGCAGCTCACCCTGGCTCATCACGCCCAGCGCGGCGGCCGCCGTGCCGTCCACGGACACGTCCATCACGAGTTTGCGCATGGCGGCCTTCTCACCGCCGGTCAGGCGTACGGAACGCAGGTCGACGTTACTCTGCTGGCGCAGTTCCTCCCAGATCCGCTGCGAGTGGTCCTCGAAAGGCCGCAGCCGCTCCGCGCGCAGCTCGGCGCACGCCTCCTTGAGCCACTTGCGGGCCGCTCTGACCTGGCGCAGCCGGGGCTTGCCCGCGTGCGCGGTCCGGGCCCGGTCGAGCCAGGCGGCGAGGCGGGTGACGCAACGCCGCCACTCCTCGTCGAGCTTCTCCAGCTCCCGGGCGGCCTCCTCGCGCAGGGCCGCGCAGGCGTCGGCGAGGACGAGCGCAGCGGTCTCGGCGCGGGTGGCGAGCCGCTCGGCGTCGTCGATCGCCCGGCAGGCCGCCCACTCCTCCCACGGAACGACCAGCGGCGCGGGCAGCCACGCGGGGATCCGTGCGACGAGGTAGCGGACGGAGTCCATCGCCTCACGCAGCTCGGAGCGGGCCTCCTGCGCGGCGGCGGCCTCGCGCCGCAGGGCCGCCACCTGTTCGGCAGCCCGCTCGGCCCATGCCGCGTCGAGCGGCCGGTCGGATCCGCACACGGGGCAGGCGTCCTCGTCCGCGTGCCGGCGGCTGTGGTCCAGAGCTCTGGACAGCAGTTCGGCGCGCTGGTGGGCGTCCTCGGCACCCGAGGCGCGTACGTCGTCCAGTACGGCGACGGCCTCGCGCAGCCGGTCCACGGCCGCGCCGACCGCGTCGAGGTCGGGACCAGACAGCACGACGGTCGCGCGCAGCTCCCGGAGACGGTCGTCGTCCGCGTCGGGCAGTCCAGTCACGAGGGCGTCCAGCACGCCGAAGTCGGGAGTACCCGACGCGCTGACGGCCGCGAGCGCGCGTCCCGCCCGAGGATCGTCCAGCGCGGAGAGCGCCTCGACGAGTGCGGGCAGCTCCGCCTCGGCCGCCTTCACCGCCGAGTTGAGCTCCTTCTCGGCAGCCTGGAGCCGCTCGTCCGCGGCCGTCAGCTCGCCGAGGCCGAGGATAGTGGCGACCGAGTCGTACAGCTCGCTGGGCTTACCGCTGATGACCTTGTCGAGATCGGAGTACGACAGAAAGGGCCGGTAGTCGTGCAGCGCCCGCTCCCAGCCGGCCTCGCTGAAGGGCCGCCGGCCGTGCCCCGGCCGCTTGAACTGGACCTCGGGAGCTGTGACGTCGTCGCTGGGCCAGGTGCACGTCAGCGTGGACGGCTTGGCGTCGCCCGCGACGGAGAAGCGGACCTCGACCTTCGGCTCGGCCCCGTCGTGCAGGTTGCGCCAGTGCCGGCGCCACACCTCGCCGCGCTGCTTGTCGAGGCGGGCTGTCCGGCCGGTGAACGCCGTCTCGACGCCCTCGGCGAAGCTGGACTTCCCCGAACCGTTGCGCCCCACCACGAGGGTGACACCGGGCTTCGCGGTCAGCGGCAGACGCGCCTTGCGGCCGATGCCGCGAAAGCCGCTGACGCTGATGGATTCGAGGAACACCCGCTGATCCGGGCGCGGGCCGGCCGACGCGTCCGAGCCGGTTCCCGGCCCGCCCAGCGCCTCGCGGAGCATCTCCTTGACTCCCTCGGCGAGGGTGGACGCTTCGAGGCGGCCGGTCAGCCGGGAGAGCGTCGAGGAGCCGCCGCTGCCGGGGGCCGACCCGGCCTGCTCGACGGGCTCCGGGGGATTGTTGTGCTCGGGGTGTTCCGTCATGGCGCTCTCCGCCCTCTCGTGGTCCGTTCCGGTGGGGGTCGGCCGGGCGGACGCGGTGAGCGAGAGGGGTGAGCCTCCGGCGGGTCGCAGGCCCGGTGCGACGGAACAGACGTTAGAGACGGAGGAGTGCCATGCTCCATTGATTCGGCGATAACCAGGGTTATCGCAAGTTGCGTACGTCCTAATGGGGTTGATGACCCTCTGGCACTTCGGCCCATACAGCCTTGCCGACTGGACGACGAGTCACCGATCCTCGACGCCCGATGAGAACGTCACCGACGAGACCGGGTCCAGCACGCCTGGCCGTGGCGGGCGGCCCGGACTCGGTCCGCCCGCCCGCTACGTTTCGGCCTACTTCGCGGCAGGCGCCCACAGGGCTGCCACGATCTCCATCTGCTTGAGGACTAGGTCGACCGCCTCGCGCTCCTCCTCCGGCGGGTAGTCGAACATCGCCAGCACACGGCGGATGCGCGTGCGCAGCTTCGCCCGGACAGGCTCGCGGGAGAGCCAGTCGACGGAGAGGTTCTTCCGGATATCACTCACCAAGGCTCGGGCGATCTTGGCGAGCGTTTCCTGACCTCCCTCCATCAGCTCGGCCATGTCACGGTGGGCGACCGCGTCGTAGAAAGCCAGCTCCGCGTGGGTGAGCGGCGGATCGAACTGTTCGCCACGGCGGGCCTCCGCCGACACCTCCCTGGCCAGGGCAGCCAGTTCGGCGATCACCTGGGCACTGGTGAGCTGCTGGAGCATGTACCGCTTCATCAGGTCGTCGAGGCGCTTGGAGAAACTGTCGTTCCGGACGACGTTGTGCTTGGTCACCTCGCGCATCTTCTGCTGGATCATGCGGCGCAGTGCCTCGGTGACCAGGTGCGGGGTCTCCGAGTCCTCCAGCTTGCGGAGCTGCGCCTCGTTGAGGCGAGTGATGTCCAGCCGGCCGATGCCGGCCTCCGCGTACAGATCGGTGATCTCGTCGGCATCAACGACCGAGGCCGCCAGGGCTTGGAGGTAGCGCTGGACCTCGGCGCTGAGCGGTTGCCCGCTCGCCTCGCGCTGAGCGGCGTCGAGCTTGATCATCCAGGCTCGGACCTCGCTGAAGAAGGCGATGTCGCGACGCCAGTCGTCCAGGTCCTCGCAGCGCTCGACGATCTCTCGGCTCATCGCGCAGACGCGATAGAAGCGGTCGAGGCGGGCGGCGCTGTCCTTGAAGCGGACGGAGAGCGGCTTGGCGCCTGGCTCGACCTGGTTGCCCGGGTTCTTCGGGTCGCGCAGGAAGTCGGCGGTCAGGCGCAATGCGCGCCTGCGGGGGTCCGGCCGACTGGTGTCGGCCAGCCACTCCCTCCAATGGCAACCGACCAGCAGTCCCTTGATGGTCGACAGTTCGTTCTTGACCTCGGTGATGGCCCGCTCGATGTCCGCGCCGAGCGTCTGGTCCTTGCGGTCCTGGTCCGAGTATTCGCGCAGGGCCTTGGTGAGGTTGTCGGTAAGGGGCGCGTAACCGACCAGAAGGCCGTCCTGCTTGCCCCGGAAGCGGCGGTTGACGCGGGCCAGGGCCTGCATCAGGTTCGCGCCCTGCATGGGGCGGTCCATGTACAGGGTGTGAATCGGCGGCGCGTCATAGCCGGTGAGCAGCATCGAGTGGACGATGAGCAGTTCCAGCTCGTCGTCCGGGTCCTTGGCCCGGGCCTGTACGACCTTCTGCTGGGACGGCCGCAGGGCGTGCTTGCGCAGGTGCTTCTCGTCGGAGGGATCGCTGTGGAAGACGATCTTCATGACGCCCTCGTCGGCTTCCTTACCGACCCAGCCCGGCCGCCGCTTGGCCAGCGCGTCGAAGAGCGCCACGCAGATGTCCCGCGTCATACAAACAACCATCGCCTTCCCAGGACCGCCGAGGTCCGGCTTGACCAGCTCTCGGCGCTCCTCCCAGTGGGCGATCAGGTCGTCGGCGAGCTTCGCTATCCGGTCGGGGGCACCGTAGACGGTGTTCATCGCCGTGGCGAACTTGATCGCGCGGCGCCGCTCAGCGTCGTCCATGCCCTCAGTAAGGGTGTTGGCCTGCTCGTCGATCTTGCCCGGGTCCACGTCCTTGGGCAGGTCGACCTCGATGACGCGCGGCTCGTGGAACACGCGGACCGTGGCCCCGTCGTCCACGGCGCGCTTCAGGTCGTAGATGTCGATGTACTCACCGAAGACGGCACGGGTGTCGGCCTCGGCCTTGGAGATCGGCGTGCCGGTGAAGGCCAGCAGGGTCGCGTACGGGAGGGCGTCGCGCAGGTGGCGGGCGTAGCCGTCGAGACTGTCGTAGTGCGAGCGGTGCGCCTCGTCGACGATCACCAGGATGTTGCGGCGCTCAGAAAGGAGCGGGTGCGACTTGCCGGCGGCCTTCTCCTCCTTGCTCAGGCCGAACTTCTGGAGGGTGGTGAAGACGATTCCGCCGACGGTGCGGCTCTTCAGTTCGGTGCGCAGATCTTCGCGCGAGTTGACCTGGGTGGGCTCCTGCCCGAGAAGGGTCCTGCTGTCCTGGAAGGTGCCGTAGAGCTGGTCGTCAAGATCATTACGATCAGTGATGACGACGATGGTGGGATTGTTCAGAGCGGGGTGGCGGGAGACGAGCGCTGCCGTCTCCACCATCTCCTCCGACTTACCTGCGCCCTGCGTGTGCCAGACGACGCCGGCCTGACCGGTCGACTGGGACGCCTCGACGACCGCGTCCACCGCCTTGTTGACCGCAAAGTACTGGTGCGGCTTCGCGATGCGCTTGCCGGAGAGAGGCTCGCCGGCCTTGGGTGGCGGGAAGTTGACGAAGTTGCGGGTGAGGGAGAGGAACCGATCCTGCGTGAACAGGCCGTGCAGGGCCAGGTTCAGAGCGTCGAGACCGTCGTAGCCCGGCTCGTTGGTGTCGACGGGCTTGCCCTCGTGGTCCACATTCCACGGTGCGAAGTGCTCGTACGGCGTGAAGATTGTGCCGTACTTGGCGGTTATGCCGTCCGAGACGAGACAGAGCACGTTGTAGCGGAAGGCGATCGGGAACTCCGACACGTATGTCTGGAGTTGCGCGTGGGCGGACTTGAGCGTCGCGTTCTCGTCGGAGGCGCTCTTCAACTCGATGACGGCGAGGGGCAGGCCGTTGACATAGAGGACGATGTCGAAGCGGCGGTGGCTGCCATCGGTTTCCCGGAGAGTGACCTGATTGACGGCGAGGTAGCTGTTCGCGTCAGGGTCCGTGAAATCGATGAGGCGGACGGTCGGGGTCCGCTCAGCACCGAACTCATCTGTGTAGGTCAGCCGGATGCCGTCGGTAAGGTAACCGTGCGCCTGCCGGTTCTCCGGGTACGCCTCGCGGGAGGCAGGGTCGGTGGCAATGCGAAGGGCTTCGTGGACGGCGGTGGAGGTCAACTCAGGGTTGAGCTTCTCGATGGCAGCCTGGAGCTCGTCGTGCAGGATCAGGTCATCCCAGTCGCGGCGGTTGCCGGTGCCGGGGGCGAGATCCTTGCCAGCCTTGACCTCCCACGCGAGCTCGCCAAGTTCGTCTAAGGCGAGGTGTTCCCAGGTGGACTCGGTCATTTTGGCGTCCAGGTGGGCGGGCGTGTGCTCGTTGCCTCTTTCGGTGGTCATACGGCGTCCTCCACGATCTTCTCGGCGTCATGCGCGCAGAGCTTGCCGGACATTAGCTGGGGGAGAAGGGTGTCGCGGAGAGCGGCCAGGGCGCGCGATTCGGCTGCTGCTTGAGCAGCCCTGCCATGCAATGGCGATACCGCTTGGGCGAACTCTGCAACAGCCTGGTCATCGGCCAGCCGGATCGGCATGGCCTTGAAATTCTTGCGACTCAGCTCCAAAAAAGTGGATCCGTTAGCCAGACTGATCATTTCATCCACGCGAGAGCGCATTTCGTGTAGCAGCCACCACCGCAATTCTTCAGCTGGCGGCAAGACAACGATGAATCCCTGGTTTACCGCAGCGGGCATCTGCGGCAGAGCAAAAGCTCCAATCGTTGCACGAGAGGTCATGAAGATGGAGTGCGCCGGGTAGAGCTGCGAGGCACAGTTCTCCAACCCATCGCTCGTAATGGTCCTAGAGGTTTTGAACAGATACGGCGCAGACAGCGCGGTTACGTCCGTTGGAGTAGCCCAAGCGATTCCCCCACCCCAGTACTCCTCGACCTTCGTACTCGGCGTCCCCCCTCCGACAACAGTCGCCACTGAACCGAACGTCTCGGGACCGAATTCCAACCCTTGAACTGCGTGAGCGTACTGGGCGTCCGCAAGTTCAAGCGTCACCGCAATCATGCGATCGTTGCTCGAAATCTTGTCATCCAGAGCACCAAGGATATTCACAACAGCCTGCTGCTGCACGCGGCCCGGCACAGTGATGGCCAGCGAACGAATATCCGACAGGTTCAAGTAGTCGGCCATGTCGGTTTGACTCTTGCGTGAGCCAGCCTGATCCCAGAACTCTGGAGTTTTGAACCAGTAGTACAAGTATTTAGAATCCAGTCGCCCCTCCTCGGAGACTCGAAAGAAGCAGACTTGTGGACTGTAAACGAATTCCGGGGAACCAGAAGGGATTATCGCCACACGTCCGACAGTCCCCTTCGTTGTTAGCACGACATCCCCGCACCGAGACACCTTTGCTCCCATTGCAGCTCGGTAGGCGTCACTCACATAGTCCGTAAACTCGGGCCTGATAGTGCCATCTTGCACTTCAGCGACACGCAAAATCGGGAGGCCCGGCTTGCCATGCTCGGACTTTTTCGTCCGGTAGCCATCCCCGAAGGTCATGTCGCCCGCCTTCACCAATTCGCCGAAGGCGAATTGCTGTTCAGCCACCGATGCTCCCCAGCTGTTCCCGCACTACCGCGTCCAGTCGCGCCGACTCGTCCAACTGCTCGAACAGCTCCTTCGTCAACCGCGCGATCCGCTCCTCCACCGGCTCCGCGTCCGGGTCCTCCTCGGCCTCCGCCGCACCCACGTACCGCCCCGGAGTCAGCACATAGTCATGCTTCTCGATCTCCTCGATCGTCGCGCTGTAGCAGTACCCCGGGACGTCCTCGTACGTAAGGCCCTTGTCCTTCGCGGACTCCGTGCCCCGCCACGCGTGGTACGTGTCAGAGATCTTCTCCAGGTCCTCCTCCGTGAGGATCCGCTCCGTGCGGTCGACCATCGTGCCCATCGCGCGGGCGTCGATGAACAGCACCCGGCTCCGTCGGTCTTCCATTGCCTTCGCGCCCTGCGGGGACTTGTCCTTCGTCAGGAACCACAGGCAGGCCGGGATCGCCGTTGTCCGGAACAGGTTGCCCGGCAGCGCGATCATGCAGGAGACCAGGTCCGCCTCAACCATCGCCGCGCGGATCTCGCCCTCGCCCGACTGCTTGGAGGACATTGAACCGTTGGACAGGACTACGCCCGCACTGCCCCGGTCGCCCAGCTTGGAGACGATGTGCTGGAGCCAGGCGTAGTTGGCGTTCGACTGGGGCGGTACCCCGTACTTCCAGCGGCGGTCGTCCGTCTTCCTCGCCCAGTCGGACATGTTGAACGGCGGGTTGGCCATCACGAAGTCGGCCTTCAGATCCGGTAGCTTGTCGTCCGCGAACGTGTCCGCCCAGCGGTCGCCGATGCCCTTGGGGTCCATGCCGTGGATTGCGAGGTTCATTTTCGCCAGGCGCCAAGTGCGCTCGTTGGCCTCCTGGCCGTACACCGCGATGTCGTGCGTGTGGTCCTTGCCGCGCCGCCTCGCGACGAACTTGCCGCTCTGCACGAACATGCCGCCCGAGCCGCACGCCGGGTCGTACACCCGCCCCTCGTACGGCTCCAACACCTCGACGATCAGGCGGACCACGCTGGCCGGGGTGTAGAACTCGCCGGCCCGCTTGCCCTCGGCCCGGGCGAACTTTTCCAGGAAGTACTCGTACGTCTCGCCCAACACATCCTGCGCCGGACGGTCACCGTGGCCGGTGAAGCGGGCGTCGCTGATGAGGTCGACGAGTTCCTTCAGGCGCTTCTGGTCGACGTTGTCGCGGTTGAAGATCTTCGGAAGGACGCCGGTGAGCGCCTTGTTGGCCTTCATCACCTCGTCCATGGCCGCGTCGAGGAGCTTGCCGACGCCTCCCTCCGCGCTGGCCGCATTCTCCGAGATGTAGTCCCAGCGGGCGGTCGGAGGTACCCAGAAGACGTCCTTTCGGGTGTACTCGTCCTTCTCTTCGAGGAAGGCCGCCCGGCGGTGCTCGGGGATCTGGGCCAGCTCGGGGTCGGCGGCCAGTTCCTCGCGACGCTCGGCGAAGGCGTCCGAGACGTACTTCAGGAAAACAAGGCCAAGCACAAACTCCTTGTACTGTGCGGCGTCCATGGAGCCACGGAGCTTGTCCGCGGCCTTCCACAGGATGTCCTGGATCTCCTTGGTGCTGGAGACTCCGGGCAGTTCGCCCTGTCCGGCGGCTTTCGCGGCTCGCTTGCGCGGAGGCATCGTTCCTACTTCCGGTTCCGGTCGGTGAATGGGCTATGGACGGTGGCGGGTAGCGCCGTCGGATCGGCGAGGGTCAGCGTGCCGTCCGCCAGGCCGGCGATCGTCAGGCTGCGGGCCTCGGCGAGAGCATCGGCCTGTGCACGCAGCAGGCGTTCCCGGTGTTCGGTCTCGGCCAGCAAAGCATCAAAGATCACTACCTCGGCCGGATCGAGGTCAGGGAGCTGGTAGTCCTCGATCCGACGAGCGGGGCGTACCGCGCCGGGGCTGCGGGCGGTGCCCCGGGCCGCGCCCAGCAGAGCAGCCAGGACGCGCGGGGTCAGCGGCCGGGCGGCCTCGGGCTCGACGCGGAGGATGCGTGCCGGGAAGGCGACCACCGAGAAGCCGTCATGGTCGACGTACAGACCGAGGCGAGGGGTAAGGGTGTAGACCACGTCGCCCGGCTCGGTGAGTGCCACTCGGTCATACTCGCTGGCCAGAACCAGCCGGTCGATGCGACGCACGCCGACGGGCCGCTCACCGACGATCTCCTCAGGGCCGAGTATGGCGTGGTGACCATCAGCCTTGCCAGTGAGGTGCCGATCATCGATGCGGTGGCCGGGTAGCCGGGTCACCCTGCTTTCGGCGATCAACTTGCCGAGGGTGGTACGCCGGGGCAGTAGCCCCACGCGGCGCAGTACGCCACCCCGGTAGGGGCCCCGCTCGTTCTCGTACGTGCGGATGTCGGCCGTCGCACGCTCCAGGCGCGCTTCGGCTTCGGCGATCAAGGCCGGGCGCTCCTTGACTTTGTCGGACCAGATCGCGGCAGCGGGCGGCGCCGGCGGAGTCAGCGGACCGCCGAAGGTTCGCTCCAGGGCAGCGACGGGAACCGCACGGCCGTAGGCCGGATCGTGGCCGCCGAGTTCCCGGAAACCCTCTGCCCGCCAGAGGAGAACGTCCTCGGCGAGTCGCGTGCGCACACCTGCCGTGAGCTGCTCGGAGCTGATGTCGGCCAGTAAGACCTTGCCCTCTGCCTCTGGGACGGGGCCGCGGGTGAGCGTCCACAGGGCGGGACGGTAGCCGGGGCGGAAGGGCAGGACGCCGCCAGGGAGCGCAATGACGGACTCGATGACGTTGCCGCGCAGGAGGGCCGAGCGGAGCTGGGACGCCTCGGTGTCCTTGAGCTCGTCCACAAGCGCGTCGGCCGGTCCCAGGACAACGGCGGTGCAGCCAGGGCGGAGGAGGTCGGCGACTTGCTCGACCTCTGCCAGGGCGGCGAACACGGAGCGGTTTTCACCGGGTCGGTAGGGGAGCTGGGTGATTACGAGATCCGGGTCTGCGAGACGTTCCTCCAGGTCCGGGCCAGTTTGGACGTCGAGGTCAAGTTCGCCGACTCCGGCGAGAAGAAGGCGGCGGCGAGTGATGCGGGCCAGCCGTGCGTCAGGGTCAGCGGCAAGGATGGTGATGTGCTCGCGGTCCTCCGTGTCGTCAAGGAGCGCAGCGAGCAGATCGCCAGCGCGCGCATGTGGGTCGGCGACGGTGAGAGATTCGCCTTGCTCCAGCCGGAGGCGAAGGTCGGTGAGCTGGCTGATCAGGCGGCGCAGTTCGGGGGCTACTGCGTCGGCGGCGAGGGAGTCCAGACCGAGCCGGGAGCGGGCTGCAAGCAGCCACTCATATGCGCCCCGCTCGTCGTAGGCGGCCTCGACAAGGTCCTCGGCGAGGCGCGCGAGCGGGGCCGCGGTGGCGTCCAGGGCGCGCAGCTCCCGGAGGACGAAGTCATCCTCCACATCGATCCGCTCGGCGCGGCGCAGCAGAGCGGACCAGAGAGCGTCGTCCGCTTCCGTGCCGCCCTGCGGTTCGATCGCGGCGTCGGTCAGCGGCCTGCCGTCGAGCCGGCGCAGGCACAGCAGACTTCCCAGCGTCTCGACCAGCTGCCATGGCGTGAACCGCTCTCGCAGCGCCATGATGCCGAACAGAGCCACCTCGGGGCGGAGCTCCGCCGCCGCGGCGTTGCCCAACCCAGACTCGATCAACCACTCGGCCACCTCGGCGCCGTCGAACAGCGGCCGTCCTGAGTCCTCGGACACGGCGGCGGGGAAATCCGGGTGTCGGCGACGCCAGGTGGAGACCACGGGACGCTTCACGCGAGCGAAAGCGGCGATATCGGACAGGGACACCAGCAGAGGTTCGTGAGTGCCTAGGCTCACGTTGAGCGGACCAGTGGTCATCAGGAGCACTCCCCCTTCCCGCTCCAGTAAGCGCGGCAGTCCCAGTCGTCAGGTCGGGCCCCTTGGCGCGCCGAAGCTCGTCGCGCCTCGCCCGATGCCACAGAACGATACGACGGTTGCCAGTCCGCAGGCACCGGGTTCCTGATAAGCCGGGTTATCGACAACACGCAGCTCACAGGACCACCCGTGGAGAGAGAATCATGCGCCGGAGCCGAGGAGGCACCTGACCACATGGCCAAATGACGAGGGCATGACCGCCTTCGTCATTAGGGTGCCTCCCGGGGATACGCGGTGACTGCCGAGACAGGGGGCACGTAATGGGTGAGTTGGCCAACGCGGTGGCGCGGCTTGAAGAGCAGGTCGAGGACGTCCGCGAGCTGCGAAAGATCGTCGAGCGTTCTGACATGGAGATCGCGGCACGCATGGATGAGATTGAGACGATTGGCGGCGCCATCCTCGATCTCCACGGCGATCTCGACAACCAGATCGCCGAGTACGACTACATGGCCGTCGAGCAATCCGCCGCATCCCTGCGAGGACTGGTGAACCCGGCGGGCGTCCTTCCCGCGATCGATACCGTCTGCCTGCTCACCGCACTGCGCGACGACGAAGCCGTTCCTGATCTCACTCTGCCACTGTCGGCGTTCGAGAACAGTGACGCCGGTGAGCATCCCCGCCTCACGCAGGAGGACCTGGACCGGGAGTTCAAGGCCGCCCTGGCACGAGCGGATCAGCGCTGGGAGGAGATCTGGGGCGACGACACCTGGGAGGATCCGAACGAACGAGAGTCCCACCGGGCCGAGCATCGCGCCGATGCTGAGCGGGAAGCGATCATGGACCGTGCCCGCCGGGCGGCTGCCCATATTGAGGAGCTCGTCGACTACATCGGTGAGACGCTGTGGCCCGATCTCGTCGAGGCAGTGGAAGCCGGCGACCGCGAGCGCGCTGTCCGAGCACTGTCGGCTGCGTGGGCTGCGGCACGCGAGACTGAGCCCGCCTACAAGCTGTACGAGGTCAACCTCTCAGCACAGTACGAGTCGTCGCCGATGTCTCTCGGTGCCATGGGCGAGTACCTGAGCGGCTTCGAGACATGGTTGAGGGCGCCCAAGGCTGAGTGATCAGCGCAGGATGCGTGTGGCTCCCCCCAACCTCTGGAGACCGGGCCAGGCCAGCTCAGCGCCGGGGGCCTCCCCCAGCCCCAGACCGCGACCCACAGTGCCTGACATGGCCGGTCGCCGACGGGAGTAGCCGAATCCGGTTCGTGAGCGGGAGCCGAGCCGTTGCCTGACGGTGTCCGTGGCATTTTCGGCCACCCACCGGCGGCGGCCGGATGCGCCGCGTAACCTCGCAGGCATGGAGGCACCCGCACCCGGCGCAGCGCAAAACGCCGCAACGCAGGATGTCCAGAACGAAGCGCGCCGGCGGCTGGACGCGTACACCTACCTCAGCGCGCCCGAGCGGCTGGAGCACCTCGCGATCATGCGGGTCTTCTGCGGGACCCTGCTGGCGGACCTGGCCGTCCCGGACGTTCTTGCAAAGCTGCGCGGCGCCGGCGGCTCTGCTGCCGGGCTCGACGCCGACACCCTCACCGTCCGGCTGGAACAGCTGGTGAAGTGGGGCAACCTGCTGCGCAGCAGTCACACGGTGAAGGCGTCCAGCATCAGCGAGTACCAGCGGTCCCGCGCGCGCTACCAGCTGTCGAAGCTGGGCGAGCGCATCCAGCGGGACGCCGACGGGGTCCTGGCCGAGGCGGACGCCGCCCGCGAGGTGAGCAACGAGCTGCTCGCCCTGGTCGAGCGGGGGCTGCGGGAGCTGGCTGAGCTCGTTACCGCGCCCGGCGGCATCGAACCGCAGGACGGGCTGGAGCGGGTCAGCACGCTGTTCGTGCAGTTCTCCGAGTTCGCTGACTCCATCCGGGACTTCTACGCCTACCTCGGTCAGGTGCTGGCCCGGTACGACCTGAACAGCGCCGAGTACCAGGGCTTCAAGGAGCTGCTCC
Organism: Streptomyces sp. NPDC041968; assembly: GCF_055589025.1. Classification (NCBI taxonomy): domain Bacteria; kingdom Bacillati; phylum Actinomycetota; class Actinomycetes; order Kitasatosporales; family Streptomycetaceae; genus Streptomyces; species Streptomyces sp. NPDC041968. The sequence continues at coordinate 448,832 of NZ_JBVJCB010000003.1, read as the reverse complement.
TCGACTACGTCGAGGCGATCACGGAGGACGTGGCGTTTCGTGCACCGCGGATCTCGGCGGCGCTGGACAGGCTGTGGCCGCACGTTCCGGGTCTGCTCGCCCGGCTGGACGCCCACGCACAGGGCCTCACCGGGCTGTCACCGCAGGGTGACGGTCGCATGGAGACACGAGTGCAGCGCAGCCGTGGGCGCGAGCTCGCGGACTGGGAGGGCCTGCGCGGCTGGTTCAGCGACACAGAAGGACAGGGCAGCCAGGTCGATCAACTGCGGGACGCCACCCTGCGCGCATTGCAGTCGCTGCTCGCCAACGCCAAGCGGATGCTGCGGTCGGCCACCGGGGAGATGTCCCGGCGCAAGGACCTGCTGCGGCTGGCCCGGTGGTTCGAGGAAGCGGCGCCGCAGGACGCGCATGACATCGCCATCGCCGCCTTCGGGCTGTACGGTGCCCGTCATCTGGGCATACCCCCGGCCACCGACGAGGTGGTGCCCGCCTACACGAGCTGGTGGACCGGGCCGGTGGTCGAGGTGCCGGTGGCCCTGCGGGAACGGGGCAGCCGCGCCCAGCGAGACCGGACGTCCGCGGTGGAGGACCACTCAGCGCAGAAGCGGCGCCTGCGGGAGGCCGCCCGTGAGCGGGCGGCGGCCAGGGCAGCGGCGGCGGACGAACTGCGCAGCGCCTCGGGCCGATTCGCCGAGGTGCGCCTCACCTCGGCAGCGCTCGGTCTGCTCCTGGAGCTGCTGGCCACCGCACTCGGGAACGCGCAGCTGAGGCGTCGCGCCGACACGGACGGGGAGGGCGTGAGGGAATTCGATCTCGACCAGGCGCACAGCGAGGACGCCGAGCTGGGCATCCGGCTCACCGTGCGACGCACGGCGGGCGCCCGGTGCGTCTTGCACTCGGTCGACGGCGACCTGCTACTGGAAGACCTTGAGCTGGACGTCGGCCGTACCTCCTCCGACGTGGCCGACGGCGATGCGGAGGTGAGCGTGTCATGACCCTCCCCTCGACACACGACGTCGCCCTGGCCGCCGAGCGCCGCAGCGCCGCCCGGCTGCTGCTCGCCCATCCGCTGGTCACCTCGGACGGCCCGCACGCCGACCTCTTCCCGCTGATCCGCAGGCATGCCGACTGGCTGGGCAAGCGGTTCCAGCAAGTGCTCGGCTACCGCCTGCTGGTCGACAGCTCATACGCCCGGCTCTTCAAAGCGGGACTGGGAGCAGGCGCGGGCCGCCGGCTGGAGCGCGCCACCGGCACCCCCTTCACCCCGCACACCTACGCCTGTCTCGCGCTGGCCCTCTCCGTACTGGTGACCGCACCCGAACAACTGCTGCTGTCACAGCTGGTGGCCGACATCAGGGCCGCCGCAGCCGACGCCGAGATCGAGCTGGAGGAGACAGGTAGGGCGGCCGGGAAACGGACCTTGGTAGCGGCTCTGCGCCTGCTGGTCGAGTGGGGCGTCCTCATCGAGACCGAGGGCCATGTGACCGCTATCGCACACGATGCGGGCGGAGAGGCCCTGATCACAGTGGACCGCGAGCTGGCCCGCGTCGTCGTCGCCGGCCCGCTCGCCCAGGCCCGTGACGGCTCCGACCTGGTCCGGCGGGCAGCGGACCCGGGATTCGGCGGACCTCGCACCTATGTGCGCCGGATGCTCGTCGAGACACCCGTCGTCTACCTCGACGAGCTGACCGACGCCGAACGCGACTGGTTGCGCACCCGGCAGCGCCGGGAAGCGCAGGCGTTCTCCGAACTCCTGGGCCTGGAAATGGAGATCCGCGCCGAGGGCGTGGCGCTGGTGGACCCCGAGGACGAGCTGACGGATCTGCACCTGCCGGGCACCGGGACGGTCGCACAGGCCACACTGCTGCTGGTGGAACGGCTCGTGGAGCGGCTTCGCCCACAGGAGCCGGGGCACCCGGCGACTGGAGGGACGCTCGTCATCGGCGTGGCTGTCCCGGACGGCCTCGTGAACGAGTTGCTGGCCGAACTGGTCGCCGAGTACGGGCAGCGCAGCAACTGGCAGCGCGGTTACCTGGAGGACATCCCCGCCCTGCAGGAGGCCGTGCTGGACCTGCTGAACCGCATGCGGCTGATGGCCCGGACCGGCCGGCTGCGTGCTGAGGGAGATGGGCTGCCGGACGGGTACGCCGAAGAGGCACCGGAGGGGCGCACCGTGACAGATGTTCGCGGAGCGCGTCCTGGCAGTGACAGCTGGGTGCTGCTGGCCGCGGCGGCACGCTATGCCACCCACGTGACCATGCGCCCGGCCACCGCAGCCGGCAAGGGCACCGACGTTCAGGAGGAGTTGCCGCTGTGACCACCGATGCGCGTGGCCTCGTCCCACTGCCGCGTTCCGGCCCCGCCACGACCGCCGGCACCCGCTTCCGGCTGCACCGCGCGGGCATCCAGAACGTCTGGCAGTACGACGAGCAGGAGTTCGCCTTCGGCGACGGACGGCTGCTCCTGCGCGGCAAGAACGGCGCGGGCAAGTCCAAGGCCCTGGAAATGCTCCTCCCGTATCTGCTGGACGGCGACTCACGGGCACTGGACGCGACGGGCACCGGCCGGACCACTCTCGCCTGGCTGATGCTGGACGGGTTCGAGCAGACCAACCGTCTCGGCTACCTGTGGGTGGAGTTCCGGGGCACGACCGACGGCGGCGACCACCGCCACGTCACACTCGGCGCCGCCATCCGCGCCTCGAAGTCGACGCAGAAGGCGCTGCCGACATTCTTCGTCACTCCGCTGCGCGTCGGTGAGGACCTGCACCTGGTCGAGGGCGGAAGGCCCCTGCCGGTCGACCGGCTCAAGGAGATCGTCGGCGCCGACAACGTCACCGACCGCGCGGTCGCCCACCGCTCGCGGGTGGCCCGGGAACTGTTCGGCATCACCGACGCGACCCGCTACCGCAACCTGACCCAGCTCCTCCACCGGCTGCGGCGGCCCACGGTCGGGGACCGGATCGAGCACGGTGGACTGGCCTCCCTGCTGAGCGAGACCTTGCCGGGACTCGACGAGGACGTGGTCGAGAAGGTCGCGCGCAACCTCCACGACCTCGACGCCGTACGTGACGAGCTCGGCCGACTGGAGCGCACGGATACGGCGCTGCGCACCTTCCTCACCAGTTACCGCGGTTACCTGTCCGGTGTCCTGCGCACCTCCGCGCAGGCGGTGAGCCGGGAACTGGAGATCCTCGCGCAGCGACGCCGGGCGACCGGAGACGCCGCACAGCGGACCAGCGAGCTGAGGACGCAGGAGGAGGAGTCAGAAGCCCGACTGGAAACCCTGCGCGAAGAGGAAGACGCCGCCCGGACCGACCTCGCCGCCCTGCACGCCAGCCACGCCTACCGCAGCCTGCGCGAACTGTCGGAACGCCGAAGCACGGTCGAGGCGCTGCACACCGCCGCCGTGGCCGCCTTCACCGCCGTCAGCAACGCACACGGCGCAGAGGACGGCGCGGCCGAGCGCCTGGCCGACGGTGTCGACCACCTCGGGAGCCGGCTCGCCGAACTGGGCACTGAGCACCGGGAACTGCTGACGCAGGCGGAGAAGGCCGGACTTACCACCGGCCATCTCGGCGAGGCAGTCGCCCTGCCCCGCACCGTTCGCTCCCAGCCCGGCGAGACGGAGCTGACCGCTCCGGACGGGGAGACGCACATCGTGCAGCACCGGTCGGCCGTCCGTGTGGACACGGTGGCGGTGCAGGACGAACTGCGGTCCTGGCAGGGGCAGCTGGAGGACGCCGAGACGGTCGTGAAGAACCGGACCCGGATGGTCCAGGAGGTGACGCGTCTCACCGCGCAGGCCGAGAAGGCCCGAAGCCGGGCGGAGCAGGCCGACACCGAGCGGGAATGGCTGGAGGGGGAGGCGGAAGACGCCGCCGGCCGTCTCGACGCCGGCCGCGAGAAGGTCGCCGAGGAGAGCGACGCCTATGCCCGCCAGGTCACCGAATGGGTCACCCGCACGCGGGCCGCCGTCGGGTCCGACTGCCCGCCGCTGGATGCCGTCCACGTAGTGGTCGCCTTCGAGAGCTCCGCCGACGCCCCGTTCGCGGACCGCACGCTCCCACCCGACACCGACAGCCAGGCGTGGCGGGCCGCCCATGCCGCACTGGAGCCGTACAGCGAGGAACTCACCAGACGCCGCGACGCCCTCGCACTCACCGTCGGCCGACTCGACGAGGAACTCGGCCGCCTGGCAAGTCAGAAGCGTGACTGGGAGCGACGTACAGATCCCGAACCGCCGGTCCCCCACCACCGCGTCGCCGAAAGGACACCGGGCACCGGGGCGCCGTTCTACCGGCTGGTGGACTTCACGGATGATCTGAGCCCCGCGCGTCGAGCCGGTCTGGAAGCAGCGCTGGAAGCCAGCGGAATCCTGGACGCGTGGGTCGGCGCAGACGGCGCCCTTTTCGACCCCGGCACTCGTGACACTCTGCTGCGTCCCGGCCCCGCCCTGCCGGCCGGGCCGACCCTCGCCTCGGCCTTGCGCCCAGCGCCGCAACCGGGGTGTGGAGTCACGTCCGAGCAGGTGGAGCGCCTGCTGGCCGCCATCACGCTCGCATCGGCCGAGGAAACGACCGCTCATGACGCGGTGCACTATGACGGAAGCTGGCGTCTGGGCATCCTCAGCGGCCGGCACCACAAAAGTGACGCCGAGTACGTGGGAGCCGCCGTGCGCGCCGAGACCCGACGGCGCATCCTGGCCGAGCTGGAACAGCGGCTCACGCAGACGCAGCAGCGGCTGGCCGACGCCCGTCACGAACTCAACGAGGCCGACGCCCGGCGCCGGGCCCTCAGACTCGCGGAGCAGGACTTCCGCCAGGCACGCGGTCTCGCCGACGCCTGGAGCAGAGCCGAGTCGGACGAGAGGAGACTGCGGGACCTGACCGCCAAGGCCACCCGCGCGGCACGGCTGGCCGAGGAAGCCCGCGCCATCGCCGTAGCCGCCCGCGCCGAGGCAGACGCCACCGCCACCGCCCACGACCTGCCCAGCGACCCCGCCGAGCTGGAACGCGTACGCACCGCGCTGGCCGCGCTTCTCACCGGCATCGGGCATCTTCGCCGAGCGATCGACAGCACGGGCGAGCGGCTCGGCACCCATCTCGCCGATGCCGAGCGATACGAACGCGCCCGTAGAGAACGCCTGGCCGCGGAGGAGAACTACCGGCTTCGCCTCACCGGGCTGCGTACCGCGCAACAGGACCTGCGCACCCGCGAGGAGGCCATCGGGGCGACCGAAGAAGAGATCCTCACCCGCGAGCAGGAAACCAAAAAGCGCATCGCGCACGCCGCCCAGGCCGTCCCGGCAGCACAACGTATCCGGAACGATCTGCACGACCGGCGCGTGCGCGCGGAAGAGGAGGAAAAGCGCCTGCGCGAGGACCTGACCGCCCAGGAGACGGCGGTCATCGCAACCGGCGGGGCCCTTCGCAGCGCACTCGGCCGACCGGAGGTGGTGCGCGGCGCCGGGCTGGACCGGTCTGCACTGCCCGAGGACGTGGTGGACGATCCCGGCTCGGACGTCCGCAGCCGTCTGCGCGCGCTACAGGCGCTGGCCGACGCGGTACAGCAGGCCCTCGGCCGCCCGAAAGGCGAGGTGTCGGACAGCACCCTGCTCAACCGGCACACCGACCTGCGCGACCAGCTGGCCGGCGGTTACGACGCACAACTGGAGGAACGCGACGGGATCAAGGTATGCCGCCTGATCGACGACCACGGCTCCCACGACGTCGCGGCCGTGGGCGAGCGGATCGCCGTCCAGGCGGCAGAGGCCCGGGGACGACTCACCGAGCGCGAACGTGAGGTGTTCCAACGGTTCCTGACCGGCGAACTCGGCGACCACCTCTCGGCCCAGGTCATCACCGCGGCGAACCTGGTCGCGGCTCTGAACGACACCCTGCGGACCGTGCGCACCTCCCACGGCCTCGGCGTGGAGCTGTTGTGGAAGCTGAACGAGGACGTCGACGCGGACGTGCGGGCGGCCGTGGACCTGCTGCGCAGTCCGTCGAGCCTGCGCACGCGTGAGCAGACCGAGCAGCCCCGCGAGGTGCTGCAACGCCGGATCGAGGATGCCCGACGGGCCGACCCCTCAGCCGGCTACGCCGCCCACCTGCGGACCGCTCTCGATTACCGTGATTGGTTCCGCTTCCACACCTTCGTGGTCGAGGACGCCGCTCCGGGACGGCGCCGGAAACTGACCGGCCGCACCGGGCTCAGCCAGGGCGAGCAGCGAGTGCTCTCCTATCTCGTGCTCTTCGCCGCGGCCGCCGCACACTTCACCAGCCTCGCCGAGTCGGCACCCCACGCCCCGCGGCTGATCCTGCTCGACGACGCCTTCGCCAAGGTCGATGAACCCACCCACGGACGGCTGGGACGCATCCTCGTCGACCTCGACCTCGACTTCGTCCTCACCAGTGAACGGCTCATGGGCAACTGGCCGGAGGTGCCGTCCCTGCACATCTACGAGTGCCTACGCGATCCCCATGTGCGCGGGGTTGCCACCCTGCACTACACCTGGAACGGCCGGCACCGGCGCCTGGTGTCCGTATGAGCAAGCTGCCCGCGGCGACACGGGACTGGCTGGCCGGTCCTGGGTTGACCAGGCTCTGGGAAGCGGTACGCAAGCGCCTGGAAAGCAATGGCGTGCAGGCCACCGGTTCCCTCCGGCTGACCTCGGTGAGCACCCAGGAACGCAACGACCTGTCGCTCCTTCTGGGCAAGCCCGTCACGGGTGCTGCCGTAACTGTGCACCTCGATGCGCTCGACACGCGGCTGCGCGCCTCCGCAGCCGGACTCGGGCTCAGGAACGTCTTGGAGGAACTCGGCCCTCCGCTCACCGACCGCCGTGCCGTCCGCGCGGGTATCGCGGCACGGCGCGAGCACGTCTGGTCGTCGCTCGCCTCGGCGCTGGACGCCTCTCCGCTCGCCGGCCAGGAGTGGACTGGCCAGTGGTACGACCTGCTCCGCCGGACCGGCGTCCCGAGAGGAGTGACACCCGACACCGCGGTACGCACGCTTCAGCAGGCTGTGCGGGTCCTCAGCGCACTGCTCGGCGCGGAGCGGGGCGGCACACGAGGCCGAGGAGAACTCGCCGCCCTGGCGACCGGGTCCGCGCACGGTCTGGACGACGGCACCTGGCTCGCGCGCCTCGTCCAACGCGGCATCGCCCTCGCCCACGGCACCGAGTTCCCCGGCGACGCAGCCGGCCGGCGCGCACTGTGGCGGCTGGTGTCCGTCACACCGGACGAGGTCTCCAGCACAGTGCTGACTTACGGGCTGCGGCCCGTAGGTGGGGGATGGCGGGAGCAGGTCCTGCGGGAGCGGACCGACCATCACGCCGAAGCCCACCTCACGTCGCGCGATCTTCACGACCTCCAGCTGCGACTACCTGCCGGAGAAGTGGTCCACATCTGTGAGAATCCGCGCGTGGTGGAAGCTGCGGCGGACGCTGCCTGCGTCCGGCCCTTGGTGTGCACGTCCGGCAGCGCCGCCACCGTGGTCCTCACGCTCCTCGACGCTCTCGCCACCACCGGCTGCCGTTTCGCGTACCACGGCGACTTCGACTGGCCGGGCATCGCTCTGGCGAACCGGATCATCCGCCGTTATGGAGCCCAGCCATGGCGCATGGGCGCCGAGGACTACGAGCACCTGGCCGCTCGGAGCCAGGCCGAGGGAATCCCTCAGCTGCCGCTCGACGGCCAGCCCGTCAGCGCGGCCTGGGACGCAGGTCTCGCTCCTGCCATGACCGCCCTCGGCGTCGCGCTCCACGAGGAGGTCACACTCGATCTCTTGGTGGACGACCTGTCGCGCCAGGCATAGAGACGTCGCCGCCGCGCCAACTCCCACCAGAGCACGCTTGTGAGCTCGGCAGCATGCCGCCCTGAGCCACAGCACGGAAACCCACCAAGTGGCAGACGACCGCAGACAGGTAAGAATCACTTGCGTACCCAGTCCGGTCACATGTCGTCATCCAGCGCACGCGCAAGCGATACCAAGGACGGTCACGCCAACATGGCCCCCGCGGATGTGCACGAGAACACGGCGCAGCGGAAGGCGGAGGTATGGCCAAGCTGACAGAGGAACAGCGTCGACAGCGAGCCGCCAAGCGTGCTCTGCGATCGGCGCTCGATGCCGAAGCGGATGAGCAGCGGCGTCGCGAGCGGGATGAGCGATGGAAGCGAGAGGGTACACGCCTCAGCTGGGCGGAGTATGTGGCCGGTGAGCCATGTCGGGGTTGCGGAGAGCCCATGCAGGACGGGCTGGGGAGCTGGCCGCCGCTCATGAAGTTGTCCGATTCAGAGAAGCGCGAGTATGAGGAAGCCGACCGGAAGTTCCGCGACCGGCACGCCGACTGCCGGGATGCTCGGTGGAGCATCAGTGGTTCTCGGGTGACACATTGCTGTTTCTGCTGCCCACCGCCCCCTATGGGGCCGAAGCAGATGAAGAACCTCGCCAGACTGTTCGCTTCCTGGCCCTCGCAGGAAGAGCGTAAGAAAGATCTCGACACGTGGAACCTCACCCTCCGCTGCGACCACGTGGTGCCGCACATCCAGCATCGCGAAAGCAGCTACGTTTCCGCCCGCGTCGTCGACTGCCCAGAATGCGGAGAGCGCCGCGGAGTGGTGAGCAGTGAGCGGGTAGGGCCGGCATACCAAGATGACGGGACCGTCCATGACCGTGCGGAAGCTGATAGGGAGCGGCTCGCCCAAGAGCTGGCGGCTGCCGAGGCGAAGCTGGCCCGTCAGCAGAAGAACGCGGCGGCGACCCAGCGTCGCATCACCGAGATCCAGGAAGAGCTGAGTAGCGAGTCCTGATGAGATCAGGCAGGCGGCGCGTCGACGGCCGCGTACGTGATCAGGAGGCGTGTCCGGGGGCGCGGGTGGACGTAAAAAGGACGAGACGCTGGCCGCCAACTGCTGCAGTTCCGACAGAGTGACAGAGCATCCTCTTCGTGGGAGCCATCTGGGAGCCAACCCGCTCCCCGAACCCCTTCCGGGCCCCGCGACACCAACCGAGCCCACCCCTCCGACCTGCGGAAACGCGAGCGAGGCTGGCAGGCTCACCAACCGAACCTCATTCGGGACGAAGAGGTCGTGGGTTCAAATCCCGCCACCCCGACAGTGAAACACCAGTTCAGGGGCCTGATCCGCGCAGCGGGTCGGGCCCCTGACGGGTTTCTGGGGATCGTTTGTGTGGAGCGCACGTATCAGCGGTCCTCGCGGTGCTCGATTCAGCGACCGCTCGCACCGCAGCAGGAGCCGGTCTTGCCCTCGCTGGAGGGCTTCTGGGTGGCAGCACTCGGTGCTTGGGCAGGCTTGACGGCTCGGACGATGGCCGAGTGCATGCCGTCGGCGACGGCGTGGGTCGGGGTGAGTTCGATGCCCGTGAAGCCGGCCGCCCTCAGGCCCTCGCGGTACTCGGCGAAGGAGAGGGCTCCCGCGATGCAGCCCACGTAGTCGCCCCGCTCCGCCCGCTGGGCCGGGGCGAGTTCGTCATCGGCGACGACGTCGGAGATGCCGATGCGGCCGCCGGGGGCCAGGACGCGGAACATCTCGGCGAAGACCGCGGGCTTGTCGACGGACAGGTTGATCACGCAGTTGGAGATCACGACGTCGATCGTGCCGGCGGGCAGTGGGATCGCCTCGATGGTGCCCTTGAGGAACTCGACGTTGCGGGCGCCCGCCTTCCTCTGGTTGGCCAGCGCGAGCGCGAGCATCTCCTCGGTCATGTCCAAGCCGTACGCCTTGCCGGTCGCACCGACCCTCCGGGCGGAGAGCAGGACGTCGATGCCGCCGCCCGAGCCGAGGTCCAGTACCCGCTCGCCCTCGTGGAGGTCGGCGACGGCGGTGGGGTTGCCGCAGCCGAGGGAGGCGGCGACGGCCTCGGCGGGCAGGGCGTCGCGTTCGTCGGCCGCGTACAGGGTCGAGCCGAAGTTGTCGTCGATCTCGACGGCCTGCGGGCCGCAACAGGCGGTGCCGCCCTCGGTGACCTGGACGGCGGCGGCGGCATAGCGCTCGCGGACGGTTTCGCGCAGGTCAGTGGAGTGATCACTCATGGCATACCCCTTGGGAGAGAGACGAGCGTCGGACGGGCTGATTCGAAGTTCCTCGATGCAAGCTTGCGCCTTGGATCGAAGTTCGTCAACATAGAGGCATGTCGAAACAAGAGCTGGTCGTGCTCGGCCAGGACGAGAGCGGCTGCTGCCCCACCCTGCTGACCGCACCCCTCGACGAGGGCCGGGCCGTCGAGCTGGCCAAGGTCTTCAAGGCGCTCGGTGATCCCGTCCGGCTCCGCCTGCTGTCGATGATCGCCTCGCGTGAGGGCGGCGAGATCTGCGTCTGCGACCTCACCCCGGCGTTCGACCTGTCGCAACCGACGATCTCCCACCACCTCAAGCTCCTGCGGCAGGCCGGGCTCATCGACTGCGAGCGACGCGGCACCTGGGTCTACTACTGGCTCCTGCCGGAGACGACCGACCAACTCGCCGGCATCCTCACCCGCCCCGGCCGGCCGGCGGTCACGTCCACCGAGGTGTCCTCGTGAGCGACAGCACCACCGCGCCGGTCGCCGGGCGGCTCTCCTTCGTGGACCGCTACCTCGCGGTGTGGATCCTGGCCGCGATGGCCGCCGGTCTGGGCCTCGGACGCCTCGTGCCCCGCCTCGGTGACGCACTGGCGAAGGTCACCGTCACCGGCGTCTCGCTGCCGATCGCCCTCGGCCTGCTCGTGATGATGTACCCCGTCCTCGCCAAGGTCCGCTACGACCGGCTCGACACCGTCACCCGCGACCGCCGTCTGCTCATCCCCTCGCTGGTGTTGAACTGGGTCCTGGGCCCGGCGCTGATGTTCGCGCTGGCCTGGCTCTTCCTGCCGGACCTGCCCGCGTACCGCACCGGCCTGATCATCGTCGGGCTCGCCCGCTGCATCGCCATGGTCATCATCTGGAACGACCTCGCCTGCGGCGACCGCGAAGCCGCCGCCGTCCTGGTCGCCCTCAACTCCGTCTTCCAGGTGGTCGCGTTCAGCCTGCTCGGCTGGTTCTACCTCTCCGTACTGCCCGGCTGGCTCGGTCTGGAGCAGACCGCCCTGGACGTGTCGGTGTGGGAGATCGCGCGCAGCGTCCTGATCTTCCTCGGCATCCCGCTGCTCGCCGGGTTCCTCACCCGCCGCCTGGGCGAGAAGGCCAAGGGCCGCGCCTGGTACGAGACGAAACTGATCCCGCGCATCGGGCCGTTCGCCCTGTACGGGCTGCTGTTCACCATCGTCGTGCTGTTCGCGCTCCAGGGCGACGCCATCACCTCCCAGCCGCTCGACGTCGCCCGGATCGCACTGCCGCTGCTGGTGTACTTCGCGGTGATGTGGGCCGGATCCATGGCTCTGGGCAGGGCAGTCGGCCTCGACCACCCGAGGGCCACGACGCTGGCGTTCACGGCCGCGGGCAACAACTTCGAGCTGGCCATCGCGGTCACCATCGCCACCTTCGGCGCGACCAGCGGCCAGGCCCTGGCCGGAGTCGTCGGCCCGCTCATCGAGGTCCCCGTCCTCATCGGCCTGGTGTACGTGGCACTCGCCGCCCGCCGCTACTTCCCCGACTCCCCAGCTCCGGCAGCCACACCGGCCGCCCGACCGGAAGGCTCCGCCCGTGTCTGACGCCTCCAAGCCCTCGGTCCTGTTCGTCTGCGTCCACAACGCCGGACGCTCCCAGATGGCCGCCGGGTTTCTCACCCACCTCGCGGGCGACCGCGTCGAGGTCCGCTCCGCCGGGTCCCTGCCCGCCGACCAGGTCAACCCGGCCGCCGTCGAAGCCATGGCCGAAGCCGGCATCGACCTCACGGACGCCACGCCCAAGATGCTCACCCCTGAGGCCGTCCAGGCGTCCGACTACGTCATCACCATGGGCTGCGGCGATGCCTGCCCGGTCTTCCCCGGCAAGACGTACCTCGACTGGCAGCTCGACGACCCCGCGGGCCAAGGCATCGAGGCCGTCCGTCCGATCCGTGACGACATCCGACAGCGCGTGGAGGCCCTGATCAACGAGATCGCGCCTCGGTAGCTCGGTAGCTCGGTAGGGAACAGCACCTGAGGGCCGGCAGCTTTGGCGCGTCCGCCGGTGCACGGATCTCCCAGGAGGACAGGCCGTCGGGGAGGCGGTCCACGTCGGCGCCCATCACCGCCCATCACCGCCCGTCGCCGCGTCACCGCCCGTCGGCGCGTGTGAGGTGGTGCGGGGACGTTGCGAGAGCTATCGAAAAACGATAGATTTCCATCGTGGATCGATTGAAGGAGGGGCGATGGGACAGCTGACAGTCCTCGCGCTGCGCGGTGTCATCGGGGCACTGCTGGCCGGCTCGGTGTTCGTTCAGGTGGTGCTGCTCTGGCTGCTGGTGGCCGGGAGCGCTGACCCGGACGCCGCCCTGGCGCACGTGCGCACGCCGGTCTTCGTGATCGTCGTGCTGGGAGCGCTGGCCGCCGAGACCGTGCTCGTCTGCGTCTGGCGGCTGGTGACCATGGTGCGGCGCGGCACCGTGTTCTCCCTCGGGGCCTTCCGGTACGTCCATGTCGTGATCGGTGCCTTCGTCGCGGCCGCGCTCCTGGTCTTCACCCTCGGCGTCCTCCTGGCGCCCGGTGAGGCCGTGGCGCCCGGCATCGTCCTCCTGCTGGGCGGGGTCGGGGTGGCGGTCCTGGGCGTCGCGCTGGTCGTGCTCGTCCTGCGGATGCTGCTCGCCCAGGCGGTCGCGCGGGACATCGAGGCGGCACGGATGCGGGCCGAGCTGGCCGAGGTGATCTGATGCCGATCGTCGTCGACATCGACGTGATGCTGGCGAAGCGCAAGATGTCCGTGGGCGACCTCGCGGAGCGCGTCGGCATCACCCCCGCCAACCTCGCGGTGCTGAAGAACGGACGCGCCAAGGCGGTGCGCTTCACGACCCTCGCCGCCCTGTGCGACGTGCTCGAATGCCAGCCGGGTGACCTGCTGCGCTGGGAGGCCGGAGGGGTGGACACGGGCTGACTCCCGGCCGGTGTCGGTCGCGGGTGGCCTCCGGGGCCCGTCCGGGCGCAATCTGGGAGAAGATCTGCGTGCCCCGCGCGCTCGGGGGCACCGACCCGGGAAGGACCACTCAGTGATCATCTTCGGCACCAAGGGATACCTCTACCAGCTCGCGATACTGACGCTGGTGTGCGGCGGATGCGGCAACCCCTCCGCGCACACGCTCAGGAAGCGCGTCTCGAAGTTCACGCTGTTCTTCGTGCCGCTGTTCCCGTTCTCCACGAAGTACCTGACGCAGTGCACCTTCTGCGGCGCCGAGCAGCGGGTGACCAAGGAACAGGCCGAGCACCTCCAGGCGCAGGCCGTGAACGGCCAGGCCGGTCAGGCGTACGGGCAGCCGCAGCAGCAGCCGTACCAGAGGCCGTGACACCGGCGGGGGAGGCGTGGGGAGGGACGGGGTGGCGGAGCAGCGGGAGCCGCAGGGGCCGTACATGTCGGGTTACGCCGAGATCCTCGCGGGCGTCGCGGCCACGGGGCGCCGGCTGACCCGCGACGAGCTGGAGGAGCGCCGGCTCCTCGGGGAGCAGGCCGCGGAGGCGGGGCACAGTCTGCGCAGCCTCGTACGGCTGCATCTGGACGCCACGCGCGCCTCCTGGCCCGACGGCGCGACCGGTTCTGGTTCTGGTTCTGATTCCGGTTACGGGCCCGGCTCGGGCTCCCGCTCAAGCATCAGGGCCGGGGCCGGGGTCACGGACAATGTGCTCGCGGCCGTCGCCCAGGCCGTCGACGCCTTCGCCGAGGGGTACGAGCGCGCCCAGCGCCTCGCCGTACGGCAGGAGGAGGCGGCGCGTCGGGAGTTCGTCGACGACCTGCTCTACGGGCGCAGCGACCTGGGCCGGCTCGCCGAACGGGCCGTGCGCTTCGGCCTGGTCCTCTCCCGCGCCCACGCCGTCGCGGTGGCCGAGGGTCCGGAGGCGTACGACGACACCGCGCCGGTGACCCGGTTCGTGGAGACCGCGCTCATCTCCCGTTTCGGCGACCGGAGCATCCTGATCACCACCAAGAACGGGCAGTTGATCTGCATCGCGCCCGGCGACCAGGACGAGGTCCTCGCCTTCTTCGCCAAGCAGGCGTACGCCGCCGCCGAGGGCAGCCGGGTGGCCATCGGGCGACCCCGCTCCGGCGCGGGCGGCGTGGTGCACAGCTACGAGGAGGCGCTGAGCACCCTCGAACTCGCCGAGCGGCTCGAACTCGACGAGCCCGTGCTGCGCGCCGCCGACCTGCTGGTCTACCCGGTGCTCACCCGCGACCGGCAGGCCATGGCCGACCTGGTGCTGAGCGTGCTGGGTCCGTTGCGCGGCGCCCGTGGTGGTGCCGGGCCGCTGCTGCGGACGCTGGAGGCCTACTTCGACGCCGGCTGCACCTCGGCCGAGGCCGCCCGGCGGCTGGCGCTCAGTGTGCGGGCCCTCACCTACCGGCTGGACCGCATCCACCAGCTGACCGGCGCCAACCCCGCCGACCCCGTGCACCGCTACACCCTGCAGACCGCGGTCATCGGGGCCCGGCTGCTGGGCTGGCCCGCCCACGAGATCTGAGCGGGCCGTGCCGGGCGGGGGCGCGGCCGAGGTCAGCCGCTGATCTCCACCTTGCCGTTGCGCGGGTCCGGGCCGTCCGAGCGGTCCGGGCGGCCGAGGTGCTCGGGACGGTCCGGTCCGTGCGCGGTGTCCGTCCCGGTGGTGTCCTTCGCCGTGATGTTCCTCAGCAGGGACGCCAGGTCGACGCCCGTGGTCGAGTTGAGCAGTTCCACGCCCTGCGCCACGTTGTCGGCGACCGTGCGCGACAGCCGGCCGGCGCCGTCCGTCGAGATCACCGTCATCTTGTCCACGGCCGCGAGGGGCTCGGACGCCTTGGCCACCACCTGCGGCAGCACCTCGACCAGCATCTGGAGCACGGCCGCCTCGCCGTACTGCCCGAAGGCGTCGGCCTTCTGCCGCATCGCCTCGGCCTCGGCCGATCCCTTGGCGCCGATCGCGGCGGCCTCCGCCTCGCCCTCCAGTCGTACGGCCTCGGCGATCGCCGCGCGCCGGGACCGCTCGGCCTCACCCTGCTTGAGGCCTTCGATGGCCTCCGCCTCGGCCAGCGCGCCACGGCGCTGCTTCTCGCCCTCACCGGTGAGCCGGGCCCGCTCGGCCTCGGCCTGGGCCGCGGCGATCTCCGCCGCCCGCTCGGCCTCCGCCTGCTTGACCCGCGCCACCCGGCGGGCCTCCGCCTCCTGTTCGGCCGCGTAGCGCTGCGCGTCGGCGGGCTTGCGGACCTCGGTGTCGAGCTGCCGGTCCTTCAGCGCCGCCTGCCGCTCGGCGACCTTCTCCTGCTCGGCGAGGATGTCCTGCTGCCGGGCCGCCTCGGCGAGCGGACCGGAGGCGTTGGCGCGGGCCGCCGCCTGGTCGGTCTCCGCCTTGATCTCGGCCTGCTTGAGGTAGAGGGTCCGCTGCGCGACCGCGATCTCCTCCTCCGCCTTCAGCCGTGCCTGCTCGGCGGCCCGCCGGGCCACGGCCTCGGCGATGTCGGCCTCCTGCTTGGCGCGGGCCGCCTCGGGGCGGCCGAGGTCCTCCAGGTAGGAGCCCTCGGTGGTGATGTCCTGGATCTGGAAGGCGTCCAGCACCAGGCCCTGCCCGGACAGGCTCGCCTCCGCCTCCTCGGCGACCTGCCCGGCGAACGCGGCCCGGTCCCGGATGACGTCCTCCACGGACATCCGGCCGACGATCGCGCGCAGCGCGCCGGACAGTACCTCCTGGGTGAAGCCGACGATGCCGTCCTGCTGCATCAGGAACCGCTGCGCGGCGGCACGGATCGCGTCCTCGGTGCCGCCGACCTTGACGATCGCGACGCCCTCCAGGTTGGCCTTCACCCCGCGCAGGGTCACCGCGCCGCGCACGGCGACCGGGATGTGCCGCGAGGAGAGGTCGAGCGTGAACCGCTGCTGCACGAACGGCACGACGAACACACCGCCGCCGACCACGACCTTCTGGCCGCTGTTGTCGGTGAAGACGCGGCCGGTCTCCGGATCGGTGGACTTCTTGCCGCGCCGTCCCGTGACGATGAACGCCTCGCTCGGCCCGGCCACCTTGTAGCGGCTGACCACCACCAGCGCGAGCAGCACCACGAGTACGACGACTCCCAGCACCGCGATGACGACAGGACTCATGGCAACGCCCCCGAATCGCAGAGAACAGAGAACAGAACAGAGAACAGAGAAGACAGAAGCGGAACCAGGCACCCGGCTCGGGAGAGCGGGAAGGAGGGGCTCAGCGGTCGACCGGGCGGACGACGACCGACGTGCCCGTCGGTACCGCCTCGACCCACACCTCGGTGCCCCGCGCCACCGGCTGGGCGCTGCGCGCCGCGCACTTCAGGGGCTGGCCGGCGAGCCGGAGCAGCACCTCACCGAAGCCCCCCGCCGGAATGGCGGTCACCACCCTTCCGGACGTACCGATCAGGTCGTCCGTGCGGGGGGTGGCGGCGGTCTGGTCCCGCATCAGCGCGCGGCTGAAGCGGTACGTCAGCCATCCGGTCCCCGCCCCGGCGACCGCACCGGCCCCGGCGGCGCCCGCTTGGCCGGTCCAGCCGGTACCGAGGGCGAGGGCGCCGGCGAAGCCGGTCATCGCCAGGAACCCGGCGACGACCGGCAGCGACAGCCACCCCTCCAGGACGCCGTCCAGCGCTCCGTCGAACGCACCGTCCAGCAGTCCGTCGAAGATCAGCGACAGGGCGAGCAGCACGACCCCCGTGATACCCAGCCCGAGAAACCAGGCCATGCGTGCCGTCCCCCTCCCGCCCGTCGCTGAGCTCCGGTGAAACGCATCGTCACACGTGGGCAGGGAGCCCGTCATTGCCGTGTTCCGGCAATCTTTACGCGTCGTTTATGCCGGTCACCGTGCGGCCGGAAGGAACCCTCCGCGCCCGGGAACCGGACCGTGCGCCGGTACCGTCCTCTTTCCAATGGGGACTCGAACGGGGAGCGTTCCGCGCCAGGTTCCGCACAACGGCGGTTACGCGCACATGGTGGTGTGCGGCGACGACGGGCTGGCGCACCGCCTCGCCGCCGAACTGCGCGGCGTCTACCGGGAACAGGTCACACTCGTCGTGCCGCCCTCCGGGCACCGGGCTTCCCAGCCGGTCGTAGGGCGGGCCCGCGCGGCCTCCGTGGCGTTGCTGGGCATGGTCAACGCGGCCGTCAACCGCTCGGGCGGCGGCCCCGAACCGGACGACGGCGGGCGCCCGGCGGAACTGGAGGCCGCCGAGCCGACCGAGGAGGTGCTCGCGGCGGCCGGCGTGGACCGGGCCGCCGCACTGGCCCTCGTGTACGACGACGACGAGACCAACATCCGCGCCGCCCTGACCGCCCGCCGGCTCAACCCCCGGCTGCGCCTGGTCCTGCGCCTGTACAACCGGCGGCTCGGCCGGCACATCGAGGAACTCCTCGACCAGAGCACCGCGCTGGCCCTCGGCGACGCGCGTGACCCGGGGCTGGACGGTGCCGGTACCTCCACGACCGTGCTCTCCGACGCCGACACGGCCGCGCCCGCGCTGGCCGCGACCGCCCTCGTCGGCACCAGCAAGGTGCTGGAGACGGACGGACTGCTGCTGCGCGCGGTGGAACGGCAGCCGCCGCGCCCCGGCGAGGTGGCCGACCCCGGTCTGTGCACGCTCGCCTTGCTCTCCGCGACGAGCAACGACCCGGCCGGTACGGACGGTTCGGAGGGCAGCGACGGGGGGCCGCAGCTGCTGCCCGACGCGGCGGCCGTGGAGGCGGCCACCGGGCGCGGCACGGTCGCCCTGGAGCAGGTGTCGTACTCCGGTCCGCCGCTGCCCGCCGCCCGGGCCGGTGTGCCGCCGTTCGGCGAGCTGTTCTCACGGCGGCTGCGGTGGTCGCTGGCGGGCCTGGGGGCCTGCGTGGTGGCCCTCGCCGTGGCCCTCATGGTGGTCACCGGGGACCATCCTCTGCACGCCACCTACGTGACGCTGCTGGATCTGTTCGCCATCAACGAGCCCGCCCACCAGGAGGACTCCGGGCGCCAGATCCTGCAACTGCTCTCCGGCTTCGTCGGGCTGCTCCTGCTGCCCGTGCTGCTGGCGGCCGTCCTGGAGGCGCTCGGCACGTTCCGCAACGCGTCGACGCTGCGCAAGCCGCCGCGCGGGCTCGGCGGGCACGTCGTCCTGCTCGGTCTCGGCAAGATCGGCACCCGCGTGCTGACCCGGCTGCGGGAGATGGACATCCCCGTGGTGTGCGTGGAGGCCGATCCCGAGGCGCGCGGCATGGCGACCGCGCGGCGGCTGCGGGTGCCGGTCGTGCTCGGGGACGTCACCCAGGAGGGCGTCCTGGAAGCCGCCAAGATCCACCGGGCGCACTCGCTGCTCGCCCTGACCAGCGTGGACACCACCAACCTGGAGGCGGTGCTGTACGCCCGCTCCGTGCGGTCCGGACTGCGGGTGGTGCTGCGCCTGTACGACGACGACTTCGCGACCGCCGTGTACCGGACCCTGCGCGCCGCGCACCCCGGCGCGCTCACCCGGAGCCGCAGTGTGACGCACCTGTCCGCGCCCGCCTTCGCCGGGGCGATGATGGGCCGCCAGATCCTGGGCGCGATCCCCGTCGAGCGGCGGGTGCTGCTGTTCGCGGCCGTCGAGGTGGCCGGACATCCGGAACTGGAGGGGAAGACGGTCGGCGAGGCCTTCCGGGCGGGGTCGTGGCGGGTGCTCGCGCTGGAGGTCCCCGACGAGGCGCGGGACGCCGATGCCGCCGACACCGGGGCCGAGGGTGTGCGGGAGTCCCGGTTGGTGTGGGAGCTGCCCGACACGTACGTGCTGCGGGGTGAGGACCGGGTGGTGCTGGCGGCCACCCGGCGAGGGCTGGCGGAGCTGCTGGGGCGGCGGGCGCGGCGCCGGACGGACGGGTAGGGGCGCTCACCACCCACCGGCCCGCCGACCCGCCGCCCGCCGCCCGCCACGCGGTTCCGGCCCCGGCCCCGGCCCCGGGACGACTCCGCCTGCGCCTACGGAGCCGTCGGCAGGTGCCGTGCCGCGAAGTCCAGTTCCAGCCGGATCTGCTTGATCCGCTCGTCCACCACCAGTGACCCGTGCCCCGCGTCATAGCGGTACACCTCGTGGACCGCGCCCCTCGCCGCCAGACGGTCGACGTAGTTCTCGACCTGGCGGATCGGGCAGCGCGGGTCGTTGACGCCGGCGGAGATGTAGACCGGGGCCTTGACGTCGTCGACGTAGGTCAGCGGGGACGACGCCTCGAAGCGGTCGGGGACCTCCTCCGGGGTGCCGCCGAGGAGGGTGCGGTCCAGGGCCTTCAGTGCCTCCATCTCGTCGTGGTACGCGGTGACGTAGTCGGCGACCGGGACCGCGGCGATGCCCAGCGTCCACGCCTCGGGCTGCATGCCGATGCCGAGCAGGGTGAGGTACCCGCCCCAGGAGCCGCCGGTGAGGATCAGCCGCTCGGGGTCCGCGAGGCCGGAGGCGACCGCCCAGTCGCGCACCGCCGCGATGTCCTCCAGCTCGATGAGGCCGACCCGGTGCTTGAGCGCGTCGGTCCAGGCGCGGCCGTACCCGGTGGAGCCGCGGTAGTTGACGCGGATCACCGCGTATCCGTGGTCGACCCAGGCCGCGGGCCCGGCGGCGAAGGCGTCGCTGTCGTGCCAGGTCGGGCCGCCGTGGATGTCGAAGACCGTCGGCAGCGGGCCGGTGGTGCCGGCCGGCTTCTGGACCAGGGCGTGGATGCGGCCGCCCGGGCCGTCCACCCACACGTCCTCCACCGGGACCGAGCCCGGCGACTTCATGCCGGGCGGGTCCAGGACGACCCGGCCGGTCGTGGAGCGCACCGCCGACGGTTCGGCGGCCGAGGACCACAGGTACTCCACGCTGCCGTCGGGGCGGGCCGTCGCCCCGGAGACGGTGCCTGCCGGGGTCTCGATCTCCACCAGCTCGCGGGTCGCGAAGTCGTACCGGAACAGCTCGCTGCGGGCCTCGAAGCCGTGCACGATCAGCAGGCCGCCGCCGTCCGGATACCACTCGGCGCTGACGTCGCCGGGCAGCTCCAGGGCGAGGTCGGTCTGCTCGCCCGTCGCCACGTCCCACACCAGGGGCTCCCAGCGGCCCCGGCGCTGGTGGCCGATGAGCAGGCGGGTGTCGCCGTCGACCGGCGCGAAGCCGAGGACCTCCAGGCCCAGCTCCTCCTCGCCGCCCTGCGTGTCGTCCAGCTCGGCGACCGTGGTGCCGTCGGGGCGCAGGACGCGCAGCGCCGAGTGCATGGCGTCGCCGTGCTCCGTGTGCTCGACGGCGATCAGTGTGCCGTCGTGGGAGAGGTCGCCGACGCCCGCGGACTCGCGGTGCCGGTAGATCTGCGCCGGGGGCCCGCCCGCGTACGCGAGGTGGATCGTCGTACCGTCCTCGTCGGTCGAGCGGCCGATCACCGCCGTGCGCCCGTCCCGGCCGAGGGCCAGGCCCGCCGGGTAGGAGGGGTCGAGGCCCGGCACCGCGAGCTCGTCCTCGCCGCCCGCGAAGGGCTGACGGCGCCAGACGCCGAACTCGTCGCCGTCCTTGTCGTCGAACCACCAGATCCAGTCGCCGTCCGGCGAGAGCACGCCGTCCGTCGTGCCGTTGGGCCGGTCGGTGACCTGGCGCTGCTCACCGGTCACCCGGTCCCAGGCGTACAGCTCGTACGTCCCCGTGGCGTTCGACACGAACAGGGAACGGTCCGGTGCGTCCTCGGCCCAGTCGGGCAGCGACACCCGCGGCGCCCGGAACCTCTTCTCCCAGTCGGGCATCTCCTCGCCACGTCGGTCGTCCTGTCCCCACCGCTGGCCCGACGACACGGACCCGTTGCTCTCAGTCATGGCCCCATACTGCCTCCACCGGGGGACAACGCGCAGATCAGATCCCCAGCCTGTGGAAAACTCCGCCCGTCCGAGGCCCCGCCCCCGCTTTTCCACAGCCCCGCGGGCAGACCGCGAGGCCGCGCCCCGTACCGTGGAGGGCGTGTACCGGTTTCTGCTGACGCCCCGCTGGTGGGGGATCAACGTCTTCGTCGTCCTGGCCATCCCCTTCTGCATCTTCATGGGTTCCTGGCAGCTGGGCCGGTTCGAGGACCGGGTGCAGGACCACGAGACGGCGACCACGCAGGACGAGTCGGCCGGTCGGCAGGCGGCCCGTCCGCTCGCGGAGCTGCTGCCCGTGGACAAGTCGACGGTCGGCGAGCAGACCACGGTGACCGGCCGGTACGACGAACAGCTGCTCGTCCCGGAGCGGAAGCTGGACGACCGCGACGGTTACTACGTGCTCACGCTGCTGCGCACCGACACCGGTGAGGCGCTGCCGGTGGTACGCGGCTGGCTGCCCGGCACCCCCGACCCGGCGAAGGCCCCCGCCCCGCCCACCGGCGAGGTCACCGTCACCGGTGCGCTCCAGGCCGCCGAGTCGCCGGGCAGCAACGGCGTCAGCGGCCGCTCCGGATGGCCCGAGGGACAGACCGGGGCGATCAGCGCGGCCACCCTGCTGAACCTGGTGCCGTACGACGTGTACGACGCGTGGGTCACGCTCAACGAGGGCGACTCGGGGATGCGGGCCGTGCCCGTGAGCGCGCCGCAGAACACGGGCCTGGACCTGAAGGCGTTCCAGAACCTCGGCTACACCGCCGAGTGGTTCGCCTTCGTGGGCTTCGTGATCTTCATGTGGTTCCGGCTGCTGCGCCGCGAGGTCGAGCTGGCCCGGGACGCCGAGCTGGGGCTGGCCGCCCCGGAGGACGACCGGGAACCGCAGCCGACCGGAGTCTGACGCCGGGCGCCGGCAGCCGACCGGGATTCACGTCGGGCGCCGGACGTCCTACGCCGTACCCGCCAGTACGCCCGTCCAGTACACGGTCCCCGCGCACGCGTCGGACACCGTGGCCGTCGCCGAGCCCTCGCCGCCCTCCGGGGTGTAGGTGACCGACACGCTCCCGCCGGCCGGGCCGTCCTCGGTGACCAGCTGGGTGGTGGTCCCGGTGTCGCCGCCGCCCGTGGAGGTGCCGCCCGCGGTGGTCGGGACCTCGGTGGGCGAGGGGGCGGGCGAGGGACCTCCGGTGCCGCCGCCGGTGGTGTCACCGGGGGCGGGGCAGGTCTCCGAGGGCACCCAGGCGAACTGCACCTCGTAGGCGGAGCCCGGTGCCAGGGCCAGCGAGGCGGCCTCCAGGGACGGGTCGGGCAGTCCGGCCGCGGCGTCCCCGGCCGCGTGCCGTGCGGTGCCGATCCTGGTGGCTTCCGCCGCACCCTGCGGAGTGGCGACCAGGCTGCCGGGACCGACGACGGTGCAGCCGTCCGAGGAGACGTTGGTGACGCGGAAGGAGCCGTAGACCACACCCGTGGAGTCGGGCGCGGCGCTGCTCGCGACGGCCGGTCCCAGCTGCTGGGCGGTACACGCGGGGGCCCCGCCCTCGACGGCGGTGCTGGCGGAAGGATCGGCTCCGGGTGCCGAACCCGCCGCGCCGCTCTCCTCGTCCCGGGGCGTCTCCCCGTCGGGGTCGCCCTTGTCCTTGTCCTCGGCCGTGCCGGCGGAGCCGGCGACGCCGCTCTGGCCGCCGGCCGGGTCCTTGCCCTGGGAGGCACCGCCCTGCGCCTGGGAGGCGTGGCCGGCGACGGACGGATCGGCGCCGGGGCCGGTGGTGTGGGAGACGTGCACCAGGGCCGGGATCGCCGTGCCGACGAAGAGGACGGCCGCGGCCACGCCGACGACGGCCTGGCGCTTGCGGGCCCGCCGGGCGGGCACCGCGCGGCGCAGGTGCTCCAGGGTTCCGTCGCTCGGCTCCACGTCCTGGACGGCGTGGTGCAGCATCGTGCGCAGGGCCAGCTCGTCGGAGCCGAGCCCTTCGGGCCCTCGGGTGTCGGGGCCCTGGTCGGCGGGGCCGTGGTTCACAGTTCGGTTCCCTGCGTGCGTGTGCTTCGTTTGCTCTTTCCCGTTCAGCCCGGCCGGGCCGCTCGCCCGCACCGGACCTCTCACCGCGACCGGACCGACCTCCTCGACCAGGCCGCTCTCCTCGACCGGGCTTGTCCCCTCAGCCCGCTCAACCGACTCGTCCCGCCCAGCCGGCACGTCCCGCCCAGCCGGCACGTCCCGCTCAACCGGTTCGTCCTGCTCGGCCGACCCGTCCCGTTCTACGCCCTCCCGGGTGGCGGACTCGCCCGCGGCCCCGGACTCCGGGCCCGCGTCGTGCCGCGGTTCCTTGCCGTCGCTCATACCGGTGCCTCCATGGCCACCCTGAGCGCCGCGATGCCACGCGAACCGTACGCCTTGACCGAGCCGAGGGATATGCCGAGCGTCTCGGCGACCTGCGCTTCGGTCATGTCGGCGAAGTAGCGCAGGACCAGGACCTCGCGCTGGCGGCGCTGGAGCCCCTTCATCGCCTTGATCAGGGAGTCCCGCTCCAGCTGGTCGTAGGCGCCCTCCTCCGCGCTCGCCATGTCCGGCATCGGCTTGGAGAGCAGCTTGAGCCCGAGGATGCGGCGGCGCAGCGCGGAGCGCGAGAGGTTGACGACCGTCTGACGCAGGTACGCCAGGGTCTTCTCCGGGTCGCGGACGCGTTTGCGCGCCGAGTGGACGCGGATGAAGGCCTCCTGGACGACGTCCTCGCAGGAGGCGGTGTCGTCGAGGAGGAGGGCGGCGAGGCCGAGCAGCGAGCGGTAGTGCGCCCGGTACGTCTCGGTGAGGTGGTCGACGGTGGTACCCGCCGCCACCACGTCCTCCGCGCCGTCGCGCTGGTTCGATATGCGGGCCGGCCGCGCTGCGGGCATGGGCGCGATCACCGGCATGCCACCGGCCGGACCGGCCCTACGGGGACGGACGGACCGGACGGGTGGCCGCACTGCGGGGCCACGCGTCGCCGCGGGGAAATCGAGAACCTCTGCCACGCCAGTTGGACACGCCCACCCCCGTGAGGGTTGTACGCGCCGGGCGTCACGTTCCCGTGTCTGCCGGGCTGCCGCCCGACTGACGGTGCGTCATAGGCACTCATCGTCCCGCTCTTCCCCTATGTCCCATGTGAACGAGCGTCCCCACGCCCGTCCTCGGCGTCCCCACGCCGACTCACGCGCCTTGGCGCCCTGAATGGGTGACCGCAAAGACGCTCCCCGCCCTCCGCACGGTTGCGGAGGGCGGGGAGGAAATCCTCTGATGCCACGGGTGCCGGGTACAAGTAGTCCGGACCAACTTCCGGATCACATCTCGTTCATGGATCCTACAAAGCAAACCCACAGCGGCCAGGACTTTTCCGTCCCGGAGGACGCGGACGGTGCCGGTCAGCCGAACTCGGCCGCCACCACTTCCGCGATCTGCGCGGTGTTCAGCGCGGCGCCCTTGCGCAGGTTGTCCCCGCAGACGAAGAGTTCGAGCGCCGTCGGGTCGTCCAGCGCGCGGCGCACCCGTCCGACCCAGGTCGGGTCGGTGCCGACCACGTCGGCGGGGGTGGGGAACTCGCCCGCGGCCGGGTTGTCGAAGAGGACGACGCCGGGCGCGGTGGCCAGGATCTCCCGGGCCCGGTCCACCGTGACCTCGCCCTCGAAGCGGGCGTGGACGGTCAGGGAGTGCGTGGTGATCACGGGGACGCGGACGCAGGTCACGGCCACCGGCAGGTGCGGCAGCCCGAGGATCTTGCGGGACTCGTCCCGTACCTTCATCTCCTCCGAGGACCAGCCGTCCTCGCGCAGCGACCCGGCCCACGGTACGACGTTCAGCGCGACCGGCTCCGGGAACGGTCCGGTGTCGTCGCCGACGGCCCGCCGCACGTCGCCCGGGTGGGTCCCCAGTTCGGTGCCGGCGACCAGGGACAGTTGCCGGCGCAGCGTCTCGACGCCGTCCCGTCCCGCCCCGCTCACCGCCTGGTACGACGAGACGACCAGCTCGCGCAGCCCGAACTCGGCGTGCAGCGCGCCCAGCGCCACGATCATGGACAGCGTGGTGCAGTTGGGGTTGGCGACGATCCCGCGGGGCCGCATCCGCACCGCGTGTCGATTGACCTCGGGCACGACCAGCGGGACGTCCGGGTCCATCCGGAAGGCGCCGGAGTTGTCGACCACCACCACGCCCTTGGCTGCGGCGATCGGCGCCCACTGGGCGGAGACCTCGTCGGGCACGTCGAACATGGCGACGTCGACCCCGTCGAAGGCCTCCTCGGTGAGCGCGACGACCTCGACCTCCTCACCGCGCACGGTCAGCTTGCGGCCGGCGGAGCGCGGTGAGGCGATCAAGCGGATGTCGCCCCAGACGTCCGCGTGCTGGGACAGGATCTGGAGCATGACAGCACCGACGGCGCCGGTCGCTCCGACGACGGCCAGGGTGGGCCGCCCGGTGCGCCCGGCGCCTTGGATGTCGGACATCAGCGCCCGGTGCCCCCGTAGACGACGGCCTCGTCGCTGTCGGAGTCGAGCCCGAAGGCGGTGTGCACGGCGCGGACGGCCTCGTTCACGTCGTCCTTGCGGGTGACGACCGAGATGCGGATCTCGGAGGTCGAGATCAGCTCGATGTTCACGCCGGCGTCGGACAGCGCGGTGAAGAAGTCGGCGGTGACGCCCGGGTTGCTCTTCATACCGGCGCCGACCAGGGAGATCTTGCCGATCTGGTCGTCGTAGCGCAGCGAGTCGAAGCCGATGCCGGCCCGGCTCTTCTCCAGCGCGTCGATGGCCTTGCGGCCCTCGGTCTTCGGCAGGGTGAAGGAGATGTCCGTGAGGCCGGTGGAGGCCGCGGACACGTTCTGCACGACCATGTCGATGTTGACCTGGGCGTCGGCGATCGCGCGGAAGATCGCGGCCGCCTCTCCCGGCTTGTCCGGCACACCGACGACCGTGACCTTGGCCTCCGAGGTGTCGTGCGCGACACCGGAGATGAGGGCCTGCTCCACCTGCTTTTCCCCTTGCTGCTGTGACGATCGAACGCGCGGCTCGCTGCTGACCCAGGTGCCCTGGAGTCCGCTGAAGCTGGACCGGACGTGGATCGGGATGTCGTACCGGCGGGCGTACTCCACACAACGGTGGAGCAGCACCTTGGAGCCGGAGGCCGCCAGCTCCAGCATGTCCTCGAAGGAGATCCAGTCGATCTTCTTCGCCTTCTTCACCACGCGCGGGTCGGCGGTGAACACGCCGTCGACGTCGGTGTAGATCTCGCAGACGTCCGCGTCGAGCGCGGCGGCGAGGGCGACGGCCGTGGTGTCGGACCCGCCGCGGCCCAGCGTGGTGATGTCCTTGCTGTCCTGGCTGACGCCCTGGAAGCCGGCCACGATGGCGACGTTGCCCTCGTCCACCGAGGTGCGGATGCGTCCCGGCGTGACGTCGATGATCCGGGCCTTGTTGTGGACCGAGTCGGTGATGACTCCGGCCTGGCTGCCGGTGAACGACTGGGCCTCGTGGCCCAGGTTTTTGATCGCCATGGCCAGCAGCGCCATGGAGATACGCTCCCCGGCGGTCAGCAGCATGTCGAGTTCGCGCCCGGCAGGGATCGGGGATACCTGCTCGGCGAGATCGATCAGCTCGTCCGTCGTGTCGCCCATCGCGGAAACGACGGCGACCACCTGGTTGCCGTTCTTCTTCGCTTCCACGATCCGCTTGGCGACGCGCTTGATGCCCTCGGCATCGGCTACGGAGGAGCCTCCGTACTTCTGCACGACAAGGCCCACGTGCGCTCCTCGCTCAGTCCGTCTCTTTCCGCACGTACGTATATGTACTGCGGTCGGCTCATTTTACCGAGCGTCCGGATTCCACCACTGCGGTATCGCATGATGAGACCCGGGTACTCGCTCAGGCTGGCTCATGCCCAGGTGGGGACGCGTCACTCGGGAAAGTGCGGTGAGTCACACGTTCACAAAGGTCTGTGCGCTGTGTAGAACCCGAAGTCGGGCGCGGGGCAACCCTTGGGGCCCGTGGTGAGTCTGAGGTCCGTGGCGCGCGGTGCGCCATGCCCTGGGGAGGATCACCGCCTTGTCTCACGTACGCCCGTCCGGACGGCGCCTCACGGCTGCCGTCACCGTTGTCCTCGCCGTCACCGCGGGGCTGACCGGCACGTCCGGCCCTGCCGGGGCCGCGCCCTCCGCGCCGGTCTCCGCGCCGGTCTCGGCCGGAGGACTCCAGGCGGCGGCCGACTCCGTCGCCCCGTTCCCGGCCGATCGGGAACTCACCAGCGTGACCGCGTCCGGCTACGTGGTCAGGGACTCGGCCATGCGCCAGAGGTCCTGGGTGCGGGCCTCGGACGGGGCGGTGACCGAGCTGGGTGAGGTCGCCGTACGGGCCACCGGGCACGGGGACCTGGTCGCGCTGATCGGCGATCCCGGGGTCGAGGTGCGGGATCTGGCCACCGGCAGGACCGTACTGAGCGTCCCCACCGCGCCGGCCGAGGGGGTCGACTACGCGGGCGCCGCGGGGCAGGCCGTCTTCACCACGGATCGGGACGCGACGGGCGGGAGCGAACTGCGGATGCACACCGCGGACGGCTCAGCACCGGTGACGGGACTGCCGCAGGACGCGCGCAACCACTTCATCGCGACCAGCACCTCCGCCGACGCCCTGGTCAGGTACACGACGGGCTCATCGGAACGGCGTCTGGGACTGCTGGACCTGGCCACCGGCGCCGTGACGGAACCCGACCTGTCGAACGCGACCCACGTGGCCAATGACATCGCCCTCTCCGCGACCCACGTCGCCTGGGTCGAGCGGGACGACGCGAAGACCAACGTGGTGGTGCGCGACCGCGACACAGGGCGGAACCAGCGGATCCCCATGGGTGACAACTTGTCCCCGTACCTCGAGATCGGTCTTCAGGGCGACTACCTGACCTACGCCAGAAAGGGCGGACTCACCGCCGGGGCACCGGATCCGCTGCACCCCCTGACCGCCTACAGCCTCAAGGACGGGACCACGACCGAACTCTTGGACCACGTCGTCTCGGCCGACACCTCCCCCTCCGGTGTGCTTCACGTCCGCGGCGGTACGGTCGCGGAGGGCGAAGGGGTCTACCGCGTCGCCCCCGGCTCGGACGGCGCCGCCCCGACCGCGACCCTCGTCGCGAGCACCGGCGAGCCGACCGAGCTCGCTCTCGGCCGTCACGACGTCCCGTCGGTGATCGACTTCAGCCCGAACGGCACCGCCGTGCCCATGGTCTGGAACCTGTCGCGTCCCAACGCCGAACTGAAGGTCACCCTGCGCCACGACCGCACGGGGAAGACCGCCGAGTTCACCATGCGGCACGTGACGGCGGCGAGGTTCTCCATAGCCTGGAACGGCGACCTCGACCAAGGGTCCCTGAGCGCCTACAACGGTGACTACACGTGGGAGATCGCGGCCCGTCCGCTCAACGACATCGGCCCGACGCTCACCCGCTCCGGCACCTTCAAGGTCGTCCGCTCGGTGGCCTCTCCGCACGACTTCACCGACAACGGCAGCCCGGACCTCCTGGCACGGGACTCCTCGGGCCGGCTCTGGCGGGACGACGCGCACTACACGCGCGAGGGCGGACTGAGCCACACGGGCAGCAGCGGCGGCGGCCTCGTCGGCGGCGGCTGGAACACTTACGACCAGATCGAGGCGGGCGGTGACCTGGGCGGCGCCGCGCACGGCGACCTGGTCGCGCGTGACAAGGCGGGCGTCCTCTGGCTCTACCTGAGCAAGGGCGACGGCACCTTCGCCACCCGCACCCGCGTCGGCGGTGGCTGGGGCGTCTACGACAAGATCGCCGCTGGGAGTGACGTCACCAACGACGGCAAGTCCGACCTCCTGGCCACCGACAGGAGCGGCGTCCTGTGGCTGTACAAGGGCACCGGCGACTGGCGCGCGCCCTTCGCCGGGCGCGTCAAGGCGGGTACGGGCTACGGCGCCTACGACCAGATCACCGCGACCGGAGACATCGGCGGCGCGGCGACCGGCGACCTGGTCGCCCGCGACGCGGCAGGCGTCCTCTGGCTCCACCTCGGCAGGGGCGACGGCACGTTCGCCGCCCGCACACGCATCGGTGGTGGCTGGAACACCTACCAGGAGACCGTCGGCATCGGCGACGCGAACCACGACGGGCACCCCGACCTGTTCGCCCACGGCAGCAACGGCACGAGGTACTTCTACGCGGGCACCGGCGACTGGCGCGCCCCCTTCGCCGCCCGCGAGGCCTCCACCCTGTTCCCGGGGCAGCAGAACGTCACGTCGGTGTCCTGACCGGGTCGGGCTCAGTCCCCCGGCGCCCGTTCCGTCCTCGGTCGCAGGCCGCCCGCCGCGCGTACCTCCGCCGCGCGGCGGGGGACGTCCACCCACGTGTACACGGCGTCTGCGTCCGGGGCGGCCAGGAACGTGTCCGGCACGTACCCGGGCTCCACGGCCCCTGCCTCCTCGGCGGCCTCGGCCGCGTCGAACTCGGCGTAGCAGTCCGGGCACATGCCGCCCTTGATCGTCGTCGTCAGCTCGTCCGCGTCGCAGGACATGCAGCAGATCACCGCGCGGGTCACACGGGCCCGGCGCGGGGCGGCCTTCTGACGGACCTTCAGCTTCTTGGGGGGCATCCTGTTCTCCAGTCGGTTGCGGGCAAGACCGCCCGGGTTGTTCACGGTCGCGGGGAGGTTCTCGGTCACCGCGCGGGTGATGTCCTGCGGCGTCGCCCCGCGCGACAGCCACTCCTCCGCCAGCGAGGCGAGGGACCGGCAGTCGGCTTCGGACAGGGACATACGGGCGTCCGCCTCGCGCAGTGCGGCGAGGGCGAGGTACGAGGTCCCGCCCTCGGAGGCGGACTCGGGATGGGGGTCGGGCTGCGCGGCGGCCTGCGGTTCCGGCAGCTCGGGCTCCTCCGTGCGGGCCAGGCCGGGGCGGTGGTCGGCCGACACGATCCGGCCGTTGCGCTCCCGCGCGAACTCCTCCCACCACGCCTCCGACCTGCGCGTACGCGACCAGTACGTCCGCGTGACCCACCGCATGGTGTGGTCCTCGACGGTGATGTGCTCCCTGATCCAGCGCAGGTGGCCGGCCACGGCGAGGCGGTTGAGGGACGTACGCATCGCCTGCTGGCCGTAGCGGGGGGGCTGCGCCGCGAGCACCTTGTGGCCCATCGCGTGTCCGTCGTCGAGGTGGTCGACGAAGACGGCGATCTCGGCCTCACGCGGGGGCAGGTGTGCGAAGTCCGGGTCGGCGTGCGGGTCCTCGTCACCTGCGGGGCGTTTTCCGTAGCCCGCATTGGCCATCGGGTGGGACGGGGACGGCAGGGCGGACTAGGGTTGGCGGAAGCCACCATCGAAAGGTCTCGATTCGATGCGTCGGTGAGGCCCCGGAGTTGGTGTTGGAGCACCGCCGGGGCCGACTTATTCAGTGGGCACTTGCCGCGAACCTAGAGTGACTTCACTCAGCGACGCAAGCCGATCACGGATCGTCACCCGTACGAGGTATGCCGCCTCAACTCACCTGCGGACTTGGTGGGTTGGGTATGTCAACCAGACCAGAAGACCAGGGGAAGAGCCCGAATGCCGAGGCTCGAGCTCCGGGCCGAACTGCGGCGATGAACGCCGACCACGCCGGGGCGGAGACGTGGAGTGATCATGGGGCCCATCCCCGCGCTGAAGGGGGCATGCTCGAAGGGCAGCACCTGCAACTCGACGTTCCGAAGCCGTGAGGGACGCGCAGAGCGGCCTCGTAGACGGTGAACGCGCAAGCCACCGGCGGCTTGCGTTCCGTGAGCATCACCTGCCGCTCCGACCTGCCCGTGATCCGCTCCTCCACCGTCTCCTCGTCGAGGGGCGGAACTCGGCTCTCGATGAGAGACCGCATGTATCCCGGAGTCCGCAAGAGGCCGGGAATCAGCCCGGACTCGTACGACCGGTAGGTGATCGCCTCCCTCTCCCGCTCCACGAGCTCCTGCGCCCGCCTCACGTCGGCATCCGTACGCCCTGTTCGGGAGCTGGTCGCCGACTGGCTCGTCGAGGCGACGGACGAGGACGCGGGGCCCATCGTGTGCGAGGGGAGCGGTGAGCGGTGGGTCTACTTCCTGCTGGCGCCCGGGGCGGTCGCGGCGTACGACTGGCCGCTCGGCGTGCAGCGGCACAGCGGCGGGACCCGGACCGTCACCTACATCGGCATCCCGGCGCTGGAGGGCAACACGTGGCCCCTGCGCTGGTACAGCGTGCCGACGGCGACCGCGCCGCATGTGTGCGCGGCGGTCCGTGTCACGTGACCGGGCGCAGGCCCAGCGGGCCGGCGATCTCCTCCACCATGACCCGGCCGGCCTCCCGCTCCAGGGCGTCGTCGCCGAGGTCCTGGTCGGTGTCGAGGCCGTCCAGCTCCTCCAGGGGCTGGTTGAGACGGACGTGGGCCACCACGGACTGGAGCGCCCGCAGGGTCGCGGAGGCCGTGGAGCCCCAGTTGGAGAAGTAGGAGAACTGCCACCACCACAGGGCCTCCGTGGTGCGGCCCGCCTTGTAGTGGGCCATGCCGTGGCGGAGGTCGGTGATGACGTCGGTGAGGTCGTCGGAGATACGGGCCGGGACCGGGGCCTTGCGCGGCTCGTAGGGGTCGAAGACCTCGGAGTAGACGTCGATCGGTTCGAGGAGGCGGGCGAGGTTCTCGCGGAGGTCGTCCACGTCCAGCTCCGGGCCCGGATCGGGCTCGTAGCGCTCGTCGGGGACGATGTCCTCGTGGGCGCCGAGACGGCCTCCGGCCAGCATCAGCTGGGAGACCTCCAGGAGGAGGAAGGGGACCGCCGAGTCCGGCTCGTCGCCCTTGGCGACCTCGGTGACGGCGACCAGGAAACTCTCGATCTGGTCGGCGATCTGGACGGCGAAGTCGTCGGGGTTCTGGTTCGTCGCGTGCAGCGTGGCGTCAGACATCTAGGAGTCGTCTCCCCTCGAAGGCGCGGCCGAGGGTCACCTCGTCCGCGTATTCCAGGTCGCCGCCCACCGGGAGGCCGCTGGCCAGGCGGGTGACCTTGAGGCCCATGGGCTTGATCATGCGGGCGAGGTACGTGGCCGTGGCCTCGCCCTCCAGATTCGGGTCCGTGGCCAGGATCAGTTCCGTGACGGTGCCGTCCGCGAGGCGGGCCAGCAGTTCACGGATGCGGAGGTCGTCGGGGCCGACTCCGTCGATCGGGCTGATCGCGCCGCCGAGCACGTGGTAGCGGCCCCGGAACTCGCGGGTGCGCTCGATGGCGACGACGTCCTTCGGCTCCTCCACCACGCAGATGACGGACGGGTCGCGACGCGGGTCGCGACAGATGGTGCACTGCTCCTCCTGCGCGACGTTCCCGCAGGTGGCGCAGAAGCGGACCTTGGCCTTCACTTCCATGAGGGCCTGGGCGAGCCGCCGTACGTCGGTCGGTTCCGCCTGGAGGATGTGGAAGGCGATCCGCTGCGCGCTCTTGGGACCGACGCCGGGCAGCCGCCCCAGTTCGTCGATGAGGTCCTGGACCACGCCTTCGTACAACGGACTGCCGTCCTTCCTGAGATACCTGCACTACGTACGGTAGAGGGCTTTGCCCGGTCTGAGAAAGGCGGGCGGGCACGGCGGGCTCAGAAGGGCAGGCCCGGGATGCCGCTGCCGCCGCCCAGGCCCTGGGCGAGGGGGCCGAGCTTCTGCTGCTGGAGGTTCTGCGCGTTCTCGTTGGCCGCCTGGACGGCGGCGACGACCAGGTCGGCGAGGGTCTCGGTGTCCTCCGGGTCCACCGCCTTCGGGTCGATCACGAGGCCGCGCAGCTCGCCGGAGCCGGTGACGGTGGCCTTGACCAGGCCGCCGCCCGCCTGCCCGTCGACCTCGGTCCTCGCCAGTTCCTCCTGGGCCTGGGCGAGGTCCTGCTGCATCTTCTGGGCCTGCTGAAGCAGCTGCTGCATGTTGGGCTGGCCACCACCGGGGATCACGTTCAGCTCCTGTCGCCGCTGTTGCCGCGGGGTCGCCGCGGGTTTTGCCGTTCGGCACGAGCCTACGTGGTCCGGGCGGCCCTCGCCCCAGCACTCTTTCGAGTGATATCGAGCGCTCCCTCTACCTGATCAAGGCCCTCTTCCGGGCGGAAAAGCGGCTGAACCCGGGGCTCGGCCACCCGTTGGGCGGTAGGAAGGTTCCGGCGCATGAGGTCTTCAGGTCCTCACGGACGGTGATCAGTAGGGAGTGCGGGTGGGTCAGCCGGAGATGCAGCCCGAGGGGCCGCCGCACGACGGGCGGGGCAGCGAGGGGGCGGCCGGGCTGCGGCCGGGCGACCTGACCGGTCGGGCGTTCCCCCTGGGGGACTGGGCACTGCCCGCGGAGCGGCTGGACGAGCTGTACCGGTGGGTGGAGCGGGGCGCGCTGGACACGGCCGCCTGGTACCTGGCGGACCGGCTCTGGAAGCGGCGGAGCGCCGTGGCGCTGCGCGGCGGAGCCGCCACCGGGGCGGTCGCCGGGGCCGCGCTGCCCCTGCTGGACATGTCGGGGCTGGTGGGCGGAGCCGCGCCCTGGGGGTATCTGGCGCTGCTGTTCGGAGTGGCGTGCGTGGCCGCGGACCGGTACTTCGGGGTCACGTCCGGGTGGATGCGGGACGTGGCGACGGCACAGGCGGTGCAGCGGCGGCTCCAGGTGCTCCAGTTCGACTGGGCGTCGGAGAGCGTGCGCGAGGTGCTGGGGCCGGCGGACGGGACGGCGAGCGAGGCGGCCGAGCGGTGCCTGCTGGTGCTGCGCCGCTTCTCTGAGGACATGACGGACCTGGTGCGGGCGGAGACCGCGGACTGGATGGTCGACTTCCGGTCCGGCGCGGCGCCACTGGGTCTCCAGTCGGGGGTGGCCGGCGGGGCGGGCCGCGCGGAGGCGGGCGGCTTCGCCGGGCCCGGCCGGTTCTCGGTGACGCCGAACGGCGCCCGGCCGAACATGCCCAGGCAGCGGCCGCCGGAGCCGCGCTGAGGTGCGGCGGTGACCTGCCCGCCGTCCGCCCCCGCGCGCGGAGCGGCAACTTCCGTGCCGCGTACACGCGCAGACCGGCGACGGCGACCTCGTGGTGCTCTGCCTGGGCGACAGCCTGGCGCGCGTCGATCCGCGGGCCGGTGTGAGCAGCGGTGAGCCGGTGCCTCTGGAGCGCGGCCCCTCGGAGCGCGGCCCCTTCGCACCGACCGGTCGGCTCGCCGCCAGGCCGGACCATCCCCACCAGGTGGCGGTCGTGACCGGCACGTGGCGGGACAGCGGCCGGATCGAGGTGGGGGACGTCCGCCGCGGCACCCGGGAGGCCCGGCTGGAGAGAGGGCCCTGAGCTATTCGCCGGGATCCGCCGGGGACGGAGCCGACGCGGGACTGTACTCCCGCGAGGACGCGGAACCGCTCGGCGTCCCCGCCCGTCCGGCTGAGACGTCCGGGACGCCGCAGCCGGACGCGCGGGCCGCTCAGTCCCGGCGGTAGGTCAGCTTCTCGTCGGTGCCCGTGTTGGTGCGCTCCAGGGTGCCGTCGGGCAGGAGTCTGACCCGGGAGGGGTCGCCCGGGGTGCAGGTGGCGGCGGGGCCCACCGCCACCGTGGAGGGGCCGATGTCCAGCGGGCCGTCGGAGTCCGGGGCGTCGCTGAGCTCGGCCTCGAAGACGCAGTGGTAGGTGCCGTTGCCCGCGGGGCCGTCGGCGACGAGGGACAGGACCGTGTCGCCCACGTCGCCCTGCTGGATGGTCAGGTGCCGGGTGTGGACACCGGAGGCGTTGTCGATGGTGGTGGACCACGTGCCCAGGTACGCCGTGGGGATGGTGCCGTCCTGGGTCGTCGGCGTGGTGGGGTCGGTCGTCGGCTGGTCGGCTTCCGTCGTCGGAGCGGAGCCGTCCGTGCTGGGGCCCGGGTCCAGGGAGGCGCCGACCGTGGAGCCCCCCGCGCTGCCGCCGTCGGTCCGACTGCCGTCGTCGTCGCCGCTCATCAGCGCGTAGACCGAGCCGCCGGCACCCAGCGCGACGACCAGGGCGACCGCGACCAGCACCGCGGTGGAGCGGCCCCTGCGGGACGGCTCGTGCGGGGGGCCGTACGCGGGCGGAGGGCCGTAGGGCGGGGTCGAGCCGAGGCCACCGCCGTACGGGTGGTGGCCGGGTGGGGGTGTCCCGGGGTAGCCGTGGGCCGGGGCGTAACCGTGGGCGGGCGGCTGGGGCAGGGGGTGGCCGTGGGCGGGCGGGGGCGTCGGCGGGCTCTGGCCCGCGACCAGGGTGGGGAGGTGGTTCAGCGGGGTGCCGGCACTGCCCGGCTCGCGGGGTGGCGGCGGGCCGTCCGGCGTCGCGGCCGGTTCCCGCTGCGGGGGCGGGGGCGCGGCCGGGCCGTCCGGCGCCGGGCCGGCCGTCGGGGCGGCGCCCGGGCCGCCTGCTCCTGGTGCCCCCGGTGCCTCCGGGTCCTCGGTGTCCAGCAGCCGTACCGCGTGCCGGCCGAGCTGGGCCACCAGCGCGCCGGGCAGCCACGGGTCGCGGGAGCGGCCGTCGGCGACCGTGTCCTGCGCGCCCGTACGCGCCAGGACCTCGGCGAGGCCGGGGCGCGCGGCGGGGTCCTTCTTCAGGCAGTCGCGGACGAGGTCGGCGATGCCCTCCGGCACGGCCTCCAGGTCGGGCTCCTCCTGCGCGATGCGGAACATCAGGGCGTGCACACCGCTGTCGGTGGTGCCGAAGGGCAGCCGGCCGGTGGCGGCGTAGGCGAGGACGGAACCGAGGCAGAAGACGTCGCAGGCGGGCGTGATCCGGTCGCCGCGCACCTGCTCGGGTGCCATGAAGCCGGGTGAGCCGACGAGCGCGCCGGTGCGGGTGAGTCCGCCGTCGGTCACCGTCTGCAGGGCCCGCGCGATGCCGAAGTCGATGACGCGGGGGCCGTCGATGGTGACGAGGACGTTGGACGGCTTGAGGTCGCGGTGGATGATCCCGGCGGCGTGGATGTCCTGGAGGGCGTGGGCGAGCCCGGCCGCCAGGGTCCGCACCGAGCGCTCCGGCAGGGCGCCGTGGTCGTGGCCCACGACCTGCTGGAGGCTGGGCCCGGCGACGTACCCGGTGGCGACCCAGGGCACGGCCGCCTCGGTGTCGGCGTCCAGGACGGGCGCCGTCCAGTACCCGCCGACCCGGCGCGCGGACTCGACCTCCTGCCGGAAGCGCTGCCGGAACTCCTCCTGCGCGGCCAGTTCCGTGCGCACCAGCTTCACGGCGACCGTGCGCCCGCGGTCCGAGCGGGCCAGGTAGACATGGCCCATGCCGCCCGCGCCGAGCCGCCCCAGCAGCCGGTAGGCACCGATGTGCCGCGGGTCCCCGCCCCCGAGTTTCTGCATGTTGCGCCGCCTTCCCCCCGAACGTGAGCAACAGACCGAGGATAGTGCGGGGCGGCGCCACCGGTGAGCCGGTCTTCTCGACCTCTTGTCTACGGTTCCGTAACGGACGGGCCGCTCATCTCGTCCAGCGCCTTCGACAGCCGTTCCACGGCCTCGACCGCCTCGGCCAGCTCCGCCATGGAGCCGTACGCCCCGGCCAGCCGGCCGGCGAGGGCGGCGTGCCCGGGGTCGATGCGGGCGACGGCCGCGTAGCCGGCCTCGGTCGGCGCGAGAAGCTTGGCGCGGCGGTGGGCCGGGTTGGGCCGGTACTCGGCGAGCCCGCCCTCCACCAGCAGGTCGGCGACGCGCTGCACGCTCTGCCGGGTGATGCCCATCGCCCGCGCGACACCGGAGACGGGCAGCGGCTCGCGCAGCACCGCGCCGAGGACCTGCCAGCGGGCGGCGGTGAGCCCGGCGGGGCGGGCCAGTTCCTCGGCGACCGCGAGGAACTGGCCGTTGAGCCTGAAGGCGCCGAGCGCGGCGCGGCTGAGCAGGTCCTGCCTCTCCCGGTCGCTCACGCGGCGCCCGCCTCCGCCAGCACGGCGTAGGCCTCCGGGTCGGAGTCGTGGAACAGCCGGTACCAGGCGTCCAGCAGCTCGCCCTCGTACGCCCCGAGCAGGCCGAGGATCTCGCGGGCGAAGGCGACCGGCTCGGTGGGCCCCGCGGTGATCAGGCCGCCGTCGGTGACCGCGTCGGCCTCCACGTACCGCGTGCCGCCCGCGTAGCCGGTGGCCGCCAGGTAGAAGGGGACGGCGCTGGTGTGCGCGCGGTCGTCGAGCAGGCCCTCGCGGGCCAGTCCGGCGGTGGCGCCGCAGATGGCGGCGACGGGCACCCCGGCGTCCAGGAAGGCGCGGGCGGTGCGGGCGAAGGGGGTGAGGTCGCTCGACGTGTCCCACAGGTCGGCGCCCGGGAGGATCAGCAGGGAGCTGTCCTCGGGACGCAGGCCGGACAGGGCGAGGTCGGGCCGGACGCGCAGGCCGCCGACGCTCGTGACGGGGGAGGTGGAGAGGGCGACGGTGTGGACCGGGAAGCCGGCCCGGGCCAGGTGGGCCGTCGCGTGGCCGGTCTCCCAGTCGGCCAGGGTGTCGTACACGGCGAGGTGGACGGGCTTGCGGGTGCCGTTCATGTCTCCTCCTGGGAGCACGGTTCCATATGACAGAAGACTGTCATTAAGGCAGCATGCTGTCAATGAACCCCGGCCCGGCTCGTCGACAACCTGTCGCGGAAAGCTCGCGACCACAGACAGGACGCCGATTCCGTTTCCGCATCGCGGACATCTACGCTCGGCCGCATGACCCCTCAGCCCGACCCCCAGACCGGCGCCGCCGTGAAGGCCGCGGACCGCGCGCACGTCTTCCACTCCTGGTCCGCGCAGCAGCTCATCGACCCGCTCGCCGTCGCCGGCGCCGAGGGGTCGTACTTCTGGGACTACGAAGGGAAGCGGTACCTCGACCTCGCCAGCGGTCTCGTCTACACCAACATCGGCTACCAGCACCCCAAGGTCGTCGCCGCGATCCAGGAGCAGGCCGCGCGGATGACGACCTTCGCGCCCGCGTTCGCCGTCGAGGCGCGCTCGGAGGCGGCACGGCTGATCGCCGAGCGGACGCCGGGCGACCTGGACAAGATCTTCTTCACCAACGGCGGCGCGGACGCCGTGGAGCACGCCGTGCGCATGGCCCGGCTGCACACCGGCCGGCCCAAGGTGCTGTCGGCGTACCGCTCGTACCACGGCGGCACCCAGCAGGCGGTCAACCTCACCGGCGACCCGCGCCGCTGGGCCTCGGACAGCGGCACGGCCGGTGTCGTGCACTTCTGGGCGCCCTTCCTGTACCGCTCGCGCTTCTACGCCGAGACCGAGGAGCAGGAGTGCGCGCGGGCGCTGGAGCACCTGGAGACGACGATCGCCTTCGAGGGCCCGGCCTCCGTCGCCGCGATCATCCTGGAGACGGTGCCGGGCACGGCCGGGATCATGCTGCCGCCTGCCGGTTACCTCGCCGGGGTGCGCGAGATCTGCGACAAGTACGGGATCGTGTTCGTGCTCGACGAGGTCATGGCCGGCTTCGGGCGCACCGGCACGTGGTTCGCCGCCGACCTGTACGACGTGGTGCCCGACCTGATGACCTTCGCCAAGGGCGTGAACTCGGGCTACGTCCCGCTGGGCGGCGTCGCGATCTCCGCGCGGATCGCCGAGACCTTCGCCGAGCGGCCCTACCCGGGCGGACTGACCTACTCCGGGCACCCGCTGGCCTGCGCCGCCGCCGTCGCCACGATCAACGTGATGGAGGAGGAGGGCATCGTCGCGCACGCCGCCCGGCTCGGCGCCGAGGTCGTCGGGCCGGCGCTGCGGGAGCTGGCCGAGCGCCACCCGAGCGTGGGCGAGGTGCGCGGGGTCGGGATGTTCTGGGCGCTGGAACTGGTGAAGAACCGGGACACCCGGGAGCCGCTGGTCCCCTACAACGCGACCGGGCAGGCCGCCACCCCGATGAACGCCTTCGCCGCCTCCGCCAAGGCGCACGGCGTGTGGCCCTTCGTGAACATGAACCGCACCCATGTCGTGCCGCCGTGCAACGTCTCCGAGGCGGAGCTGAAGGAGGGCCTGGTGGCCCTGGACACGGCACTGTCCGTGGCGGACGAGTACACGGAGTAGAGCGCCTGCCCGCAGGCGGGCAGGAACGGGAGCCGAACGCGTAAGGTGGCGTGCTCGTACACGGTAGTCATGTGTGCGAGCACGCCACCGTCCTGTGTGCGGGCACGCCACGGCCGCGTGCGCGAGTACGCCCCCCGGACGCGACGAGGAGACCGCCCGACCATGCCCGGCCCCAGCGGCGGTGCCGCCGTCACCCGCAGCACCCTGCGGCAGCAGATCGCCGACGCGCTCCGCGACGAGGTGCTCGCCGGGCGGCTCCGGCCGGGACAGGAGTTCACGGTCAAGGAGATCGCCGACCAGTACGGGGTGTCCGCGACGCCCGTGCGCGAAGCGCTGGTCGACCTGTCGGCACAGGGGCTGCTCGACGCCGACCACCACCGCGGCTTCCGCGTCCACGAGTACTCGGTCGACGACTTCCGGAGCATGATCGAGGCCCGCAGCCTCGTCACCGACGGGATGTTCCTCGCTCTCCTCGCCGACCGGCCGGAGGGGCCGAGTCCGGACGACCCGCGAATCGCCGCCGCGCTCGCCGGTGTCCGCCGCCGCGGCGAGGAGGCCCAGCGGGCCGCCGCGGCCGGGGAACTGACCGTCCTCATCGGCTACGACCTGCGCTACTGGCGCGAGCTGGCCCTCCTGTTCGGCAACCGCCACCTCGCCGACTTCCTGCACCGGCTGCGGGTGCAGAGCTGGGTGTGCACGGTGCAGCACCTGCGCCGGCTCAGCGACCTGCGGGGCGCCCTGTGGTCCGGGCACACCGAACTGGTCGACGCCCTCGCCCGCCTCGACGCCCCGGCCGCCCGCTCCCTCGTCGACGCGTACAACGCCCACTCGCTCGCCCTCATCGAGCGGCTCGCCGACGGCTGACCCGGGGCCCGCCGGCGGATGACCACCGCCCGACGTGTCGTGGTCCGGCCCCAGATGGGTATGGGACCTGCACGCACCGCGCACCGACTACGCTTTCCGACCACCGCGCCCGATCACCGCGCCCGATCACCGTGCTCGACCGTCGCCCTTGACCACCATGCTGTGTGAGGAGCCCTCTTTTGGCCTGTGACCTGTGGCTGGTACCGCTCGTCGACGTCTTGTGCCACACGCCGGACAACCCGTTCGCCGAGGAACTCGCGCAGTACGACAAGGTGCTCGCCGAGGCCGGGCTGCCGCCGGTGCCGGTGTACCAGTACATGCCGGGACTGACCGGTGAGGTCGCCCCGGTGGCCGGTTTCGACTACGACGCGCTGCACTTCCTGCGCCGGGCGTACCTGCTCCGGCTGTGCGGGCTGCCGGTGACGCCTGTGGACGAACTCGGCGGTGACTACGAGCAGTTGCTGGAGATGTTCGAGTCGACGGCCCAGCGCTCGCACCTGGTCTGGCACTACGACCACGCGGGCGCCTACGTGCCCGTCGACTTCCCGCACCCGCTCGCCAGCGACGAACTCCTCGCCGGGGGCGGCCCCCTGGGCTCCTCGCACACCCTGCTGCGGGAACTGGAGGCCGTCGCCCCGGCCCTCGGCATCGACCCGGCGAACCCGCCCGCGCCGCCGAGCCCGCCGCTCGCCCCGACGGAACTGGAGGAACCGGCCGTGCCCGCACCGCACGACTCCAGCCCCTTCGCCCGGGAGCGCCACGTGTGGCTGGGCCTGCACGCGGCGGCCACGCGGAGCCTGGCCCAGGGGTCGATGATCGTCTTCAGCTGACCGGTCGCCTCCGGTCAGCCGAGCCGGGACAGGCCCGTCGCCAGGTCGTCGGCGTTCATGATCGGACAGACCTCGACGTCGGCGTTCATCTCCATGAGGAACGGTTCGCCGATCGGAGGCAACTGGGAGCTCTCCTGCATGTCGAGGACGAGCAGGGCCGTGCGGCGGCCGCCGAGGGTGCCGAAGTAGGCGGCCTCCGGCCCGATGCGGTCGAGCATCTCCTTCATCATCCCCGGCATCCTGCCGCTGCGGATCAGCTCGTTCGACTTCTCCGTGTCCAGCGTCGCCTTGAGCAGCACGCGCATCGCACTCACCTTCTTCTGCCGACGCGTCGTGTACATCCTCAGCCTATGCCCGAGATGTGCAGCTCGCTCAGGCGGTCGGGCTCCGCGACGACGTCGATGCCGGTGATGAGCCCGTCGTCCGCGAAGGTGAAGCGGAGGACCACGCGCAGCCTGCCGTTCTCGGCCATCGCCAGGCCCAGCCGGCCGTCCACGAGGAGCACGCCGGTGAACCGGGCGCGGGCCATCGAGGCCATCGCGCCCCGGGCGACCGGCTCCACGCCGGTGATCTCGACGGGTGCGGGCGTCGGCACGACCG
Source organism: Streptomyces sp. NPDC041968 (assembly GCF_055589025.1). NCBI lineage: Bacteria > Bacillati > Actinomycetota > Actinomycetes > Kitasatosporales > Streptomycetaceae > Streptomyces > Streptomyces sp. NPDC041968. Next base: position 407,600 of record NZ_JBVJCB010000003.1, on the reverse strand, counting down.
CCGCGTCCGCGCGCAGCACGACGTCCGGGTGGAGCAGGGCGACCAGGGCGTCGAAGTCGCCGCCGCGGGTGGCCGCCAGATAGGCGTCGACCGCGCGGCGGCGGCGGGGCGCGTCGGCGTCGGGCGCGGGCACGCCCCGCACCCGGCGGCGGGCGCGGCTCGCCAGCTGCCGGGTGGCCGCGGGGGTCTTGCCGACCATCGCTGCGATGTCGTCGAAGGGCACGTCGAACATGTCGTGCAGGACGAAGGCCAGCCGCTCGGCCGGTCCCAGGGTGTCCAGGACGATCAGCAGGGCGATGCCCACCTCGTCGGCGAGCTGCACCTCCTCCGCGGGATCGGCGGTGCGCGCGCCGGGCGGGGCGGTGGCGGGCCGGCGGTCCGTGCCGTCGTCCAGGGGGTCCTCGCGGCGGGTGTCGCGGGCGCGCAGCATGTTGAGGCAGACCCGGGCGACGACGGTGGTGAGCCAGGCGGAAGGTTTCTCCACCCCGGAGGTGTCCGCGCGGTCGGCGCGCAGCCAGGCGTCCTGGAGGGCGTCGTCGGCCTCGCCGAGGGAACCGAGGATGCGGTACGCGACGGCGCGCAACCGGGGGCGGTCCTGCTCGAAACGCTCTGCCATCGCATCGGATCGTCCGGGCACCGTACGGCTTCCTTCCGCGTCGTCGGGGGCCGGGCGGGTCCGGCGGGTCCGGCTGGGGCACCCCAGTGAACCACTCCGGTGGCCCGCTCCCTCAGCGGATCAAGGAAATTCCGGGCGGCCACAGCACCCCGTCCGCCAGCAGCAGCGCCGGCCCCAGATGGACGGGGCACACCCGCAGCGGCACCCTCCGGTGCCGGGCCACCTCGAAACGGACGGGGTCGCCGCAGTCCCCCGGGTCGGCCTCGACGCCGTACGGGCCCTGACAGGAAGCGGCGCGGTCACGGTCGGTCATGCCCCGATCCGACACCACGCCTGGCGGCGGCGCTCGGCGGAGGGGGCCGAACGGCAGGCGGAACCTGTCCGACGGGCCCTAGACGACGTCGGCGTCCTGCAGGCCGACGCACTTGCGCTTCTGCGGGAGCCACTTCACGGCGGGGTCCAGCGCGGTGAGGATGCCGCCGACCTCCTCGCGCGGTCCGGTGTACGTGAACTCCACGGCCGGTGAGCGGCCGTAGGTGCGCAGGACGCTCACGCCGTCGCGCTTGAGCCGCTCCTCGTCCAGCACCCAGTCGACACCGTCGACGGTGACGCAGAGGTTGATGTTGGGCGGCAGTTCCTCGGCGCCGCAGCGGAAGACCGCCGCCTGCCCGCCCCAGGCCGCGACCCCTTCCCCGAGGGTCCAGTCGCGCGAGGCGCCGGGTATGTCGTCGGGCAGGCGGGAGACGACCTCGTCGCACTGGGCGTGGTCCGCGTGCGGGGCGGCGGAGACGCGGTGGCCGTCGACGTAGAGGAGTCCGCCGGTCACGGCGACGACCGCGACGGTCAGCCAGATCCACATCCGGACGGAGGGCTTCCCGCGCAGGCCGACGGGCAGGGGGTTACCGATCCGCATGTTCCGCTCGCTCCGCGCCGTTCCGTCCACTGCTGGTACCGGCCAGCGTAGCCGCCGCCCGGATGCCGACGGCCGGGGCCCCGTGCGGGGGTCCCGGCCGTCGGGCGGTCCGTGGTGCCTACAGGAACGAGTTGATCTCGATCGTCTCGTCCCGGCCCGGTCCCACGCCGATCGCGGAGATCGGGGCGCCGGACATCTCCTCCAGCGCCTTCACGTACGCCTGGGCGTTCTTCGGCAGCTCGGAGAAGGACTTCGCCTTGCTGATGTCCTCGCTCCAGCCCGGCAGCATCTCGTAGACCGGCTTCGCGTGGTGGAAGTCGGACTGCGAGTACGGCAGCTCCTCGACGCGCTTGCCGTCGATCTCGTACGCCACGCAGACCGGGATCTGCTCCCAGCCGGTGAGGACGTCGAGCTTGGTGAGGAAGAAGTCGGTGAGGCCGTTGACGCGGGTCGCGTAGCGGGCGATGACCGCGTCGAACCAGCCGCAGCGCCGGTCGCGGCCGGTGGTGACACCGCGCTCGCCGCCGATGCGGCGCAGGGCCTCGCCGTCCTCGTCGAACAGCTCCGTCGGGAACGGGCCGGCGCCGACACGCGTCGTGTACGCCTTGAGGATGCCGATGACCCGGCTGATCTTCGTCGGGCCCACGCCGGCGCCGGTGCAGGCGCCGCCCGCGGTCGGGTTCGACGAGGTCACGAAGGGATACGTGCCGTGGTCGATGTCCAGGAGCGTGCCCTGGCCGCCCTCGAAGAGGACCACCTTGTCGTCGTCGAGGGCCTGGTTGAGGACCAGGACGGTGTCGGCGACGTACGGGCGGAGCTTGTCCGCGTAGCCCAGCAGCTCCCCGACCACCTGCTCGACGGCGATCGCGCGCCGGTTGTAGAGCTTGGTGAGCATCTGGTTCTTGGCGTCGAGCGCCGCCTCGACCTTCTGGGTGAGGATCGACTCGTCGTAGAGGTCCTGGACGCGGATGCCGACACGGTTGATCTTGTCGGCGTAGGTCGGACCGATGCCGCGGCCGGTGGTGCCGATCTTGCGCTTGCCGAGGAAGCGTTCCGTCACCTTGTCGACGGTCACGTTGTACGGCGTGATGATGTGCGCGTTTCCGCTGATCAGGAGCTTGGACGTGTCGACGCCGCGCTCGTTCAGCCCGCTCAGCTCGGAGAACAGGACCGACGGGTCGACAACGACACCGTTACCGATGACCGGCGTACAGCCGGGAGACAGGATTCCGGAAGGGAGCAGGTGGAGGGCGTACTTCTGATCGCCCACGACTACCGTGTGGCCGGCGTTGTTGCCGCCCTGGTAGCGCACCACATAGTCGACGGAACCACCGAGCAGGTCCGTCGCCTTTCCCTTGCCTTCGTCACCCCACTGAGCACCGAGCAGCACAAGTGCGGGCACGCGCGTACACCCCTTCCGGGCGGGGCATGTCCATGGTCGAGGGCGTACGCGGTGGGTTTCCGCCACGTACACCGCGACCGTCGTTGGCCGCCAACCGTCGGACCGGATGCCCCGGAATAGACGAAGCCCCTGGCGCAATAGCGCAAGGGGCTCTTGCACAAAGATGCTACCCGAGGAAGCGAGGCATGGCCGAGGTGGCGACTTCCGCGAACTCTTCCGCGACATCCTCAGCGAGGCCCGATCAGCTTCTGGTGGTCGTCGATCCGGTCGCCCGGCGCACCGACGGGGAGTCCGTCCGGATCGCGAAAGACGTGCTCAGCGCGGGTGCGGCGAACACGAAGGTGTGTCTGCCGGAGAGCCCGGAGGAGTTCGCCCGGGCGTTGCGGCGGCGGGGTTCGCGACGGCCCGTCGTGGTCGGTGACGACCGCGCGCTGCTGCGCGCCGTGGCCCTGCTGCACCGGCACCGGGAGCTGGCGGGGTGCGCCCTGTCCGTGGTGCCGGTGGGGCCGGTGCTGGGCCTCACCCGGTCGCTCGGGCTGCCGTCGGGCGCGGTGGCGGCGGCCCGGTCGGTGCTGGACGGGGCGGAACGGCGCCTGGACCTGCTCGTCGACGACAGCGACGGGGTGGTGCTGGGGGCGGTGGGGATCCCGCCGGTCGCCGGGCAGCGGGACGCGGGGGCGGCGCGGCCGGGGGCCGGGACGGGCGCGTCCGCCTCGACCGGGGGGCACCACTGGCTGCGGACCTGCCAGTCCCTCGTACGGACCCTGGCGCCCTCGCGGCCGGCCCGGGGCACGGTGACCGTGGGGGCGGCCGGTCCGGCCCGGCTGCGGGTGGAGGTCGACGGGGTGACGCTGGTGGATCTGGACCGGCCGGTGGAGGCGGTCTCGGTGGTGCCGGGCACCGGCGGGGTGGCCGTGGTGGAGGTGCGGCCGTCGTCGGTGGACGCGGAGGCGCCGGCGCTGACGGCGACCGGCCTGACGGTGACCGTGTCGGGAGCGCACTTCCGCTACCGGGCCGACGCGGTCGTCTCGGGGCCGGTGCGGACGCGCACCTGGACGGTGCGCGAGGGGGCGTGGGGGCTGACGCTGCCGGTGGGGTGAGGGTGGGGACCAGGGGCTCTCAGTCCCGTCCGAACCGCTCTTCCCGGTGCACCCGCCAGCGCTCCATCATCGCCGCGACCTCGCCGTCGACGAACTCGAAGAACGCCAGCGTCTCGGCCATCCGGCGGCCCGCCGGGGTCCCGGCGCCGAGGCTGGCGACCCCCTCGCGCAGCGCGCTCTCCCACCGCTTCACGATGGCCTCGCGGTTGGTGAGGGCCTCGTACCACTGGTTGCTGTGCACGCGGTACCGCTCCCGCCGTGAGCCGGGTTCGCGCTCGCGCGAGACCATGTGCTGCTGCGCGAGGTAACGGACGGCGCCCGAGACGGCGGCCGGGCTGACCTGAAGCCGTTCGCCGAGTTCGGCCGAGGTCAGCGAACCCGAGTCGGAGGCGAGCAGGGCCGCGAAGACACGGGCCGGCATCCGCTGCACACCGGCCTCGACGAGCTGGGCGGCGAAGCCCTCCACGAACTTCGACACCGCCTCGGGGTCGCGCTCCCGTTCCGCGGCCGGTGCCGCCCCCGCCGTCTCCGTCAGCTCCTTCGCTTCCCTCATCCTTCGATCATCCCTCACTTCCTGACACTTTCTTAACTTCACAAATTTCTGAAAGTAACGTACGTTCCGAAACATGACCAAGGCAATCAGCGTCTCCGGACTCCACAAGTCCTTCGGCCGGACGCGCGCGCTGGACGGACTCGACCTCGCCGTCGAAGCAGGCGAGGTCCACGGCTTCCTCGGGCCCAACGGCGCCGGCAAGTCCACCACCGTCCGCGTCCTGCTCGGCCTGCTGCGCCCCGACTCGGGCGCCGCTCAGGTGCTCGGCCGCGATCCCTGGTCGGACGCCGTCGACCTGCACCGCCGGCTCGCCTACGTTCCCGGCGACGTCGAACTGTGGCCCCAGCTCACCGGCGGCGAGGCCATCGACCTGCTGGCACGGCTGCGGGGCGGGCTGGACAAGCAACGCCGCGCCGAACTCGTCGAACGGTTCGCACTGGACCCCAGCAAGAAGGGCCGCGCCTACTCCAAGGGCAACCGGCAGAAGGTCGCCATCGTCGCCGCGCTCGCCTCGGACGCCGAGCTGCTGCTCCTCGACGAGCCCACCGCGGGCCTGGACCCTCTCATGGAGGTCGTCTTCCAGGACGTCATCACCGAGGCCAAGGCCGCCGGCAGGACCGTACTGCTCTCCAGCCACATCCTGGCCCAGGTGGAGAAGCTCGCCGACCGGGTGAGCATCATCCGGCTCGGCCGGACCGTCCAGTCCGGCACGCTCGCCGAACTGCGGCACCTGACCCGCACCACCATCGAGGCGGAGACCGAGCGCCCGGCCACCGGCCTGGACGCGCTGCCCGGCGTCCACGACCTGCGGGCCACCGACGGCAGGGTCCACTTCGCCGTAGACGGCACCGAGGTCGACGGCGCGGTCCGCAAGCTCACCGAGTTCGGCATCCGCAGCCTCGTCAGCCATCCGCCGACCCTGGAGGAGCTGATGCTGCGCCACTACGACGACGGCGCACGGGGAGCCCTGCGATGACCGCCCTCCCGACGGCCCCCGCCGGCTCCGCGGCACACCCCCGGTCCGGCACGGGCCGCACGGACGTCCTGGCCGGCACCGGCACGCTGATCCGCTTCGCTTTGCGCCGCGACCGCGTCCGGCTCCCGGTGTGGATCGCGGCGCTGGTCCTCGGCACCCTGTCGACGGCCGACGGCTTCGCCGAGCTGTACAGCGCGCCCGAGGACCGGGCCAACGCCGTGGAGACGATGAGCAGCCCGGCCGGCCTCGCCATGACGGGCCCGCGCCACTACCTGGAGGACTACACCTTCGGCGCCATGCTCGGCCACCAGATGCTCGGCTTCACGGCCGTCCTCGTCGGCCTGATGAGCGTCCTGCTCGTCACCCGGCACACCCGTGCCGAGGAGGAGACCGGACGGGCCGAGCTGCTGCGCTCGACGGTCGTCGGCCGGCACGCCCACCTCGCCGCCGCCCTCGCCGTCGCCCTCCTGGCCAACCTGGTCCTCGCCCTGCTGCTGGCCCTCGGCCTGACCGGCCTCGGCATCGAGGGCATCGACGCCTCCGGCTCGCTGCTGTACGGCGCCTGTCACGCCGCCGCCGGCCTCGTCCTCGCCGCCGTCGCCGCCGTCACGGTCCAGGTCACCGCCCACGCGCGCGGTGCCACCGGCATGGCCCTCGCGGTCATCGGCGCCGCCTACGTACTGCGGGCCGCCGGCGACAGCGGCCCGGCCGGCGCCCTGTCCTGGCTCTCCCCGATCGGCTGGACCCAGCGCACCTACGTCTACGTCGACGACGACTGGTGGCCGCTGCTGCTCTGCCTCGCCCTCGCCGTGGCCTGCGCGGCGGCGGGGTTCGCACTCTCCACCCGGCGGGACGTGGGCGCGGGCCTGCGGCCCGAGCGGCTCGGCAGTGCGCACGCCTCCGCCGCCCTGGGCACGGCCCTCGGCTCCGCCCTGCGGCTGCACCGCGGGATGTTCGCCGGTTTCGGCGCCGGCCTGTTCCTGATGGGTGCGATGTACGGCTCGCTCCTCGGGCAGGCCGACGACATGCTGAAGGACGTCGACCAGGTCCAGGAGGCCCTGGAACGCCTCGGCGGTGCCGACATGGCGGAGTCGTTCGCCGCGATGGTCATGGTGGTCGTCGCGTCGGTCGCCGCCGTGTACGTGGTGATGACGGCGCTGCGGCCCCGGACGGAGGAGACCGCGGGCCGGGCCGAACCGCTGCTCGCCACCGCTCTGTCCCGCGGGCGCTGGGTCGGCGGCCACCTGGCCGTGGCCATGGGCTGCGGCACGCTCGTCCTGCTGCTGGCCGGACTGGGCATGGGCCTCGCGGGCGCCGCCTCCACCGGCGACGCCGCGCTGCTGCCCGAGCTGATCGGCGCGGCCCTCGCGTACGCGCCCGCCCTGTGGGTCACGGCCGGGGTGGCGACGGTGCTCTTCGGCTGGTTCCCGCGGGCGAGCGCGGCGGCCTGGGCCGTGCCCGCGTACGTCTTCGTCGTCGGCTACCTCGGGCAGATCCTGCGCTTCCCCGACTGGATGAACCACCTCTCCCCCTTCGGCCATGTGCCCCGGCTCCCGGCCGCGGACATGGAGTGGACCCCGCTGCTGGTGCTGACGCTCGTCGCCGCCGGTCTGGTGTGGCTGGGTCTGGCGGGCTTTGGGCGGCGGGACCTGGAGACGAAGTAGGCGAGGGACGAAGTGAACGAAACCGGCGGGCGGACGCCTCACGTCTCGACGGTCAGCCCCTCCAGCCCCCGCATGACGAAGTGGGGCCTGCGCCGCGGCTCCGCGGCGAGCCTCAGCCCGGGTGCCCGCGCGAGCAGGGACGTCATGGACGCCGCCAGCTCGATGCGGGCCAACGGGGCGCCGATGCAGTAGTGGATACCGGCGCTGAAGGAGATGTGCGGGTTGTCCCGGCGGGCGAGGTCGAGACGGTCCGGGGCAGTGAAGACCGCCGGGTCGTGGTTGGCGGAGCCGAACAGCAGCGCCACCTCGGCGCCCCTCGGCAGGACCGTGCCGTCGATCTCGATCTCGTCCAGCACCCAGCGTTCGAAGAGCTGGAGCGGGGTGTCGTAGCGCATCAGCTCCTCGACGGCCGAGGGGACGAGCGAGTGGTCGGCGCGCAGGGCCGCCAGCTGGTCCGGGTTGCGGAAGAGGGCCAGCCAGCCGTTGGTCGTCGCGTTCACCGTGGCCTCGTGACCGGCGTTCAGCAGCAGGACGCAGGTCGAGATCATCTCCTGCTCGGTGAGACGGTCGTCCTCGTCGTGGGCCGCGATCAGGCCCGAGATCAGGTCGTCGCCGGGTTCCTTGCGACGGGCCGCGATCAGACCGCGCAGGTACTCCGAGAAGGCGAGCGACGCGCGGACCGCCTTCGCCGCCGTCTCCTCCGACGGGTTCAGCTCGTACATCCCGCAGATCTCCGCCGACCAGGGGCGCAGCGGGCCCCGGTCGGACTCGGGAATGCCCAGCATCTCGGCGATCACGGCCACCGGCAGCGGTTCGGCCACGTCCCGCAGCAGGTCGCCGCCGCCCGCCTCCACCAGCCGGGACACCAGGTCGTCCGCGAGGGCGCACACGTACGGCTTCAGCCGCTCCACGGTCCGCGGCGTGAACGCCTTCGACACCAGCCGCCGGATGCGGGTGTGGTCCGGCGGCTCCAGGTCGAGCATCCCGTGGTCGTTGAGCGTGTGGAAGGGCTCCTGCTCCGGCGGGTGCGGGGCCCGGCCGAAGTCCTCGTCGGTGAAACGGTGCCGGTAGGTCCGGCCCAGGCGCCGGTCGCGCAGCAGCGCCGACACGTCCGCGTGGTGCGGGACGAGCCACTGGTCGCTGGGCTCGTAGTAGTGCACCCGGCCCCGGGCCCGCAGCTCGGCGAAGGCGGGGTACGGGTCGGCGACGAACGCCGGGTCCCACGGGTCGAACGCGAGGTCGGATTGAGCCGTCATGGACGGACGATAGGACGCCGACCGGGCCCCTGCCCAGAGGTCACGGACCGCCGGCCGCGACCGGCGCGCCCCGACGCGGTACCGACACGGAACCCGTCGGGCCCCCTGGTCACCCCGGCGTGACCAGCCTGGCCTCGTAGGCGAAGACCGCCGCCTGGGTGCGGTCCCTCAGCCCCAGCTTCACCAGGACGCGACTGACGTGCGTCTTGATCGTCGACTCGGCGACCACCAGGTGCCCGGCGATCTCCGCGTTCGACAGACCCTGCGCGATCAGCACCAGGACCTCCGTCTCCCGGTCGGTCAGCTCCCCGTACGCCGCCTGCGCCTGGGGCATCAGACGTGGGCCGTCGGACAGCTTCGAGAACTCGGTGATCAGACGCTTGGTGATCGAGGGGGCCAGCAGCGCCTCCCCGGCGGCCACCACCCGCACCCCGTCGGCCAGTTGCCTCGCCGAGGCGTCCTTCAGCAGGAAGCCGGAAGCGCCCGCGCGCAGCGCCTGGTACACGTACTCGTCGAGGTCGAAGGTGGTCAGCACCAGCACCTTCGACGTGCCGTCCGCCGCGATGATCTCCCTCGTCGCCTCGATGCCGTTCAGCTCCGGCATGCGGATGTCCATGAGGACGACGTCGGGGGCGAGTTCGCGGACCTTGCCGACGGCCTCGCGGCCGTTGACCGCCTCGCCGACGACCTCGATGTCCGGCATCGCGTTCAACAGGACCGAGAAGCCCTCGCGCACCATCATCTGGTCGTCGGCGATCAGGACGCGGATCGTGCCGTCGGTCATGCGTCCCCCTCCTTCACCACGGTGACCGGCAGGTACACCGCCACCTCGTAGCCGCCGTCGTCGGTGGGGGCGGCGGTCATCTCGCCGTTCAGCATCGACACCCGTTCCCGCATGCCGGTGATGCCGTGCCCCGCGCCGGGTGAGGGCTTCACGAGGCTGGTCTCGGGGAGCGGGCCGTTGACCACGCGCAGGCCCAGGCCGCCCAGGACGTAGGAGACCTCGACGCGGGCGGTGGCACCGGGCGCGTGCCGCAGCGTGTTGCTCAGCGCCTCCTGCACGATCCGGTACGCCGACAGCTCCACGCCGGGCGGCAGCTCGCGCACCGCGCCGGTCACCGCCTTCTCCACGCTCAGGCCGGCGTCGCGGACATTGGCGAGCAGGCCGTCCAGGTCGGCGAGGGTGGGCTGCGGGGCGTCCGGGACCTCGTAGTCCTCGGCCCGGACGACCCCGAGGACGCGGCGCAGCTCGGTGAGCGCGGCCACCGCGTTCTCCCGGATGGTGGCGAAGGCGCGCTCCAGCTCCTCCGGCGGGTTCTCCACCCGGTAGGGCGCGGCCTCCGCCTGGATGGCGACCACCGACATGTGGTGGGCGACCACGTCGTGCAACTCCCGGGCGATGGTGGTGCGCTCCTCCAGCAGCGTGCGCCGGGACCGCTCGTGCGCGGTCACCGTCTCCTGCGCGGTCACCTGCCGCCGGGCGTCGCGACGGATGTGCCAGAGGGAGACCACGAGCAGGGCGAAGGCGGTGAGGACGAGCATCGGGGAACTGTTGCCGCCGTAGTGGCCGGCGCCCCAGAAGGACTCGTTGGCGATGCCGTACGCGGCGGTCAGACTCCACATCCACACGGCCGTCCGGGGTCGGGTGCGTATCGCCACGATCACCAGCACCGCCAGGTGGCAGATGAACGCGCCGGGCAGCCACGGCCAGTCGCCCCAGCTGCTGCCGAGCAGTGCGACCACGGGGGTCGCCGCCATCGACATCCAGAACGCGCCGACCGGCCGGACCAGCGTCGCCAGCACCGGGGCCGCGCACACCAGGCCGCTCAACAGGGCCAGCGGGCCGTCGTTCATCCCGCCGGCCCAGCCGCCGTAGAAGGCCAGCAGCGCCGCGGCTGCGACCACCGCGTACGGGACGCGCGCCGCGTACGGCCGCAGCCGGGCGGGGAGATGGCGACCCCACGGGCCGGCGGCGGCCGGGCGGGGCAGCGGGCGGTAGGCGAAGGCGTCGTGGAACAGGTCCTCGCGCAGTCCGCTCAAGGCGTCCATCGCCAGCCGGTACTCGGGGCTGCGGGACCCGCTCCCGTCTCCGGGATGCGTGGTCCGCGTCTGGGTCGTCTCGGTCACGTCAGCAACGGTAGGGGCCCCGCGGTCCGCGGTCGTCACCAGTGAGAGGGGTCCTTCGGTGTCCGCCTCAGGTACTACGGCGATGACGCGGGGCCCGCGACGGCCACCGCGGAATCAGTACCCTGCGGGCCTGACCAGGCCCGACTCGTACGCGAAGACCGCCGCCTGCGTCCGGTCCCGCAGGCCGAGCTTCACCAGGATGCGGCCCACATGGGTCTTCACCGTCTGCTCGGCGACCACCAGGCGCTGGGCGATCTCCGCGTTCGACAGGCCCTGTGCGATCAGGGCGAGCACCTCGGTCTCCCGCTCGGTCAGGTCACCCACGCGCTCCTTCAGCGGGGCGCGCGGCCGGTCGTCCAGCCGGGAGAACTCGGTGATCAGCCGCCGGGTGATGCCCGGCGCGAGCATCGCGTCCCCGTCCGCCACCACCCGGACCGCCTCGGCCAACTGGTCGGCGGAGGCGTCCTTCAACAGGAACCCGGCCGCGCCGGCCCGCAGCGCCTCGTACACGTACTCGTCGAGGTCGAAGGTGGTGAGCACCAGCACCCGTATGCCGGGGTTCGCCCCGGTGATACGCCGGGTGGCCTCGATGCCGCCCAGTTCAGGCATGCGGATGTCCATCAGGACGACGTCCGGGGCGAGCTCGGCGACCTTGGCCACGGCGTCCAGACCGTCCACCGCCTGTCCGATCACCTCGATGTCCGGCTGGGTGTTCAGCAGCACGGTGAAGCCCTGGCGGACCATCTGCTGGTCGTCGGCGATCAGCACGCGGATCACCCGGCCGTTGTCACTGGTCGTCATGGGGTGCCGTCCTCGGTGAAGGGGTCGGGGTCGGTGAAGCAGTCGGGGGCGGGGGCGGGGGCCGGGCCGGGGACGGAGTCGGGGGCGGTGGGCCGGTCGGCGTCGGTGGGCCCGGCGACGTCGACCGGGAGGAACGCTGCCACCCGGTAGCCGCCGTCCGGCATGGGATGCGCCGTCAGACTGCCGTCGAGCATCGCCACCCGCTCCCGCATGCCCATCAGTCCGTGCCCCGCTCCCTGGGAGGGCGCCGGGTCGCGTTTCGGCCGGGTGTTGGAGATGTCCACCCGCAGGCCGTTCGGGAGGTGGGTGAGGTGCACCTGGGCGGTGGCGCCGGGCGCGTGGCGCAGGACGTTGCTCAGCGCTTCCTGCACGATCCGGTAGGCCGACAGCTCGACCCCGGACGGCAGGGGTCTGCGCACACCGCTCGACCCGGTGTGGACGGTCAGGCCCGCGGCCCGGGTGTTCTCCACCAGCGCGTCGAGCCGGTCGAGATCGGGCTGCGGGGCGTGCGGGACGGCGGCGTCGGCGCCCCCGGGCACATCCGGTGCGTCGGGGTGCTCGGCACGCAGGACGCCCAGCACGCGGCGCAGTTCGGTGAGGGCCTCCAGCGCGTTCTGCCGGATGCCCGCGAGGTTCTCCTTCAGCTCGTCCGGCGGGTTCTCGACGAGGAGGGGGGCGACCTGGGCCTGGATGGAGATCACCGACATGTGGTGGGCGACCACGTCGTGCAGCTCCCGGGCGATGCGCCCGCGCTCCTCCAACAGCGTGCGCCGGGCCCGCTCCTCGGCGGTCAGCGAGGTCTGCTGCACCAGTTCGGCGCGGGCCTCGCGACGCCCGCGCAGAGCCGTCCCGAGCACCACGGCCACGGCGAAGAGGACGACGGCGAGCTGGCCGGTCGGCTGGTAGGCCACGCCGCCCACCAGGCCCTGCACGACGTAGGTGGCCAGCGCGGTCAGGGCCAGCGCCTCCACGGAGACCCGGGTACGGACCCGCAGGGCGAGGAGGAGCAGGACGAACAGGTGCCCGATGATCCCCGCCGCGGGCCAGGGCCAGGGGAACCGGTCGCCGTCGACGGCCATCTCGGCCCGCACGGCGAACGCGCCCACCAGCATGGCGGCCATGGACAGCCACCACCCCGCGATCGGCCGCCACAGCGCCAGAACCATCGCGCCGCCCTGGGTGAGGCCGATCAGAAAGGCGAACCCCGGATCGACCCCGCCGTGGTCACCGAGCTGGGCCGCGTCGCCGAGCAGCACACCGAGGGCGGCCAGCCAGACGACCCCGTGCGGGAACCAGCGCAGCCACACGGACGGCGGCAGCGGGTCCGCCCGCCAGGTCCACAGGTCCTCGTGCAGCACCCGCAGCACCCGCTGGGCTCTGCCGCCCGGCAGGTGCCGGCTCCCCCTTGGCTTCATCCGCCCCACCCTAGACACGACGGACTCCCTCCGTGTTCTCGGTCGTTCCCGCGATCCCGGTCTCACTGGTCGCCCCCGCCGCCTCGCTCCTACAGGTCGTCTTCGTCGTCTCCGTCGGGTTCGTCGGGTCCGTCGGGTCCGTCGGGTCCGTCGGGTCCGTCGGCTCGGTTGTCTTCCTCGTCTGCCTTATCTCCGGCTCCGGCTCCGGTGGGCGGTGGGTGCGGACGATTCTGGAGCGCCGACCGCTGCCGTCCCGTTCGAAGGAGCGGAAGGCCACCCAGCAGGCCGCGAGACCCAGCGCGAAGGCCGGGAGCCAGACCAGCCGGGCGGCGACCCAGTCCAGCCCCTCGGGGGCCGTGTGCAGGCCGGGCAGGCGGCCCGCGAGGAGGCCGGTGGCCGTGGTCGCCATCAACGCGGTCTGGTGCCACAGGAAGATCGTCATCGCGGACAGGTTGACCAGCGCGACCACCGCCCAGACCGCGGGCCGCCGCAACGCGGCGCGCAACCGGTCCCGCAGCAGCAACGCGAGACCGCACTGCGCCAGACCGAAGGTGACGGCGGCCAGCGTCGGCGGGTCGAGGTTGGACACCTCGGCGCCGGGGACGCCGACCATCGACGCCGGGTAGCCCGCCCAGGCGACGAGCGCCGCCGTCGCCGCCGTACCGCCCGTGAGCAGGAACCAGCCCGCGCGGCGGCGCTCCAACTCGCCCCGGGTCCAGGCGGCGCCGAGGGTGTACGGCACCAGCCACCCGGCGGCGAGGTTGATCCAGCCGAGCCAGGACGGGGCGCCGAAGCCGAAACGCAGCAGGTCGACATGGAGCACGACGACCAGCGGCCACAGCGGGTGCAGTCGGGTCAGCAGCGGTGTCGCCGCCGTCAGCGCGGCGAAGACCAGGAGGAACCACAGCGGGGACAGCGCGAGCTTCACCAGGGTGCGGACCGTCACGAACTCCGCGCCCGTCAGCAGCAGCGAAGCCGCCGTCACCGTCCACAGGGCGAGGACGGCCGCGACCGGCCGGAACAGCCGCGACAACCGGGCGGACAGCCACCTGCCGTAGGACGTGCCGCGGGCGCGGGCCGACGCGTGGCCCAGCGTGGCGACGTGGCCGCCCACCAGGAAGAAGACGGCGAGGGTCTGGAAGGCCCAGGAGACCGGGGCCAGCCACGGCATGTCGTGCAGCGGGCTGGCCGCACGCAGGCCGGCGCCGTCGGCGACCAGAGCCGTCACCAGCCAGTGGCCGAGGACCACACCGAGGATGGCGAAGGCGCGCAGGGCGTCGACGGCCCGGTCCCGCGACGCGGGCGTGGCGGCGTCGATCCGCTCGGCGGCCCGGCGCCAGGAGGAGGCACCGGCAGGGGCGGTGCGGAGTACCGGCGCGGCCTGGGGTGGCGGAGCGGTACGGGGTGGCGGAGCGGTACGGGGTGCCGGAGCGTTACGGGGTGTCGGTGTCACGTGGGTCACCGGGTCACCTCCGTGATGTCGCCGAGGGTGATCCGGGCCAGGTTCCGCAGGGAGACGGAACCTGGGGCGAAGTAGTCGCTGTGGCCGCCGTCGCCGGCCGTGAAGACCCGGGCGCCGAAGCCCGGGGAGACGGGGTCGGTGCCGAATCCGACGGTGGTGCCGAAGAGGTCGGCGCTGAGGTGCGGCACGTGCTCCACCCAGTCGTCCGCACCCCGGGCCGCCCAGACCCTGGCGCCGGTGCGCAGCTCCGAGGCGGAGTCCGCGCCGGTGCCGGGGCTGCCCACCAGGGCTATGTCGGCGACCTCCGCGCCCTCGGCGGCGCGGGCGCAGACGACCGAACCGTAGGAGTGGCAGAGCAGGGAGAAGCGGGCGGTGGGGCCGGTGATCCCCCGCAGGACGTCGAGCAGGGCGCGGAGCTTCGGGGCGGCCCGGTCGGCGCGGCCGGTCGTGGCGACCGTGGTACTGACGGTGCCCGGTGTCTCGTAGCCCAGCCAGGCCACGACCGCCGTGCGGGTGCCTTCGGGGGCGTCCGCGACCAGCCGGGCGTGCAGTGCGAGGGCGGCGGCACGGAACCGGCCGTACGTGTCGAGGCTGGTGTCGGAGCCCGGGACCAGGACGGCGACTCTGTCGGCGCGGGTCAGGTCACCGAGAACCTCCGTGGCCAGTCCGGCGCCCCGCCCGTCGAAGGCGAGGAGGTGCCGGGACGGGTCGGCCATGGCGTGGTCGGCTGCCGCGCGCCGGCGGTCTCCATGGGCGGCGGCCATCCGGGACGCCTCGGCGGCGTCGGCCCGGTGCGCGGCGTACGCCTCGTCCAGGGTGCCGGCCGTCGGGGCCGCCGACACGGAGGGGGCCGGGGCCGGGGTCTCGGGGCGTGCGGCGCCGGCGAGGGGAAGGACCACGGCACCACAGATGAGCGCGGCCAGGACGGTACGACGCGCTGTGCTCACGCGCCGCCGCCAACCTGCCGCCGAACGGGACCCCATGGCCTCTCCCCTCCAGCACGCCCGCCCATCGGGCCTGCCTGTAGGGGAAGTTATGAATCCGAACGGGTAACTCGCGTCCCGCCAGGGAGCTCACCTGCGGGGTAGCTCTCAGGTATTACGGGTACGACCGGGACCGCACCGTCACCGCACCCAGCACCCAGCACCCGGCACCGGACCACCCAGCACCCAGCACCGGACCACCCAGCACCCAGCACCGGACCGGCACCGCACCACACCGCACCGGCGCCGCACCGGCCCCCGCAAGCGCCTCACCAAGCCAACTGCGCGATCTCCTCCGCCACCACCGCGCACGCGTCCGCCGCCGGATCGATCAACGGATAGTGGCCGACACCCTCCAGCAGCGTCACGCCCACCACCTCCCCGGCCCGCGCCGCCGCGTCGGCGTACGCCTCGGCGACCGCCAGCGGGACGTCCACGTCGGCGCGGCCCTGGACGAGGGTCGTCGCGATGCCGGTGGGCAGCAGCAGGGCGGGATCGGCGTACGGCCGGCGCTCCTCGAAGCTCTCGTCACCGCCCAGGAACTGGCGCGCCGCACCACCGCACACGTCCAGCGCCCCCGCCGCCTCGAAGTCGGCGATCGGCGCGAGGGCGACCACGCCACGCAAGGGCGCCGGCCGGTCCAGGTACCAGGGGGCGTCGGCGGGCAGCACGTGCCGGGCCGCCGCCCACAGGGCGAGATGACCACCGGCGGAGTGGCCGGTCACCACGACGCGGCCGGCGTCGGCCTGCGGGAGGTGCTGCCGCACCAGCGCGGGCAGCGCGTCCAGCGCGGCGGCCACGTCGTCGAGGGTGTCGGGCCAGCGGCCCGCCACGAGGTCGCCCCCGGCCGCTTCCCCGCCCGCCGCGCCGCGCCGGTACTCGACGCTGCCGACGGCGAAGCCCCGGCGGGCCAGGAAGGCGGCGAACGGGCTGACATGGCGCCGGTCGTACGGTGCCCGCCACGAACCTCCGTGCAGCAGCACCACGACGGGGGCGGCGCCACCCGGCCCGGCCGCACCGCGCGGGGCGTAGAAGTCGATCACCTGATCGGGGTGGTCGCCGTAGGAGGCGGTGGAGTCGGGGTCGACCGCCGGGTGCGAGAAGACCGATTTCTGCTCCGCGGCCTCCGCGGCGTCCCTCGCGGCATCGGTGCCCGGTCCTGCGGCGGCGTCCGGCATGCTCAACCTCTCAGCGGCGAAACGGTGTTGGCGGACCCGGGGGAAGGGAATCGGCCGTTGGCGGGACCGTATCAGGCCGGTGACGTGCGCGGACATGGGGATGTCACGCAGGGTGAAGGGAGAATGGTCCGGCCTCGACCCATGAACTCGGGCTCGTCGTACGGCGTCCACCACGCGGTCAGAGCACTCAGACCACGCTGAGCTCACGGTGCCGGTTCTCGAAACCGCCGGTCACGCTGATCCGGGCAAGCGGAGCCCAGGCCGCCACGGCACCTCGCACGCGGGGAGGACCCGGGCCGCCCCCCGAGGGAGCGGCCCGCAGGTCCTCGCCTCGCCGCTACCGGAGCGTCCCCGCCAGCACCGCCGCCGCCCGCTCCACGTCGGCGAAACCGACGTACAGCGGTGTGAAGCCGAAACGCAGGACGTCCGGCGCGCGGAAGTCGCCGACGACCCCGCGCTCGATCAGCCGCTTCATGACCTCGCCCGCGTCGTCGCAGCGCAGCGCCACCTGACTGCCCCGCTCCGCGTGCGCGGCCGGCGTCACGGACTCCACCCGGCCGCCGGGGACGTACTCCCCGACACAGCGCAGGAAGAAGTCCGTCAGCGCCAGGGACTTGGCCCGCACCGCCTCGACCGACACCCCGTCCCACACCTCCAGGGCCGCCTCCAGGGCGAGCATGGAGAGGATGTCCGGCGTCCCGACCCGGCCGCGCACCGCACCGGAGGCCGGCGCGTAGGCGGGCGTCATGCCGAAGGGCTCGGCGTGCGAGTTCCAGCCCGGGAGGGGGGAGTCGAACCGGCCCTGGAGGTCGCGGCGCACGTACAGGAACGCGGGCGAACCGGGGCCGCCGTTGAGGTACTTGTAGGTGCAGCCGACGGCCATGTCCACGCCGTGCTCGTCGAGCCCGACCGGCAGCGCGCCCGCGCTGTGGCACAGGTCCCAGACCGCGTACGCCCCCGCCGCGTGCACGGCGGCGGTCAGCGCGGGCAGGTCGTGCAGCCGGCCCGTGCGGTAGTCGACGTGGTTGAGCAGGACGGCGGCGGTGCGCTCCCCCAGCGCCGACGGCACCTCGGCCGGGGCGACCGGACGCAGGGCGCAGCCCGTCATCCGGGCCGCGGACTCGGCGATGTACCCGTCGGTGGGGAAGGTGGTGGCGTCGACGAGGATCTCGTCGCGCCCCTCGCCCGCCATGCGTACGGCCGCCACGAGGGCCTTGAAGACGTTGACGCTCGTGGAGTCGCCCACCACGACCTGCCCGGCCGCCGCGCCGACCAGCGGGGCGATCCGGTCGCCGATCCGCTCGGGCGCGGTCCACCAGCCGCTCTCCTCCCAGGACCGGATGCGCAGCTCGCCCCACTGCCGCCGTACGACGTCCGCCACGCGCGCGGGGACGTGCGCCGGGAGGGCGCCCAGCGAGTTCCCGTCCAGGTACACGACGTCGTCGAGGACGAACCGCTCGCGCAGTGCCGCCAGCTCGTCGGCGGCGTCCAGCCGGCCGGCCTCACCGGCCAGGTCCCGCGGCTCAGACATACGACCGCGCCGTCCACAGCTCGGGGAAGACGTTGCCACGGGCCCGCTTCTCCAGCCAGGCCACCCCGGCGGAGCCGCCGGTGCCGGTCTTGGAGCCCATCGCGCGGCGGGTGGCGACCAGGTGGTCGTTGCGCCAGCGCCACACCAGCTCGGCGACGTCGGTGAGCGCCTCGCCGAGACGCGCCAGCTCGCCGTTCTGGTCGCCGGAGTAGACGGCCGTCCAGGCGGCCTCCACCTCGGGCGCCGCCTCGTACTTACGCGTGACGTCGCGCCGCAGCACGGCCTCCGGGATGTCGTACCCGCGCCGGGCGAGCAGCCGGACCACCTCGTCGTACAGGCACGGCTCGTGCAGCGCCTTCTCCAGCTCCGCGTGGACGCGGGGGGTGCCGCGGTGCGGGACGAGCATGGACGCGGACTTGTCGCCGAGCAGGAACTCCAGGCGGCGGTACATCGCCGACTGGAAACCGGAGCCCTCGCCGAGGGCGCTCCGGTAGGAGTTGAACTGGGCGGGCGTGAGGCCCGCGAGCGGCGTCCAGGAGGCGTTCAGCGCCTCCAGTTCCCGCACCGAACGCTTCAGCGCGTCGGTCGCCACCTGGATCCGGTCCTCGCGCAGGGCGCCGGCCGCGGTCTCCCACTCGTGGACGATGACGGTGAACCACAGCTCCATGACCTGGGTCGTGACCAGGAAGACCATCTCTCCGGGATCGTCGGAGAGGGTGTGCTGGAGGTGGGTGAGCACGTCCGCCTTGACGTAGTCCTCGTACGGCGTGCTGCCCTCGAAGTCGAGATTCGGGGCTTCGTGGGACATTGCTGTCTCCTGATGGCACTACGGGTAGCGGTCCGCCCTGCCGTTACCGGCACGGGGCCCCGGTCCCCAACGGCATCCTCCGCAATCGTGCCAGGAAACCGCAAGGCCCGCCCGCTCGCGGCGGGCGGGCCGGGACGCGCCGGACCTCGACGCGGGAGGCAGGATCTAGCCGAGCACCTCGGCCGCGGCGGGCGAGGAGTCCTTCAGGAACTGGCTGCAGCGCTCGTACTCCTCCTTCTCGCCGATCGCCTGGGCGGCGCGGGCGAGGGCGTGCAGGGCGCGCAGGAAGCCGCGGTTCGGCTCGTGCTCCCAGGGCACCGGGCCGTGGCCCTTCCAGCCGCTGCGGCGCAGGGCGTCCAGACCGCGGTGGTAGCCGGTACGGGCGTACGCGTACGACTCCACGACGCTGCCGCGCTCGAACGCCTCGTCGGCCAGCCGGGCCCAGGCCAGCGAGGACGTCGGGTACTTCGCCGCGACGTCGGCGGGCGAGGTCCCGCCCGCCAGCAGCTCACGCGGTCCCGGGTCGTCGGGGAGGTGGGTCGGGGGCGGTCCCCCGAGGAGGTTCTCGTGAATGGCCATGGCACAAGTCTGCGGCATGCGCGCCACTCCCCCGCACGGGTCACCCGGTCCTCGTCACGCCACCCCTCGGCACGGATCACCCGCCCCCGCCACGCCGCCCCTCCGCCCACGTCACCCCGCCCGGCCACGCCGCCCCTTTACCCACCTCACCCCGCCTCGCCGCGAGCCCGCTCCCCCTCCAGCGGCGGCACCATGACCGAGCCGTGGGTACGGCACTCGGGCCGGCGGCAGTCCGGGCCGGGGCGGCGCACCGTCGCGAAGGCGGTCACCGAGCCCGCCACGAGGACGCCCGCGCAGATCAGCATGGCCGGTCCGAACGCGTCGTCGAAGGCCCGGGGCGACCGGTAGGCCTCCTCCCCCATCCCCGTGAGCAGCGGCAGCGCGGCGACCGCGACGAGGCCCGCCGCACGGGCCGCCGCGTTGTTGACGCCGCTGGCCAGCCCGGCCCGCGCGGTGTCCACGGCGGCCAGCACGGTCGCCGTCAGCGGGGCGACCAGCGTGACCATGCCGAGGCCGAGCACCAGCAGGGCGGGCAGCACGTCGGCGGTGTACGAGGCGCCCGGCCCGACCCGCAGCATCAGCACCATCCCGGCCGCGCACAGCAACGGGCCCACACCGAGCTGGAGCCGGGGGCCCAGACGCTCGGCCAGCTCACCCGAGCGGGCGGAGAACAGCAGCATCAGGACCGTCGTCGGCAGCAGGGCCGTACCGGCGGCCAGCGCGGACCAGCCCACGACGACCTGGAGCTGGAGCGCCGCGAGGAAGAAGAAGCCGCCGAAAGCCGCGTACACGCACAGCGTGACCACGTTGACCGCCACGAACTGACGGGAGGCGAAGACGTCCAGCGGCATCATCGGGTCCCTGCCGCGCCGCTCGACGACGACGAAGGCCACCGCCGCCGCCGCTCCCGCCACCGCGCTGAGCGTCACCGCCCAGGTCCCCGTACGCGCCTCGATCAGCGCGAAGGTGAGCAGCGCGAGCGCCGCGGCGCCGAGAGCCGCGCCGAGCACGTCGAAGCGGGCGTGGGCGCGCTCGTCCGAGGACTCCGGCACGTGCCGCAGGGCGATCGGCGCGCACAGCAGCGCCAGCGGGACGTTGAGGAGGAACACCCAGCGCCAGCCCGGGCCGTCCACCAGCCAGCCCCCGAGGAACGGCCCCACCGCCGCGCCGACGCCCCCGAAGCCCGACCACAGGCCCACCGCGCGGCCCCGGTCGTCGGGGTGGAAGGAGGCCTGGATGAGGGCGAGGGAGCCGGGTGTGAGCAGCGCGCCGCCGATGCCCTGGAGGGCGCGGGCGGCGATCAGGATCCCGGCGTTCGGCGCGAGGCCGCACAGCAGGGAGGCGGCGGCGAACCACAGCACGCCGACGACGAAGATCCGGCGGCGGCCGAAACGGTCGCCGAGGGCGCCGCCGAGGAGGATCAGCCCGGCCAGCGTGACCATGTAGGCGTTGACCGTCCACTGGAGCGCGGCGAGGTCGGCGTCGAGGTCGCGGCCGATCCGGGGCAGCGCGACGTTGACGACGGTCGAGTCCAGCAGGGCCATGCCGGACCCGAGGACGGTGGTCAGCAGGATCCACTTGCCCTGCGATGAGGCCAGCCGGACGTCGGGCATGCCCCAGGTATACAGCGAGCCCGGCGCGCGGGGGCGCCGGGCTCGTGCGAACGGTCGACGAGGACGACCGGTGTTACTTGAGCCGCTGGCCCGCCGAACGCAGGTGACCGCAGGCCTCGACGACCCGGGCGGCCATGCCGGCCTCGGCGAGCTTGCCCCAGGTGCGCGGGTCGTAGGTCTTCTTGTTGCCGACCTCGCCGTCGACCTTCAGGACGCCGTCGTAGTTGCGGAACATGTGGTCGGCGACCGGACGCGTGAAGGCGTACTGGGTGTCCGTGTCGATGTTCATCTTGACCACGCCGTTCTCCAGCGCGGTCGCGATCTCCTCGGCGGAGGAGCCGGAGCCGCCGTGGAAGACGAAGTCGAACGGCTTGCTGCCGGCCGGCCGGCCGTACTTGGCGGCGATGCCCTCGTTCAGCTCCTTGAGCAGCTCGGGGCGGAGCACCACGTTGCCCGGCTTGTACACGCCGTGCACGTTGCCGAAGGACGCGGCGAGCAGGTAGCGGCCCTGGTCACCGAGGCCGAGGGCCTCGACGGTGCGCACCGCGTCGTCGACCGTCGTGTAGAGGGAGTCGTTGATCTCGTGGGAGACGCCGTCCTCCTCGCCGCCGGTCGGGGTGATCTCGACCTCGAGGATGATCCTGGCGGCGCGGGCGCGCTCCAGCAGCTCGGTGGCGATGGAGAGGTTGTCGGCGAGGGTCTCGGCGGAGCCGTCCCACATGTGCGACTGGAAGAGCGGGTTGCGGCCGGCCTTGACGCGCTCCTCGGAGACCGCCAGCAGCGGACGGACGTAGGTGTCCAGCTTGTCCTTGGGGCAGTGGTCCGTGTGCAGCGCGACGGTGACGTCGTACTTCTCGGCGACGATGTGCGCGAACTCGGCGAGGGCGACGGCGCCGGTCACCATGTCCTTGTTGTGCTGGCCGCCCAGGAACTCGGCGCCGCCGGTGGAGATCTGGACGATGCCGTCGCTCTCCGCCTCCGCGAAACCGCGCAGGGCCGCGTGCAGCGTCTGGGAGGAGGTCACGTTGATGGCCGGGTAGGCGAACTTTCCTGCCTTCGCCCGGTCCAGCATCTCGTTGTAGACCTCGGGAGTTGCGATGGGCATGTCCGCTCCTTGTATGTGCGGGTGGGCGTGATACGTGCTTGGGCCCTGACCTAGACCATGGGGGGCGACGTCATCGTCGGCCCCATCCTTCCAGACGGACCGGGATACTCCGAGTGGACGTCCGCCCGCTGGGCGGTACCGTCCCGGGCGGGTCTCAGTCCAGGCCCAGCTCGTCCTTGTCGAACGCGTACCGGTACGGCACCCCCGCGCCCTGCTCGATCTTCTCCGCGGCGCCCGTCGCCCGGTCGACGATGGTCGCGACGGCCACCACCTCGGCACCGGCCTCGCGCACGGCCTCGACGGCGGTGAGCGGGGAGCCGCCGGTGGTGGAGGTGTCCTCGACGACCAGGACGCGGCGGCCCTTGATGTCCGGGCCCTCGACGCGTCGCTGCAGACCGTGCGCCTTGGCGGCCTTGCGGACGACGAAGGCGTCCAGGTGCCTGCCGCGCGCGGCGGCGGCGTGCAGCATGCTCGCGGCCACCGGGTCGGCGCCCATGGTCAGCCCGCCGACCGCGTCGAAGTCCAGGTCGGCGGTCAGGTCCAGCAGCACCTGCCCGACCAGCGGCGCGGCCTCGCCGTCCAGGGTGATGCGGCGCAGGTCGACGTAGTAGTCGGCCTCAAGACCCGAGGAGAGGGTCACCTTGCCGTGCACCACGGCCTTGTCCTTGATCTGCTGCAGCAGCGCCGCGCGTACGTCCGTCATGCGCACCAGCTTAGAGCCGGGTCCAGCTCCAGGTCGTCGTGGCCTCCAGCGGCTCCAGGGGCGTGACCAGGCGCGGGAGGGTGTTCAGGCCGTCGGGCGGCCCGGTCTGCGGCTCCACGCAGACGGCGGCCTCCTGCTCGTCGTAGACCACGACCCACTGCTCGGGGCTGGTCACCCGCAGCTCCAGCCGGCCGGGCCAGGTGAGGGTGACGTCGACGCCGTCGGGCATGCCGAAGCAGTCGTCCCAGGGGCCGGGCTTCGGGTCGACGCGGTGACCGGTGGGGAGGTGGTCGTCGCCGCGCTCCTCCTGCCAGGCGGGGTCGAAGGCGACCGCCACGTCCGCGCCGTCGAGGGTGCGGTTGAACCACGGGTGCCAGCCGAGCTGCGCCGGGAAGGACGACTCGTACGTCTCCACCGACATGGTCAGCGTCAGCGCGTCCTCACCGAGCGCGATCACCTGGGTGACACGGCCCGGGTAGGGCCAGGGGTCGGCCAGGTCGTACGTGAGGACGGCCTCGTCGGCGGTGACGCGGGAGGTGCGCCAGGCGGCGTCGCGGGCGGTGCCGTGGATGGCGTGCGGTGGTGAGTTGAGCGGCATGTGGTGGACCGCGGCGCCGTCCCGGAAGCGGCCCTCCCGGATACGGCCGCACCAGGGGACCATCGGGAAGCAGCCGTAGCGCTCGCCCTGCCGGAGCAGTTCCGTGCCGCCGACGCGCAGCCCGCCGATCCGGCCGCCGTTGCCCGGCAGCACGGTCGCCTCCGCGTCACCCGCGGTCAGCGTGATGGGTTCGTTGCTCACGCCTCGACCCTACTGGGGCGATCAAGAGGGCCCCACCCGGTAGCCGCGGCGGCGCCCGCCGGCGGTTCAGCGGCGCTTGCGCAGCGCGCGGCCCACGACGATCGCCGACGCCACGACCAGCGCCGCCGCCGGGGCGGCCCAGCGCAGGGGGGCACCGGCCACGCCGGCCTGCGGCGCGGGGACGGGGGCGTACCGGCCGCGCGGTGGTGCGTGGTCCACCTCCTCGGCGCTGCGGCCGATCATCGTCCGCCGCGCGTGCGCGGCCTCGGCGGGAGGGTCGGGGGCCGCGGGGGGTTCGGGGGCCGCAGGAGGCTCAGGGACCGCAGGAGGCTCGGGGGCGGCTGGAGGCTCAGGAGTCGCAGGAGCCCCAAGGACCTCGGGGGCGCCCGGCTCGTCCCGATCGCCGTGTCCGGCGCGCTCCTCCCCGGTGGGCTCAGCCCCGGCTCGCTCGTCCCCGGCTCGCTCGTCCCCGGTGGTCTCCTCCGGGTCCGCGAGGGAGGGCGGGCGGCTCTCGGCACCCGAGGCGGTGGGCGGCTCCGCCCGCGTCGTCCCGGGCCGTTCCGCTACAACGGCCGCGCCCAGGTTCTCCGCGAAGCGGGTCAGCAGCCGGCCGGCGGTCGACGTCACGACGTCCGGCGGCAGCTCCGTGACCCGTCCGTCGGCGGCGGCCGTACCGGTGACCGCCAGGGTGCACCCCCCGTCGGCGTCCGCCACCCGGAGCGTGAGCGCGAGCGTGACCGTGCCGGTGCCGCGCGACTCGGTGGCGACGCCCTCGACGGCGTAGGCGCCGTCCGAGCGCCCGGACAGCCGCAGGGAACCCCGGTAGGTGATGGAGTGACTGCCGAAGCGCACCTTCAGCCGTCCCGTGACGGGTGCGGCGCCGGCGTCCTGCTGGAGCCCCGGAACCGCCCGGGCGACCCGGACCGGGTCGGCCAGTACGTCCCTGAGCCGGGCGGCCGGAACCGGAACGAACACCTCATGCTCCATGTCAGCGCAGCCTACCCAGCGGGCGCCCACCGCACCCCCCGACGGCACAAACTCACTTACCGCACGCCGGTACCGGGAACGCGCCCCGGCACCGGGAGCGCGCCTCAGTACCGCGGATGCACCAGCGTGGACGGCGGCAGCCCGGTGAGCCGGGTGCGGGAGGCCGCGCGGGCGTCCCGGAGCAGGGACGCGGACGTGAGGGTGCGCGGGCGCGGGGCCGCCGGGTCGAGGCGCAGGGCGGGGGGCGTGCGGGCGGCCAGCAGGAAGCCTCGGTCGCGGGTGGTGCGGGGGTGCCCCCCGGCCCCCTGGTGGGGGCCCGGCGCGAGGCGCCCCGCCCGCTCGGCGACGCGGTACGCGACGGTCCGCAGGCCGGCCGCGCGGAGCGTGGCGTCCACCGTCCAGAAGGTCCGGGGACGGGCGGTCACCGGTCCGGCGTGCACGGCCAGCCGCCCGTCGGGGGCGAGCACCCGCCGCAGCAGCCCGTAGAACTCCTGCGAGTACAGCTTCGTGCCGGCCGTGAACCCCGGGTCGGGCAGGTCCGAGACGACCACGTCGTACGTCGCGGTGGGCGTCGAGCGCAGACTGCGGAAGGCGTCGGACCCGACGACGCGGAGGCGCGGATCGGCGTAGGAGTGCTCGTTCAGGGCGGACAGGCCGGGGTCGTGCCGGGCCAGCCGGACCAGCCCGGGGTCGAGTTCGACGACGTCGACGCGGCGCACGCCCGGATGGCGCAGCACCTCCCGCGCGGCGAGTCCGTCACCGCCGCCGAGGATGAGCACGCGCGCGTGCGGACCGCGCATGGCGGGATGCACCAGGGCCTCGTGCCCGCGCCGCCCGTCGTCGGCGCTGAGCCACAGCCGCCCGTCCAGGAACAGGTCCAGGGGCCGCCCGTCGGTGTCGCCGGTGAGGACCACCTCCTGCACGTCGGTCCGGACGGCCACGCGGACGTCCTGCCCGTACACGGCGTGCCGGGCGGCGCGTTCGAAGTCGTCGGCGAGGACGGTCGCCGTGGCGAGCAGGCTCAGCACCACGGCGTTGGCGGTCAGCAGCAGCCAGCGGGCCCGGCCGGTCATGTCGTGCCGGAACAGGCCGAGGACCAGCGCGGCGCCGACGAGCACGTTGACGGTGCCGGTGACCAGCGCGCCGGTCAGCTGGCCGAGGAAGGGCAGCAGCACGAAGGGGAAGGCGAGGCCGCCGACCAGCGCGCCGACGTAGTCCGCGGCGAACAGGTCCGCGACGGCGCCGCCCGCGTCCTGGCGGCGGACGCGCTGGATCAGCTCCATCAGGAGCGGCACCTCCGCGCCGATCAGCACGCCGATCGTGAGCGAGAAGGCGACCAGGAGGAGGTGCGGGGCGTAGGCCCACGGGCCGCCCCAGCCTCCGGTCCAGGCGAAGACGGCGTAGAGCACCATCGCGCTGAGTCCGCCGACGAGGGCGAGGACCGCCTCGACGGCGCCGAAGCCGGCCGCGGCGAACCGGCGCAGCCGTTTGGCGGCGAGCGAGCCGATGCCCATGGCGAAGACCATGACGGACAGCACGACGGAGGCCTGGGTGACCGAGTCGCCGATCAGGTACGAGGCGAGGGCGACCAGTTCGAGTTCGTAGACGAGCCCGCAGGCCGCGCAGACGAAGACGCCCGCCAGCACCAGGAACCGCCCCGTGGCCGGCCGGACGGGAAGCCGCGCCGGCGCTCCGGCGCGGGAACCACCGTCCGCGCGGGAGGCGTGCCCGGCGCGCGGGTCGTGTCCGGCGCGGGGGTCGCCACCACTGCCGGGAGGTCGTCCGCCGAGGCCGTCCGGGGAGCCGCCGGGGCCGGCCCAGGACGGCGGAGAGCCGGGCGGAGCGGGCGCGTGCGGATCGATCACGGGGTGACGTTACGTCACTCCAGCATCGCCCTTCGTCACCCACACGTGTGAAACTGACGTTCCATCGGGCTCCGCGGGTTTATCCGTCACCCGCCCCGGCCGCCCCCGCCCGGGTCCCGGCCACCCCCTGCCCGGCTCCCTGCCGTCTCCCCACCCCGGCACCCGTCGTCGTCCCACGCCCCCGGCTCACGCCCCCGGCCGGACCCCCGACCCACCCCCCGCGCTCACACCCCGGACGGACTGAGCTGCGACGTCGGCACCCGGACGCCCACCCTCGTCCGGGTCGCGACCAGATGGCCGTCCTGCGGGTAGGCGTGCCAGGTCCGCCAGTGCACCTGGCCCTCGTGACGCTGGACCAGCAGGGCGGTGAAGGCGTGCGGGCTGCCGGGGAAGACGCCGGCCAGCCCGTGCGGGTGGTCGGCGACCAGGGCCAGCAGCTCCTGCGCGCGGCCGGCGAAGGAGCCCGGCGTCAGCACCTCCACGCGGGCGGCGAACTCGTATTCCCAGTCGCCCTTTCGCTTGGCGACGCCCAGCGGCAGGGGCGTGCTGGAGCCGGGGATGCACGCCACGGTCTCCGAGCAACTGCCCCGCTCCTCCTCCAGCAGCACCTGGTGGGAGGCCCCCAGGAGACGCAACTGGAGCTTGGCGCCCTCCAGTTCGAGGTCGAGGCTGGCGAGCGCGGGCAGTGGCTCGCGCCCCAGGGCCCAGGCGAGGTCCGCGGCGCGCGTGTCGGTGTAGGCGGTATTCAGGGTCGTGAGCATGGATCGGCTCCGCAAGCACACAAGGAGAGGAAGGTGTGGGGCCTGCGCATCCCGGTCACTGCCGGGGATGCGGCCCGCTCAGCCCAGTCGGCCGGTCAGGAGGGGGGTCAACAGGTCGTCCGAGGAGCTGCGTTGGTGAGGGAGAGGGAATCATGAACTAAGGCGCCGCCACAGCGTTTTTACCCAACATCGTGGGGTTTCCATCCCTCAGGGGGCTCCACAGCTCAATTGTTCAACCAGGGCGCACACCCCGCCCGCGCGGCGCGCGCCGGTGTGTGGGAGCGCCCACCGGGTGTGTTTCCCGGCGGGCGCTCGTGGTGGGGACGCGGGGCCCGGCCCAGGCGTGGGCCCCGTGGTGCGGTGCGGTCCCCCGTGGAGCTCAGCTGCCCCGTGTCAGCTGCCTCCGCCGCATCCGCCGCCGCCCCCTCCTCCGCAGGACGACGACCCGCCTCCGCAGGACGAACCGCCGCCGCAGGAGGAACTCCCGCCTCCGCCGCAGGACGAGCCACCGGCGGAACTCGAGTGGTGCCCGCCCGAGGACGAGCCGTCGGCCCACCAGCTGCTGCGGCCACGCCGCCCGTTGCGGCCGCGACCGCTGTGGCTGTTGCGCCCGCCTCCGCTGCGTACACCGGCTATGAGCGCTGCCACCAGCACGACTCCGAACACGACCAGGATGATGCTCATGATCATGGCGCCACCCTCCTTCCGCTTCCCGGGCTCGCGCCCGGATGTCCCCCGAAGCAGCCCCCCGTCGGGCGCCCCGCTCTCTGAGTGAAGCCCGGCGATCCGCTCGTCCGTCGGCCGGTGGAGCTCGTCGCGTGAACGGGAGATGCCCTCCGCCGCCACGCGCCAAAGCAGAGTTGAGGAACTCCAGAGCTTCGGCGCAGGATGACCGCCATGACCCCCAAGAGCTCCAGCGCACGCCCCCTCCTCAACCGCCGGCTCGCCGAGTTCGGGACGACGATCTTCGCCGAGATGTCCGCCCTGGCCCAGACGACCGGGGCGATCAACCTGGGCCAGGGCTTCCCGGACACCGACGGCCCCGAAGCGGTCCGGGAGGCCGCCGTACGGGCACTGCGCGACGGGCGCGGCAACCAGTACCCGCCGGGACCGGGCGTCCCCGAGCTGCGTGCCGCCGTCGCCGCCCACCAGCACCGCCACTACGGCCTGTCCTACGACCCCGACACCGAGGTCCTGGTCACCGCCGGCGCCACCGAGGCCATCGCCGCCTCGCTGCTCGCCCTGCTGGAGCCCGGCGACGAGGTCGTCGCGCTGGAGCCGTACTACGACTCGTACGCGGCCTGCGTCGCGATGGCGGGCGGCACACGCGTACCGGTCACCCTGCGCCCGCACGTGACGGCGGACGGGCAGGGCACCTTCCGCCTCGACCTCGACGAGCTGCGCGCCGCGGTCACCGACCGCACCCGCCTGCTGCTGCTGAACACCCCGCACAACCCGACCGGCACGGTCCTGACCCGCGAGGAACTGGCGGCGATCGCCGGGCTGGCGGTGGAGCGGGACCTGCTGGTGGTGACGGACGAGGTCTACGAGCACCTGGTCTTCGACACGGCCGAGCACATCCCGCTGGCGACCTTCCCGGGGATGCGCGAGCGCACGGTGACCATCGGTTCGGCCGGCAAGACCTTCTCCTTCACCGGCTGGAAGGTCGGCTGGATCACCGCCGCGCCCGCCCTGGTCACGGCGGTCCGCTCGGCCAAGCAGTACCTGACGTACGTGACCTCCGGCCCCTTCCAGTACGCGGTGGCCGAGGCACTGGCGCTGCCCGACGCGTACTTCGACGCGTTCCGTGCCGACATGCTCGCCAAGCGGGATCTGCTGGCGGCGGGCCTGGCGGACGCGGGCTTCGGCGTGTACCGCCCCTCCGGGACGTACTTCGTCACCACCGACATCCGCCCCCTGGGCGAGAGCGACGGCTTCGCCTTCTGCCGCGCCCTGCCGGAACGCGCGGGCGTCGTCGCCGTCCCCAACGCGGTCTTCTACGACCACCGGGAGGAGGGCGCCCCCTTCGTCCGGTTCGCCTTCTGCAAGCGGGTCTCCGTGCTGGAGGAGGCGGTGGGCCGCCTGAAGGCGCGGGCGCGCTGAGACGGCGGGAGCCCGGCCCCGCGGTCGGTACCGGGCCGGGCTCCGCTCACGTCGTGGGGCGGGCTACTCGCCGTCCTCGTCCTTCGGCTTCTCCGCCTCGTTGACCTCCTGCTCCAGGCCGAGCTGCTCCACGAGCCACCGGTCGAACTCGATGGCGGCGCGGACCCAGCTGACCGTCGAGGAGACGAAGTGCTCCAGGCTGACGCCCATGCCGATCAGCATCTGCGCCTCGCCGATCAGGCGGACCGTGCCGTCGTCGTGGGTGTGGGAGTACACCTTGGGCCACAGGGTGCGCCGGTTCCAGTCGTCGATCGACTCCAGCAGCTGGGGCTTCTCGTCGATCTGGTGGGACCGGTCGTAGAACGTGCGCACCGAGAAGACCTGCTGGTCGCCCTCGCCGCGGAACATGAAGTACGTACGGAACTGCTCCCACGGCGCCGCGAGGTCACCCTCGTCGTCGACGACGTACTTGAGCTCCATCTGTTCGAGGAGCTGCTTCACAAGATCCTGATCCGGGACGACGGGGCCCGCCGGTCCTTGGGGCTGCGGCTCGGGCTGGCCCCCGAAGTTCGGAATCGAGGACGGGTCGATGGTCACCGTGAATTTCCCTTCGTACGGATCTGGCCATCCTCCCCCATGCGGGGAGGGGCGTGGCAAGCCCGCCGGGGCCCTGTCAGCCCTGGGCTGACATGATCCGGCCGGTCGGGTGGACGCGGGACGGACGGGGGCGGGCGACGGTGCGGACACGGAACGCGACGACGGGCGACGGCGGCGGAGCGCGGGTGCCCCGGGGGCGAACCAGGTGGCGGCTGTTCGCGGGCCTCGTGACGCTTCCGGTGCTGGTCCTGCTGCCTCTCCTCGTCGCCCTCGTGGGGACCGTCTTCTCCGAGTCGGACGGCCGGGGCGGGGGCAGGGCGGCCGAGCACGTCCCCTGCTCGGAGGCCCTGCGGTTCGGTGGCGCAGCCCTGCCGGACGGCGCGCGCCCGGTCGGGGCGTGCACGGTGCAGGGCTTCCAGGACACTCACTACGGCGCCGCCTTCCGCATGCCCCGCACGGGTGTCCAGGACTGGCTCGCGCACACCTACCCGGACGCCCCCGCGGCCCGGAGGGACACCTGCGTGGGCGGCGACGGTGATCTGTGTCTGGATCTGGGTCACGCGCGGGGGCTGCCGGACGGGGTGGACGCCCACGCGGTCCGGGTGCGGGTGGAGTACGAGGCGGCCGGGACGGCACTGGTGCGGTTCGCCGCGTTCACCCTGTGACCCGCGCGCGGGGGGACGGGACCGCGGGGTTACAGCGTCTTGCCGCTCGCCGGACCCACGATCAGCTCGTCGCCGAAGCGGTCGACGCGGACCGTGTCGCCGTCCTTGATCTCGCCGGAGAGGATCTCGCGGGCGAGCCGGTCGCCGATCGCCGTCTGCACCAGGCGGCGCAGCGGACGGGCACCGTACGCGGGGTCCATGCCCTCGACGGCCAGCCACTCCAGGGCCTCGTCGGTGACCTCCAGGGTGAGGCGGCGCTCGGCGAGCCGCCGGGCGAGCGCGTCGATCTGGAGGCGGGCGATCCGGCTCAGCTCGTCCTTGTTCAGCGCCGAGAAGACGACGAGGTCGTCGAGCCGGTTGAGGAACTCCGGCTTGAAGGAGGCGCGGACCACCTCCAGCACCTGCTCCTTCTTCTCCGTCTCGCTGCTGACCGGGTCGACCAGGTACTGGCTGCCCAGGTTGGAGGTGAGGACGAGGATGGTGTTGCGGAAGTCGACGGTGCGGCCCTGTCCGTCGGTGAGCCGTCCGTCGTCCAGCACCTGGAGCAGGATGTCGAAGACCTCGGGGTGCGCCTTCTCCACCTCGTCCAGCAGCACGACCGTGTACGGCCGCCGCCGCACCGCCTCGGTGAGCTGACCGCCCTCCTCGTAGCCGACGTATCCGGGCGGGGCGCCCACGAGCCGGGCGACGCTGTGCTTCTCGCTGTACTCCGACATGTCGATGCGGACCATGGCCCGCTCGTCGTCGAAGAGGAAGTCCGCGAGCGCCTTGGCCAGCTCGGTCTTGCCGACACCGGTGGGCCCGAGGAAGAGGAACGACCCGGTGGGCCGGTCGGGGTCGGCGATGCCGGCCCTGCTGCGCCGCACGGCGTCGGAGACGGCCCGTACGGCCTCGCCCTGCCCGATGAGCCGCTTGCCCAGCTCGTCCTCCATCCGCAGCAGCTTCTGCGTCTCGCCCTCGAGCAGCCGCCCGGCGGGGATGCCGGTCCAGGAGGCGACGACGTCCGCGATGTCGTCGGCACCGACCTCCTCCTTGACCATGGTGTCCCTGGCGACCTCCTCCTCGGCCTCGGAGGCGGCCTCCAGGTCGCGCTCCAGGGTGGGGATCTCGCCGTAGAGGAGCTTGGAGGCGGTGTCGAAGTCGCCGTCGCGCTGGGCGCGTTCGGCCTGGCCGCGCAGCTCGTCGAGCTTCTCCTTCAGCTCGCCGACCCGGTTGAGGGACTGCTTCTCCTTGTCCCAGCGGGCGGTGAGGCCGCGCAGCTCCTCCTCCTTGTCGGCGAGGTCGCGGCGCAGCTTCTCCAGCCGCTGGAGGGAGGCCGCGTCGGTCTCCCTGCCGATCGCCAGCTCCTCCATCTTCAGCCGGTCGACGGCGCGCTGGAGTTCGTCGATCTCGACGGGGGACGAGTCGATCTCCATGCGCAGCCGCGAGGCGGCCTCGTCGACGAGGTCGATGGCCTTGTCGGGCAGGAAGCGGGAGGTGATGTACCGGTCGGACAGGGTGGCGGCGGCGACCAGCGCGCTGTCCGCGATCTGCACCTTGTGGTGGGCCTCGTAGCGTCCCTTGAGTCCGCGCAGGATCGCGATCGAGTCCTCGACGGTCGGCTCGGCGACCAGCACCTGCTGGAAGCGGCGCTCCAGCGCCGGGTCCTTCTCGATCCGCTCCCGGTACTCGTCCAGCGTCGTCGCGCCGACCATGCGCAGCTCGCCCCGCGCGAGCATGGGCTTCAGCATGTTCCCGGCGTCCATGGCGGAGTCGCCGCCGGCCCCGGCCCCCACGACGGTGTGCAGCTCGTCGATGAAGGTGATGACCTGCCCGTCGGAGTCCTTGATCTCGGCGAGGACCGTCTTCAGCCGCTCCTCGAACTCACCGCGGTACTTGGCCCCGGCGACCATGGCCCCCAGGTCCAGCGCGACCAGCCGCTTGCCCTTCAGCGACTCGGGCACGTCCCCCTTGACGATCCGCTGGGCGAGCCCTTCGACCACGGCGGTCTTGCCGACGCCGGGCTCACCGATGAGGACGGGATTGTTCTTGGTGCGCCGGCTGAGCACCTGCACCACCCGGCGGATCTCCTGATCCCGCCCGATGACGGGATCGAGCCTGCCCTCGCGGGCGGCTTCGGTGAAGTCGGTACCGAACTTCTCCAGGGCCTTGTACTGGCCCTCGGGGTCGGCGGTGGTCACGCGTCGCCCTCCCCTGGCCTTGCGGAAGGCCTCCTGCAGCTTCTTCGCACTGGCGCCCTGCCCCTCCAGTACCTCACCGGCCGCGCCGCCCTTCGCGGCGATGCCGAGGAGCAGGTGCTCGGTGGAGAGGTACTCGTCCCCGAGATCCTTGGCGCGGGCCTGGGCGTCGGCGACCACGGCGAGCATCTCACGGCTCGGCTGCGGCGGTGCGACGGTGGACCCGGTCACGCTGGGCAGCCCGGCGACGATGCGCTCGGCGCCGGAACGCACGGCCGCGAGGTCGGCCTCGACGGCGGCGAGCAGGTCGGTGATGTTCTCGTTGTCCTGCCCCTGGAGCAGAGCCAGGAGCAGGTGGGCGGGGGTGAGGTCGGCGTTCCCCTCGGTCACGGCGTGGTTGCTGGCCGCGTTGATCGCGTCCCGGCTCCGGTTGGTCAGCTCGGCGTCCACGTTCTGGCTTCCCTCCTTGCGTCGGCCGTCGGCGGTCCGGCCATGTCTCCCAGTGCTGACTCAGACAACGTACACAAAGTTGAGTCTATTCCACTCAAGGCAGAAGCGGCACCGGTCCCCTCCGGGGGATGACGCACGAGTTCCCCCTCCGCGGGCGTCCGTGCCGCGCGAGGGGTTTTCCGGCCAGGCCTAGGATCGGGCGATACCCGGAGATATCGCCGCATACGACAGCGGCGTCACCGTGTTCAGGTCACGGTGACGCCGCTGCCGGGGGGAAGCACCTGAGCGATTTGTTACGACGGGGGAATCGCGTCAGGCGCTGCGGGGGGTGGCCGAGATGGTCCTCACTTCAGGGTCCTCCGGCTGCGCAAGCCGGTGGTCCCTCTGGTCCAGGTTCACAAAGATCATTCCGTACCGGATGGCACACCGCACGGGCTGCGGAGCACCTCGCGGCCGCCGCAGGCACCGGTACGCCCGCACGTCACCGTCCTCGTCCAGCGTGACGACGACCGGCTCGCCGAAGACGGTCACCATCAGGGAGTCACCGGAGTGGGGGATCGCGGTGACCAGGTCGATGAAGTGCCAGCCGGAGCGGTAGGCGGTGGCCATTTCTCGGCGGAAGGAGCGGTCGTCGGGTGGCGTCGTCATGTCGATCAGTCCCACTTACTGTCTGCCGGGAGACTTGCCGCCCCGTCGCCGACCACGGCGGTGGGCGAGATCTCGACCCCGGCAACAGCACCGTGCGCGTCACCCTGCGCACCGGAGAGGCCAGTCAGAGCTCCGAAGGCCACAACGGCGGAGGCGGCGACGACAAGCACCGAGCGAAGCATTTTCTTACGCATAGTCGGCTTCGTCCTCACTTGAAGATCCCCTCTATCCCCCGTCGGATAAGACGATGGCTCATTCAGGCACGTCATGGCCACACAATCGGTGCATCATGTTCCTGCACGTTCAGGACCCTGGGGGGTGGAGAATTGACATCAAATGGGACTAAGGCGACACATCCCCATTCGGTCACCGAGCTCTGCGAAGCCGGAAGCCGTCTCTACGCGGGTGCTCTGCGGACAGGACGCATATCGCGGACGGATGCCGAGTCGGCTCCGTGCCTGATGGAGTTCGCCCTCCTCCATCCCGATCCTGATGACGCAAGATGGTTGCGCCCGGTGCCGGCGGCGATCGCCCTGGCCCGGCGGCTCAATCCCATCGAGCGCGAGATCACCGAACACCGCCGGCTGTCGATCGCACTCTCCGAAGCCTTCGAGCCGTTCATGGCCCTCGGCGTCCAGGACGTTGCCCCGACTCACTCCATCAGCGTGCTGGAAGGCCTGGACCGCATCAACGCGGCTCTCGACCTGGCCACGGCACAGTGCCGGACCGAGATGCTCACCGTTCAGCCGAGCGGCAGCGCCCGCAGCGCCGAGAATCGCCTGCTGGAGGCGCTGGAGCGGGACAAACCGCTGATCGAGAGGGGGGTGAGTATCCGAACCCTCTACCAACACACCGCACGGTACAACCCCGAACGACTCGCCTACGTTGACCAGTTCGCGAACGGCAAGGTCGAGTACCGCACCATCGATGAACTCGTCGAACGCCTCATCATCTGTGACGAGACCGTCGCCTTCATACCCATCCGGGACGACCGCCAGGTCGCCCTGGAGATCCGGCATCCGGGTCTCGTCCGCTATCTGGTCAAGGTGTTCGAGTTCATCTGGGGCCGAGCGGTCCCGCTGACCGCTGGAGCCCCTTACGAAACGGCCCCCGACGGCATCACCAACATCCAGCACTCGATCGCCAAGCTCTTGGTGGAAGGCCACGTGGACGAGGCGATAGCCCGCCGTCTCGGTATGAACGTACGCACATGCCGAGCACACATCGCGAAACTGGCGACGGTACTCGGCAGCGGCAGCCGTGCCCAACTCGGCTATCTCATAGCCCAGTCGGGGATCTTGGAGCAGGGAACCCCGAGCGTGGGAGCAGAGCACCGCTCATGACGGACGAGACGCACCAGCACGGGGGTGAGGAGCTGTGCGGGGCAGGTCTCGAGCTCTACTCGCGGGCGCTGCGCGAGGGTCATGTGTCCAGCGTCGCGACCACAACGGCACCCTGTCTCATCGACATCGGGCTCCTGCACCCGGCCGTGGACGACGTGAACCGGCTGGAGCCCGTCTCACCGACGGTCGCCCTCCAACGGCTGCTGCGCGCCTCGGAGGACCGCATTGCCGACGAGAGGCGACGCTGTCAGCGCATCGCCGACACCTTCGAGTCCCTCATGCACGTCGGCGCACACAGCGCGGCGAACGAGGAGACCCCGACGCTGCGAATCCTCGGCAGCAAGGAGCGGACGGGTCGGGCCATCGAGGAGGCCATGAACGAGGGCCGGCAAGAGCTGCTCGCCATCCAGCCCCACGACCCGAGCGTCACCCAGCGCCCGCACATCCTCGAAGGGGCCATGAGACGTGACCAGGCCTTCCTCGACCAAGGCGCCCGCATCCGCGTGCTCTACCAGCACACCGTTCGTCACGCTCCATACACGCGCGCCCGCTACGAGCAACTGACCGGCGACGTGGAAGCCCGCAGCCTCGACGAGATCACCGAGCGCCTCATCATCGTCGACCGCGCCGTCGCCTTCATCCCTGCCAGCGCCGACCGCGCCCTCGCCCTCGAAGTCCGCCACCCCGCCCTGATCGCCTACTTCGTCAACACCTTCGACCGCCTCTGGCGCCTCGCCACCCCCATGCATCCCCACGCCGTCCAACCGCCTGCGCAGAACGGCATCACCCCCCGCCAACGCGCCATAGCCACCCTCCTCATCGAAGGCCACACCGACGCCGCCATAGCCGACCGCCTCGGCATGAACGTCCGCACCGCACGCGTCCACATCGCCAAGCTCGCCGCCACCCTCGGCAGCGACAGCCGGGCTCAGCTCGGGTACCTCATCGGGCGGTCGGGGATCCTCGACCAGGAGCCTGATCAGGCAGGCTGATCACGGCCGGCAGGGGCGGGGAGCCGTCCAGGCCCGCCTGGGCGATGCGCACCCCCAGCTGCGTGCGGCTCGTCGCGCCGAGGGTCTCCGACAGGCGGGCGATGTGGGCACGGGCCGTGCGGACGCTTATGCCGAGCCGTTCCGCGATCACCGCGTCCTGGTGTCCCTCCGCCAGCAGCGCCGCGATGGACTGCTCGCGGTGGGAGATGCCCTCGATGCCGGTGTCGGGGAGCGGGGCGGTGAGGGGGATCGCGAGGCGCCACAGGCGTTCGAAGACCGTGACCAGGTAGGCGATCAGGGCCGGGTGGCGCAGTTCCAGGGCCACCGTGCGGTCGGTGTTGGCCGGGATGAAGGCGACCGTGCGGTCGAAGAGGATGAGCCGGTCGATGACCTCGTCCAGGGTGCGGGCCTCGACCGCGTCACCCATCAGCTCCAGGTAGGTGAGCAGGCCCTGCCCGTGCCGGGCGACGTGCGTGTACAGGTCCCGCATCCGCACCCCGCGCCCGCGCAGCGCCAGCGCCCGGTGCAGCCCCTCCGACAGCTCGTGCTCGCGCCGGATGCCACCGGGCTGGACGGTGAGCACCTCTGTCGTGCAGGCCTGCGTCGCCTCGTCCATGGCGGCCTGGATGCGGGACAGGCCGTCCAGGACCCGGATCGCCGTGCCCTCCGTGCCGACCGGGGTCTGGAGCTGGCGGCCCAGCCCCGCGTACCACTCGAAGGCCTCCACCGCCGAACCCACCCGCCGCTGGCTCGCGCTGACCTCGTCGTGGACCCCGCGCAGCAGCCGGGTCATGACCTCCTGCGGGGAGGTCGGCACCAGCCAGTCCATGTCGTCGGGATCGGGGTGCAGCAGGGCCAGTTCGAGGAGACAGGGCACCGGCTCGGCGTCCCGGCGGGGCACCCGGCCTCGTCGTACGGCCCGGGAGTACAGGCGATCCCCGGCCGCGCACAGCCGGTCGGCACCGTGTGGATGCTCCTGAGCCCCGTGCCCGGCCATCGCCCATCCCACCCCCCGGTCGGCACTTTCCGCAGCGCAACTATGCGCGGCCCGGACCGGGTCCGCAACACGGCTCGGCACGGCGCAGCGGCCGGAAAGCACCGGCTCCTCCCGGATGCCCGGGCGGTGCGTCAGGACCGCACCGCCCTACTTCAGCCCCATCTCCGCGCAAGCCGCCTCGTACTTGGCCGTGCAGATGTCGGAGACCTTGTAGAAGCCGTCCGCGATGATGGTCCCCTTGATGTTGGCCTGGGTGAGGGCGACGACGGGGACGAGCTGGGCGGGGATGCCCTTGTGGGTGGGGCTGTCGACCTTCTCGCGGGCGAGCGCGTCGAACTGGATGTCCCGGCCCTGGACCCGCGCCACGGCCATCTCCGCGGCGTTCTCCGCCTCCTGCGGGTAGGACTTGTACACGCTCATGTACTGCTCGCCGGTGACGATCCGCTGCACCGCGGCGAGTTCCGCGTCCTGGCCGGTGACCGGCGGCAGGTCGGTGACGCCCGCGGCCTCCAGGGACTTGATGATGCCGCCGGCCATGCCGTCGTTGGCGGAGTAGACGGCGGCGATGTTGTCCTTGCCGATCTTCTGGATCGCCTCGGTCATGTTCGCCTCGGCGTTCTCCGGCTTCCAGTCCGCGGTGTCGAAGGACTGGGCGATCGTCACCTTGCCGTTCAGCTCGGACATCGCGCCCGCCTTGAACTGCTTGGCGTTCGGGTCGGTGGGCGAGCCGTTCATCATGACGATCTTCGCGGAGCTGTCCGCGTTGTCGCCGAGCGCCTCGACGAGGGAGCGGCCCTGGACCTCGCCGACCAGCTCGTTGTCGAAGGAGATGTACGCGTCGATCGGGCCCTCGGCCAGGCGGTCGTAGGCGATGACCGGGATGCCGGCGTCCTTGGCCTTCTGGACGCCCTCCCCGGCGGCCTTCGCGTCGACCGCGTCCAGGACGATCACGTCGACCTGCTCGTCGATCATCTGCTGCATCTGGTCGGCCTGCTTCGACGCGCTCGCCTCGGCGTTGGCGTACTTGACGTTGCCCTGGTCGCGCGTGAGTTCGGCGACCTTCGCCTTGAAGTAGGGGTAGTCGAAGAGGTCGTAGCGCGTGTTCGCCTTCTCCGGGAGCAGCAGGCCCACGGTGATGTCGTTGCCCTTGGTCGGGCTCGCCTTGTCGCTGCTCTCCGACGCGCCCAGCACCCCGCAGGCGGCCATCGAGAGGGTCATCATGGACGCTGCCACGGATATGGCGATACGACGGGCACGGCTGTTCACTGCGCTTACCTTCCGACACACGGGTGTTGTGGTGACCCAGGTGAGGGAAGCCAACGCTGTCTTCACTAAATCGTCAAGAAGTACTGGACCAATGAGACAGCAACGTTGCGAACAGGCCCGGAGGCCGCTCGACCACCGGGCCTTCGCCGCCCGCGCGAGCCGGTCAGTCCGGGGACTGTCCGTGCCGTTTGGGCCGCCACACCACCAGGGCGCTGGTCTGCTGGACCTCCTGGTAGGGGACCAGGTCACGGCGGTACGACGCGTGCACCGCCGCCTCGCGCTGGCGCATCGCCGTGGCCGCGCCCTCCAGGGCGTCCTGCATCTCGGCCATGCGGGCCTGGAGCGCGGCGACCTGGTTCTCCAGTTCGATGATGCGCTTGATTCCGGCCAGGTTGATGCCCTCGTCCTGCGACAACTGCTGCACCTGGCGGAGCAGTTCGATGTCGCGGGCCGAGTAGCGCCGACCGCGCCCGGCCGTGCGGTCCGGGGAGACCAGGCCGAGGCGGTCGTACTGGCGCAGGGTCTGCGGGTGCAGACCGGAGAGCTGGGCCGCCACCGAGATGACGTAGACCGGGGTGTCCTCGGTCAGTTCATACGGATTGCGTCGACGACCGTCCATTCCCGTCAAGCTCCCTTCGCGGCCTGGAACAGCTCCGCCCGCGGATCCTCCTCCGCGGTCGCCTCGCGATACGCCTCCAGCGCGTCACGAGCCTTCCCCGTCAGGTCCTTCGGAACACTCACCTCCACGGTGACCAGGAGGTCACCGCGGGTGCCGTCCTTGCGGACCGCTCCCTTGCCCCGGGCGCGCATGGTGCGGCCGTTGGGGGTGCCCTCCGGCAGCTTCAGCGTGACCGGCGGCCCGCCCAGGGTCGGGACGCGGACCTCGCCGCCGAGGGCCGCCTCGGCGTACGTCACCGGGACGGTGACCGTGAGGTTGTCACCCCGGCGGCCGAAGACGGGGTGGTCCTTGACGTGCACGACCACGTACAGGTCGCCCGCCGGTCCGCCCCGCTCGCCCGGTGTGCCCTTGCCGCGCAGCCGGATGCGCTGCCCGTCGGAGACACCGGCGGGGATGCGGACCTGCATGGTCCGGGAGGACTTGGCGCGTCCGGAGCCCTTGCAGACGTCGCAGGGGTCCTCGGCGATCAGGCCGCGGCCCTTGCAGTCCGGGCACGGGTCGGTGAGCGAGAAGCCGCCGCCCGAACCCCGGGCGACCTGCCCGGTGCCGACGCAGGTCGGGCACACGCGCGGCGTGCCGTTCTTGTCGCCGGTGCCCGAACAGGCCTTGCAGGGTGCCTGCGACGACATCCGCAGCGGGACCGTCGCGCCCTCGATGGCCTCGGTGAAGCTGAGGGTGACCTCGGACT
This sequence comes from Streptomyces sp. NPDC041968, assembly GCF_055589025.1. Classification (NCBI taxonomy): domain Bacteria; kingdom Bacillati; phylum Actinomycetota; class Actinomycetes; order Kitasatosporales; family Streptomycetaceae; genus Streptomyces; species Streptomyces sp. NPDC041968. The sequence continues at coordinate 367,798 of NZ_JBVJCB010000003.1, read as the reverse complement.
CGATGTCCTGGCCGCGGCGCGGCTGGGTCCGCGTGCCGGTGCCGGGGCCGCCGGCACCGGTGCGGTTGAACAGCCCGCCGAAGACGTCGCCCAGGCCGCCGCCGAAGCCGCCGGCGCCCTGGCCCCCGCCCTGGGCGCCGCCTCCGAAGAGGTCGCCCAGGTCGAAGTTGAAGGTGCCGCCGCCGCCCGCGCCCGGCCCCGGGCGGAAACCGCCGTTGCCGAAGAGGGCGCGGGCCTCGTCGTACTCCTTGCGCTTCTTGGGGTCACCGAGGATGTCGTTGGCCTCGGAGATCTCCTTGAAGCGCTCCTCCGCCTTGACGTTTCCCTTGTTGGCGTCCGGGTGGAACTCGCGGGCGAGCTTCCGGTACGCCTTCTTGATCTCGGCCTCGGTGGCGTCCTTGGGGACGCCGAGAACCTTGTAGTAGTCCTTCTCGATGAAGTCCTTGGTGCTCATCCCCGACGTCCCTCCTTCCTCGTCGTCTCAAGCTCAGCCCTCGTCCGGGCCACCGCTCTCCTTGTTCTCCACGGCGTCGGAGCCTTCCTTGGCCTCGGTGCTCTCCTCGGCCGGCTTGACCGTCTGCGCACCCGGCTGCGGCTCGGCCACGGCCACCCGCGCGGGGCGGATGGTGCGCTCGCCGATCCGGTACCCGGGCTGCAGGATCGCCACGCAGGTCGTCTCGGTGACGTCCGGTGCGTAGGAGTGCATCAGGGCTTCGTGGATCGTCGGGTCGAAGGGCTCGCCCTCCTTGCCGAACTGCTGGAGGCCGAGCTTGGCCACCGTGGTCTCCAGCGACTCCGCGACGGACTTGAAGCCACCGACCAGTTCGCCGTGTTCCCGGGCGCGACCGATGTCGTCGAGCACGGGAAGCAGCTCGGACAGGAGGTTCGCGACGGCGACCTCCTTGACCGCGACGCGGTCCCGCTCCACCCGGCGGCGGTAGTTCTGGTACTCGGCCTGGAGGCGCTGGAGGTCCGCCGTGCGCTCGTTGAGCGCGGTGCGCACCTGGTCCAGCTGGGCCACCAGGCCCGCGTTCTCGCTCGCGTCCCCGGCCGGGGCCGCGACCTCCTCCGAAGAGGGGGCGGCGGCCTTCGGCTCGGCGTCGTCAGGGCTGGCGCCGGAGGGGACGTCGGGCTTCTCCTCGAAGCCCGGGGTCTCCTCCGTCACGCGGCACCGTCCTTGCGCTCGTCGTCCACGATCTCGGCGTCGACGACGTCGTCGTCCCCGCCCTTGTCACCGGCCTGGGCACCCTCGCCGGGAGCCTCGCCGCCGGCGGCCTGCGCGCCCTGGGCGTCGGCGTACATCGCCTGGCCCAGCTTCTGCGAGACAGCGGCGACCTTCTCGGTGGCGGTGCGGATCTCGGCGGTGTCCTCGCCCTTGAGCTTCTCCTTCAGCTCGGCGACGGCGCCCTCGACCTCGGTCTTGATCTCGCCGGGGACCTTGTCCTCGTTGTCCTTGAGGAACTTCTCCGTCTGGTAGACGAGCTGCTCGCCCTGGTTGCGGGACTCGGCGGCCTCGCGGCGGGCGTGGTCCTCCTCCGCGTACTTCTCGGCCTCCTGGCGCATCCGGTCGACCTCGTCCTTCGGCAGCGAGGAGCCGCCGGTGACGGTCATCTTCTGCTCCTTGCCCGTGCCCAGGTCCTTCGCGGTCACGTGCATGATGCCGTTGGCGTCGATGTCGAAGGCGACCTCGATCTGCGGGACGCCGCGGGGCGCCGGGGGCAGACCGGTCAGCTCGAACATCCCGAGCTTCTTGTTGTACGCCGCGATCTCGCGCTCGCCCTGGTAGACCTGGATCTGCACGGAGGGCTGGTTGTCCTCGGCGGTGGTGAAGATCTCCGACCGCTTCGTCGGGATCGTCGTGTTCCGCTCGATCAGCTTGGTCATGATGCCGCCCTTGGTCTCGATGCCGAGGGACAGCGGGGTGACGTCGAGGAGCAGGACGTCCTTGACCTCGCCCTTGAGGACACCGGCCTGCAGGGCGGCGCCGATGGCGACGACCTCGTCCGGGTTGACGCCCTTGTTGGCGTCCTTGCCGCCGGTCAGCTCCTTGACGAGCTCGGCGACCGCGGGCATGCGGGTGGAGCCACCGACGAGGACGACGTGGTCGATCTCGGACAGCTGGATGCCGGCGTCCTTGATGACGTTGTGGAACGGCGTCTTGCAGCGCTCCAGCAGGTCGGCCGTCAGCTGCTGGAACTGAGCGCGCGTGAGCTTCTCGTCCAGGTGCAGCGGGCCCTCGGCGGACGCCGTGATGTAGGGGAGGTTGATCGAGGTCTCGGTGGACGAGGACAGCTCGATCTTCGCCTTCTCGGCGGCCTCGCGCAGGCGCTGGAGCGCCATCTTGTCCTTGGAGAGGTCCACGCCGTGACCGGACTGGAACTGCTTGACCAGGTAGTCGACGACACGCTGGTCCCAGTCGTCACCACCGAGGTGGTTGTCACCGTTGGTGGCCTTCACCTCGACGACACCGTCGCCGATCTCCAGCAGCGAGACGTCGAACGTACCGCCACCGAGGTCGAAGACCAGGATGATCTGCTCGTCCTTGTCGAGGCCGTACGCCAGCGCGGCGGCCGTCGGCTCGTTGACGATGCGCAGCACGTTGAGGCCCGCGATCTCACCGGCCTCCTTGGTGGCCTGGCGCTCGGCGTCGTTGAAGTACGCCGGGACGGTGATGACCGCGTCGGTCACCTTCTCGCCCAGGTAGGACTCGGCGTCCCGCTTCAGCTTCTGCAGCACGAAGGCGCTGATCTGCTGCGGGTTGAAGTCCTTGCCGTCCAGGTTGATCTTCCAGTCGGTGCCCATGTGGCGCTTGACCGACCGGATGGTCCTGTCGACGTTCGTGACCGCCTGACGCTTGGCCACCTCGCCGACCAGCACCTCACCGTTCTTGGCGAAGGCGACGACGGACGGCGTGGTCCTGGCGCCCTCGGCGTTGGTGATGACGGTGGGCTCGCCGCCCTCCAGAACGCTGACGACGGAGTTAGTCGTGCCCAGGTCGATGCCGACCGCACGTGCCATGGTGAATAACCTCCAGCTGACTTGAGTGGAACAGGCTCAAGTGTGCAGGACGCATTTCGCTGCGTCAACAGAGGTGAGTCGAGCAGACTCAACTCTTATCCGTTCCTTACACGCAATACCTCGTTGACCTGCGGTTTCTCTGCCCGCCGGGACTGACGAACCGGGAAAATCGTCCCCCGGGAGGACGCCTCACCCGGGGCGCCGGTTGCGCCGGGAGGCGTCCGAGACCCCTGGGCCTGCGTCGGACGCCGCCGGGACGGCACGTCCGCGCCCACCCTCCGGGACCCGCCCTCGCCCGCCCGCCGCGCGTCGTGTGCCTCCGCCCGCCGCTCCCCCGGCACCCGTACCTCCCGTGACCCCCTTACCCCCCGCGCCCCGTACACCCGTACCCGCAACAGCGCCGCCGTCCCGGCCACCGCCCCGCCCGCCACCCAGAGCACCGCCACCCGACCGGCCCAGCCGGTGTGCACGAGCACGCCCACGAGCACCCCGCAGAAGGAGGCCACCGCGAGCACCACCACCGCGCCCTGCGGGGTGAGGCCCAGTCGGCGCAGCCGGTGGGCGAGATGGTCGGGCCCGCCGCGCAGCAGGGGCCGTCCGGCGAGGCGGCGGGAGAGGAGGACGAGGACGGCGTCCACCCCCGCGAGCGCCGTCAGGGCGAACGCCACCCCCGCGCCGGCCAGGGGCTCGTGCCCCGCACGGGTGAACACGGTCGCCCCGGCGAGCAGGAAGCCCGCGAACAGCGACCCGCAGGCTCCGAGGGCGATCCGCGCGGGGTGCCAGTTGTGCAGCAGGAAGCCGGTCAGCGCGGCGGCCAGGGCGAGCAGCAGCACCGCCAGCCCGTCCATCAGCTCCGCCGCCGCACAGGCGCCGACCCCGAAGGCGGTCACGACACCCACGGTGCCGGCCACCCCGTCGGCGTGGTCGAGCCCCCGGAAGGCCACAGCGACCGCCGCGACGAAGGCCACCGCGAGCCCACCGGCGACCGGCCCCGTCTCGCCGTACGGGACTACGCACGCCGCCGCGACGGCCGTACCGGCCAGCAGCCACCGCCGCCGCAGCCGCCAGACGTCGGCGGCCAGACCGAGCGCGCCGACGGCGACCCCGGCCGCGAGCAGCCGTCCGACGCCCGAACCGAGCGGCACGACACCCGTCCGGTCCCCGGTCCACGCGACCGCGCCGGTGACCAGGACGACGGCCGCACCGCCCAGCAGGGGCACGGGCCGCTGCCGTCGCCGGTCGACCAGGGCGAGGCGCAGGGCGGGCGCCCTCAGCAGCGCGGCGAGGAGGGCGGCGAGAAGAAAGGAGGCGGTGGCTGCGGCGATCCCATAGAGCACGGGCCTAAGCTATGCCCGAACCAAGTCGAATATCATGATTTGCGACGAATGGCGCGTCCGCGCCCCGCAGCCCACCCGGCCCTCCCCCCTCCCCGGCCGCACCGGACGCCGCCCCCGTGGTCAGGGTTGCCTCAGCGACGCAGATCACCGCACGTCCGACTACAGTGCGGCGCAGGATGGGGGTAGTCTCGAACGGACTGCCTAAGTTACCGCTTAGTAATACCGCCCCCTCGTCACCTCGCAGGCCCGAGGAGCCCCCAAATGCAACTCGCCGCGATCATCGTGTCGCTGGTCCTGATCGTGGTCGGCGTGGCACTGTTCGGCCGCGCCGTCCTACAGATCGTCAACTACATGCGGCTGGGCCAGCCGGTGCCGGCCGGACTGCGGACCAATGACCCCGTGGCCCGCACCGTCACCGTGGTCCGGGAGTTCCTCGGCCACACCCGGATGAACCGCTGGGGCATCGTCGGGGTGGCGCACTGGTTCGTGGCGGTGGGCTTCTTCTCGCTGCTGCTGACGATCGTCAACGCGGTCGGCCAGCTCTTCCAGGCCGACTGGATCCTGCCGGTCATCGGCGACTGGGCGCCGTACAACGTCTTCGTCGAGTTCATCGGCACCATGACCGTGCTCGGCATCCTGGTCCTGATCGCGATCCGCCAGCTGAGCAAGCCGAACAAGCCGGGCCGCAAGTCCCGCTTCGCCGGCTCCAACTTCGGTCAGGCGTACTTCGTCGAGGCCGTCATCCTCATCGTCGGCGTCTGCATCTTCATGCTGCACGCGCTGGAGGGCGCCCTCCACCACGTGGACGGCTACGAGGCCTCGTTCTTCATCTCGTACCCGGTCGTCTCCGCCCTCCGGGACCTGGACGTCTCCACGCTCCAGAACCTCGTCTACCTCTTCGCCGGTCTGAAGATCGCGACCTCGTTCATCTGGATGATCACGGTCGCCCTCAAGACCGACATGGGCGTGGCCTGGCACCGCTTCCTGGCCTTCCCGAACATCTGGTTCAAGCGCAACGCCGACGGCGACGTCTCGCTCGGCGCCCTGCTGCCGATGACCTCCGGCGGCAAGCCGATCGACTTCACCGACCCCGGTGACGACGACGTCTTCGGCGTCTCCCAGGTCGAGCAGTTCTCCTGGAAGGGCCTGCTGGACTTCTCCACCTGCACCGAGTGCGGCCGCTGCCAGTCGCAGTGCCCCGCGTGGAACACCGGCAAGCCGCTCTCCCCCAAGCTCCTGATCATGTCCCTGCGCGACCACGCGCACGCCAAGGCCCCCTACCTGCTGGCCGGCGGCGGCAAGACCATGGAGGGCGAGGAGAAGGCGTCCGAGGAGCAGCTGAAGGACGTCCCCGCGGCCGCCCTCGCCGAGGCCGAGCGCCCGCTGATCGGCACCCTCGAAGAGAACGGCGTCATCGACCCGGACGTCCTGTGGTCCTGCACCACCTGCGGCGCCTGCGTCGAGCAGTGCCCCGTCGACATCGAGCACGTCGACCACATCGTCGACATGCGCCGCTACCAGGTCATGATCGAGTCGGCGTTCCCGTCCGAGGCGGGCACGATGCTCAAGAACCTGGAGAAGAAGGGCAACCCCTGGGGCCTGGCCAAGAAGCAGCGCCTGGAGTGGCTCAAGGAGCTGGACTTCGAGGTCCCGGTCGTCGGCAAGGACATCGAGGACCTCACCGAGGTCGAGTACCTCTACTGGGTCGGCTGCGCCGGCGCCCTGGAGGACCGCGCCAAGAAGACCACCAAGGCCTTCGCCGAGCTGCTGCACATCGCGGGCGTCAAGTTCGCCATCATGGGCGGCGACGAGAAGTGCACCGGTGACTCGGCACGGCGCCTGGGCAACGAGCCGTTGTTCCAGGAACTGGGCATGGAGAACGTCATGTCCCTCAACGCCGCCTTCGGCGAGGAGATGGACGACGACGGCAAGGTCACCGACGCCTCGCGCAAGCCCAAGTCGGCCAAGAAGATCGTCGCGACCTGCCCGCACTGCCTCAACACCCTGGGCAACGAGTACCCGCAGCTCGGCGGCGACTACGAGGTCATCCACCACACCCAGCTGCTCCAGCACCTCGTGGACGAGGGCAGGCTGCTCCCGGTCACGCCGGTCGAGGGCATCATCACCTACCACGACCCGTGCTACCTGGGCCGGCACAACAAGATCTACACGCCGCCGCGCGAGATCATCGCCGCCGTCCCGGGCGTCCGCAACGAGGAGATGCACCGCCACAAGGAGCGCGGTTTCTGCTGTGGCGCCGGCGGCGCGCGGATGTGGATGGAGGAGCGGATCGGCAAGCGCATCAACAACGAGCGCGTCGACGAGGCCCTCTCCGTCAACCCCGACATCGTCTCCACCGCCTGTCCCTTCTGCCTCGTGATGCTCACCGACTCCGTCAACGGCAAGAAGAACGACGGCAAGGCCAAGGAGTCCATCCAGGTCGTCGACGTCGCCCAGCTCCTGCTGGACTCCGTCAAGACCCCGGCCGACCCGGCGGGCGAGCCGGAGCCGGAGAGCGAGCCGACGCCGGAACCGGTGAAGTAGCCGCCGGCCGCGCCTCCTCACGACCGACACCCCCAGGTTCCGTCCGGACCTGGGGGTGTCGCCGTATCTCGAACACGTGCATCATGAGCCGGTCGTTGCCTGAGCCACGTATGACGACGGACTAGACGGACGAGACGGACGAGACGGACGAGGTGAACGGTACGGTGCGCGTGCGAAGAAGCACCCTGACCAGCACGACGGCCCTCGGCTGCCTGCTGCTGGCCGCCTGCGGCCAGGGAGGGACGGCGCCCACCACCGAGGACACCGCCCCCACCCCCGTACGCGCCGCCCAGGCCCCCGCCCCCGCCCCGCTCCCCGTCCCGCGCGGCGACGGCAGCGAGGTCCCCGACGACTTCAACGGCGACGGCCACCGCGACCTCGTCCTGGACGACCTCGTCAAGGCGCAGAGCCACGCGGACGACGCCGGCATCGGCATCGTCTACGGCTCCTCGCGCGGACCGGTCCCCGGCACCCGGCAGTTGCTCACCCCGAAGAAGTACGCGGCGCCCACCGACGGGCAGTTGCCGGCCGTCTTCGAGGCCGAGGCGAGCTGCGACCTCGACGGCGACGGCTTCACCGACCTGGTGGTCACCACCGACCCGCCCTACGACGGCCAGGGCCGCCCCCCGGTGCCCCTCCAGCTCCTCTTCGGCTCCCCGTCCGGCCCGGCAGGCCGCGCGGTCCCGCTGACCGTCCCCGAGCGGGCCCGCTACGGCAACGACTGGCCCGAACGCCCGGTGTGCGGCGACTTCGACGGCGACGGCGCCCAGGACCTGGTCCTCCACGCCTCGGCCGGCCGGCTCAGCTACCTGCGCGGCCCCTTCACCCGCGAGGGCGCCCCGCGCGAAGCAGGCGCGCCCCTCACCTCCCCCGGTGAGGCACCGACCGGCCCCGCCGCCGACGTGGACCGCGACGGATACGACGACCTGGTCGTCCGCGCCTCGACGGGCCCCGGCAAGGCGGCCGTCGTCCTGGGCGGCCCGGCCGGCCCCGCCCGCACCGGCGTCACCCTCCCCGACGGTGTCGACATCGCCCTGGGCGCCTTCGGCAGGGGCAAGGCGCTGGATGCGGCCGTGGGCGCCATGGGCGGCACCGCGATGCGCTACGACCTCCCCACCGCCGCTGGGGGTGCCTCCCCCGCATCAAGCAGCGGGGGAGGCACCCTCGACCTCCCCGGCTCGACGCTCGACGCCGCCGACCTCGACGGCGACGGCCTGAGCGAGCTGGTGTCCAGCGGCAACGGGGTACGGGTCCTCCCCGGCCGCGCAACGGGGCCCACGACAGCGGGCGCGGTCACGGTGCGGCCCGCGGCGACCGGCACCACGCAGGTGCTGACCACCGGCGACTTCGACGGCGACGACCTGGCGGACCTCGTGGTGCGGACGTACCGGGGCGACACACAGGACGCCGTCGCGGTGTACCGGGGCACGGAGAAGGGCCTGGTGGCGGCGGAGGCCGCGGTCACCTTCTCCACGTCGGCGTTCCTGACCCCGTAGGCGACGGACCGGCCGACCGTGCGCGGACGCCGCGGGAGGATCAGAGAGTCCTCAGGAAGACCTCAGGGAGTCCTCAGGGCCGTCCCGTAAGGGATGTCACAGCTCGGCCGCAAAGGCCGCTCCGAAAGGCGACGCCCCGCACGTCACTCTCCGGGACCAGGTACGTTCGAAGGCGTGGCTGGATTCAGGATCGGACGCGGCCGGGACAACGGCGCTCCGCACGCGCGACCGCAACGCCCACCGTACGGACAGCAGGCGCCCCAGGGACCGTCGTACGGCGGTCCCGCGACGCCTCGGCAGCCGTACCCGCAGCAGCCGTACGGGGGTGGCGCCCCCGGCCCGGGCGGCTCACCGTGGCCACAGCCGCACGGCGGCGGGCACGGTGAGCCGGAGTACTTCGGGGACGGCGGCCACCCCCAGGGCGGCCCCCACGGGGGACAGCCCCCGTACGACCCGTACGCCGCCAACAACCCGGGCCACACCCAGGCGTTCACCGTCGACGACCCCTACAACCAGGGCGAGACCTACCGCGCCGGCTCCGCGGCACCGCCCGGCCCGGTCGGCCCCCGCCTGCACTGGAAGGCGCTGCTGAAGGGCGTCGTCCTCGCCCCCAACCAGACCTTCCTCCAGATGCGGGACTACGCGATGTGGGCCCCGGCGCTCATCGTGACCTTCCTCTACGGCCTGCTGGCGGTCTTCGGCTTCGACGGCGCCCGCGAGGAGGCCATCAACGCCACCCTCTCGAACGCGGTCCCGATCGTCCTGATCACGGCCGTGGCGATGGTGCTGAGCGCGTTCGTCCTGGGCGTGGTCACCCACACCCTGGCCCGCCAGCTCGGCGGCGACGGCGCCTGGCAGCCCACGGTCGGCCTCTCCATGCTGATCATGTCCCTCACGGACGCCCCGCGCCTGGTCGTCGCGCTCTTCGCCGGCGGCGACGCGCCCTTCGTCCAGATCCTGGGCTGGGCCACCTGGGTCGCGGCCGGCGCCCTGCTGACCCTCATGGTCAGCCGCTCCCACGACCTGCCCTGGCCGAAGGCGCTGGGCGCGTCGGCGATCCAGCTGATCGCCCTGCTGTCGATCGTGAAGCTCGGCACGTTCTAGCGGCCGTCACCGCACGCAGGAGGGCCCCCGGCGCGACGCCGGGGGCCCTCTCCTGTGTCTCACGCACCACGCGTCCCGACGCTCAGGCGTCGAGCACCTGCCCGTCCCTGCGCACCACCGGCGGTTCGACACTCCACGGGAAGTTGATCCACTCGTCGGTCCGCTTCCACACGTACTCGCACTGGACGAGTGAGTGGGACTTCTCATAGATCACGGCGCTGCGGACCTCGGCGACGGTGTCCAGGCAGAAGTCCCGCACCAGCTTCAGCGTCTTGCCGGTGTCCGCGACGTCGTCCGTGATGAGGACCTTCTTGCGGGAGAAGTCGATGACGTTGGGCACCGGCGCCAGCATGACCGGCATCTCCAGGGTGGTCCCGACCCCGGTGTAGAACTCCACGTTCACGAGGTGGATGTTCTTGCAGTCGAGCGCGTACGCCAGGCCGCCGGCGACGAAGACCCCGCCGCGGGCGATCGACAGCACTATGTCGGGCTCGTAGCCGTCGTCGGCGACGGCCTGAGCGAGCTCGCGCACCGCGACGCCGAACTGCTCGTAGGTCAGGTTCTCCCGTACTTCACTCATGCGCGCGTCCTGCTCATACCTGGGTCCGATGGAAGTTGATGAAGGACCGGGAGGCGGTCGGCCCCCGCTGCCCCTGGTAACGGGACCCGTACCGCTCGCTCCCGTACGGGTGCTCGGCCGGCGACGTGAGCCGGAACATGCACAGCTGCCCGATCTTCATCCCCGGCCACAGCTTGATCGGCAGGGTCGCGAGGTTGCTCAGCTCGAGCGTCACGTGCCCGGAGAACCCCGGGTCGATGAACCCGGCGGTGGAGTGCGTGACCAGCCCGAGCCGCCCCAGCGAGCTCTTCCCCTCCAGCCGCGAGGCGAGGTCGTCGGGCAGCGAGACGACCTCGTAGGTGCTGGCCAGCACGAACTCGCCGGGATGCAGGATGAACGGCTCGTCCCCCTCCGGCTCCACGAGCCGGGTCAGATCCGTCTGCTCGACGGAGGGGTCGATGTGCGGGTACCGGTGGTTCTCGAACACCCGGAAATAGCGGTCGAGACGTACGTCGATGCTCGACGGCTGCACCATGGAGTCGTCGAAAGGATCGATACGCACCCGCCCGGAATCGATCTCGGCCCGGATGTCCTTGTCTGAGAGAAGCACGCACCGAGGATACGCAAGGCGCGCGGAGCTGCGACAACCGCCGCCGCGCCGCGCGCCCGAACCCACCCGGGGTGTGTGCTACCGCTTCACCGCGCCCACCACCGGCACGGCACTCCGCAGCCGCGCACACCGCGGACATCGGACGAGCCGGCCGGGGCCGAGTCGCTCGGCCTTCTGCATCGGGAACGAGGCGGCGGTGAACACGTGCCCATCGGCACAGCGGAGGACGGTGTGATCCATCAAGTCCTTCAAGTCCCTTCCCCAAGAGCCGCGTCTGGCTGACTACCCTGACGACAAAAGCCACAGTACGGGATCAAAGGAACGACTCTCCAGGCGGCACTCCGGCCCCTCCCGGCACCTTCGCGGGGCCCACCGTACGCCCCAACTCCGTCTGCCCGCAGCCGCGTCCGACACTCCTCCACGCACGTCGACCCCACGGCGCGAACACCGGGGGCCGACGATGGGGTAGAGTGACCGAGCGTCCAGGCACCGACCTCGGTCGGCGTCTTACGCGGGTGTAGTTTAATGGTAGAACATCAGCTTCCCAAGCTGAGAGCGCGAGTTCGATTCTCGTCACCCGCTCCACTTTGAACCCCCAGGTCATTCACCCGGGGGTTTCTTCTTTTCTAGACCATCTGAGGATGGCGTGCCCTCCGCGTGCCCCAACTGCAGGTTGGCGATGCCCAGCCGGGCCGTGGCGCCTCAGTGACGACTCCCCGCTTCTGAGCGCAGGGGCCATGCACCCATGGGTCTGGGAGGGCGCCCGCGCCCTTTGGCAGAGCGGACGCTTCCGAGGAGCGGTCACCGCTGCAGCCCGCAAGGTCAACGCCGAGCGGCAGAACAAGGTCTGCCGCCGAGATCTGAGTGAGACGAAGCTCTTCCAGAATGTCTTCTCGCTGAGCGCGCCCAAGGCCGACGAACCCCGCCTGCGCCTTATGGACGACGACGGCAGCGACCCCTTCCGCAGCGTCCACCGCGGCGCCATGGCCGTCGCCGAGGGCTACGCCTTCGGCACGCGGAACGAGGGACAGGAGTCTCCCCCACGCAGGCACCAGGATGGCCGATCCTGCACACGTCAACGATCTCGCCTGTGACCTGAGGGGCGCACTGGCCTCAACACTCAGCCGTCTCGTGACGCTCAAGGGCAACCGATCGCGGGAGCTGGGCAAGGGAGCGCCGAAAGCCGGCCGCGATCACCATCCAGCAGGAGCGACATCTTTGTATATACTTGATGACACTCTATATACCTGCGGAGGTGCATCAATGACTCGCACCGTAATAGACCTTGATGATCAACTGGTCGCCGACGTGGCCAAGGCCCTCGGCACCAGCACCAAGAAGGAGACGGTGAACACCGCCCTGCGCGAGGTGCTGGAGAACCGGCGGCGGGCTCTGGCCCTCACCCGCCTGCGGGCGGCGGCGGCCGAGGGCGCCTTCGATCTCGACCTCCTTGAGGACAAGGGGAACTACCGTCGGTGAACGCCGCTCAGTTCCTGATCGACACCAGCGCACTCGCCCGGCTGTTGCGCGGCGACGCCGAGCAATACGGCTGGGACCAGGCGGCGGCAGCCGGGCTCATCGCCACGTGCCCCATCACCGAGCTGGAGTTCTTCTACAGCGCGCGTTCCGCCGCCGACCGTGCCCAAGGCACCGAGGACCTGCGTCTGCTCTTCGGCTGGGTGCCGGTCGACGACCGCGCCTACGACCGCGCCTGGCAGGTCCAGGACATCCTCACCCAGCGCGGACAGCACCGCAGTGCCGGAGCCGTCGACCTCGTGGTGGCGGCCACGGCCGAGTTGCAGGGACTGACCCTCCTCCATCGCGACCGGGACTTCGAATGCATCGCCGCCGTCACAGGCCAGGCGCTCCAGTGGTACGGGCCAGAACCCGGCAAATGAAGCTCGACCCGCATTTCCCGCACCGGCCGGGCCTGGTCAGCGCCGGCGCAGAACGCGTCGAGGTCGTCATCGGCACCATCGACCCGCTCGATGGCACGAACCGCGTCCGGTTCCGCGTCGGACAGGCCCATCCGGAACGTCCCACCGGGGACGGCCCGGAGGACCACGCCGGAGGGGGTGCGTCGCCAGGCCGGTCGACCTGCCACGATTTCCTGAGCCCACACGGTGCCGGACGCTAGCAGCAGCCGGGCATCTCGGCCCTCGGCCCGACAGCGAACGACCCCCGCCCTCGGGCGCTGACGACCGCGTCCCGATCACCTGTACCGGGCCACGGTGTACGCGGTAGGCCCGTGCAAGGCGCCTGCTCCGATCCCGTCGGTGATCCGGAGGGCGTCGAAGCCGGCGAGGGCCGCGTGCAGCTCCGGCTCACGGCCGGGAACACGGGTTCACGACGGCGGCCCCTCGGCGTGACATCCGCCCTTCAAGGGTCTTCCGGTCCGGCGCGACGACACCGCCACGGCCGTAGTGGAAGGCGGTACTCCCGTCCCCGTGCTGAGCGTTCAGCCGACGGATGAGGAACGCGCTGCCGCGAACACCACCGGCAGCACGATCACCGTCACGAGGATGTCCGCCGCCGTCACTCACCCTCCGGCCGTTCCGTCGGCGCCTCGGTGACCGCGCGGCCCCACGCGGGAAGGACCAGGGCACCGGCTCCGGGCCCCCCTTCGGACTCCCACACCGCTTCCCCCGGGCGGTCGGACTCGGCGGTCACCGTCAGGCGCGCGGCCTCCGCCACCAGGCTGCTCGCGGAGGCGGTCCGGCGCGGGTCGGCGGCCGCCGCCATCAGCCACGTGGCCACGGCCGGAGGCGTCCGTGGGGGAACGACCAGCAGGTTCCAGCGGCCCACGCGGTAGGAGAGCAACAGGAGTTCGTGCTCGTCCTGCTCGTAGCGGAACCAGCCCACCTTCACCCCGTGCCCGGCGACAGGCACCTTGGGCGGGACGACCGGCCACTGGGCGGGGTTCACCGTGACCCGGGTGATCCGCCCCCACAGCGGATCGAGAACGGTTACGAGGGCGGGCAGTTCGGCGGTGAGATCACGCGACCGCGGCCACCAGGCGCCGTCCAGCAGGGACGGTGCAGAACCGGCGGGAGCGAGCGAAAGACGCACAGGAGACGTGGGACGCCGGTCTTCAAGCGTCATCGGAGGGGAGACGGTCGCAGTCATCACGCGGACCCTGCCCCGGGCGGGCCTGGGCCGACCCGGCGTATTCGATCACCGAAAACGGCACAGGCGCGAGTGACCGTGCACGGAGTGTCCCCGGTTGTTCCAGCGTACTCTTCGCGGCGCCCCAGCGGGCCGTACGCCAAGGGCCGTCTTGACGTCCAGGAAACTCCCCAGGGACACGATGCTCGGAGTCCAGCCGGTGAGGCCGTCGACTCCTGTCCGGGCGCATCGGGGAGTAACCTGAGGAGATCGAGGGTTTTCGCGCACCGGCGCCGCCGGTCCCGCCCTCGAATCACACAGCACCGGGCGTTCCGTCGGTCGACGCGGGCCCGCAGTCAGGCTTTTCATCATGACCTCGAACACCACTCAGCTCCGTCCGCGCACGGAACCGTTCCGGCCCCGTGCCGCGCGTCTGGTCCTCGGATCCACCAACCGTTTCGGCCGTCCGGACGGCGCCTGGTGGCCACGGACCCGCGACCTGGCACGGGAACTCGGCGAACTCGCCGACGTGATCGATCCGTTGTGGGGCCGACTCACCCACGTGGCCGTCAATCCCCGCCATTGGCGGCTCGGTCCGCACGGTGTGGTCGTCGTCAATGATGTCGAGGTGGCGGTCGACCGTTTCGCCGAGGGGCTCAACCCGCACAGGATCCTGCTGCAGTCCTACACCGCCGGCCGCTGGGATCTGCTCGTGTTGCCGCCCCGGACGAGCGCGTCGTCAGCTGCCCGGCTCATGGCCGCAGTGGCGTAGAGCAGCGTGGGGGGCGTGCCCCGGGTCCGCACGTTCCGTGCCGGTGTCGATGAGAATCCGTTCCGCCGGCGTCCGGCTGCCGGCTCGAACGGCTGCGGCGGGTACGGATGTACACGCCGTGGGTCAGGGGCGGGGGAGGCTTGGCCGCCGATCCTCACGCCCACGGCACCGGTTACCGGCCGTCACGCCGCCTTTACGCACCGAGGAGTAGGCTGAGGGTACCGAGGGCATCAGGCACGCCGGTGGCGGACCGGCTCCACCCCCGGATTCACCGGCGTTCAGCACGCGGGAAGGGTTCCCCCCTTCGCCCCGCACACGCCCGCCGACCCCTCTCCCTCGAACTCGGGTGACTGTCGGCGCCGTCCTCAGGCACGAGCGGGCCGGTTCGCCCGCCACCCTCACCGGGCGGACCCCCGCCCTGCCGACACCGGTCGGCCACCCACCTCGTCAGAGAGAATCCACGTGATCGCCACAGCTCCCGTCGCACCGTCCGCCCTGCCCCTGTCTCCCGTCCGCCTGCGCCTCGCGCCGCACGGCGCGCTGCCGCGTCGGATCGACGGTGTGTGGTGGCCGTACTCGCGCGATCTTCTGACGCAGCTCCCCGAGGTGCTCGCCGCGCTGCCGAGCGCGTGGGGCGACATCACCGGCGTCACCGTGGACGCCGCGGCCTGGTCGGCGGCACCGGGGCGCATGTTCGTCGCCAACCAGGTCGTACGCCTGCACAGAGCCCCTGCCCCGCCGCACGCCCCGGAGCGGGTCGTCCTGCTCTCCCCCGGGATCGGCCGCTGGGATCTGCTGGTGGTCCCGCCGGACGCGACCGAGGAAGCCGCCGCCGTCCTCATGGCCACCGCGCTGGACGACCGCGTGCCCGACAACGACGGAGAAGCCCGAACCCCGCGCCCGACGGCGGCGACGAGACCGCGCGGACGTGTGTGGCCCGCCGGGCGAGGGACCCGTGCCCGTCGGTGACAGGTGCCGCCACAGGCACGAACCGGTGCAAGGGCGGGCGTACGTCCGCACACCCCGGCGGCACCGCCGTGTACGCGCCGGCCCCCGCGCCCCTGCTCGCACGGGCGCTCCGTGTCATCCGCCCACTGATGAGGAGTCTCGACCCCATGACCACGGCCACCACCTCCCCACGTTCCGCGACCCCCGGCAGCGACTTCGCCCGGCTGTCGAAGAGGATCGCGGACGCCGGACTGCTGCGGCGCCGCCCGGGCTACTACACGTTGCGGATCACCGCGGTGACCGGGCTCTACGCCACCGGGTGGGCCGCGTTCGTCCTGGTCGGAGCCTCGTGGTGGACGCTGGCGATCGCAGCCTTCATGGCCGTCATGTACGGTCAAGTCGCCCTGGTCGCGCATGACATGGCGCACCGGCAGGTCTTTCGCCGCCGTCGGGCCAGCGAGCTGTCCGGGCGGATCGCCGGAGCCTCGATCGGGATGGGCTACGGCTGGTGGCAGGACAAGCACACCCGTCATCACGCCAACCCCAACACCGAGGACCTCGACCCCGATGTCGCCCCCGACGTGCTCGTCTGGTCCCAGGACCAGGCCCGGGCCGCCACGGGACTACCGCGCCTGCTCGGGCGCTGGCAGGCGTTCCTGTTCTTCCCGCTGCTCACGCTGGAGGGCTTCAACCTGCACGTGTCGAGCGGCAGGGCGATCACCAACGGCTCGCTCAAGCACCGGGCACTCGACGGGACGCTGCTGCTCGCGCACTGCGCCGTCTACCTGACCGCTCTGTTCCTGGTGCTCCCGCCCGGTATGGCGTTCGCCTTCCTCGCCGTCCACCAGTGCCTGTTCGGCGTCTACCTCGGTTCCGCCTTCGCACCCAACCACAAGGGCATGCCGATCCTGAGGGCCGACGACCGCCCCGACTTCCTCCGCCGCCAGGTACTCACCTCGCGCAACGTCGACGGCGGCCGGTTCACGGACCTCGCGCTCGGCGGCCTCAACCACCAGATCGAGCACCACCTGTTCCCCAGCATGCCCAGCCCCAACCTGCGCGAGGCCCGCACCATCGTCCGGCAGTACTGCCGGGAACTGGGCGTCGACTATGCCGAGACGGGGCTGGTCGCCTCGTACCGGCTCGCGCTCGCCAGCCTCCACCAGGCCGGGGCACCGCTGCGGGGGACGTCTCTTCGGGCCTAGCCGGACGGCTGCGGTGTGCGCGGAGACCGGCCCCCGGCCCCGACCCCTGGGGAGATGCGAGCGCGCGGATGCGGGCGGAGGGCCGAGGCAGGGGTCGCGGCCGTCCAGCCGGGGCGCAGGGGTGGGTGTCCTCACGGGCTGCCCACTGGCTGCTCACGGGCCGGGCGGCACCGTCGCCGGCGACCTGAGCAGCATGATTCGCCGATTGCGCCTGGGGCCGTTCATGGATACCGGCAGATCGAGATCCGCTGTGTTCTCACCGAGGGCCACCACGCGCTCACCACCGCTCGCGCCGTCCGCACCCGCGCCCCGAGCGCCGTACAGGAACTCGTCCCTCGGGACGACGGAACCGGCCCCGGCGCGCCGGTCACTCACCACGCTGGCACTCACCGGGGGCGAAGCCGGGGGCCGGCCGCCGAAACACGGGGCAGGGCGACGTGGTCGAGTAAAGTGATCGCCGCTCCGGTCCCGCCGCACATCGAGGTCGCCATGGAATCGCCCGACGCCCCCTCGCGCGGTTACGCCGAGGTCCACGTCACCGCCGCCTCGCCCGACGCCGCCCGGCGTGTGGCGGAGGTCCTCCGTCATTGCTTCGCCGCCACCGAACAGCGCAGCTACCCGGCCGGCGACGGGGGCGGGACGCGCCTCGAACTCACCGTGGACACCACGCGCGCGGCGGAACCGGCCCGCTCGTGGCTGGAGTCCAGCCGCTGGACCGGGCACGCCGACAGGGAGCCCGAGCGGGACTGAGGACCGACGAGCGGACTCACCAGAACGAATCCGTTGCTTCAATGACGCGGACGTCACCGAGGTGCGGCTTCCACAAGCCCGGGTGTCCGCGAGCGGGCATCGGGTGGCTCAGGGGGCGCACCCCCGCGAACCTCCAGAGCCAGCCGTCACCCGATGGAGTCGCCTTGGCCCTGGAGCAGTCGACCAGGTGACCGACTCCGAAGATCAGGCCGGAGTGGCAGGGCCACGGCTCGGGGCGCCGTCCGTGGTCTCCCGGGTGATCCGGGGCCGGCCTCTCTCGTGTTCCCGCCGGGAGCTTGGCCGCGTGGTCCTCGGTGCGTGCGGCATGGATGAGGACGAGCCCGCGGTGGGGTGTGGCGGTACGGCGGGGCAGAGCGTCGAGTCCGCCGAAGACCAGATGGCATGCCCAGGGTTGTCGGACGGTGACGGCGCGAAGGGCTGCTTCCCTCGCTCGGCGTTCTGTGCGACTGGGCATCGTGACGCCCCCCTGCCTCTCGAGAACCGTGCCGGACGGGAACAGCCGGTCCGGGCGGCGCTGTTGCACCGACCGGGGCACCGGCACCGCGGGGCACCAGGTTGCCCGTCCCACCAGGAGCCGGGTGGCAGGGTCGCGGTGTGCCCGCCAGGCCAGTAAACCAAGACGTATCTCCGCAGGAGGACTGTTCCATGACCGACCGGCCCTTGACGCTCATGGCTGTGCACGCCCACCCCGACGACGAGGCCACCGGGACCGGAGGGGTCCTCGCGCGGTACGCGGCGGAAGGCATCCGCACGGTTCTCGTGACGTGTACCGACGGCGGTTGCGGGGACGGACCGGGGGGCGTCAAGCCGGGTGATCCCGGGCACGATCCGGCGGCGGTCGCCTCGATGCGCCGGCGCGAACTCGAGGCGAGCTGTGAGGTGCTGAAGATCAGCGACCTGGAGATGCTGGACTACGCCGACTCCGGGATGATGGGCTGGCCCAGCAACGACGCCCCCGGATCCTTCTGGCGGACCCCCGTCGAGGAGGGTGCCGCCCGGCTCGCGGAACTCATGCGGCACTACCGACCCGATGTGGTCGTCACCTACGACGAGAACGGCTTCTACGGTCATCCCGACCACATCCAGGCCCACCGCATCACGATGGCGGCGCTGGAGATGAGCGCGCTGACACCGAAGGTGTACTGGACCACGATGCCCCGCTCGGAGATGCGGCGGTTCGGCGAGATCATGCGCGAGATTGATCCGGACATGCCCGAGCCGGATCCGGCCGAGACCGCCGCGATGGCCGAGATCGGCCTCCCCGACGACGAGATCACCACGTGGGTGGACACCACCGCGTTCAGCGGGCAGAAGTTCGACGCGCTGGCCGCGCACGCCAGTCAGGGCGAGAACATCTTCTTCCTCAGGATGGGCAAGGAGAAGTTCGGCGAGCTGATGGGCACGGAGACCTTCGTACGGGTCCAGGACGCCACCGGCGCCGCCCTGCCCGAGAACGACCTCTTCGCCGGACTGCGCTGATCCGGACCTGGCACGAGGCCCGGCAGGACTCCCCGTCAGTCGTCGTAGTGGAGTCGCCGCCGGGTCCAGAGGGTGAGGTCGCCGCTGGTGGCGACGGCCAGGGTGAGGCCGGAGGGGGAGAACCCGGTCGAGTACCGGCCGCCACGGCTCCGGGGCCGGCATGACGGGGGGCGGCGAGGTAGCGCTCGCGCAGCCGCTGCTGGTCCTCGGTGATCAACTCGCGGCGTGACGCGCGTCGAGGCTCGGTCGGGCAGCGGGTCGCCCCCCATGAGACCGACGTTCCCCCACCCGCCCCTCCGTGGAGCGGGCTCGGGTCGTCGCGCGGCGGGTTGTCCGGGTACTTCCCCCAGATTGTCCGTGATCGGTAACGGACGCATCCCCGGGGGGCCGTCCCTCGTCCTGCCAGGTGGATCGGACGACGGACCGGGTGAAGGCGGGGCGGACATGGCACGGCACGGCGGTGGGCGGAGCTGGTACGGCAAGGTGGTCGGGGCGGCGCTCGGGGTGACGGTGCTCGCCGTCGGCGCCTCGGTGTGGACGGCGCAGGCCGAGTCCGTGGGCGCCGCGTCCCCGAGGGCGACCGCGTCGGCCACGCCGGGCAGCGGGGTCCGGCCGGTCGACGTGACCATCGCGCACGCCTCGGACGCGGGGGCGCGTGGCGTCAACATCACCATCGACGACGGCCCCGACCCCGCGTGGACGCCCCAGGTGCTGGACCTGCTGCGCGAGTACGGGGTGAAGGCCACGTTCTGCGTGACGGGGACGCAGGCGCGGGCCCACCCGCACCTCGTGAAGGACGTGGTCGCGGCCGGACACCGGCTGTGCGACCACACCGTGTCGCACGACACCGCCATGGACCGGAAGTCCGAGGCGTACCAGTCGCGGGAGATCCTCGACGCCGAACGCATGATCATCGAGGCGTCCGGGGGTGTGCGCCCGATGTACTACCGGGCTCCCGGCGGGGCCTTCACCCCGTACAGCCGCAAGCTGGCCGCCTCCCACGGGATGCGTCCGCTGGGCTGGAACGTGGACACCAAGGACTTCGAGCGGCCGGGTGCGGACGCCATCGTCGCCACCGTCGAGCGGGAGTTGTCCAACGGGCCGACGCTCCTCTTCCACGACGCGGGCGGCGACCGCTCCCAGACGGTCGAGGCCCTGCGCCGCGTCCTCCCCTGGCTCCGGGACCAGGGCTACTCCTTCGGCTTCCCGGTGCGCTGAGCCCGCGGCGGCCGGGGTGGCCGGAGTGGCCGCCCCGCGCTCGTGGTCACCCGGGCTCGGCCACGGGTACCGCCTTCTCCGGCAGGTCGGCCTGGACCGGGGCGAGGGACGGTTGCGAGCGCTGCGCCGGCACGACGGCCCGCGGCCGCCAGCCCCTGGTGGTCCGTACGTAGCCGTGGACCACCGAGGCCATCGCCAGCAGGAGCAGCGGCCCGAACAGCCACGGGCGCCCGGCCATCTCCGTCGACAGGTAGCGGGACGACAGCAGGAGCGCGGCGAAGACCACCGCCCCGTAGGACACGAGCCGGATCCCCGCGCGGTCCCAGCCCCGGTCGTACGTGCGCAGCGCCGCCTCGACGGTGACCGCGAAGACGACACCGGCGACGAGGTCGATGCCGTAGTGGTAGCCGAAGCCCAGCGTCGCGGCGAGCGTGGCCACCAGCCAGAACGTTCCTGCGTAACGGAGGATCCGCGGGCCCCCGCGGGAGTGGATGAAGATCACGACGGCCCAGGCCGTGTGCAGGCTCGGCATGCAGTTCCGGGGGGTGATCCCGTCGTACGTCATCGCCTGCGGGGGACCCGACGGCAGCGGCGTGTCCGGCCACAGGAGGGCCACCGCCCACTGCTCGCCGCCGGTGCCGAAGGCTCCGGTGCCGTAGGCGAAGACCGGTCCGACCACCGGGTAGATCATGTAGACGGCCGGTCCGAGGAGGCCGATCAGCAGGAAGGTGCGGACCAGGTGGTGCCTCGGGAAGCGGCGCTCGGCGGCCACCCGGCGCAACTGGTACAGGGCGACGACGACCGCGGCCACCGCGAGCTGGGTGTAGACCCAGTCGAGGACGTGGGCGCCGGCCGGGCCGGCGGCCTCGATGATCCGGCCCGCCAGCCAGGACGGGTCGCCCAGCGCGTGGTCCGCGGTCGCGACGTACTGGTCGAGCACCGCCGGGCGGGTCTTGGACGTGATCAGCAACCAGGTGTCGCCCGTCTTGCGGCCGGCCACCAGCAGCAGGCCGAGACCGACGCCCTTGAGCAGCAGGAGGCGTTCCCGGCCGGTGCGCCGCGTGACGGCGAGGACCGCGCAGCCCAGCATCACCCACAGCGCGCCGTTGCCGAAGTGGGAGCCTTCGGTCACCTCGGCGTCGGCCGCCCAGCGCACCAGCGCGAAGACGACGTCGATGCCGATCGCGAGACCGGCCGCGACGAACCGTTGCCGCCAGGTCAGCACCACCATCATCAACGCCATGCTGGCGTAGAGGAGCGGCCCCGACTTGGGGGCGAAGACGACCTCTTTCGCCTGGGTGGTGATCGGTCCCGGCAGGCCGTAGCTACGTGCGGCGATCTCCAGCGCGACCAGGAAACCGAGGGTCACCACACCCGCCACGGCCCACAGTCCCGCCCGTGACCGAAGCTCAGCAGAAGGCTCGGCTCCGCTGGTTATTCGCGAAAACACCCGTGATGGCATGCGTCTCATTCTTTATTCGTTTTGCTCTTTTTGAGATGAATGATTCCAATTGCGGCTCATGCGTATTCTCCACCCACGGACCACTTCGGCGAAGAAGACGGAAGGATTACATATCGGGTTCCCGGCGCGTAAGTCGAGGTGAATACGGATTTCCCGTCAGCCGGCGGCCGGCCCCTGCGCCGCGGGCTCCCACACGAAGCCGTCCGGGTCGCTGAACGGGCCGTCGGCGCCGGACAGTACGAGCCGGTGGGAACCGGTGCCCTCGGGGGAGACGCCGGCCACCTTGGCGAGGCCGCGACGCTTGTACAGGGACAGCTTGACGGCGCCCGTACCCGCGGCGAACTCGACGTACTTGCCGCCGAAGCTCTTCGCCACGGTGAGACCGCGCTCGACGTAGAACCGCTTGACGGCCTTCACGTCCTCGACTCCGAGGAGGAGCACGAGGTCGTCGACGTCCCGGGTGACCGGGCCGGTGTCCTTCTTCGCCGAGGTCGCGATCTGCCAGACCGTGCCGTCCGGGGCGCTCACGACGCCCCCGTAGCCCCACAGCGACTTCGAGGCGGGCTTGAGGGTGGTGGCACCGGCGTCCACGGCGGCGCCCATGAGCGCGTCGACGTTGCCGGGCTGGGACACCACGAGCGACAGCGTGAAGCCTCGGAACCCGGTCGAGGGGGCGTCGGAGGCCCGTACGCGCACCCGTGACGGGTCCAGCCCGAAGGCGTCGGAGTAGAAGCGGGCGGCGGCCTGGGGGTCGGCCACCTCGAGGATGACGGAGTCGATGGCGTTCATGTCCGCGACGTTAGGGGCGGTCGGGCCGCCGGTGCTTCTCGAGAACTGACCGTCCACGCGTCCGTACGGCCGACGTGGTCTTTGTCTCCCCAGGCCGGTACGCCGTCCGTGGCGCTCTCCCCCTTCCCGGGGGCGCCGGAGGCCGCGCGGGAGGCCGTCCTGGGAGGTCATGGCGGTGCGGCGTGCCGGGGCGGGCGGCGATCCTGTGGCCGGTGCGGAGCAATATCTGACGCCATCGCGTGAGAAACCAATGACACGCCCGGGGAATATTCCTCATCCCGTCCGGTCGGTCCGACCGGGGCAACTCTATTGCAAGCGACCGGGCGATCACGGCGTGCTAGTGTCGTGGGAAGTTGCAGTTGTGGTTGCCTGAAGGTGTTTTCCGACGGGGTGATCACGGCGACCGGAGTCCACACAGGGTGAACTCCGAGCACCGTACCGAAGGAGAAACATGGCTTCCGGCACCGTAAAGTGGTTCAACGCGGAAAAGGGCTTCGGCTTCATCGAGCAGGACGGCGGCGGCCCCGACGTCTTCGCCCACTACTCGAACATCAACGCCCAGGGCTTCCGTGAGCTGCTCGAGGGCCAGAAGGTGACGTTCGAGATCGCGCAGGGCCAGAAGGGCCCGACCGCCGAGAACATCACTCCGGCCTGACGCGCACCACGCGCACGCGTACTTCGCAGCTGGGGCCCGCACCTTGGGGTGCGGGCCCCAGCTCGCCGCTTTTCCGGGCGCTGAGCGCCCCGCGGGGTTCTGATCTCCGCCCGGCGCATCGCCCCGCGCTTTCGAATTTCCCGTTTCCCTCGTTTCTCCCGGTCCGATCGGCACCTCACGCCGAGATCGACCGGGGCCGGCTCGTTCTTGCGATTCCCTGCGCTGCTCCTCCGCTGCGGGTCTCCCTTGATACGTGCCATATCAAGGAAGGTTCCGCATGAACCGCGTACGCACCAACGACCGCCGACGCTCGGGTGGCGGCGGCCCCCGCCGTTCCCAGACCTCCGGGCGCCGCCCGGCGGCCCCGCAGGGCGAGTTCGCCCTGCCGAAGACGATCACCCCGGCGCTGCCCGCCGTCGAGTCCTTCGCCGAGCTCGACATGCCCGACCGGCTGCTGGCCGCCCTCGGCGCCGAGGGCGTGACCGCGCCGTTCCCGATCCAGGCGGCGACCCTGCCGAACTCCCTGGCCGGCCGCGACGTGCTCGGCCGCGGCCGCACCGGCTCGGGCAAGACGCTCGCCTTCGGCCTCGCCCTGCTGGCCCGTACGGCCGGCCGGCGCGCCGAGCCCAAGCGACCGCTCGCCCTCGTCCTGGTGCCCACCCGTGAGCTGGCCCAGCAGGTCACCGACGCGCTCGCCCCGTACGCCCGCTCCGTGGGCCTGCGGTCGGCCACCGTGGTCGGCGGCATGTCGATCGGCAGGCAGGCCGGCGCGCTGCGGGGCGGCGCCGAGGTCGTCGTCGCCACGCCCGGGCGGCTCAAGGACCTCATCGACCGCGGCGACTGCCGGCTGGACGACGTGACCATCACCGTCCTGGACGAGGCCGACCAGATGACCGACATGGGCTTCATGCCCCAGGTCACCGCGCTGCTCGACCAGGTCCAGGCCGACGGCCAGCGGATGCTGTTCTCGGCCACCCTGGACCGCAACGTCGACCGGCTGGTCCGCCGCTACCTGACGGACCCGGTGGTGCACTCCGTCGACCCGTCGGCCGGTGCCGTCACCACGATGGAGCACCACGTGCTGCACGTGCACGACGAGGACAAGCAGCGCGCGACGGTCGAGATCGCGGCCCGCGACGGCCGGGTGATCATGTTCCTGGACACCAAGCACCGGGTGGACCGGCTCGTGAAGCAGCTGCTGAAGAGCGGCGTGCGCGCGGCCGGCCTGCACGGCGGCAAGTCCCAGCCGCAGCGCACGCGGACCCTCGCCCAGTTCAAGGACGGGCACGTCACGGCGCTGGTGGCGACCAACGTCGCGGCGCGCGGCATCCACGTCGACAACCTCGACCTGGTCGTCAACGTGGACCCGCCCAGCGACCACAAGGACTACCTGCACCGGGGCGGCCGCACCGCCCGCGCCGGCGAGTCCGGCAGCGTCGTCACGCTGGTGACGCCGGACCAGCGCCGCGACATGACGCGGCTGATGGCCTCGGCCGGCATCACCCCGCTGGTCACCCCGATCCGTTCGGGCGAGGCGGAGCTGGCCCGCATCACCGGGGCGCAGACCCCCTCCGGTGTCCCGGTCGTCATCACCGCACCGGTCGTGGAGCGCCCCCGGCGCGCCGCGTCCGGCGGGGGCTCCTCGTCCCGTGGCCGGCGCGGCCGCTCCGCGCAGGGCCGCACCGGTCAGGGCACCCCCACCCCCGCGCAGGGCCGCGGCGGCCAGGGCCGCAGCACCCAGGGCCGGCCCGCCGGCGAGGCCCCGCGGCGCAGGCCGCGGCACCAGTCCGCCGGTGGCTCGGCCGCCTGAACCCCAGCGAACAGCAATCCACGTCCCCTCTCCCCTGTGGAGGCATCATGCGCTGTGTCATCGCCCGGTACCCGTTCGACCTCACCAAGGACGGGGTGCTGGACTCGATGAAGGGCATCACGCCCGAACCCGTCACAGGTGAGTCCGTGACCATCGGCCGCCGCCGCTACCCCGTCAAGCAGGTGGGCGAGGTCGTCACCCGGCAGGACCGCCGCGACTTCTCCGGCGGCGAGGTCACCCGGGCCATGGCGCGCCTCGGGTTCACCTGCCACGCGGCCCCCGACGCCACCCCGGCGCCCGCCGCCACACCGGTCGAGACCGCGTCCGCGCTGCTCGGCGGCACGACGTCCCCGGACGCCTGAGAGACACCTGAGACACGCCTGAGAAGAGGGCGGGGCCACGAGCGCGAGCTGGTGACCCCGCCCTCTTTCCGTCAGGACAGTCCCGTGGCCCGGCCCTCGTCGTCCCACCGGACCTCCCGCTCGTGCCGGACGGCCTCGCGGTCGAGGGGCCCGAACACGTGCGGGAAGAGGGTGTCGCCGGGCACCCCCGGCGGTGGCGCGGGATCGGCCGCCTCCCAGACACACCTGGCGGTGAGCCGCCGCTCGTCGAGGGCCAGCGCCAGCAGCGGCCGGGGCGCGCCGCGGTAGAAGGCGTTGACCACGGCGAGCGTGGTCTCCTCGTCGGGCGAGCAGTGGACGAACCCGTCCTCGGCCAGGGAGGCGGGGGCGTACGGCCGGCCGGGGTCGGCGGCCCAGTCGGCGAGCGGCACCACGTGATAGATCATCGTTCCGTTGTAGCAGCGGTCGCGCCGCCGTCCCACGACGGCGTGGGCACGGTGCCCGGCGTGGCCGACCGCTCGGACGGAGCGGTGCTCGGCGCGGCCGTCGGCAGCGCCGGAGCGGAGGAGACGGACGCCTCCGGCGCCGGGCCGGGCGAGGAGTCGCGGGGCGGGGCCGGAGTCGGTGAGCCGGCCGGCGTGGGGGCGGCGGGGGCCGGGGCCAGCGGGACGGTGGGGCGGGCGGGTGCCGTCGGAGCCGCCCGGTACAGCGGAAGCACGATGAGGGCGGCGGCAGCGGCGGTCGCGGCGGCACCGGCCGCGGTCCGCAGCAGGCGCCGACGGGACGCCCCCCGGCGGATCGCCTCGTAGCGCCCGGGCGGCGGGCCCAGGCAGTCAGCGCCCGGGCGCAGCACGACCAACAGCGGGTCGCCGTCGTCCCGTTCGAACCCCGGGTCGTCCGGGTCGTCGTCAAGGCGTGTGGTCAAGGCTTCTCCTCAAGTGGACGCGGAGCAGTTCGCGGGCCGCGTGCAGATCGGCCTTGACGGTCCCTTCCTTGCGCCCGGTCAGCACGGACACCTCCCGGATCGGCATGTCAGCGTAGTAGTGCAGGAGGATCGGCACGCGCAGCCGCTCGGGCAGGGACTGCACCAGCATCCGCACCGAGGGGTCGGACTGCTCGGGGTGCGGGCGCACGGCGACCTCCGCGGTGACCCGGCGCACCGCCCGCCGCTCGCGCTCCAGCTTGCGCCAGTGGTCGCGGACCAGGTTGGCGGCGGTGACGTAGAGGAAGCCGCGAGGTTCCTCCACGGACGTCCAGCGGGCCCAGAGCCGGGTGAACGCCTCGGAGGCGATCTCGTGGGCCGTCTCGTCGTCGTCGACGAGCCGGCGGCACCAGCCGGCGAGGCGTGGGTACAGGGCGGCGAACAGTTCGGAAGCCGCCCTGTCACGGGACCGTTTCAACGCTCTCCAGGGTGGTGAGGGGCTGCGGTGCGCACGGTCGGTCAGGAGCGCGCGCCGGAAGCCGGGTTGAGCTCGGCGAAGGCGATCACGTTGTCCCGGTACTCCTCGCCGACGCGCGGTCCGCCGCAGGTGATGAGGCGCAACTCCGGTCCGTCCACGTCCCCGTAGACGTCCCGCGTCGGGAAGTCGGCCTTCGGCACCGTCCGTACGGCGGTGACCGTGAACCGGGCCGTCGTGCCGTTCTCCAGGCGTGCCTCGATCCGGTCGCCCCGGTGCAGACGCGCGAGGTGCCGGAAGACACCGTCCCCGTGGGCGCCGACCGTGACGTGGCCGAGGACGACCGACGGCCCCACCTGACCCGGGGTCGGCGAGTGCCGGTACCAGCCCGCGCGGTCGTCGGCCGTGACCGGCGGGACCTCCACCGTGCCGTCGGCCGCCAGGCCCAGCCGCATCACCGGTGTGTCGACGCCGATGGCCGGGATGCGCAGGCCGACGGGGACCGAGCGCTCCAGGGGACGCGCCGGCTCGCCGGCGGGACGCGCGGGCGGCGCCGTGGTCGCGGAGCGGGCGGGCGCGGCACCCTCGTCGCCCGGCCCGGCGGCGCAGCCCGCGAGGGCCACGGCCAGCAGGGCGGTGGCGAGGGCGCGCCCGGGCCGGGTCGTCATGCCCGGGTCGCCGCCCGCCGACGGCGTACGACGAGGAGGACGGCGCCGCCCGCGGCGAGCGCGGCACCGGCGCCCGCGGGGAGCGCCCCGTCGCCGGCTCCGGAGGGGGCCGGTGCGGCGACGCCGGTGTCGGGCGCGCCCTCGGGCACGGTGGAGACCTGGCCGTCGGCCGGTGCCTCGGTCGGCTCGGCCGCCGGAGCCGGTGAGCTGACGGAGGGCGACGGTGCCTCGCTCGGCTCGGTGCCGGGGCTCGGGGTGGCGGACGCGGGGGCGGCGGGGGCCGGGGTGGGGTCGTCGGCGAACGCGGGCGCGGTGCCGGCCAGTACGGCGGTGCACGCCAGGGCCACGGCGCTGAGGATGGTGCGGCGCATCGGGTCGCTCTCTCTCGTCGGATTCCGGGTGCGCGAAGTCGCGCGGGTGGTGGATCGGACGGAGAGACGAGGCGGCGGCGGGGCGGGTTGCAAAGAGATGGCAAAGCCGCCCTCGTAGGGGCGGGTGCGGTGCGGGGCCGTCCCGCAGGGGCGGGCGCGGTGGGGGGCACAGGAGCCCCGGTCGGGTGGCCGCCGCGTCATGACGAAGCAGGGCCCGCACCGTGCGGTGCGGGCCCTGCTCAGTGATGCGTGATGCGCGCGTTACGCGGGAACGATGTTCTCCGCCTGCGGGCCCTTCTGGCCCTGCGTGACGTCGAAGTTGACGCGCTGGCCCTCCTGGAGCTCACGGAAGCCCTGGGTGGCGATGTTCGAGTAGTGGGCGAAGACGTCGGCGCCGCCGCCGTCCTGCGCGATGAAACCGAAGCCCTTTTCGGCGTTGAACCACTTCACGGTACCGGAAGCCATGCTTTTACTCCTAGGCAGTGTTGAGGCCCGCACTTCGCGGGCCTTCACATCGCTGCGGCGATCACCTGCCCGGAAAACCGGTAACACAAATGGCAACCACAACTGCAACTGACGTCCAGCCTAGCACGTATTGAATCGCCACCCCCGGAAATGAAACGCCGGGAGATTTCGACACGGAATGTTTTTCCGGTGTCCGGCGAATATCTGGTTCATCGGGGTCAGTTTTTCACTCGTCGCGCCGCTCGGCCTCGCGGCGCAGCTCCTCGTTCATGCGCAGCGCCACCTCCAGGTCGTCCTCCAGGCGGACGATGCGGCAGGCGGCCTCGATGGGCGTTCCCTGGTCCACCAGTTCACGGGCGCGCGCCGCGCGGCGCAGTTGCCGGCGCGAGTAACGGCGGTGCCCGCCCTGCGAACGCGTCGGACTGACCAGACCCGCCTCACCCAGAGCGCGGAGGAAACCGGGCGTGGCGCCGATCAGCTCGGCCGCCCGGCCCATGGTGTACGCCGGGTACTGGTCGTCGTCGAGCCGGTCGGCGGCCTGCGGCCGACCTGCGGCGTTCAGCCTGCTCTCCGGGGTCATGCATGCCTTCCCGCGGACCGCATCGGACACGGGCCGCCGCGGGGGAACCGGTTTCCCCCACACCCGAACTCTAGTCGCGCCTGCCGGAAAGCTGCCGCGGCGAACGTACATCCGGGGCCACGTCGGGCCGACCCGGCCGTCCGGGCCCAGCGTCAGGCGGGGGTGGTCGTCCAGCGGCGGAGCAGTGCCAGGCGCTCGTCGCCGGTCGGGGCGGCGGGGCCGAAGTGGTCACGACGCCAGGTGAGGAGGTCGTCCACGGGGGTGTCGCCGTCGACCAGCCGGGTCAGCAGGGTGCGGGAGAGCTGGTACTCGTCCGGGGTGTGGATGCCGCCGGGGGCGGCGGCCAGGGCGCTCGCCTCGACCGTGCCGTCGGTCTCGGTCACCACCTCGACGGTGAACGCCGGGGGCTGGTCGCCGTCGCCGCTGATCAGCACGAGGGCGGAGTCGAACGCCATGGAGAGCAGGCGGCGCGCGGCGGACCGCACGGCGACGTCCCGCACGTCGATCTCCCGGATCTCCTCCCAGCCCCAGCCGCGACCGCCCTGTCCGAGTCCCAGGGTCTCGACCCCGTCCTTGGTCAGCCGCACCCCCGGCGCGGTGCCAATGGGCTCGGCCCCCACGTACACGCAGTCCTCGGTGATCCAGAACAGGCCGACCATGGCCATGAGCGCCTCCCCCAGCGGTGTCACCGGGGGAGACGACCGCGGGCACCCGGGAGTTCCCGGGTGCCCGCGAGTCCTTGGCCCGGCTCAGGTCACGACGTGACCGCGGCCGGGCCCACCAGCTCGGTCAGGACGTCCTCCATCGTCACGAAGCCCAGCACCGCGCCCGTCTCGCCGGTGACCGCGGCCAGGTGGCTGTCCTCGGCGCGCAGGGCGGTGAGGGTGTCGTCCAGCGGGGTGTCGATGCGGACCCGCGTGACGCGGTGCAGCGCCGCGCGCGGGAAGGGCGCCTCCCGGTCGGTGAGGCCCAGCGTGTCCTTGATGTGCAGGTAGCCGAGGACGGCGTTGCCCGGGCCGGTCACCGGGAAGCGGGAGAAGCCCGCCTCGGCGGCCAGGCGCTCCAGCTCGGCCGGGGTGACCGTGTGGGTGACCGTGCGCATCTTCTGGGCCGGGACCAGGATCTCGCCGACCGGGCGGGTGCCCAGCTCCAGCGCGTCGCGCAGCCGCTCGCCGTCGGCCGGGGTGAGCAGTCCGGCCTCACTGGCGTCCACCACCATGCGGGCCAGCTGGTCGTCGGTGAAGACGGCGTCGACCTCGTCCTTCGGCTCCACCCGGAGCAGCTTGAGCAGGGTGTTGGCGAAGGCGTTGATGCCGAAGACGAACGGCTTGAGCGCGCGGGTCAGGGCGACCAGCGGCGGGCCGAGGACCATCGCGGTGGTCGCCGGGGCGGCCAGCGCGATGTTCTTCGGGATCATCTCGCCGATCAGCATGTGCAGGTACGTCGCCAGGGCCAGCGCGATCGCGAACGCGATCGGGTGGACCAGCGCGTGCGGCATGTGCACCGCCTCGAACACCGGCTCCATCAGGTGCGCGATGGCCGGTTCCGCGACCGCGCCGAGCACCAGCGAGGAGACGGTGATGCCCAGCTGGGCGGTGGCCATCATCGCGGAGATGTGTTCCAGGCCCCACAGGGTCATCCGGGCGCGCTTGTCGCCCGTCTTCGCGCGCGGCTCGATCTGGCTGCGGCGTACGGAGATCATGGCGAACTCGGCGCCGACGAAGAACGCGTTGGTCAGCAGGGTCAGCGCGCCGATGAAGAGCTGTACGGCGGTCATCGGGCCACCTCCGGCTCACGGTCGGCCGACGGGACCGGCGCGGGCGCGGTGACCCGGAGGCGGTCGGCGCGGTGGTGCTCGACGTCGAGGACGTCCAGGCGCCAGCCGTCCAGGTCGATGACGTCGCCCTTGGCCGGGATGCGCGCCAGGTGGGTGGCGACCAGGCCGGCCAGGGTCTCGTACGGCCCGTCCGGGGCGGTCAGGCCGATCCGGGCGAGCCGGTCCAGGCGGAGCGAGCCGTCGGCCTCCCAGGCCGCGCGGCCGTCGGACTCCGCGGGGGCGGGCAGCAGGTCCGGTATCTCGACCGGGTCGTGCTCGTCGCGGACCTCGCCGACGACCTCCTCCACGATGTCCTCGACGGTCGCCACGCCCGCCGTGCCTCCGTACTCGTCGATGACGACGGCCATGGTGCGGGTGGAGCGCATGCGCTCCAGAAGGCGGTCGGCGGGCAGGCTGTCCGGCACCAGCAGCGGCGCGGTGGCCAGCTCGGTGACGGGGGTGGAGGCGCGCCGGTCCGGCTCCAGGGCCAGCACGTCGCGGATGTGCACGGTGCCGATGACCTCGTCGAGGCTCTCCCGGTAGACCGGGAAGCGGGAGAGGCCGGTGGCGTGCGAGAGGTTCGCGGCGTCGGCGGCGGTGGCGTGGGCCTCCAGCGCCTTGACGTCCACGCGCGGGGTCATGACGTTCTCCGCGGTCAGCTCGCTCAGGTGCAGGGTGCGCACGAACAGCTCGGCGGAGTCCGCCTCCAGGGCGCCCTCGGCGGCCGAGTGCTGGGCGAGGGCGACGAGCTCCTCGGGGCTGCGGGCGGACGCCAGCTCCTCGGCCGGTTCCAGGCCGAAGCGGCGTACGAAGCGGTTCGCCGTGTTGTTCAGGTGCCGGATGAAGGGGCCGAAGGCGGTGGTGAAACCGCGCTGCGGGCCCGCGACGACCTTCGAGACGGCCAGCGGGCGGGAGATCGCCCAGTTCTTCGGGACCAGCTCGCCGACGACCATCAGCACGACGGTGGACAGGACCACGCCGAGCACGGTCGCCACCGTCGAGGCGGCACCGCCCAGGCCGATGTCCGTCAGCGGGCCGCGCAGCAGCACGGCGATCGACGGTTCGGCCAGCATGCCGATGACCAGGGAGGTCACGGTGATGCCGAGCTGGGCGCCGGAGAGCTGGAGGGTCAGGGACCGGGCGGCCTTCAGGGCGCCGTCGGCACCGCGCTCGCCCGACTCCGCCGCACGCTCCAGGTCACCGCGCTCGACAGTGGTGAGGGAGAACTCGGCGGCGACGAAGACGGCGCAGGCCAGGGTGAGCAGGAGGGCCAGCAGGAGCAGCAGGACCTCGGTCACCGTGCCACCCCGCTTCCCTCACGCGCGTACCGGGGGAACTGCGGGCCGGCCGTGGCACGGCCGGTACTGGGAGGCTCCATTACGGAACGGGACTCCTTAACGGGGTCGGCGGGCGCCGGTACCTGCCGGGCGCCCGAGGGTTCTTCCTCATGGTAAAGGACGAGCAAAACGACAGGGAGTCCTCGGACCCCTAAGCTTCTACTCGCCTGTAGAGAACAGTCGGATGCCTCCGGTTGTTCCCCGCACGGACGTTCCCCACACCGACGTGAAGGAGTGCACGCCTCGATGGTGTTCAAGCGGCCGCCCGGTCCCCCCGGCGTGGGCGGGCCCACGACCGCCCTGGTCCTCGATTCGGGCACCGTCCGGCCGGGGGGCGTGCTGTCGGGCCGGGTCGACCTCGTCGGCGGCACCGCCGGCCAGGACGTCGAGCACGTCGCGCTGGAGCTGGTGGCCCACGTCGGGGACGGGCACTCCGAGGCCGGCGACGAGGACGGGCGCCGGGGCCTCCGGGGTGCGGTCGTGTTCGAGCGCCGCGTCGTCGGCGGGCCCTTCCGGCCGGCCGCGGGAGAGCGGCGCGGCGTGCCCTTCTCGCTGCCGCTGCCCTGGGAGACGCCGGCCACCGAGCCCCACGGCCGGCACCCGGGCGCAGCGCTCGGCGTGCGCACCGAGCTGGTGGTCGCCGGGACCGCGGACACGGGTGACCCGGTCCCGCTGGCCGTGGCGCCCCTGCCGGCCCAGGAGGCCGTCCTGGAGGCACTCGGGCGGCTCGGCTTCGACGTGCGCTCCGCCGGCCTGGAGCACGGCCGCGTCGGCGGCACCGGACAGCGGCTGCCCTTCCGCCAGAAGATCGAGCTGGCCGCGCCCCGGGGCCACGCCGAGATCGAGGAGGTCGAGCTGACCTTCCTCGCGGTGCCCGGCGCCCTGGAGGTGGTGCTGGAGGCGGACAAGCACGGCGGCGCGTGCTCCGGCGGCCACGACGCCCTCAGCCGGTTCACCGTCCCGCACGACGGGCCGGCCGGGTCGCGGAGCTGGACCACGCTGGTCGACGGCTGGATCCGGGAGCTGGTCGAGCACCGGGCGTCGTACGACTTCCAGGCCGTGTACGGCCATGGGCCCGGGCAGCCGTCCGCGGCGCGGACCCGGTGACCCGGCGGGCTGGTAACTTCTACAGATGTGTAGAGGGACCGAGTCCCTCCTTCCGCTGATCCCTCCTCCCGACCCGTACGGAGTGCTCATGGCCCTGTGGGACCGCTTCAAGGAGTCCGCGTCGCAGATGCAGACGCAGCTCGTGGCGAAGAAGAACGACCTCAAGAGCGGCGCCTTCCGCGACGCGAGCATGGCGATGTGCGCGCTGGTCGCCGCGGCCGACGGCAGCGTCGACGCGTCGGAGCGGCAGCGGGTGGCCCAGCTGATCTCGACCAACGAGGTGCTGGGGAACTTCCCCGCCGACGATCTGCGTCGCCGCTTCGAGGACTGCCTGGACCAGCTCACCGCCGACTTCGCCTTCGGCAAGGTCGGCGTCCTCCAGGAGATCGCCAAGGCGAAGAAGAAGCCCGCCGAGGCACGGGCGGTGGTGCAGATCGGGATCGTGATCGGCGGCGCCGACGGCGACTTCGACAAGGACGAGCGGGCCGTGGTGCGCGAGGCCTGCTTCGCGCTGGGGCTGCCGCCGCACGAGTTCGACCTCTGACGTGCGCCGGCCGTGCCGTAGATTCCGTGGGGGCCCGTGCCGCGGGCCCGACCGTACGTCCACCAGGGAAGTGCCGTGTTCGGACTGAGCGAGCTCGCGATCGTCCTCATCGTCGTCATAGCCGTCCTCGCCGCCAGGAAGCTCCCCGAGCTGACGCGCTCGGCGGGCAAGTCGGCCCGCATCCTCAAGGCCGAGGCCCGGGAGATGAAGGACGGGGAGCGGGCACCGGAGCGGGACGGTGAGGGCCACCGGGTCATCCGGGGCGAGGCGGTGCGGCGCGAGGACACCGGGAGCGGCCGGGACGGCGGGGCCACCGGGGACGGCGGTCCGGCGGCCGGAGAGCGGGGCGGCCCGCGGGGGTGACGGCATCCGTCCGCCCGTCAGCCCGTCAGCCCCCCGGCAGCCCCCGTCCGCCCGTCAGCGCACGAACCTCACGCGTCGGTCTCCCCGTCGCCGCCCCAGGTGCGGTGCGGGCCCAGCTCGCGCAGGGCGTCGCCGAGTGCGGCGGCCGTGAGCGCCGGCGCGGGCAGGGGCTGTGCGGCCGGCGCGGTGCGCAGCCCGGCGAGGAGCAGGGCGAGGGGGCGGCGCCAGGCGTCCGGGGCCGTCGCGGCGGTCAGGGCGGGGACGGCCCGACCGAGGGCCGCGAGCGCGAACAGCGCGTCCTCGGTGGTGACGTCGGGGCGGACGGTCCCCTCGTCGCGGCAGCGGGACAGCAGCGAGTCCACGGTCCGGCGGTTGTGCTCGTGCACGGCCTCCAGGCTGTCGACGCCCCGCAGTCGCGTGGTCATGAGGTCGTTGGTGCCGCGGTCGGCGGCCAGGGTGGCGAAGACGACCTCCAGGTAGGCGGTGAGGCCCGCCCATGCGTCCGGCGCCTTCCTGGCCCGCTCGCCGGCGTCCATCGTGCCCGTCAGCGAGTCCCGGAACACGGCGTCCACGAGCGCGGCGCGGGTGGGGAAGTGGCGGTAGAGCGTCGCGTTGCCGACCCCCGCCCGGCGGGCGATCACGTCCAGCGGCGCGTCCAGCCCCTGCTCGGTGAACACCTCGTGGGCCGCCCCCAGCAGAAGCTCCCGGTTGCGCCGCGCGTCGCGCCGCTGCCGGGGAGCTCCGTCGTGTGCGCCGACGGTCATCCTCACGCTCCTGATCCCACGGGTCCGGTGAACCGGGGACTGCTCCCCGCGCTCCGGGTGCCGATGCTATCGTCGGGCCCACAAACGGGGACTGGTCCCCGTTTGATCGGACCGGGAGGCCCCATGACCGCGCCGACCCTCGACGAACCGGCACCCGCAGGACACGACCCGTACGCCGTCCTCGCCGCCCTGCGGGCCGAGGGCGCCGTGCACCGGGTCCTGGTACCGGGGAGCGGGGAGACCTGGCTGGTCGTGACGCGCGACGCGGCACGGGCCGCGCTCACCGATCCGCGCCTGCGCAACGACATCCGGCACTCCGCTTCCTGGCACACCGACGGCGGGCACGCCATCGGCCGCAACATGGTGCAGAGCGACCCTCCGCAGCACACCCGGTTGCGCCGGCTCGTGGCGGGCCACTTCACGCCGGGCCGGATCGCCGCCCTGCGCCCCCGCGTCGAGCGCGTCGCGGACGCACTGCTGGACGCGCTGCCGCGACGGGGCACGGCGGACCTGGTCGCCCGGTACGCGCTGCCGCTGCCCGTCACGGTGATCTGCGACCTGCTGGGCGTCCCGGAGGCCGACCGGGGAGGCTTCCACGCCTGGTCGCACGAGCTGGTCGTGCCCAGCTCCGCGGAGGCGGCGTCGGCGGCGGCCGGCGAACTGACCGGCTACCTCACCGATCTGACCGGCCGCAAGCGCCGCACCCCGGACGACACGCTGCTCGGCGATCTGGTCGCCGCCGCGGACAGCGGTGGCCTGACGGCCGAGGAACTGCTCGGCATGGCCTTCCTCATCCTCGTCGCCGGACACGAGACGACCGTCGGCCTGGTCTCCGCCACCGTCCACAGCCTCCTCACCCACCCCGACCAGCTCGACCGGCTGCGGGCCGACCCGGGCCTGACGGAGGGCGCCGTCGAGGAGTCGCTGCGGTTCAACTCCCCGGTCCACTCGGCCGCGTTCCGGTTCGCCGCCGAGCCCCTGGAGCTGGCGGGCACCCGGATCGCGGCCGGCGACTCGGTGCTCGTCTCCCTCGCCGCCGCCTCCCGCGATCCCGGCCACTTCCCCGACCCCGACCGCTTCGACATCGGCCGCCGGGCCGCGGGCCACCTCGGTTTCGGGCACGGCCTCCACCACTGCCTCGGCGCCCCGCTGGCCCGCGTCGAAGCCGCCGTCGCCGTACGGCTGCTCCTGCGGCGGCACCCCTCGCTCGCCCTGGCCACCGACCCGGCGACGCTCACCTGGCGCACCGGCACCCTGCTGCGCGGCCTGGCGGAACTGCCGGTGCGCCTCGGCTGAGACGCGCGGCGGCCGGGCTCAGGACGGGTCCTCCGGTACGGCGGAGAGCAGGCTGTGCATGACCGGGCCCGCCGAGCCGCCGCCGGTGACACCCTCCTCGACGACCACGGCCACGGCCACGTTGCCGCGGTGGGCGACGAGCCAGCCGTTGTTGTCCTGGTCGTCGGAGACCTCGGCGGTGCCGGTCTTCGCGCCGATCGCGCCGGGCAGGTCGGCCAGGACGCGCGCGGTGCCGTCGGTCACGGTGGCGCGCATCAGCTCGCGCACCCGGGTGACGACCTCGTCGGGGAGCGGTTCGGTGCGGGTCACGTCCTCGTTCCCGGCGGTGACGGACGGCTGGTGGAACTCGCCGGAGACCGCGGTGGCCGTCACCGATGCCATGATCAGCGGGTTGGCCTGGACCCGGCCCTGCCCGATCATCGACGCGGCCTTCTCCGTCTCGTCCTTCGGCACCGGCACGGAGCCGTCGTACGTCGGGATGCCGATGTGCCACTCCTGGCCGACCCCGAAGTGGGTACGCGCCACCTCGCCCAGCTCCCCGTCGTCGAGTTCGCCGCGCAGGCTGATGAAGGCGGTGTTGCAGGACTCCGTGAAGTCCTTGCGGAAGGTGGCGCCCGGGTGCTCGGACGTCTCCACGTTGTGGAACTCCTTGCCGACCGTCAGGTACTTGGGGCAGTCCACGACGTCGTCGGGCGCGACGGCCCCCTTGAGCAGCAGGGCGGTGCTGGTGACGATCTTCCAGGTGGAGCCGGGCGCGTAGGTGCCGGAGGCGGCGCGGTTGAAGCCGCCGGCGGGGGAGTTGGCCAGGGCGAGGACCTCGCCGTTGTCGACGCGCAGGGCGACGAGGGAGGCGTTCTTGCCGTCGGCCTCGCCGAGAGCCCGTTCGGCGGCGGACTGCCAGGTGGCGTCCAGGGTGGTGCGGACGGGCCGGCCGGCCGTCGCCGGGTCGGGCTTCTCGCCGAAGGACGCCTCGGTGCGCACGGTCTCGCCGGTGGCCCGGTCGATCAGCTCGACCGCGCCGCGCGGTCCGCCGTCGGCGCCGCCGGCCAGCCGGCCCAGGAGCGGGGCCAGCGAGGGGTAACCGCCGCCCGAGAGGGAGGTGCCCTTCCGGTCGGTGACCTCGGGCGGGGTCGTCTCCTCGCGCTCCAGCCGGAACTTCTCCGTGTCGCTCAGCCGCGGGTGGACCAGGGACAGCCGCCAGTCCACCTTCCAGCTGCCGTCGTCCTGCTCGCGCAGCGGCAGCCGCGACTCGTACGTCCAGGTGCCCAGGCCGGTGATCGGCATCCGGGCGGTGAAGGGGATGCCGAGGGTGCCGTCCTCGGCCTCCCTCGCCTCCCCGGACGCCGTGAGCCGCGGCCTGCCGATGTCGAGGCCCGCGGTGAAGCTCCGCAGCACCTCCCGCGCGGTCTCGGGTCTGGTGGTGCGGCCGGCCGCGCTCGGCAGACGTCCGGCGGCCCAGTCGGCGAGGAAGGCACGGGCCTGCTTCGTCGCGGCGGGGTCGGGGCCGTCGTCGCCGGGTGCGAAGGGGCCGAGGCCGGTCGCGTACGAACCGCCGGCGGCGAGCGCGAGCACGACCCCCACGGCGGCGACGGCCCGCACACCGTTGCGCGGTCCACGAGGGCGGGGGGAGGTGACGTGAGGGGTGTCCGGCATGGCGGGTCCTTGTCTGTGGGCGGGCGGGGTCCGGGGGCGGGGCGCTCGGGGCGGGCAGGTTTCGCGTGCGCTCGGGGGCGGGCGGTTTCGGCCCGCCCGGTTCGAGGGAGCGCGGCGCCGGGCCCTGCCCGAGCCGGGCCGGTGCCGACAGCGGTGGAGGAGTCGGTGGGCCGTGGGCCGGTGCCGTGGAGTGCTTCAGGGGGCGGTGGTGAAGAAGTCGAGGATCGTGTCGGTGGCGTCCAGGGCCTGGCTGGTCGGGCCGAAGCCCTGGGGCGGGGTGGCGTCCGAGCCCGGCCAGGTGTGGCCGGCGTCGTGGACGACGAGGAGCTGCACGGTGGCCGCCGCACGCGCGGAGCGCGGGGCCGCGTCGAGGGGCCACACCGTACGGTCGTAGCCCCTCCTCTCCTGCGTGGTGGGCTCGCCGGCACCCCCCGCGACGGCGAACGCCTCCGCGCTGTCCCGGGCCGACAGGCTGGGGAGGATCGGCTCCTCGGGGTCCGGCGGAGGGGAGGGCCACCCCGCGAGCGGGCGCACCGGGTCGTCGGCGCCGTAGACGACCATGACGGGGACGCGCCCCGTGGGTTCGATCCCGGCGGCGCCCGCGGGGAGCTGGCCGGAGACCGAGGCCGCCGCGGCCGCCAGGCCGGGCCGCTGGGCGGCCACGCGCAGCGCCATCGAGCCGCCGTTGGAGAAGCCGGTGACGTAGACGCGCTCGGGGTCGGCCCGCTCGGCGCGGACCAGGTGCTCGACCAGTGCCTCGGTGAACCGCACGTCGAGGTCCGGGTCCGGACGGCGCTCGGTGGCCCGCGTGCCCGCGCCCCAGCCCCGGTCGAGGCCCTCGGGGTAGGCGACCAGCATGCCGCGCGCCCCGGCGGCCTTCTCCAGCCGGCTCTTCTCGCGCAGCTCGGCCGCGTCGGCGCCGCGCCCGTGGAAGGCGATGACGAGCGGCCTCGGGCCGCCGCCGGCACCGTCGGCGGGCCGGTGCAGGAGGTACTCGCGGGTGTGGCCGTCGACCTTCAGCCGGGCGCGGACGTCCGGCACGGAGCCCGCCGTCGCGCCGGACCGGGACGGGCCGCTCGCCGGTGGCGCCGGATCCGGGCGTCCGGAGTCCCCGGCGCAGCCGGCCAGCGGGAGGGCGAGGACGAGGGCGAGCGCGCCGGGCCACCGGCGGGGGCGGAGCGCGAGGTCGCGGAGGGAGCGCATGCCCCGAGGAGAGCAACCCCGGCACGTCCTTGTCCAAGATTCATATGGATGTCGGATCGATCAATCCCCGATATGATTACTAGTCGTGGACCTGGTGCGGCACCTGGAGTGCTTCGTGGCTGTTGCAGAAGAGTCACACTTCGGGCGTGCCGCGGCCCGTCTCGGCATGGCCCAGCCACCGCTGTCGCAGCGCATCCGACGACTGGAGGAGGAGCTGGGCGTCCGGCTCTTCGAGCGCACCAGCCGACAGGTGACGATCACCGAGGCGGGCACCCTGCTGCTCGCCGAGGCCCGTGCGCTGCTCGACCGCTCCGAGTCCTTCCTGACCGCCGCGCGCCGCATCCGGGACGGCGAGACCGGCCTGCTGCGCGCCGCCCTGTCCCCCGACATCTCGGGCGAGACCGTCGCCGCGCTGCTGGCGGACTTCCGGCGCCTCCACGCCGGCCTGCACCTGGAACTGCACGAGCTGTCCACCGCCGAGCAGCTGGCCGCCTTCGCCGCCCGTGAGCTGGACGTCGGCATCGTCCACCACCCGTGCGACGTCACCGGTCTCGAACTCGGCCCGGTCCTGCGCCGCGACCTCGGGGTGGTACTGCCGCGCGGCGCCCCCGAGGCGGAGCTGGACGAGGTGCCGCTCGCCGCCCTCGACGGCTACGACCTGGTCCTCTTCCCGCGCGCCCACGCCCCCGCGGTCTACGACGACCTGCTCACCGCCTGCGCGCGGGGCGGCTGGACCCCCGCCGCCGTACGACACGGCCAGGGCGCCAGCTTCGTCCGCGGCCTGGTGCTGTCGGCCGGCGCCGTCGCCCTCGGCCCCCGCGACACCCACCTCGCGGCGCCCACCGAGGGGGATCTGGTCTGGCGTCCGCTGGCGGGAGCCGCGCCGGCCTGGCGGCACTCCGTGGCGTGGCCCAAGGGGCGCGGCGACACCGCCGTCGGCGCCTTCGCGGACGCGGCCACGCACGCCCTGCGCGCCACGGCCGACGCCCGCGCCGAGGCGCCGGCCCGGCCCCTGCACCTTCGCCCGGCATCGGAGTTCTGGCTGTGAACGACACCGCCTCCCCGGGCCGCCGGCCCGCGCGTCCCCGCCCGGCACCGGAGGACCGGCCATGACCGACACCGCCGCCCCCGGCCGGCTGCACGCGGCCTTCGCCGACGCCGGGGTCACCGGCTGGCTGCACGCCGTGGACATCGACTCCGGGGCTCAGGTCGAGGCCGGGTCGGACCAGCCGGTGTGCACGGCCAGCGTCCACAAGGTGTGCGTCCTGGTCACGCTGCACGAACTGGCGGCGGCCGGGGCACTGGAGCTGACCGAGCGGGTCGAGTGCCCGCCGGCCGGGCGCACCCCGGGGCCCACCGGGCTCGCGGCCATGCTCGACCCGGTCCGGCTGTCGCTGCGCGACGCGGCGTTCCTGATGATGTCCGTCAGCGACAACACCGCCGCCGACCTGCTGCTGGACCGGGTGGGGCTGGACGCCGTCAACGCCACCGCGGCGCGGCTCGGCCTCACCCGCACCCGGGCGGTGCACGGCTTCGGCGCGATGCTTCGCACCATGCGCGAGGACGCCGGGCCGGCCGGTGCCCGGGCGCTGACCGACCCGCACGTCATCAGCCGGCTGCGCGCCCTGGACCCGGCCCGCACCAACCGCAGCACCCCCCGCGACATGACCCGTCTGCTCCGCGCCCTCTGGCGGGACGAGGCCTGCCCGCCCGAGTACGGCGCCGCCATGCGCCGCATCATGGGCCTCCAGGTGTGGCCGCACCGCCTGGCCTCGGGCTTCCCCTTCGACGACGTCCACGTGGCCGGCAAGACCGGCACCCTGCCGACCCTGCGCAACGAGGTGGGCGTCGTCGAGTACCCCGACGGCGGCCGCTACGCCGTGGCCGTCTTCACCCGCACCGCGCAGACGGCGGCCACGCTCCCGGCGGCGGACGCGGTGATCGGCACGGCGGCCCGGATCGCGGTCGACGCGCTGCGGGCCCCCTGAGGCGACGGGCCGGGCGGCGGGGCCCCGGGCACGGCGGGCCCCCGGGCACGGCGGCCGACTCGGGGAGCAATCGGGCATTCCTGGCGCTTTATCCCATTTGGGGGTACATAATCAGAACATGAGTACGGCAACGTATGAACTGCTGGCCGCGTCCTCGCACGCGGTGAACATGACGGTGGCCTTCATCGGCGGGCTGGTGATCGTGGGAGCGCTGATCTGGGCCGTACGCATGGGTCTGAGCGTCATGGAGCGAGAACCCGAACGCCCCCACGCCGACGAGCACGGCAAGCTCCCCGAGACCGGCGCCGTCCACGAGGAACGGGAGATGCGGGAGCCGGACGAGATCCCGCTGGCGGCCGACGGGAGCCCACGGCTCATGCCGTACGAGCTCCACCACTCGGGCAGCCGCCGGGGCGAGGACCAGAACCGCCGACGCTGGCTGCCGGGATCCAGCGGCGCCTTCGGCAGCGGCGGATCGGGGCACGTGTGACCCGGGCCGGCGGCGCGGGCCCGGACCGGGGGACGGCGGGGGAGCCCGCGTAGGGTCGCGGGGACCCTCGTCCCCGCCGACCCCGAGGAGCCCCCACCGTGACGACCGACTCCGGCCGGCCACCCGTGCCGGTGATCGTCGACTGCGACACCGGCATCGACGACGCCCTGGCCCTGCTGCTGGCGGTCCGCCACCCGGGGCTCGACCTGCGCGCGGTCACCTGCGTGGCCGGCAACACGGACGTGGAGGGGGTCGTCCGGAACACCCTGACCGTGCTGGAGCAGGCCGGCGCCCCCGACGTCCCCGTCGCCCGGGGCGCCGGGCGGCCGCTGATCGAGGGCGTGCGCACCGCCCGTCACGTGCACGGGCGGGACGGCATGGGCGACCTCGGACTGCCCGCGCCGACCCGCGCCCCGGTCGACCTGGACGCGGTGAGCCTGCTGCGCCGGGAGATCCTCGCCTCCCCCCGGCCGGTGACGCTGATCCCCACCGCCCCGGCGACCAACATCGCGCTGCTGCTGCGCACCCACCCGGAGGTGACCGGCAACATCGAGCGGATCGTGTTCATGGGCGGCGCGGTGGCCACCGGGAACGCCACACCGGTCGCCGAGTTCAACGTCTGGCACGATCCGGAGGCCGCCGCGATCCTGCTCACCGCCGGGGTGCCGATCACGATGTACGGGCTGGACGTGTTCCAGCGGGTGATCGTCCCGGGGCCGGACGTGCGCCGCCTGCGCGCGAGCGCCGAGCCCGGCACCCGACTCGCCGGCGAGCTGCTCGCCCACCGCGGTCCGGCGACCGACGAGACGGACCCCGGGGGCGGGCTCGGCGACGCGGGCGCGGTCTGCGCCGTGATCGATCCGGAGGGACTGAGCACCCACCGGCTGCCCGTCGAGGTGTGCCTCGCGCCGGGCCCGGCCCGCGGGCAGACCCTCGTCGACCGCCGCGTCCGCCCCGGCGAGTCCGAACTGCACGAGGGCACACGCGAACAGCCCTTGGTGGACGTGGCGTTGGACGTGGATGTGGCGCGGTACGTGGGGCTGTACCTGAGCGCGGTCGCACGCGAGGACGAGTAGGGGCGAGCAGGGAGGCGCGCGGGAGACGGCGCGTCGCTCCTTCGCGCGGGTTCACTTTTCGGGTGATGTGGACAGACCTGTTCGTGTCGCCCGCACGCATCGCGAAGGAGACCGCGTGACCGTCCGCCCCACCACCAGCACGCCCGACCTGTCGTCCAAGGACCCCAACTGGTGGCGGCAGGCCGTCATCTACCAGGTCTACCCCCGCAGCTTCGCCGACGCCGACGGAGACGGGCTCGGCGACCTGCGCGGCATCACCCAGCGCCT
The DNA here is from genome assembly GCF_055589025.1 of Streptomyces sp. NPDC041968. Taxonomy (NCBI): domain Bacteria; kingdom Bacillati; phylum Actinomycetota; class Actinomycetes; order Kitasatosporales; family Streptomycetaceae; genus Streptomyces; species Streptomyces sp. NPDC041968. The sequence goes on along the minus strand of NZ_JBVJCB010000003.1, from coordinate 325,190 downwards.
GACCCACCTGGCCACCCTGGGCGTCGACGCCCTGTGGCTCAGCCCGTTCTACCCCTCCGAACTCGCCGACGGGGGCTACGACGTCGACGACTACCGCGACGTCGACCCGCGCCTGGGCACCCTGGACGACTTCGACGCGATGGCCGCCGAGGCGCACCGGCTGGGCCTCAAGGTCATCGTCGACCTCGTCCCCAACCACACCTCGCACCGGCACGCCTGGTTCCGCGAGGCTCTGGACGCGGGCCCCGGCTCCGCCGCCCGCGACCGGTACGTCTTCCGCGACGGCCGCGGTGAGCACGGGGAGCTGCCGCCCACCGACTGGCAGTCCGTCTTCGGCGGCAGCGCCTGGCGACGGGTGCCCGACGGGCAGTGGTACCTGCACCTGTTCACCCCCGAGCAGCCCGACCTGAACTGGGACAACGAGCAGGTCCGCGCCGACTTCCGCACCACGCTGAAGTTCTGGTGCGACCGGGGGGTGGACGGCTTCCGCGTCGACGTGGCGCACGCGCTGGTCAAGGACCTGACCGAGCCGCTGCGCGACCTCGGCTCCCCCGAGCTGAGCAGCGAGGCCGCGCTCGCGGAGTTCGCCCCGGGCACCCACCCGTTCTACGACCGCGACGACGTGCACGAGGTGTACCGGGACTGGCGCAAGATCCTGGACGCCTACTCCCCGCCCCGGATGGCGGTGGCCGAGGCCTGGGTGCCGGGTGCCCGGCGCGCGCTGTACGCCCGCCCGGACGAGCTGGGGCAGGCCTTCAACTTCGAGTATCTCCAGGCCGGCTGGGACGCGACCGAGCTGCGCGAGATCATCACCGGCTCGCTGGCCGACGCCCGCGCCGCCGGCGCCTCGGCGACCTGGGTGCTCTCCAACCACGACGTGGTCCGGCACGCCACCCGCCTGGTCCTGCCGCCCGGCACCGACACCGACGCCTGGCTGCTGTCCGGCGGCCACGCACCGGAGGCCGACCGGCGGGCCGGGCTGCGCCGGGGCCGCGCCGCGACGCTGCTGATGCTGGCGCTGCCCGGATCGGCGTACGTCTACCAGGGCGAGGAGCTGGGGCTGCCCGAGGTGGCCGACCTGCCCACCGAGGTGCTCCAGGACCCGATCTGGGAGCAGACCGGGCACGTCCGCAAGGGCCGCGACGGCTGCCGGGTGCCGCTGCCGTGGACGACCGGCGGACCGTCGTACGGCTTCGGCTCGGGCGGGGCGTGGCTGCCGCAGCCCCCGGACTTCGCGTCGTACGCCGTCCAGGCCCAGGACGGGGTGGAGGGCTCGACCCTGGAGCTGTACCGCACGGCCCTGCGCCTGCGCCGCAAGCTGCTCGACGGCGAGGAGCTGACCTGGGCGGACGACGTTCCGGCGGGGGTGCTGCAGTTCGACCGCACCGACACCTGGCGCTGCGTCACCAATCTCTCCGGTACGACGGTCGACCTGCCGGCCGGGGAGGTCCTGCTGAGCAGCGCGCCCCTGGACGACGGCCGCCTGGGTCCGGACACGACGGTGTGGCTGGGACGCTAGACGCTCCCCGGACGACCCGGCCGTCCCCGCCTCACCCGGACGGCCCCGCACGCTGGTGGCGGGGCGGGGGCGGTGGTGCCGTGGAGGGTGCGACCGGTCCCGGAGGGCCGCTCGCCCGGCCCTCCAGGAGGCACACCCATGCAGCACGCCGCCCGGCCCCCGCTCGCGTGCGCGCTCTCGGCGGCGCTGGCGCTGACGGCGGCCGCCTGCGCCGGCGGCGGGCGGTACGGGGACCGGCCGGCCGGCACCGCGCCGACGGCCACCCGGTCCCCGGCCGCGCTCCCGTCGCCCGCCGTGCCGCCCGTGCTCACCCGGGAGCAGGCCCGGGAGGCCCTGATCACGGAGGCCGACCTGGGGGAGGCCTGGGAGCCGACGCGGGGCGCCGCGACCTGGCGGGACGGGGTCCTCAAGGCCACCACCGAGCGGGCCGACTGCCGGCGGCTGCTGGACGTCCTCTACACCGAGGAGCTGTTCGGTTCCGCCACCGCCCCCCGGGCCGCGGCCGCCCTGGACGACACGGCGGGCGGGGCCCAGCTGCACTACCGGGTCACCTCGCACCGCGCGGCCGACATCGACCGTGCGCTGGCCTGGCTCGGGACGCTGCCGGAGACCTGCGGGCACTTCACGGCACGGCCCGCGCGGGGTGCCGCCCGGAACGTGCGGGTCGCCTCCGTGCCCCTGCCGGAGCCGGGGGACGCCCGGCAGGGCCTGCGGGTGACGGTGAGCGTCCCGGCGGCGGACACCGGGAGCGCGGACGCCGTGGGCGCCGTGCTCACCGTGGACCTCGCCGCCGTGCGCGTCGGCGACGACGCGATCAGCCTCACCAACGGCACCCTCGGCGAACCCGACGGCGACGCCACGTGGACGGCCGCGGAGGTCGGGGTCCGGCGGCTGACGGAGGTCCGGCGGCAGGGACGGGCGCAGGTCTGAGCGCTACCGGTGCCGGGCGTCGGGTGCCGGGCCCTGGCCACCGGCGGCGAAGCGGCTTCGGGGTCCTAGCCGTCGGGGTCGAAGCGGTGTCGGTGGGTGGTGATCTCGCGGGCCGCCTCGTAGGCGCTGCGGCCCCGGGCGAACGCGTCGGCGCGCAGCCGGGCCAGGGCCTCGTCGGCGCCGACGCCCAACCGGGCCATGATCATGCCGACGGCCCGGTACACCTCGTCGTGGTCGCCCGCCAGGTCGTCCAGCCAGGCGCCCTCCTCGCGCGGCAGCGCCATCAGCGCCGCCGTCATGGCGCCGGCCACCAGGCGTGCCGTGGCCAGCTGCGGGCCGGTCAGCCCGCCGGGGGAGTCGCGGTACAGGTCGAGGGTGCCCAGGCACGCCGAGTCGCTGCCCAGCGGCAGCGCGTAGACCGCCCGGACGCCGACCGCCGTGGCCTGCTGGGCGTAGACGGGCCACCGGCCGGCGTCGGCGTCGGCCGTCAGGTCACGGGCGAGCACGAGCGCGCCCGACTCGGCCGCGCTCACACACGGTCCGTCCCCCAGCGTGGCCTGGATCTCCGCCAGGTACGACGCCCGGTCGCCCGTGGCACACAGCCGCACCGGTACGCCCGCGCTGCGCAGCGACGCGCTGGCGCCGCTCACCGGCAGCAACCCCAGTACCGCCTCGCACAGCCGGCCCGGCACCTCGCCGGGCGGGGCGCCCCGCACTCGGGCGGCGATCACCTCGGCGGCGCGTGAGCCGTCCGAGGGCCACCAGGCTCCGTCACTGGGCCGCACACGCACCGCCTCCTTCGCTCAAGAGCGGCCGCAGACCCGGTTACCCCTGCCCGACCGGGCAAAACCGAGCCCCCGGCCCCGCTACAGGGGCGGCTGGGCGGGGGCCGGGCCGAGCGTGGTCGTGCCGGGTGCCGTGCGGTGCCCGAGGCCGGTGCGGTAGGCGTCGAGGGCCGCCTCCACCCGGCCGGTGCGCCGCAGCAGATCCCCCAGCAGCCGGCACAGGTCGGCCAGGTCACCGGCGGCGCCCGCGCGCTCCAGCAGGCTGAGGGCGCGGACGTAGTGCTCCTCGGCCGCCTCGGTGTCCCGGGCGTCCTCGGCGATGATGCCGAGCAGCCGGTGCGCGCCCGCGGCGTGCACGGCGCCGCGTTCGGAGGAGAGGTCGTCCAGCACCCCGTGCAGCAGGGCGGCGGCCTCCTCGGACTTGCCGCGCCGGTGCAGTACGTCGGCCAGTTCGACGGCGACCTGGCTGCTGTAGAGGGCGGCGCGGGTGGCGGAGAGCATGCCGAGGGCCTCCCGCATCTCCTCCTCGGCCCGCGGAAGTTCGCCGTTCTGCGCGCAGACGTAGCCGCGCATCCAGTGGCAGTTGGCCAGCTCGGTGCTCAGTTGCAGCGTGCGGTAGAGCTCGGCGGCCTTGGCCAGCGAGGCGTCGGCCTCCTCCAGCCGGCCCTCGGCGAGCAGGGTGCGGGCGACGGAGCGGTGCATGCGGGCCACCAACGCCGGGTCGCCGGCCCGCGGCGCGAGGGCGAGGGCCAGCTCGGCGGCCTGGGCGGCGCGCGCGTGCGCGCCCATGTCCATGTACGGGCCGATGGCACTGGCGTAGAGCAGCAGCAGCGCGTCGGGGTCGTGCAGGCCGCCGCGGTTCAACTCGTCGAGGGTGGACTCCAGCAGGTAGACGGCGTACCGGAGTTCACCGGCGAGGTAGTGGGCGAGGGCCCGTCCGCGCAGGGCGGGGACCCGGGCGGGCAGGGGGGCGCCCGCGTCGGTGAGGCACTCCTCGGCCCGTTCGAAGTACTGCCGGGCGCCGACCAGCTCGCCGGTCTCCACCGCGCACTCGCCCAGTCCGAGCAGCGCGTCGGCCCGCTCCTCGGGCAACGCGTACGCCTCGGCCTCGGCGAGCAGCTCGGCGTACTGCCCGGCCGCCTGCTCGGCGCCCCCGGTGGCGAGCGTGCGCCGCGCCTCGGTGAGCCTGAGCCGCAGCCCGGTGACGAGCCGCGCCGGGCGCCCGGTGGCCAGTTCCTCGTAGCCGACGCCGAGCCGTTCGGCGAGGTGGCGCAGCGCGTCGTCCGAGGGGCGGACGCGGCCGGCTTCCAGGGTGGAGATGTACGCGGGTGTGTACGCCGGTTCCGCGAGCTGGCGCTGGGTCATGCCCCGCTCGGCCCGCAGCCGCTGCACGCGGCGTCCTATGGTCTCCCGGTCGTCGCGCTCCCCCACGGCCAACTCCCCCTGCACCTCTTGCCGTTCGACTCCGCCGGCTCTAGGTTAAACCGCGGATTAAGCGCACTTGACCGCGCTCGACAACATCCCGTACCACCCGCAGAGGACACCGTGCCCGTACGCACACGCACCGCCGGACGTTACGGCAGAGCCCTCGCCGCCGCCGTGGCCGCCATGGCCTGCCTGCTGCTGGCCGCGAACGCCGGGCCGGCGGACACCGCGCGCCCGCCGGCCCCCGCGACGGAGCCGGGCACGGTCCCGGTCACGGACTCGCTGGTCACCGTCACCCGCTGAAGCGGACGTGCCGACCGGGCCGACCGGGCCGACCCGGCCGGTCTCCCGGCCGGGGGTCAGTCCGGCAGGGCGCGCCGCAGGGCCTTGGCCAGGCGCCGGGCCAGTTCCGCGTCGCCCGGCGGGTCGTCGGCGAAGAGGTCGTCCAGCGCGGTGGTGAAGGTCTGCGTGAAGGCGCCGTACAGCGGGGTGCGGGGGCGGTGGACCGCCTCCTCGAGCGCCGGGAGCAGGACCTCGGACGCGTACTCGGGCCGTCCGGCCGCGTCCCGGGGGACGGTGTCGGCGCCCTCCCCGGTGGGGGCCGGCGAGGGGGTCGCGGCGCCCACCGCGCAGGTCACCGCGTCGTCCGTGTACGCCGAGACGCGCGTCGCCGCGAAACCGGCGTCCAGCAGGCAGCGTTCACTCTCCTTGCCGGTCAGGAACCTGATCAGCTCGGTCGCCTTGTCCGCCCGCCGGGAGGCGGCGGTCACCGCGAGGTTCTGGCCGCCGAGCACGGCCCGGCCCGGCAGCGCGGTCACGCCGAGCCGTTCGCCGTGCCGGTCCTTCGGGAAGGTCTGGTGCAGGGCGGGATACACGTACGGCCAGTGCCGCAGGAAGGCGGTGCGGCCGGCGGCGAAGGCGCCGAGGGAGGCCGCCTCGTCGGAGCGGAAGGCGTCCGGCAGGACGGAGGCCGCCTCGGTACGGCGGCGCAGCTCGGTGACGCCCTCGGTCAGCTCCTCGACGGTCGCGTCGTAGTGGCCGTCCTCGTCGGTGAGCGTGAAGTCGGGCACCGCCGACGCGAACGCCTCCACGGCGTTGACGGTGCGTCCCTCGTAGGCGGCGAGCTGGGTGGTCCAGCCCTTCTCGTAGCCGTCGGGCCGGCGCTCGTCGAGCGTGGTGATCAGCTTCTTCAGTTCCGGCCAGGTCAGACCGGCTCCCAGGTCGGGGCGTTCGACGCCCGCCTGTCGCAGGTGGTCGCGCCGGTAGTAGAGCAGGCCGACGTCACTGTTGAAGGGCGCGGCGTACACCTCGCCGTCCCAGCGGGCCGTCCTGGCCACGGGCGTGATCACGTCGTCGTCGAGCAGCGTCCCCGGCAGCGGGCTGATCAGACGCGCCTCGGCGAACTCCGGGACCCAGGTGACGTCGAGGTTGACCACGTCGTAGGCGGCGCTGCCGGACTGGAGGGCGCCGAGCAGCTGGCTGCGCTGCTCGTCGGCGTTGCCGGGGAGTTCGACCAGCCGGGCGCGGTAACCGGTGCCGGCCTTGTCCTGCCCGGCGTTCCACACGTCGATGAGGCGCTGGCGGATGCCGTTCTTGCCGGTGACGTCCCGCCCGCTGGCGACCACGATGTCGCCGGGCACGTCGGCGGTGGGCGTGGCCGCGGGACCGTTCCCCCCGCCCCCGACGCAGGCGGTCGGCAGGAGCAGGAGCAGCGGGGCCGCCAGGACCGCGAGGCGTCGTCCCGGTGCCCCCGACAGCCGTCGTCGGAGCATCACGTCTCCCCCGTTCCGATGCGTGCCACCTCGTCGTGCAGGGCCGCGCCGAGGTCGTCTGCGGCGTCCACGCACCGCCCGCCGCTCGCCTCGGAGATGAGGGCGTCCGGCTTCCCCTCGTCGCAGGCACCGCCCTTGAGGGAGACCATCGCGACCGGCGTCTCCCCCGCGCCGGCGAGGGCGAGGAGGCGCGCGAAGCGGTCGCCGGAGGGGCGCCCCGCGTCCTCGTCGTCGGTGACGAAGACGATCAGGCCGGGCCGCTCGTCGTCGGCGCCCCACCGCTCCATGGCGACGAGCGCGTCCCGCAGCGCCCCCACCGGGTCGGCCGCGGCGTCCCGGACCCGGGCCTCGCGGTCGACGGCGCGTTCGGCGTCCTTGCGGGTGTGCCGGTCGAGGGGCAACAGCGGGTCGTAGGTGTCCTCGCCCGTGCCCGAGACCGCCCACACGCCGTACTCGTCCCGGTCGCCGAGTCCGCCGAGGGACTGCTTCAGCAGGCCGGGGCCGCCGCTGGCGCCCTCCCACTGGCCGGTCATCGAGCCGGAGCTGTCGAGCAGGAACAGCACGCGGCCGGGACCGTTGGCGCCCCGGTAGCCCGCCAGCGACGCCTCCATGGCGTTCCGTCCGGCGGACTCGGTCAGCGGCGACGGTGCCCGCAGCACGGCGGCGGCCACCTCCTGGGTGTCCAGCAGGGCGCGGTCGCCGGTGGGCGCCCGGAAACCGTCCCGGGCGAGGGCGTCCCGGCCGCCCTCGCCGGTGAGCCACCGCCGGAAACCGTCCGCCGCCCGGTCCCGTTCGGCCTCGTCCCGGTCGGCGCCCTGCCAGCGGACGCGGACGAAGAGCGGCTCCAGGCCGGGCACGTCACCGGGGTACTGCGCCATGCGCGGGGTGCGGCGGGCACTGTCGCAGCCGACGCCGCTGCGCAGCAGGAACTCGGGGACGAGGGCCGCGGTGCGGTTGTCGACGGCGTCGTCGTCGGGCAGCGCGCACAGCAGCTCGGCGGCGGTAGGGGAGGGCGGTCCGGGCTGGGCCACCCGGGCCTCGGCGCGGCGGGCGTCGGGGGTGCCGGTGTCGCCGGCGCCCCGGTGCAGGCCGATCGTGGCGAGCAGCCCGGTGTCCGTGAACTCGGGGTCGGGACGGCGCACCTCGGCGTCGTCGCGCCGGTCGCGCAGGTCGTCGATCATCCGGGTGAGCGGGAGTCCGGTGCGCTCCCCGAGTCGGTCGGCGGCGATGTCCTGCGGGACGGCGAGCACGATCGGGGAGTACGCGAAGGGCTCCTCGTCGGGGTCCAGGGCCGCCACGGCGTCGGTGTCCTGCCCCTCGATGACCCGGGCGGCGTCGGCCGGGGAGCCGGGTATCCACACGTCGGGCTGCGGACCGACGTCGCGCTGCGGGTTGGTGTCGTCGTCGGAGGGTTCGTGCCAGGCGCGGGTCTGCCTGAGCAGGGCGGTGACCGCGTCGGCGGCGCCCGCGCTGTAGACGGTGATGCCGCTGGAGCGGCAGCCGTCGACGGTGTTCTCCTCCGAGGTCAGGTACGCGTCGGCGGCGGCCCGGACGGTGGGCTCCAGGTCCGGGTCGGTGAGCACGCGCAGCTCCAGGGGCGGGCGGCAGGTCGACGGGTCGCCGTCCATGGCGGCGAGACGGTACGAGCCGATGCCGACGACGGCCATGAACAGCAGCACCGCGACCCCCGCGACCAGCCGCCGCGCCAGGCCGCCCCCGGAGTGCGGTCCGGCGTCGCCGGGACGCCGGAACAGCCCGCCCACGGCCCCGGCCGCGACCTCGCCCACCACCCGCGGCAGCCTCGTCAGTCCGGCCCACGTCCGGCGGGCGGCCCCCGCCCACCACCGCGGCTCGGACTCGGCGGTCCCGTCGCCCGGCGCATCCGGCGGCGCGGGCGGGACCCCCGGGCCACCCGGGCCACCCGGACCACCCGGGACCGTCGCCACAGTCGCCGCAGTCTCCGTGGTCCCGTCACCCGGTAGCCCCGCGCCGGAAGGGCCGCCCCACGGCGAGCGGGCACCGAGCAGCACGTCCTCCCCCGGCTCGGTACGGCTCTGGGGCTCCCAGGGATCGCCGCGCAGCGTCCGCCGGCCGCTCGCGGACATCCGGGCCCGCAGCCCGTCCACGAGATCGCCGAACCACACCTCGCCGTCGCGCTCCAGCAGCTCCGCCAGCTCGGCGGTGAACGGCGTCGGACTCCCCGGATCGCCCGCGTCGATGCGGTGGTTGGCCTGCACGCTCATCAGCAGCAGCAGGCGCCGCTTGTCGCGGGGGTCCGGGCGGATCCAGGCGGCGTTGCCCGCGAAGCAGCAGTCCAGGACGATGACGATCCGCTGGGCCGGGCTGGCGGCCAGCATCGCCTGCGCGACGCTGAACAGCACCGCGCCCGGGAAGACCGCGTGCCCTCCCGCGACCACGCGCGCCTTGCGCATCTGGAGGAACAGCTCGTCGCCCGCGTTGGGGATCGCCCCGTGCCCGGCGAAGTACAGCAGCAGGACGCCGTCGGCCTCCGTGGCGGCCTTCCACAACTCCTGGTCGAAGGTGCCCTGGTCGGGGGAGCGGCACACCGTGATCCCGCGCTCGCCGAACACGCCGCCGTGCCGCAGCGCCTCCTCCAGCCGGTTCAGGTTGTGCTTGACCGCGGGGAGGTCGCCGGGCACGCCGTCCGGCTCAGCCGTGTTGTCGTACTCGGACACTCCGACCAGCAGCGCCCGGTTCGCCTTCCCCCGCGGGTCGTAACCGGTCACCGGCGGCCTACCTGCCGTCGGGTCGCACCGGCTCGACGCTCGCCCCGGGCGGCTCGCCGTCCTCCACCTCGCGGCGGTTGGCCCGCCAGGCCTCCACGGACCGCCTGACCTGGTCCACCACCGACTGGAAGATCGCGCCCGCGGCGCCCCCCAGCACCGCCACGACGATGTCCATGCCGGTGCCCATCGGAGCGCCCGCCTCGTCGGTCCGGCTCCGTTCGTCGATGCGGAGCTGGTCGGTGCGGGCCAGGTCGGCGAGCGGTTTCTCGCGCTCCAGCCATTTGTGCAGTGCGCCGATGTCGCTCTCGCTCGCGGTCCCGTCCAGCCGGACGCGGATACCGTGCGTCGCCACTCCGTCCCCCTCAGCCATAACTCACCATCATGGCACCGCGGTTGCGCGCAGGGGAGGGTCTGTGCGCCGCTCTCGCGAGGCGCACGCGGGCGTACACACGGCCCGGGACGCCCGGGGCCGCCGCGACGCCGGGCCCGCGCACGGCGCCCGGGGTCGCCTCAGCCCTGTGTCTGCAGGCGGCTCAGCTCGCGCTGCACGTGGTCCAGCGCGCCCTCGCGCCGGCCGGGCACCCGGCCCCGCAGCACGGCGAGCGCCGCGCCCAGTTCCCGGGCGGGCCCGGCGTCGTGGATCTTCCCCCACTGGTGGTGGGCCCGGTCCACGGCCGCCTCCACCGCCGGCGCCCCGGGCGGCTGTCCGGCGCCCAGCCGGGCCTCGGCCACCCTCAGCCAGGCACGGCAGCTGCGCACCGGGTCGCCCGCGAACATCGCCAGGTCCGCCCGGACCTCCGCCCAGTGCAGCGCGTCCGCGGAGGCGGGCCCGTGCGCGAGGGCGGCGGCGTGCTCGTGCCGGGCGGCGAGCGCGTCGGCGTCCGCGTGCCGCCCGGACCGCACGGCGTCGGCGATGACGGCGTGCGGATCGCCCGCCACCGGCCCCGGCGCCGTCAGCACCAGGTCCGCACCGGCCGCCGCCCCGCCGGCCGCGCTCTCGGCGGCCGTCCGGGCCAGTGCCTGCTGGTGCAACTGGTCCGGCGGCGGCCGGTGCCCGCTGCGCAGGATCGTCGCGACCGCACGCATGTACGAGGGCGTGCCCACCGTCCGCCGCGAGGGCGGCGGCGCGACCCGACCGTAGACGGCGTTGTTCCGTCCGCAGTCCAGCGGGCTGGCCCGCAGCCACTGCCAGGTCTCCTGGTCGGCGTGCAGGTCGAGCAGCAGCGTCGTCGCGCCGCTCGGCCGCAGCCGCAGTTCCTCGCGGATCCAGTGCCAGGGCAGGGCGGTGTAGCGGACGGTCGCCGGCGTCGTACGGGCCAGCGCCAGGTGCGGCAGGCGCTGGCGCCGGTCCAGCTGGAGCTGACCGGCGACGTAGACCGTCAGCGGGCCGGGGGCCGCCGCCGCGGCGCGCAGCCGGGTGAGGACGGCCTGCGGCTCCAGCGGGTCGGCGAGTTCGACGACGTTCGCGGTGTCGGTGCCGGAGAGCACCGCGGGCGGCACGGCCGCGAGCACGGGGAGTACGGAGGCGGCGTCCACCAGGCATCCCCTGCCCACGGGCGAGGCCGCGAGCAGCAGCACGGTTCCGGGCATGTCCCTCCCCCTGTCGATCAGGTACGGCAGCACCGTAACCGTTGCGGCCGCACAGCGGGGCACCTACCAGTCCGGCGGCCGCCCCCATCGCCGTACCGCGAAGACCGTCGTGTCGTCGGCCAGCCGCCCCCGGCAGTGCCGCAGCGTGCCGTCCCGCACCAGCGCCACCAGCCGTTCCGGTGCGGCGCCCGACGGGTCGGCGGCCACCGCCCGGGCGACGGCGTCGGCGTGCCGGTAGAAGCAGCCCTCGGGGTCGCGCGCCTCGGTCACCCCGTCGGTGACCAGCAGCAGCGTCTCCTCCGGGGCGAGGGCGGAGCGGTGCACCGGCGGCACCGGCGGGCCCGCGACGAGGTCGTTCATGCCGAGCGGCAGCCCTCCGCCGACCGCCAGGGTCCGTACGCCCCGCGGACCGACCGCCAGCGGGGGGTCGTGGCCGAAGACGACGGCCTCGACGGTGTCCGGCAGGTTCTCCGAGAAGCCGACGAGGACGGCGGTCGCGAACCGGTCGCCGTCTGACCGGCCGAGCGCCGCGGTGTGCGCGCGGTGACGGCGCATCCGGATCTCCAGCCGCTCGGCGACCGTCGCGAGGTCCGGCTCGTGGTAGGCGGCCTCACGGAAGGTGCCGAGCAGCGCGGCCGCCGCCTCCACCGCGCCCAGCCCCTTGCCCTGCACGTCACCGACGAGGACGCGGGTGCCGTGCGGGCCGGGCTGGATGTCGTAGAAGTCGCCGCCGACGCGGGCCTCGGTGTCCGCGGAGAGGTAGACGGCGGCGTGCTCCAGGCCGCCGAAGCCCACCGGCAGGGGCCGCAGCACGGTGCGGCGGGTGGTGTCGGCGATGTCCCGCATGTGCACCATGCGCTGCTCGCCGCCCACCCGCAGCGCGGCGGCCACCACGGCGATCGCTCCGCCGAGGGCGACCAGGACCAGGCCGGGCAGCCCGGTCTCGGCACGGTGCTGCCAGACGGTGTCGGCCATGACGTAGACGGCGACGGCGACCGCCGCGTACACGGCCGTGGACCGCACCCCGCAGATCGCGGCGGCGACACCCGGTACGAGCACCGTCCAGGAGATGATCTCGAAGGCGCCGGTCGTGGTGTCGGCCGCGGTGATGGCGACGAGCAGGAGCAGCGGGAACATCCAGGCGACGCTGTGACCGCGGACGCTGAGCAGTTCGTGCCGGGACACGGCGTCGCCCCGGCCGGCGGCCTGGACGAGCCGGCCGACCAGCCGCCACCGGCCGCGCACCGGACTGCGGTAGCGAGCCTCCACGGGCCTCAGCGAAGCACGCTGCCCGGCGGCCCGCATCCTGACTTGCCGACGGGCCCGCCCAGGTGTGCGCTGGTAGACGGGGGCGAGGTGAGAGGAGTGCGCTCATGGCTCATGCGGTACCGGCACGCGGCACGTCCGCCCAGGCGCCCACCGGAGCGCCCGGCGGGCCGGGCACCCGCGGCCGTACGACGGCACCCGACGTCTTCGGCGCGCGAACGCACAGGATGGCGAAATGGGCGGTGCCCGTCGGGATCGGGCTGGTCTACGGCTACTGGGCCGCGTCCATCAGCCGCCGTGGCGGCCCCGTCACCGGCTGGAACGTCCTGTTCGGCTTCCTGACCGCGCTCGCGTTCGTGGTCCTCCTCGCCGTGGTCCGGGCGGTGGCCGCCCGGCTGCCGCGCGAAGGACACGCGGCGCTGTGGGCGGCGTTCGCGGGCAGCGCCCTGGGGTTCCTGTACTCCCGCAGCGGCGTGGCCGTGTTCACCTGCGTCGTCGTGTCCCTGCTGCTCGCGGCGGCGGTGTTCGCCTCCCTCTTCTACCGCTACTACACGCACGAGGACGCACGGGGGCACCGCGCCACCTGAGGTCGGCCGGCCGGCTGCCCCGGCGGTCGGCCGCCGTCCGCCCGTACGCCCTTGCTTCCGCGTCCACCCGGGCTCGCGTGCTCCCGTGCTCCCGTGCTCCCGGGCTCGCGTGCTCCCGGGCTCGCGTGCTCCCGTGTTTCCGCATGGGCGGGTGCCGGTACTCCCGGGCGTGCCGGACCGCCCGATCGGCTCGTCATGGGCGTCCGAATGCAGTCACGCCGGTCGCCCCGGCCGCCGCCGGGGCCTTGCCTGGAAGGGTGTCCCCACGACTCCGGACCGCCCTGTCCACCGCCCTGATCGCCCTCGCCTGCCTGCTCGCGCCGTGCGGCACGCTGGCGGCCTGGGCGGTGCACGGACCGGCCGACACCGGGCGGTACGTCGCCGACGTGGCGCCACTCGCCGACGATGCCGACGTGCGCGAAGCGGTCGCCGCCGCGGTGGGCGACCGCTTCTCGGACCAGGTCGCGGCCGGCCCCCTGCACGACAGCGTGCGGCTGTTCGCGCGGGACGCGACCCGGTCGTTCACCCGCACCGAGGCCTTCCGCGAGGGCTGGGAGACGGCCAACCGAACCGTCCACGAGGCCGTCCTGCGCGCGCTGCGGGACCGAGGGGCGCACGGCCGCCCGGTCACCGTCGACCTGGCCCCGGTCACCAGACGCGTCAAGGAGCGGCTCACCGAGGACGTGCCGTTCGCGCGGCGCATCCCGGTGCGGCCCACCGCCGTCACCGTGCTCCCGGCCCACGAGGTGGACCGGCTCAGGAAGGGCTACCACGTGCTCGACGTCGCCGCCTTCTGGCTGCCGCTCGCGGCCGTCGTCTTCGCGGTCACCGGCATCGTCGTCGCCGCGTGCCGCCGGCGCGCCGTCACCGCCGCCGGGGTCGGCACCGCTCTCGGCGGGGCGCTGCTCGCCCTCGCCGTCGTGCTCGGCCGCCGGCTCACCGTCACCGAACTCCCCGGCGCCATGGACGGCGCGGTGGACGGACCGGCCGCGGGCGCCGTCTACGACGCCCTCACCGAGACCCTGCGCACGGCCTCCTGGCTGCTGGTCGGCCTCGGCCTCGCGGTCGCCCTGGCCTCCTGGCTCACGGGCCGGTACGGACGTCCGCGCCGCCGCCGGGCACCCGCCACCACCGTCGACCCCGCCCCGCCCCGGGCCCGTCTCTGAGCCGCCCGGCGCCGGCACACCCTTGGCCCACCTCCCGCAGCGGTCGGCAGGGTCATCGGCCATGTCCGAGACGACGACCCTGTGGCGCCACGCCGGCCCGAGGGGGCGGATCGAGGTGGTCCGGGAGTTCCACGCCGGGGCCTGAGGCCGCACGGGCCCGCGCGGGGCAACTTTCCGGCCGCCGTTCCCGTCTTCGAGGGAGGATTCGGGCATCGCAGAGGCAGGCAGCGCACCCGCGAGGGAGAGGCCGGGACGTGGACACCGACACGGCGACCGACCAGGGGACGGACTCCGGCGGCCGTCCGGCGCCCCGCCGCGCCGGACGGCGGTTCGCGGGCTGGTGCGCGGGGCTGCTGTTCGCCGGGGTGAGCGTGGCCGTCGGCTGCCGTCTCGCCGACAGCGACGGAATCACGCCCGTTCCGCAGCTGCTCGCCTTCCTGCCCTGGCTGCTCGTGCCGGCCGGAGCCGGGCTGCTCCTGACGCTGCTCGCCCGGTGGTGGACCGGGGCGGTGTGGGGCGTCGCGCTGCTCGGGCTGCTGGCGTGGTTCATCGAGCCGTACGGCAGGACCGGCGAACCCGCCGGGCCACCCGTCGCCGAGCTGCGGGTGCTGACCTCTAACGTCGAGTTCGGGCAGGGCACCGACGAGCTGGTCGCCGCCGTGCGGCGGACCGAGCCCGACCTCGTTTTCGTACAGGAGTGCGAATATACGTGCGACGCGACCCTGCGGCGCGAACTCGCCGCGAGCCTTCCCCACCGGCAGGCCGTCGAGGGCGGCGGCTCCGAGGGGTCGGTCATCCTGAGCGCCTTCCCGCTGGAGCCCGCCTCCGCCGTCCCCGGCACCATGGGCATGCCGGGCGCCGTCGCCGACGTGCGCGGCCACTCCGTACGGCTCCAGCTCGCCCACCCGATGCCGCCACTGCCGGACCAGGTCGGCCTCTGGCGCGAGGAGCTGGACGCCCTGCGCGACGCCGCCGCCGAGGACGGCGAGACCCCCACCGTCCTCGCCGGCGACTTCAACGCCTCCCAGGACCACGCCGCCTTCCGCCGCATCCTCGACACGGGACTGAGCGACGCGGCCCGGCTGGCCGGGGCCGACCGCACGGCCACCTGGCCCGCCCGGACCGCCCCGACGTTCGGCGTGCAGATCGACCACGTCCTGGTGTCGGACGACTTCACCGCGCACCGTGCCCGGTTCCTGGACCTGGCGGACACCGACCACCGCGCGCTGGTCGTCGACCTCACGCTGCACAAGGCCGGCTGACGCCGGCCCCGGACGGCGCAGGGGCCGGAGGCGGGCCGGACGCGGTTCAGACGCCGATGTCGCGGCCGTCCGCGCGCCACACCGCCACGACCGCCGGGCGCACGATCTTCCCCGGTCCGTCGGGCCAGGTGCTGGCCGGCTTCTCCACCGAGGCACCGTCGACCTCGCCCGGGTGCTGCACGGCGACCAGTACGCGCCGGTCCTGGATGAGCGGACCGCAGGTCTCCGCGCCGGTCGGCACGGTCAGGAACTGCTTCAGCTCACCGCGCCGGTCGCCCTTGGTCGCGACCCCGAAGAGGCCGTCGTGGCTGCCCAGCGCGTTGCCGTCGGTGGACAGCCACAGGTTGCCGTGGTCGTCGAAGGCGACGTTGTCCGGGCAGGAGATCGGGCTGACCCGGTCCTTCGGGAAGCCCGCGAAGTAGGTCGCCGGGTCCTCCGGGTCGCCGGCGACGAGGAACAGCGACCACGCGAAGGACGTCGCGTCGGCCCGGTTCCAGCGCTCGGTCAGCTCCAGGACGTGGCCGTGCTTGTTGGCGTTGCGCGGGTTGGCCTCGTCCGCCTTGGCGTTGGAGCCGACCCCGCGGTTGGAGTTGTTGGTGAGGGCGACGTACACCTTGCCGGTGGTCGGGGACGGCTCGATGTCCTCGGGGCGGTCCATCTTCGTGGCGCCGACCTTGTCACCGGCCAGCCGCGTGAAGACGCACACCTCCTCGGCGGTCATGCCCTCGACGTGCGAGACGGCACCGCGCTCGGTGGCGGTGACCAGCGGGATCCAGTGACCGCTGCCGTCGAACTCACCGTCGCGGGGCAGCTTGCCCGTGCCGTCGATCTCGATCGCCGGGGAGTCGCCGCTGAGCTTGGCGACGTAGAGGGTGCCCTCGTCCAGCAGCGACAGGTTGTGCTCGCGCGCCCAGCGGCTGTCGCCGTGCCGCATCCGCTTGCTGCCGACGAACTTGTAGAAGTAGTCGAACCGCTCGTCGTCGCCGGTGTAGACGACGGGACGCCCGTCGTGGGTCAGCCGCACGGTCGCCGCCTCGTGCTTGAAGCGGCCGAGGAGGGTGTGCTTGCGGGGGGTGGACTCGGGGTCGTAGGGGTCGAGTTCGACGACGTAGCCGAAGCGGTGCACCTCGTTCGGCTCCTGGGCGACGTCGAAGCGCTTGTCGAACCGCTCCCACTTGCGCTCGGTGGCGCCGGTACCGATGCCGTAGCGCTTGTCGGTCGCGCGGCTGCTGTTGGCGAAGTACTGGTTGAAGTTCTCCTCGCCGTGCAGCGTCGTGCCCCACGGGGTGGTGCCGCCGGAGCAGTTGTTGAGGGTGCCGAGCACCTTGCGGCCGCTGCGGTCGGCGGAGGTCCTCACCAGGTCGGAGCCGGCGGCGGGCCCGGTCAGCCGGAACTCGGTGGTCGCGGTGACCCGCCGGTTGAGCCGGTGCCGCGAGACGGGCGTCAGGCTCCCGGTCCCGCGCTCCTCCTGCACGGCGACGACGGACAGCCCGTGCGCGGCCCAGGCGATCTCGACCTGCTCGCGCGTCGGGTTCTCGGGGTCGTAGCCGCGGAACATGAGCACCTCGTCGGTGTACTCGTGGTTGGCGACGAGGACCTGCCGGCCGTGCTCACCGCGCAGGGGCAGCAGCGCGAGGAAGTCGTTGTTGTACCCGAACTGCCCGGCCTGCGCCCTGGCGCTCTGGTTCTCCGGGTCGAAGGCGGGCGCCCCGCGCAGGATGGGTTCGCCCCAGCGGATCACGACGTCCTGCCGGTACCCCTGCGGAACGGTGACGGCGTCGTCCTTGTTCGGGGCGACGGGCGTGAACCGCAGGCCGCGCGCACCCTCGTTCCGCCCCGGTTTCCCGTGGCCCCGGCCGGTCGTCGGCGCGGCCTGCGCCGACGGCGCCCCGGCCACACCCACCGCCCCGGCGCCCGCGGCCGCCACGGTGACGACGGCGGCGGCACGCATCATGGAACGGCGGCTGAGCGCGCCGGCGATGACGTCGCCGACGTACTCGTTGGAGCTGGTGTTGGGCACCTCGTGGAAGCAGGCGTCACCACACCGGAAACGACAGGTCATGGCGGACCGGCCGCCGGAATGCGAACCGGACGGCGTTCCGATCAACGGCAGCAGCTTGCGCACTGTGTTCTCCCCTGAGAAGCCCTTGGATGCCCTTGGTGTCAGCGCGACCGTAGGTGCACATACGTGCGGGAGACGGGCGCCGCGGTGAACGACGGGTGAACCCGCGGAAGCGGGCAGGGAATTGCCGCGGCGTCTCGATCCCACCTTGACGCGCCCAGGGTTTCATGGCAGACCCTGCACAAGATCACAATCCAGGGCCGCTAACCTTACGTGTCCGTCCTGGCCAGGGATTGACGGGCATCAACTCACGCGAAGGGTTGCGCACATGGGCATTCTCACCTCTCTGCGGAACGTGTTCGGCCGGTCACGCAAAGACCGGACCGCCCAGGCGGAGGGTGCGACGCAGGAGACGGCACCGCCGGCCACCGCGCCGGAGCCGAAGCTCCCGTCCCAGCCCACCGCACCCCCGGAGCCGGCCGAGGCCCCGGAGCAGGCGGAGACCGCGCAGGTCCCCGAGCCCCGCACGGCGGACCTCTCCCCCGACGAGCACGAACTCGTCAAGGCCGCCTTCGCCAACGTCACGGTCCCGAGGCCCACGGAGTCCCCGGACCCGACGGCCGACACCACCCCGGAGGCGGAGGCGAAGCCGAAGCCCGAGGCGAAGCCGAAGCCCGAGGCCAAGGCGAAGCCCGAGGCCAAGGCGAAGCCCGAGGCCAAGGCGAAGCCCGAGGCCAAGGCGAAGCCCGAGCCCGAGGCGAAGCCGGAACCGGAGCCGACGCCGGAGACCGAGGGGAAGCCCGGGGCCAAGGCAGAGCCGAGGACCGAGACCAAGGTGAAGCCCGAGCCCGAGGCGAAGCCGGAGGCCGAGGCCAGGGCGAAGGACGAACCGAAGGCCGAGGCCAAGCCCGAGCCGGAGGCCAAGGCGAAGCCGGAGGCCGAGGCGAAGCCCGAGCCCGAGCCGACGCCGGAGACCAAGGCAAAGCCCGAGGCCGAGCCGACGCCGGAGACCAAGGCAAAGCCCGAGGCCGAGCCGACGCCGGAGACCAAGGCAAAGCCCGAGCCCGAGCCGACGCCGGAGACCAAGGCAAAGCCCGAGGCCGAGCCGACGCCGGAGACCAAGGCAAAGCCCGAGGCTGAGGCGAAGTCCGAGCCGGAGGCCAAGGCGAAGGCCAAGGCTCAGCCGAAGGCCAAGGCGCAGTCGGAGGCCGAGGCACAGCCCGAGCCGGAACCGAAGGACGAACCGCAGCCCGAGCCGAAGGCCGAGGCCGAGGCCAAGCCCGAGCCGAAGGCCAAGGCGAAGCCGAAGGCCGAGCCCGCTCCGGCCTCCACCCCCGACCCGGCCCCCGCGGCCGCAGCCGAAGCCACCCCCGAACCCGCGGCCGCCGACGGCGAGGAAGCCCCGCAGGGGCCACCCGCACCCGACGACGAAAGCAGCACGGGTGGTGCGGGTGGGAACACGGACGCCGAAGGCGAAGCCGAGGCCGCCCCCGAACCCGCCACCCCCGCCACCCGCATCCGCTCGAACGCCCCCGGCCTCACCACCGCCTACAAGGCCGCCGCCACCGCCCTCAAGAAGCACGACCTCACCGGCGCCCGCGCCAAGGTCCACCTCGTCCTCGACCGCTCCGCCTCCATGCGCCCGTACTACAAGGACGGCTCCGCCCAGGCCCTCGCCGAGCAGACCCTCGCCCTCGCCGCGCACCTGGACCCCGAGGCCACGGTCCACGTGACCTTCTTCTCCACGGAGCTGGACGGCACCGGTGAGCTGACCCTCACCGACCACGAGAACAAGATCGACGAGCTGCACGCGGCACTCGGCCGGATGGGCCGCACCAGCTACCACGCCGCCGTCGAGGCCGTCCTCGCGCACCACGAGAAGGAAGCCCCCGGCACCCCCGCCCTGGTGGTCTTCCAGACCGACGGCGCCCCCGACGCCAAGACCCCGGCCACCCAGGCCCTGACGGACGCCGCGGCGAACCACCCGCACGTCCACTTCTCCTTCGTCGCGTTCGGCGACCCGGAGAACAAGGCCTTCGACTACCTCCGCAAGCTCAAGACGGGCAACGCCTCGCACTTCCTGGCCGGCGAGACCCCGCGGGAGCTGACCGACAAGGAGCTGTACGAGGGCGTACTGGCCGCCTGGCGGCCGTAACCGCACCGCGCCACCACGCACATCCTTTCGGGGGGTGGACCGGGGAACCCCCCGTCCACCCCCCGAAACGCGTGTGAGCCGATCTCCGACGGACCAGTAGGATTTCGCCCATGGCGGCCACTGGAAACGAGAAGCAGGGGGCGAAGGCGTTCTACGTCTCGACCCCCATCTACTACGTCAACGACGCTCCTCACCTGGGCCACGCCTATACGACCGTCGCAGGCGACGTGCTCACCCGCTGGCACCGCCAGCGCGGCGAGAAGGTGTGGTACCTCACCGGCACGGACGAGCACGGTCAGAAGATCATGCGCACGGCCGAGGCGAACGGGGTCACCCCGCAGGCCTGGGCCGACAAGCTCGTCACCGAGGCCTGGAAGCCCCTGTGGGAGCACCTGGAGATCGCGAACGACGACTTCATCCGCACCACGCAGAAGCGGCACACCGACCGCGTCCAGGAGTTCGTGCAGGACCTGTACGACAAGGACGAGATCTACAAGGGCGGCTACGAGGGCCCGTACTGCGTGGGCTGCGAGGAGTACAAGCTCCCCGGCGAGCTGCTCGACGGCGAGGGCGAGTACGCGGGCCAGAAGCTCTGCCCGATCCACAAGAAGCCGGTGGAGATCCTCAGCGAGGAGAACTACTTCTTCAAGCTGAGCGCGTACAGCGAGAAGCTGCTCGCCCACTACGAGGCCAACCCGGGCTTCATCCAGCCCGAGTCCGCGCGCAACGAGGTCGTGAACTTCGTCCGCCAGGGCCTTCAGGACCTCTCGATCTCCCGCTCGACCTTCGACTGGGGCGTGCCCGTCCCGTGGGACGACAAGCACGTCATCTACGTGTGGGTCGACGCCCTGCTGAACTACGCCACCGCGGTCGGCTACAACGAGAACCCGGAGAAGTTCAAGGCCACCTTCCCCGCCGACGTGCACCTGGTCGGCAAGGACATCCTCCGCTTCCACGCGATCATCTGGCCGGCGATGCTGATGGCGCAGGGCCTCCCGCTGCCCGGGAAGATCGCCGCGAACGGCTGGCTGATGGTCGGCGGCGAGAAGATGAGCAAGTCCAACCTGACCGGCATCAAGCCGCAGGACCTGACCTCGCACTTCGGCGTGGACGCGTACCGCTGGTACTTCCTGCGCGCGATCGCGTTCGGCCAGGACGGCTCCTTCTCCTGGGAGGACTTCTCCGCCCGCTACACCAGCGAGCTGGCCAACGACTACGGCAACCTCGCCTCCCGCGTCGCCGCCATGGTCGGCAAGTACTTCGGCGGCGAGCTGCCGGCCGCCACGGCCGACGGGGACGCGGAGAAGGCGATCCACGACGGCCTGACCAAGGCCGTCACGGAGGCCGACCGGAAGATCGGCGAGGAGCTGGACTTCCAGGGCGGCATCCTGGCCGTCTTCGACTTCGTGAAGCAGGTCAACGGCTACATCACCGAGCAGGAGCCCTGGAAGGTCGCCAAGGACGACTCGCCGGAGGGCAGGGCCCGCCTGGCGACCATCCTCTACACGGCCGCCGAGTCGCTCCGCGCCGTCGCCGTCCTGCTGAACCCGATCATGCCGGACACCTCCCAGAAGCTCTGGGACTCCCTCGGCGCCGAGGCCTCCCTCGGCGGCCTCGCGGACCAGAGGGTCCAGGACGCGGCGGACTGGGGTCGGCTGCCCGCCGGTTCCACGGTCACCAAGGGCGCGGTGCTCTTCCCCCGTCTCGAGGAGAAGCCGACCGCGTAACGCGCTCGCCACAGCTCGGGGCCCGGGAGGGGCGGACCTTCTCCCGGGCCCCCCGCTTTTGCGAGGATCGGACCCACGACACGCTCACGTGGGGGGAACCATGGCACTGTTCGGCAACGCGCACAGCATCGACCCGGCCCAGGCGCAGCACGAGTACGCCCGTCTGCTCGGCCACGGCGAACAGATCCACGCCGCCTACCTGCTGATCCGCGACACCATCCTGTTCACCGACCGGCGGCTGATCCTGGTCGACAAACAGGGCATCACCGGCAAGAAGACCGAGTACCACTCGATCCCGTACCGCAGCATCACGCACTTCGCGGTCGAGACGGCCGGCACCTTCGACCTCGACGCCGAGCTGAAGATCTGGCTCTCCGGCTCCCCGGCCCCCATCCAGAAGACCTTCACCAAGGGCGTCGACATCTACGAGGTCCAGGCGATCCTGACCCAGTTCGTGGCGCGATAGGCCCGCGGCGGAACACGCGAGGGGCCCGGCATCGGTGTCGATGCCGGGCCCCTCGCGCGTCTACCGCCTACTTCGGCTGCGGCTTGCGCACCGAAAGGTGCAGCTCCCTCAGCCGGGACTCGTCCAGCTCGGTCGGCGCGCCCATCATCAGGTCCTGGGCGTTGCCGTTGAGCGGGAAGGCGATGGTCTCGCGGATGTTGGGCTCGTCGGCCAGCAGCATCACGATGCGGTCGACGCCCGGGGCGATGCCGCCGTGCGGCGGGGCGCCGAAGCGGAACGCGCGCAGCATGCCGGCGAACTCGCGCTCGACGGTCTCCGCGTCGTAGCCCGCGATCTCGAAGGCCTTGAGCATGATGTCCGGCTCGTGGTTCCGGATGGCGCCGGAGGACAGCTCGACACCGTTGCAGACGATGTCGTACTGCCACGCCAGGATGTCCAGCGGGTCCTGGTTCTCCAGGGCGTCCATTCCGCCCTGCGGCATCGAGAAGGGGTTGTGGGAGAAGTCGATCTTCCCCGTGTCCTCGTCCTTCTCGTACATCGGGAAGTCGACGATCCAGCAGAAGCGGAAGACGTTCTCCTCGAAGTGCCCGGCACGCTTGGCGGCCTCGACCCGCACCGCGCCCATGATCTTCGAGACCTCGTCGAACTCGCCCGCACCGAAGAACACCGCGTGACCGGCGGCCAGGGACAGGCGCTTGGTCAGCTCGGCGACGTTCTCCTCGGTGAGGAACTTCGCGATCGGCCCGCTCAGCGTGCCATCCTCACCGACGCGGACCCAGGCCAGGCCCTTGGCGCCCTGCGAGACGGCGTAGTCACCGAGCTGGTCGAAGAACTTGCGCGGCTGGCCCGAGACGTCCGGGACGGCCAGCGCGCGGACGTGCTTGCCGGCGAAGGCCTTGAACTCCGAGCCCTCGAAGACGTCGCTGATGTCGACCAGCTCCAGCTTGGCCCGCAGGTCCGGCTTGTCGGAGCCGTACTTCAGCATCGCCTCGCGGAACGGGATGCGCGGGAAGGGGGAGGTCACCTCGCGGCCGCCGCCGAACTCGGTGAACAGCTCGGTCATGAGCCGCTCGACCGGCTGGAAGACGTCCTCCTGCTCGACGAAGCTCATCTCGACGTCGAGCTGGTAGAACTCGCCCGGCGAGCGGTCGGCGCGGGCGTCCTCGTCGCGGAAGCAGGGCGCGATCTGGAAGTACCGGTCGAAGCCGGAGATCATCAGCAGCTGCTTGAACTGCTGCGGGGCCTGGGGCAGGGCGTAGAAGCGGCCCGCGTGCAGGCGCGAGGGCACGACGAAGTCGCGGGCGCCCTCGGGGGAGGTGGCGGTGAGGATGGGCGTCGCCATCTCGTTGAAGCCGAGCGCCACCATCTTGTGGCGGATGGCGGAGATGACCGCCGTGCGCAGCATGATGTTGCGGTGCATGCGCTCACGGCGCAGGTCCAGGAAGCGGTACTCCAGACGCCGCTCCTCGTTCACCCCGTCCTCGGTGTTGATGGTGAAGGGCAGCGGCTGGGCGGCGCCCAGCAGCTCGACCTCGCCCACCTCGACCTCGACCTCACCGGTCGGCAGCTCGGAGTTGATGTTGTCGGCGCCGCGGGAGACGACCTTGCCGTCGACCCGGACGGTCGACTCCTTGGTCAGCTTGTCCAGCGCCTCGTAGGCCTCGGTGCCCGGACGGGCGACGAGCTGCGTGATGCCGTAGTGATCGCGCAGATCGATGAAGAGGATGCCGCCCAGGTCGCGCCGATTGTGCAGCCAGCCACTCAGTCGGACGTCGGTGCCGACGTCAGAGGAGCGGAGCTCGCCGCAGGTGTGGGACCTGTACCGATGCATCGTCGTTCATCCAGCCTTCGTGGATCGGGGATGGTGTTTCGCGTTTCACGTGAAACAACCCCAGCGTACCGGGGACCCACCGCTGCGTTCCTCCCCATGGGCGGCGGGAGGGCGCCGGGACGGCGACCGGTGGCAGTCTGCGATCACCTGTTCTTACAGTGGGGCAATGCGCACTGGTGACCCCCTGCCCGAGGTGGGGGACCTCCTTACCGCTCTCGCGACCGGTCTGTGGCAGTGGGACACCGCCACGGGGGAGGTCACGGTCGACGCGGAGGCCGCCCGGCTGCTCGGGCTGCCCACGCGGTGCGCCGTGCACACCGAGGCCCGGGTGCGGTCCCGGCTGCATCCGGTGGACTGGAACGAGATCACCGGGGTCGTCGCGCTGGCCGCCACCGAGGGCACCCTCGCCGAGGTGCGGATCCGCATCATGGACGAGCAGGGCCACGTCGTCCGCATGGTGCGCAGCCGCTCCAGGCCGTCGTTCGACCCCGTGCGCAAGGCCTACAAGCTGATCGGCACCCTCCAGGAGGTCGCCGAGCCCGCCCCGGGCACCCCCGCGGGACGCAGCGCGGTCACCGGCGACTGGCGGCGTTCCCGGGAGGCCTTCCTCCTGGACGCGGGCCGGGCGCTGGCCGAGGCGCGGTCCACCGAGGAGGTGCTGCGGGTCGCGGCGGGCCTGTCGATGCCGGGGTTCTCGCCGGACGGACTCGCGGTCTTCGGCGTCTCGGGCGACCGCCTGACGGTCATCGGCCACCACGGGCAGCCCGAGAACGACATGAACCCGTTCGTGAACATGCCCCTGGAGACGGACTACCCGGCCGCCGAGGTGGTCCGCGCCGGGCGCGCCGTGTACCTCTCCTCCCCCGAGCAGTACCGCTCCCGCTACCCGCTCACCTGGCCGCTCGCCGAGCGCTTCGGCCGCCGTTCCTGGGCCTTCCTGCCGCTGACCGTCGCGGGTCGCACCATGGGGGCGTGGATGGCGGCCTTCGCCTACCCGGTCGCGTTCACGCCGGACGAGCGGTCGGTGCTCACCACGGTGGCGCGGATGCTGGCGCAGGCGCTGTCCCGGGCGGGTGCCGCCGAGACCCAGCGGGAGCTGACGGACGGGTTGCAGCGCTCCATGCTGCCGGTGCTCGCCCCGGAGATCCCCGGCATGACGGTCGCGGCCCGTTACGTCCCCACCGGCGGTGGCCTCCAGGTGGGCGGCGACTGGTACGACATGATCCCGCTGCCCGGCGGCCGCTTCGCCCTGGTCATCGGCGACGTCCAGGGCCACGACGTCCGCGCGGCCGGACTGATGGGGCAGTTGCGCATCGCCCTGCGCGCCTACGCCGCCGAGGGGCACCGACCCGACGCGGTGCTCTCCCGCGCCTCCCACTTCTTCCACGGCCTCACCCAGGCCGACGACCCCGGCGACCTGCGCTTCGCCACCTGCTACTACGCCGAGGTGGACCCGGCCACCGGCACCCTGGAGAGCGCCCGCGCCGGGCATCTGGACCCGGTGGTGCGCATGGCGGACGGGACGGCGCTGATCCGGGCCACGGCGGGCGGGCTGCCGCTCGGTATCGACCCGGACTCCGACTACCCGACCACGCGGCTCGCCCTGGAGCCCGGGGACACCCTGATGCTGTGCACGGACGGCCTGGTCGAGACCGGCGGCCACGATCTGCACTCCGGCTGGGACCGGCTCCGCGTCATCCTGGAAGAGCACGAGGGGGCCCTGGAGGAACTGGCCGACGCGCTGGTCCAGGCCGTGCACGGACCCTCCTCGCACCACACCACGGGCCCGCTCGCCGACCGGCGGGAGGACGACATCGCCCTGCTGCTGCTGTGCCGGGAGGGCGGGGGCTGCGGATGCGGGGACAGCCCCGTGCTCCGGACGCCCCTGCGCCGCACCATGCTCACGGTCGCGCAGGCCGAGCCGGAGCGGATCGCCACCGCCCGCCAGCACCTGCGGGACCTGCTGCGCGACTGGCCCAGCGAGGAGCAGCGGGATGCGGCGGTGCTCCTGCTCTCCGAGATGCTGACGAACGTCCTGGTGCACACGGACGCCGACGCCCTGCTGGTCGCCGAGGTCACCGGGGCGCCGGGGGAACGGCGCATCCGGGTCGAGGTGACCGACAGCGGCGACGACCTGCCGCACAAGCGCCGGCCGGGGGAGATGGCCTCCTCCGGGCGCGGCCTGATGCTGATCGAGCTGCTCGCCGACGAGTGGGGCGTCGCGCCGCGCGGCGAGGGCAAGAGCATCTGGTACGAGGTCTACGAGTCCACGGAACCCGACGACGGCTACGGCCCGGACCCCGCGGACGGCTTCGGCCCGGACGCGGAGGACGGCCCCGAGGCCGCGTAACGCCCCTGGAGCTCGTGCACGACGCCGAACGCGGCCGCGGTGAGCGGCACGGCGAGCAGCATCCCCAGGATGCCCGCCACCGACGCCCCCGCCGTGAGCGCCAGCAGCACGATCGCGGGATGCATCTGCACGGTCCGGCTCTGGACCATCGGCTGGAGCACGTGCCCCTCCAGCACCTGCACGGCCAGCACCACGCCGAGCGCCCACAGCGCGATGACGAACCCGCGGTCGGCCAGCGCGACCAGGATCGCCACGGTCCCGGAGATGAAGGCGCCGAGGTAGGGGATGTAGGCGCCGACGAAGACCAGCGCGCCGAGCCCGACGGAGCCGGGGACGCGCAGGACGAGCAGCCCGACGGTGATGCAGAGCGCGTCGATGAGGGCGATGAGGGTGGTGCCCCGCATGAAGCCCTCGACGGCGCCGAAGGCCCGCCGTGCCATGGCCTCCACCGTGTCGGCGCTGTGCGGCGGCGAGAGGGCCCGCACCGTGCCGACGGCCCGGTCGGAGTCGCGCAGGAAGAAGAAGACGAGCAGCAGCGCCAGCACGGCCATGGCGATCATCTCGCCGACGACGCTGATGCCGGTCACCACGCCGGAGGCGGCCGTACCGCCGAACTTCCCGAGCAGCTCCCGCGCGTTGGACGCCATGTCGTCCAGCGAGGTCCCGGCCGCCCCGAAGTGGTCGGCGATGTCCCGGGCCGCGCTGCGCACCGAGGCGACGATCTGGTCCCCGGTCTCGATGAGCGCGGAGACGACGATGTACACGGCCCCGCCGACCACCGCGACGACGGCGACGCAGGTGAGCCCGGCGGCCAGCGACCGCTGGACGTGCGCCTTCACCATCCGCCGGTGCAGCGGCCGGAGCAGGGCGGTGCCGAGCAACGCGAGCAGCGCCGGTGTCACGGCGGTGCGCAGCTCCACGCAGAGCCGGATCGCGACGTAGCCGACGCCGGCGGCGAGCAGGATGACGGCGCACCAGGCGGCGAACCGACGTACCGGACCGGGAAGCAGCTGCACCCCACCAGCCGATCACGCACCGGGCGGGCTGTCCTGTGCGGACCGCCCGCCCGGGTGACGCGGTGTCAGCGTGACGTGCTGTCAGCCGGGGACCGGTGTCAGGCGTCCGGCCCCGCCGCGGACATGCCGTGCACGGCCGGGACCGTGCCGAGCCGGCCCTTCTGGAAGTCCTCGAAGGCCTGCATCAGCTCGTCCTTGGTGTTCATGACGAACGGACCGTAGTGCGCCATCGGCTCCCGGATCGGCTGTCCGCCGAGGAGCACGACCTCCAGGTCGGGGGTGTGCCCGTCCTGCTTGTCGTCCGCGCGGACGGTCAGCGAGCCCCCGGCGCCGAAGACCGCGGTCTGCCCCAGGTGGATCGGCCGCCGTTCGGCGCCCACCGACCCGCGGCCGGCCATGACGTACGCCAGCCCGTTGAACTCCTCCCGCCACGGCAGGGTGATCTCGGCGCCCGGCGCGAGGGTCGCGTGGACCATCGTGATCGGGGTGTGCGTGATGCCGGGACCCTCGTGGCCGTCCAGCTCGCCCGCGATGACGCGCAGCAGCGCGCCGCCGTCGGGGGAGGTGAGCAACTGGACGCTGCCGCTGCGGATGTCCTGGTACCTCGGGGCCATCATCTTGTCCCTGGCCGGGAGGTTCACCCACAGCTGGAGGCCGTGGAAGAGCCCGCCGGACATGACCAGCTGCTCCGGCGGCGCCTCGATGTGCAGCAGGCCGGAGCCCGCCGTCATCCACTGGGTGTCGCCGTTGGTGATGGTGCCGCCACCGCCGTTGGAGTCCTGGTGGTCGAAGATCCCGTCGATGATGTAGGTGACGGTCTCGAAGCCGCGGTGCGGGTGCCAGGGCGTGCCCTTGGGCTCCCCGGGCGCGTACTCCACCTCACCCATCTGGTCCATCATGATGAACGGGTCGAGGTGGCGGTAGTTGATCCCGGCGAACGCGCGGCGCACCGGGAAGCCCTCGCCCTCGAAACCGCTGGGCGCGGTCGTGACGGTCAGCACGGGACGTGCGACGGCGTCGGCGGGCGCGGATACGCGGGGCAGCGTCAACGGGTTCTCGACGGTCACGGCAGGCATGTCGACCTCCTCGGGCGGTGTGCGCCCCACTTTAGTTGAGCGTTGAACTTCTTGTCACCTCGAACCACGAAAGCCCGGAGGGCATTCCCTCCGGGCTCACGGTGTCGGCGGTCACGTCCGACCGCCTGTGAGGTGATGGCGCCTAGCCGTACATCCGGCGCATGGCGAAATCGACCATCTGTTCGACAGCCTTGGCGTCGAACACCATCCGGTGCTCCCCCTCCATGTCCAGCACGAAGCCGTAGCCGGTGGGCAGCAGGTCGATCACCTCGGCGCCGGTGATCACGAAGTACTTGGACTCCTTGCCGGCGTAGCGGCGCAGTTCCTTGAGGCTGGTGAACATCGGGATCACGGGCTGCTGGGTGTTGTGCAGCGCGAGGAAGCCCGGGTTGTCGCCGCGCGGGCAGTAGACCTTCGAGGTGGCGAAGATCTGCTGGAAGTCCTCGGCGGACATCTGGCCGGTGGTGAAGGCGCGCACCGCGTCCGCGAGCGAGGGCGGGGACGGCTCGGGGTACAGCGGCGGCTGCTGCCCGTACCCGCCGGACATCGGCTGCTGCGGCGGCGCGTACTGCTGCTGCTGAGGACCCGCGGTCTGGTCGTAGCCGTACATGCCGCAAAGACTAACGAGTAACGAGTCACAGATGACCGACTCGGGGTTGCTTCTTATTACCGACGGGTAGCATCATCGTAGCTACTGCTTGGTACGCGCAGTCGGTATGTGTACAGATGCGAGGAGTCAGTGCCTCGCCCCTCTCTCAACGGAGCCGTCGCCATGGGGCACTACAAGCCGAATCTCCGGGACATCGAGTTCAACCTCTTCGAGGTGCTCGGCCGCGACAAGGTCTACGGCACCGGCCCGTTCGCGGAGATGGACACGGACACCGCCAGGAGCGTTCTGGAGGAGCTGACCCGCCTCTCGGAGAACGAGCTGGCCGAGTCCTTCGCCGACGCGGACCGCAACCCGCCGGTCTTCGACCCGGAGACCAACACCGCGCCGGTCCCGGCGTCCTTCAAGAAGAGCTACCAGGCCTTCATGGACTCCGAGTACTGGCGCCTGGGCCTGCCCGAGGAGATCGGCGGCACCACCTCGCCGCGCTCCCTGATCTGGGCCTACGCGGAGCTGATCCTCGGTGCCAACCCGGCCGTGTGGATGTACTCCTCCGGCCCGGCCTTCGCGGGCATCCTCTTCGAGGAGGGCAACGAGGTCCAGAAGCACATCGCCTCGATCGCCGTCGAGAAGCAGTGGGGCTCCACCATGGTCCTCACCGAGCCGGACGCCGGCTCGGACGTGGGCGCCGGCCGCACCAAGGCCGTGCAGCAGGAGGACGGCTCCTGGCACATCGAGGGCGTCAAGCGCTTCATCACGTCCGGCGAGCACGACATGTCGGAGAACATCCTCCACTACGTCCTGGCCCGCCCCGAGGGCGCCGGCCCCGGCACCAAGGGCCTGTCCCTCTTCCTCGTCCCGAAGTACGAGTTCGACTTCGAGACCGGTGAGCTGGGCGAGCGCAACGGCGTCTACGCCACCAACGTCGAGCACAAGATGGGCCTGAAGGCCTCCAACACCTGCGAGATGACCTTCGGCGACCGCCACCCCGCCAAGGGCTGGCTGATCGGTGACAAGCACGACGGCATCCGCCAGATGTTCCGCATCATCGAGTTCGCCCGCATGATGGTCGGCACGAAGGCGATCTCCACCCTCTCCACGGGCTACCTCAACGCCCTGGAGTACGCCAAGGAGCGCGTCCAGGGCCCCGACCTGGCCAACTTCATGGACAAGACGGCCCCCAAGGTCACCATCACGCACCACCCGGACGTCCGCCGCTCCCTCATGACGCAGAAGGCGTACGCGGAGGGCATGCGCGCCCTCGTCATGTACACCGCCTCCGTCCAGGACGAGATCCAGGTCAAGGAGGCGAACGGCGAGGACGCCTCGACCGAGCACGCCCTCAACGACCTGCTCCTGCCGATCGTCAAGGGCTACGGGTCGGAAAAGGCCTACGAGCAGCTCGCCCAGTCGCTCCAGACCTTCGGCGGCTCCGGGTTCCTCCAGGAGTACCCGATCGAGCAGTACATCCGCGACGCCAAGATCGACACCCTGTACGAGGGCACCACGGCGATCCAGGGCCAGGACTACTTCTTCCGGAAGATCGTCCGCAACCAGGGCGCCGCGCTGAACTCGCTCGCCGAGGACATCAAGAAGTTCCTGGCCCTCGCCACCGGTGGCGAGGAGCTGGCCGGCGCCCGCGAGCACCTGGCCAAGGCCGCCGTCGAGCTGGAGGCCATCGTCGGCGTCATGCTCACCGACCTGGCCGCCACCGAGCAGGACGTCAAGAACATCTACAAGGTGGGCCTCAACACCACCCGCCTGCTGCTCGCCTCCGGCGACGTGATCGTCGGTTACCTGCTCCTCAAGGGCGCCGCCATCGCCGCCGAGAAGCTGCCGACGGCGAGCGCGAAGGACAAGGCCTTCTACACCGGCAAGATCGCGGCGGCGAAGTTCTTCGCGGCCAACGTCCTGCCCGGCCTGACGCTGGCCCGCAAGGTCGCCCAGGGTGTCGAACTGGACCTGATGGAGCTGGACGAGGCGGCCTTCTAGCCCCCGCGGAAGGCCCCTCCACCATTCCCACACACCCTCACGAGGGCCCGCTCCCGCCAACCCGGGAGCGGGCCCTCGTACGTCGTTAAGGTGAACCCATGAGCGCACCGTCCCGCTTCCAC
This sequence comes from Streptomyces sp. NPDC041968, assembly GCF_055589025.1. Lineage (NCBI taxonomy): Bacteria > Bacillati > Actinomycetota > Actinomycetes > Kitasatosporales > Streptomycetaceae > Streptomyces > Streptomyces sp. NPDC041968. Next base: position 294,737 of record NZ_JBVJCB010000003.1, on the reverse strand, counting down.
CGCGGCCACACCGACGACCTGATGACCTTCCTGGCGGCCAGTCCGACGCCGTACCACGCCGTCGCGAACGCCGCCGAGCGGCTGGAGAAGGCCGGCTTCCGCCAGGTCGCCGAGACGGACGCCTGGGACGGGACCACCGGCGGCAGGTACGTGCTGCGCGGCGGCGCGATCGTGGCCTGGTACGTCCCCGAGGGCGCCGCGCCGCACACCCCGTTCCGCATCGTCGGCGCGCACACCGACTCCCCCAACCTGCGGGTGAAGCCGCGCCCCGACACCGGCACGCACGGCTGGCGCCAGGTCGCCGTGGAGATCTACGGCGGCCCGCTGATGAACTCCTGGCTGGACCGGGACCTGGGGCTGGCCGGCCGGCTGACCCTGCGCGACGGCTCCACGCGTCTGGTGCACGTGGACCGCCCGCTGCTGCGCGTCCCGCAGCTCGCCATCCACATGGACCGCAACGTGACGGCGGAGGGCCTCAAGCTCGACAAGCAGCGCCACCTCCAGCCCGTCTGGGGCCTCGGCGACACCGTCCGCGACGGCGACCTGATCGCCTTCCTGGAGGAGGAGGCGGGACTGGACCGCGGGCAGGTCACCGGCTGGGACCTGATGACCCACTCCGTGGAGCCCCCGGCGTACCTGGGGCGCGACCGGGACCTGGTGGCCGGCCCCCGCATGGACAACCTCCTCTCCGTGCACGCCGGAGTGGCCGCCCTGGCCTCGGTCGCGTCCGCCGGCACCGACCTGCCGTACATCCCCGTCCTCGCCGCCTTCGACCACGAGGAGACCGGCTCCCAGTCGGACACGGGGGCGGACGGCCCGCTGCTCGGCAGCGTGCTGGAGCGCTCGGTGTTCGCGCGCGGCGGCTCGTACGAGGACCGGGCCCGCGCCTTCGCCGGCACGGTCTGCCTCTCCTCCGACACCGGCCACGCCGTCCACCCCAACTACGCCGAGCGGCACGACCCGACGCACCACCCGCGCGTCAACGGCGGCCCCATCCTCAAGGTGAACGTCAACAACCGCTACGCCACCGACGGTTCGGGCCGCGCGGTGTTCGCCGCGGCCTGCGAGAAGGCGGACGTCCCCTTCCAGACCTTCGTCTCCAACAACTCCATGCCGTGCGGCACGACCATCGGCCCGATCACCGCCGCCCGGCACGGCATCAGCACCGTCGACATCGGCGCGGCCATCCTCTCGATGCACAGCGCCCGGGAGTTGTGCGGCGCCGACGACCCGTACCTGCTGGCGAACGCGCTGGTGGCCTTCCTGCGGCCGTAGGCGCACCGCCCGGCCGCGGCGTGGAACGACACGCCGCGGCATGGGGGTTGACAGCCGGGGTACCCGAACGGAACCGGATCGACCGGAAACCCGGAGCCGACCGGATCTACAGGGAGGCAATACTCATGGGCCTCGGCGGGTGCATCATCCTCATCGCCGTGGGAGCCATCCTCACGTTCGCGACCGACTGGGACATGCAGGGCGTCAACCTCGACCTGGTCGGTGTGATCTTCATGATCGTCGGCCTGATCGGTGTCGCGACGTTCAGCAGCATCGCCCGACGCCGCCGCGTCATGATGCCGCCCACGACCCCGGTCGTCGAGGAAAGGCCCCACATGCGCGACGGCTACAACAACGGCTACGGCGCCTGACACGGGCGTACCGGGCGTCCCGGGTCGTCCCGGCCGACCGGCCGGGCGGGTGACGGTCGGGGGCGGGTGGTCGGACCGGTGGAGCCCCTTGGGGCCCCCGCCCCGCCCACGGCACTCGGCCTGTCGGCCTACCGGCGGCGTTCGGCGACGCCCCGCGGGGAAGCGATCACGACATGAGATTCCTCGTGTACGACCGGCTCCTCGGCTTCGGTGACGACTACTGGATCGAGGACGACAACGGCAACAAGGTGTACCTCGTCGACGGCAAGGCGATGCGTCTGCGGGACACCTGGGAGCTGAAGGACACCCAGGGGCGGGTGCTCGTCGACATCCACCAGAAGATGTTCGCCCTGCGCGACACGATGGTGATCGAACGGGGCGACGAGCCGCTGGCCCGGATCAAGCGCAAGCGGCTGTCCCTGCTGCGCAACCACTACCGGGTCTCCCTGGCCGACGGCACCGAGCTGGACGTCAGCGGCAGGATCCTCGACCGGGAGTTCGCCATCGAGTACGACGGCGAACTGCTGGCCGTCGTCTCCCGGCGATGGCTGACCCTGCGGGACACCTACGGCGTGGACGTCGTACGGGACGACGCGGACCCGGCCCTGCTGATCGCGCTGACGGTGTGCGTCATCCACCTCGCGGAGAAGGAACGCGAGAAGGGCGACGGGGCGGACCGGACGGACGGGGCGGACGACTGACAGGCGGCGCGGCCGGCCGTCACGGGTGCGACGGACCCGTGGGCGCGTGCGCCGGTCCCGTCACCGGCGCGGCGCCGGCAGCCCCAGCATCCGGTCCTTCAGCGCCGGGAACTGCTCCCGGGTCCGCGCCACCTTCGCCGGGTCGAACTCCACCGTGAGGACCTCCTCGTCCCCTCCGGCCTGCGCCAGCACCTCGCCCCAGGGGTCGACCACGATCGAGTGCCCTGCCTGCGGAACTCCGGCATGTGTCCCGGCCGTTCCGCAGGCGAGGACGAACGCCTGGTTCTCCACCGCCCGTGCCTGCGCCAGGAGCGTCCAGTGGGACCGGCGGCGCTCCGGCCAGCCCGCCGGGACCACCAGGGTCTCGGCCCCGGCGTCGACCAGACCGCGGAACAGCTCGGGGAAACGGAGGTCGTAGCAGGTCGCCACACCGAGGGTCGTCTCCGGCAGACGGACCGTCACCAGCTCGTCGCCCGCGCCCATCAGCACGGCCTCGCCCTTGTCGAAGCCGAACCGGTGGATCTTGCGGTAGGCGGCGGCCAGGTCCCCGGAGGGGGAGAGGACGAGAGAGGTGTTGTAGAGGTGTCCGTCAGGGCCGCGCTCGGGCACGGATCCCGCGTGCAGCCACACGCCCGCGTCACTCGCCGCCTTCGCCATCGCCTCGTACGTCGGCCCCTGGAGCGGCTCGGCCTCCGCGTCGAACGCCTCGAAGGCGAAGGCCCCCGTGGTCCACAGCTCCGGCAGGACCACGAGATCGGCGCCCGCCTGCTCCCGTACCAGCGCCGCCGTCCGCCGACGGCGCGCTTCCACCGATTCGTCCTCGTTCACGGCGATTTGGATCAAAGAGGTGCGCACACTACCACCGTCCTGGCATTCGAGCCGTCCACTCAGGCCTACGATCGTCACACGAAAGCACTGCCGGGGTGCCGCACAGCAGCGTAACTTGGGGGTCCCTCCTGGCTCGAGCGCAGCCAAGAGTTGGGGGAGTCCCAAGACGCCCGCCGACCGCAGCCACCTCCCACTGGCACCGCCGCCGCAAACCGACCGTGTACCGACCGCCGAGGGGTCCCGTTCCGTGAGTCTGCATCCCACCCTCCAGCCCTACGCCGACGCCTGGACTCACTCCATCGAGGCGATATCCGAGCTGGTCCAGCCCCTCGTGGAGGCAGAGTGGAACCGCCGCACCCCCTGCCCGGGGTGGTCGGTGCGCGACATCGTCTCCCACGTCCTCGGCCTGGACTCGGAGATGCTGGGCGACCCGCGGCCCATCCACACGCTCCCGCGCGACCTCTTCCACGTCACCAACGACCACCAGCGCTACATGGAGATGCAGGTCGACGTCCGCCGCCACCACACGGCGCCGGAGATGACGTCCGAGCTGGAGTACATGGTCATCCGGCGCAACCGCCAGCTGCGGAACGAGTCGCGGGACCCCGGCACGAAGGTGCGCGGACCGCTCGGCACCGAGCTGACCCTGGAGGAGGCGATGCGCCGGCACGCCTTCGACGTGTGGGCGCACGAACAGGACCTGCGCACGGCCCTCGGCCGTCCCGGCAACCTCGACTCCCCCGGCGCTCACGTCGCCCGTGACGTGCTGCTCGCCGAGCTGCCGGCCGTCGTCGCCGAGCGCGCGGACGCGCCCCGCAGCTCCGCCGTCGTCTTCGACGTGCACGGCCCGGTGGAGTTCCTGCGTACGATCCGCGTCGACATCCAGGGCCGCGGCACCCTGGAGACGGCCCCGGCCCTGGGGCCCGCCGCCACCCTCACCCTCGACTGGGAGACCTACGTCCGCCTGGCGTGCGGTCGCGTGACCCCGGAGGGGGCGGCGGACCGCATCAAGGCGGAGGGTGACCCGGACCTGACGGCGGCCATCCTGCGGAACTTCGTGGTGACGCAGTAGCACGGAGCGGACGCCCGGCCCGGGGGCAGCGGCCCCCGGCCCGCCGCCCGCCGTCAGGTGCCTACACCGGCACGTGCACCGTCTCCACCCGGCTCGCGACCAGGCGCTCCCGCTCCCTGCGCGCCGCCCGCCTCCGCAGCCGCATGATCTGCGTGACACCGAGCGCCTGGAGCACGAAGACCGAGGAGAACGCGACCCGGTAGTCGTCCCCGGTGGCGTCCAGCAGCACGCCGATCGCGAACAACGTGGTCATCGACGCCACGAAGCCGCCCATGTTCGTGATCCCGGACGCCGTCCCCTGCCGCTCCGGCGGGTTGGCCGGCCGCGCGAAGTCGAAGCCGATCATCGACGCCGGGCCGCACGCCCCGAGGACCGCGCACAACACGACGAGCAGCCACATCGGCGCCCGGTCGGCCGGGTAGGCGAGCGTCGCCGCCCACAGGAGGGCCGTCGCGCCCACCGTGCCGAGCGCCAGTGGCAGCCGCGCCGCGTGGTGCCGAGCGATGATCTGGCCGTAGACCAGGCCGACCGCCATGTTGGACAGCACCACGAGGGTGAGCAGCTCGCCCGCCGTGCCCCGGGACAGCCCCTGCGCCTCGACCAGGAACGGCATCCCCCACAGCAGCAGGAACACCATCGCCGGGAACTGGGTGGTGAAGTGCACCCACAGGCCGAGCCGCGTGCCCGGCTCCCGCCAGGAGGTGGCGATCTGCCGCCGCACGTACGCGGCGCCCTGGTGCGGCAGCGGTCCCGGCTCGTGCCCCTCCGGGTGGTCCTTGAGGAACAGCAGCAGCAGGACGAACACGACCACGCCCGCCAGCGCGCTGCCCGCGAACGCCGCCGTCCACCCGATGCCGTGCAGCAGCCGGGCGAGGACGAGGGTGGAGACCAGGTTGCCCGCCATGCCGACCAGCCCGGCGAGCTGGGCGACCATCGGCCCGCGCCGGGCCGGGAACCAGCGCGTGCCCAGCCGCAGCACGCTGATGAACGTCATCGCGTCCCCGCAGCCGAGCAGCGCCCGGGAGGCGAGCGCCATGCCGTACGACGGCGAGAGGGCGAAGCCGAGCTGCCCCACCGTGAACAGCACCACGCCGATGCCCAGCACCTTCTTCGTGCCGAGCCGGTCGACCAGCAGGCCGACGGGTATCTGCATCCCGGCGTAGACCAGCAGCTGGAGGATGGAGAAGGTGGACAGGGCCGAGGCGTTGACGTGGAAGCGGTCGGCGGCGTCGAGGCCGGCCACGCCCAGGGAGGTGCGGAAGATGACGGCGACGAAGTAGACGGAGACGCCGATGCCCCACACGGCGATCGCGCGCCGGCCACCCGGAGGATCGCCCGGCAGCGCCGACGAGCCGCTCATCGGACCTCTCCCCGGGCCAGGTGCGAGAACCAGCCCACGTGCCGGTGGACCACGCCGACGGCCGCCTCCGTGTCCCCGGAGCGCAGCGCCTCCAGGATCTCCTCGTGCTCGGAGAGGGTCTTGGCGATCCGGTCGGGATGGGAGTGCATCACGGCGACACCCATGCGCAGCTGACGGTCCCGGAGCTGGTCGTAGAGGCGGTTGAGGATCTCGTTGCCGCCACTGCGGACGATCTCCGCGTGGAAGCAGCGGTCCGAGACGGCGGCGGCGGCGAAGTCACCGGCGGCGGCCTCCTGCCGCTGCCGGGCGAGCAGGCCCTCCAGCCGCTCCACGAGACCGGGCGGCGCGGGCACCGCCTTCCTCGCCGCGTGCTCCTCGACCAGCAGCCGCGTCTCCACCACGTCCGCGATCTCCTGCGCGGAGACCGGCAGCACCATGGCGCCCTTCTTCGGGTAGAGCCGCAGCAGCCCCTCGACCTCCAGTCGGAGCAGCGCCTCGCGCACCGGCGTGCGGGAGACGCCCACCGCTTCGGCGAGCTCTCCCTCGGTGAGCAGGGTCCCGCCCTCGTAGCGGCGCTCCAGGACACCTTGCTTGACATGGGTGTAGACGCGGTCCGCCGCGGGGGGCCGCTTCACTGCCGTGGTCATGCCGACAGGATAGATACAACAGGGACACAAGGGGGGGAGGGTCCACGATGCGGACGCGCGACCACCCGTGCGGGGACACCCGACCCTCTCTCCCTGCCGCCGTGCAACCATCCGTGCTATTCACGAGTCGCACAGACGCGACCGAAGCCGGATCGACCACAACTCGGGCGCGTCTCAGGGGATTTCAGACAATCGGGGTAATTGACTTGATAAACGACATGAAGCGCGCCCGCCTCCGCAGAGCCACCGCCGTCGCCGTGACCGGCGGTGCCGTGCTCGCGGCCGGAGTCCTGTCCGTCGCGCCCGCACAGGCGGCCCCCACGCACCCCGGGGACTACCGGGCGGTCGGCAAGGGCCTCGTCGCGCGGCACCTCACGGCCAACGCCAAGGCCGCCCCCGCCGTGCCCTCGATCGTGGCCAAGGGCGGCTACGTGATGAACAACGCGAACGGGGCGTCGCTCTACACCAAGGCCGCGGACACCAAGCGCTCCACCGGCTCCACGACGAAGATCATGACCGCCAAGGTCGTGCTCTCGCAGCCCAAGCTGAACCTGGACGCCAAGGTCACGGTCCAGATGGCGTACAGCGACTACATCGTGTCGAAGAACGCCTCCTCGGCCCGCCTGATCGTCGGCGACAAGGTGACCGTCCGCCAGCTGCTGTACGGGCTGATGCTGCCGTCCGGCTGCGACGCCGCGTACGCGCTGGCCGACAAGTTCGGCACCGGCAGCACCCGGGCCGCGCGGGTGAAGTCGTTCATCGGCAAGATGAACTCCACCGCCAAGAGCCTCGGCCTGAAGAACACCCACTTCGACTCGTTCGACGGCATCGGCAACGGCAAGAACTACTCCACGCCGCGCGACCTGACGAAGCTCGCGAGCAGCGCGATGAAGAGCTCCACCTTCCGCACGATCGTGAAGACGAAGAAGTACACGGCGAAGACGGTCACCAAGTCGGGCGGCACCCGCACGATGGCGCCCTGGACCAACACCAACACGCTCCTGGGCAGTTACAGCGGCGCGATCGGTGTGAAGACCGGGTCCGGTCCGGAGGCCAAGTACTGCCTGGTCTTCGCCGCCACCCGGAAGGGCAAGACCGTGATCGGCACGGTGCTGACCTCCTCGTCGTCCTCGCAGCGCGCCACGGACGCCACGAAGCTCATGAACTACGGCTTCGCCAAGCTGGGCTGACCCCCGCCGCCCCACGCACCGGAAACGGGCCCGCCGCTGTCGCGGCGGGCCCGTTCGCGGTCGTGTCTACGCCCAGGTGAGCAGGCGCTTGGGCTGCTCCAGGACCGCCGCCACGTCGGCGAGGACCTTGGAGCCCAGCTCGCCGTCGACCAGGCGGTGGTCGAAGCTCAGCGCCAGGGTCGTCACCTGACGCGGCTTCACCTTGCCCTTGTGCACCCACGGCTGGAGCTTGATCGCGCCGACCGCGAGGATCGCGGACTCGCCGGGGTTGAGGATCGGCGTGCCGGTGTCGACGCCGAAGACGCCGACGTTGGTGATGGTCACCGTGCCGCCCTGCATGGCGGCCGGGGAGGTCTTGCCCTCCCTCGCCGTCGACACCAGCTCGCCCAGGGCGCCCGCCAGCTGCGGCAGCGTCTTGGCGTGGGCGTCCTTGATGTTCGGCACGATCAGGCCGCGCGGGGTCGCGGCGGCGATGCCCAGGTTCACGTAGTGCTTGACCACGATCTCCTGCGCCGCCTCGTCCCAGGACGCGTTGACGTCCGGATTGCGCTTGATCGCGACCAGCAGTGCCTTGGCGATCAGCAGGAGCGGGTTCACCCGCAGGCCCGCGAACTCCTTGTCCTGCTTCAGCTCGTCGACCAGCTTCATCGTGCGCGTCACGTCGACCGTCACGAACTCGGTCACGTGCGGCGCGGTGAAGGCCGAACCGACCATCGCCGCCGCCGTCGCCTTGCGGACGCCCCTGACCGGGACGCGGGTCTCGCGCGCCGTGTCGTACGACGCCGCCGCCGGGGCCGGTGCGGGAGCCGCGGGGGCGGTGGCGGCGGGGGCCACCGGGGCCGCCTCGGGTGCGGGAGCCGGCGCCACCGCCGCGTGCACGTCCTCGCGGGTGATGACGCCGTCCGGGCCGGTCGGGGTGACCGTGGCCAGGTCGACGCCGAGGTCCTTGGCGAGCTTGCGCACCGGGGGCTTGGCGAGCGGACGGTCCCGGGTGACCGGGGCGGCCGGCCCGTGCCCGTTCATCTCCGTCTGGATCGCGGCGGACGCCGGTGACGCCGCCGGGGCCTGGGCGCCCTTGCGGGGGCGGCGGCGGGTCGCGGAGGTGGACACCCCGTACCCGACCAGGACGGGCTGGCGGCCCTCCGGCTTCTTCTCCTCGGCCGGGGCATCGGCCGGGGCGGCGGCCGGGGCCGGTGCGGCCGCGGTGTCCTCGACGGGGGCCTGCGCCGGCTCCCCGGCGTCCGCCGCGTCGCCGACGGCCACCGCGATGATCGAGGTGCCCACGTCGACCGTGGTGCCCTCGGGGAAGTGCAGCGCGCGGACCACGCCGTCGTAGGGGATGGGCAGCTCGACGGCGGCCTTCGCCGTCTCGACCTCGCACACCACCTGGCCGTCGGTGACCGTGTCACCGGGCTGGACGTACCACTTGAGGATCTCCGCCTCGGTGAGTCCCTCGCCCACGTCGGGCATCTTGAACTCGCGTACGGACCCTGCAGTCATCGTCGTCACGACCCTCTCCTCAGTACGCCAGCGAGCGGTCGACGGCATCCAGCACCCGGTCCAGGTCGGGCAGGTAGTCCTCCTCGATGCGCGCCGGCGGGTACGGCGCGTGGTACCCGCCGACCCTCAGCACCGGGGCCTCCAGGTGGTAGAAGCAGCGCTCCGTGATCCGGGCCGCGATCTCCGCGCCCGAGCCCAGGAACACCGGCGCCTCGTGCACCACGACCAGGCGGCGGGTCTTCTCCACCGACGCCTGGATCGCGTCGAAGTCGACCGGCGAGATGGACCGCAGGTCCACCACCTCCAACGAACGCCCCTCCTCGGCCGCGGCGTCCGCGGCCTCCTGGCAGAGCTTCACCATCGGGCCGTACGCGGCCAGCGTGAGGTCGGTGCCCTCGCGCACCACGCGCGCGGCGTGCAGCGGGCCGGGGATGGCCTCGGGGTCGACCTCGGCCTTGTCCCAGTAGCGCCGCTTGGGCTCGAAGTAGATCACCGGGTCGTCGCTCTGGATGGCCTGCTGCATCATCCAGTACGCGTCCGCCGAATTCGACGGGGAGACCACCTTGAGGCCCGCCACGTGCGCGAACAGCGCCTCGGGGGACTCCGAGTGGTGCTCGACCGCGCCGATGCCGCCGCCGTAGGGGATGCGGATGACGACCGGCATCTTGACCTTGCCCAGCGAGCGGGCGTGCATCTTCGCCAGCTGGGTGACGATCTGGTCGTAGGCCGGGAAGACGAAGCCGTCGAACTGGATCTCCACCACCGGGCGGTACCCGCGCAGGGCCAGGCCGATGGCGGTGCCGACGATGCCGGACTCGGCCAGCGGGGTGTCGATGACCCGGTCCTCGCCGAAGTCCTTCTGGAGGCCGTCGGTGACCCGGAAGACGCCGCCGAGCTTGCCGACGTCCTCGCCCATGATCAGGACCTTGGGGTCCGACTCCAGCGCGCGGCGCAGCGACTCGTTGATCGCCTTGGCCAGCGCCATCTTTTCCGTCGCCATGTCAGACCCCCTCGGCCTCTGCGAACGACGCCTGGTAGGCGGCGAACTGGGCTCGCTCCTCGTCGACGAGCGCGTGCCCGTCCGCGTACACGTTCTCGAAGATGGCGAACCGGTCCGGGTCCGGCATGGCACGGACCACTTCGCGCACCCGTTTGCCCAACGCCTCGCTCTCCGCCTCCAGTTCCCCGAAGAATCCCTCGTCCGCGTGGTGTGCGGACTCCAGGAAGCGGCGCAGGCGCAGGATCGGGTCCTTCGCCTCCCAGGCGGCCCGCTCGTCGTCGTGCCGGTAGCGGGAGGGGTCGTCGGAGGTGGTGTGGGCGCCCATGCGGTAGGTGTACGCCTCGATCAGCGCCGGGCCCTCACCGCGCCGCGCCCGCTCCAGGGCCCAGCGGGTGACCGCGAGGACGGCCAGCGCGTCGTTGCCGTCGACGCGGACGCCGGGGAAGCCGAAGCCCTGGGCGCGCTGGTAGAGCGGCACCCGGGTCTGCTTCTCGTTGGACTCGGAGATCGCCCACTGGTTGTTCTGGCAGAAGAACACCACGGGCGCGTTGTAGACGGCGGCGAAGTTGAACGCCTCGCTCACGTCGCCCTGGCTGGAGGCGCCGTCGCCGAAGTAGGCGATCACGGCGGAGTCCGCGCCGTCCTTGGTGATGCCCATCGCGTAGCCCGTGGCGTGCAGCGCCTGCGAGCCGATGACGATGGTGTAGAGGTGGAAGTTGTTGCTGTTGGGGTCCCAGCCGCCGTTGTTCACGCCGCGGAACATCCCGAGGAGATTGGTCGGGTCCACACCGCGGCACCAGGCGACGCCGTGCTCGCGGTAGGTCGGGAAGACGTAGTCGTCCTCCCGGGTGGCCCGGCCTGAGCCGATCTGGGCGGCCTCCTGCCCGAGCAGCGAGGCCCACAGACCCAGCTCGCCCTGGCGCTGCAGGGCGGTGGCCTCGGCGTCGAAGCGCCGGGTGAGCACCATGTCGCGGTACAGACCGCGCAGCTCGTCCGGGGTGATGTCGGCGACGTACCGGGCGTACTCGGCGTAGGCGGCCGTCTCGACCCGTTCGCCCTCGGGCGTCAGCAGCTGCACCAGCTCCGTCGCGGGGCCCTTGGTGGCAGCGGTGCGGGTGGTGCGCTTGGCGCCGGTGGTGCCGGCCTTCGCGGCTGCTGCGCCGGCCTTGGTGCCGGTGGTACCGGTCGCCTTGCTTCCGGCGCTGCGTCGCGGCTTGCGCGCGGCAGTGCTCTCGGTCACGTGTGCTCCTCCGTCGGTCCGGCCCCCGGGTTCGCCGGAAGCCAGTGCGGCTCACCTGCGGCCCGGCGGACGCACGAGGGTGGGTGCGGCCCGGTCGGGAACAGGCGTGACAGGTGCCCCGGCGAGCGCCCTGCGAACTGCACGTTACCCAGTGCTCCACATTTCTGTGAAACCCCTCCTGACCTGCGTTTTTACTCGGATTTCCAAGTAAATCGGCGAAGTGCGGGAGTTCTCCTGGTCACAGCCTCGCAGGGGGCCGGAACAACGGCACATTATCCCGGCCACCCCGGGCACGGGAAGAGTCGGTGTGTGACACTGACCGCGTGCGCGAAGACGGAAAAATCCGGGTATTCCTCCTCGACGACCACGAGGTCGTGCGCCGGGGGGTGCACGACCTGCTCGCGGGCGAGGCCGACATCGAGGTGGTCGGCGAGGCCGGCACGGCGGCCGACGCGCTGGCCCGGGTCCCGGCCACCCGTCCGGACGTGGCCGTCCTGGACGTCCGGCTGCCCGACGGCAGCGGCGTGGAGGTGTGCCGCGAGATCCGCTCCCGGGACGAGTCCGTCCGGTGCCTCATGCTGACCTCCTTCGCCGACGACGAGGCCCTCTTCGACGCGATCATGGCGGGTGCCTCCGGCTACGTCCTGAAGGACATCCGGGGCGCCGAGCTGCTGGGCGCCGTACGGGAGGTGGCCGCGGGCAAGTCCCTGCTCGACCCCGCGGCCACCGCGCGCGTGCTGGAGCGGCTCCGCGACGGCGGCGCGCGGGCCGACGACCGGCTCGCCCGCCTCACCGAACAGGAGCGGCGCATCCTGGAGCTGATCGGGGAGGGACTGACCAACCGCGCGATCGGCGAACGGCTGCACCTGGCCGAGAAGACGGTCAAGAACTACGTGTCCAGCCTGCTGGCCAAACTCGGGATGCAGCGGCGTTCCCAGGCGGCCGCCTTCGTGGCCCGGCTGCAGGCCGAGAACCGCTGAGGCGCGCGGACCGCCGCACCACGCCGCCGGCACCCCCGCCCGGGAGGTCCGGGACCCACGTCCCCCGTGCCGGGCGGGCGACGCGTGTCGCCCGCCCCCCTTGGCTCCCGCACAGCGGGGCCACGCCCTCCGACGCACCGCTCGCCGTCGGCCTGCTCCACCGCACCGCCCGCGGCCGGGCGGCCACCACCCTGCGCGCCCTGCCCTTCCTCGCCCCGGCACGTCGTGGCCGACGGCCGGATCCTGCCGCGCATGCCCAGGAGCTGCGGCCACCACCGGTGCGAGGCCCGTGAACCGGACACCGCCGAGCGGGCACGGTTCGGGCCGGAGCCGCGCCGGGTGGACAGTGAGCCCTTCGACCCGGTCCACCTGCGGATCGAGCCGCGGTCCGGCTCGGTGCACTCCGCGGACGGCGCCGCCGCACCCCGGTGACGTCCCGCGAACGCCGCGCGCGCGTGAGCCCGTCCAACGCCACGCGCGCGTGGAGCCCGTCTCCGGGTCGCACGCGCGCGTGGGGTGGGTTCCGCGTCAGCTCTTCGTCACTCGTCCCCCGGGTCGCCGCCGCCGCCCGGCTCGCCGGTCGCGCCGCCGTCGGTGCCGCCGGTCGGGGCCCCGGTGGGGTTGCCCGTCGGGTCGCCGGTCGGGTCGGTGGTCGGGTCGTCCGTCGGCGTCGTCGGGTCCGTCGTCGGGTCGCCCGTGGGATCACCGGTCGGGTCCTGCGTGACGCTCTGCGACGGCGTGTACGACGGGGTGTACGAGGGCGTGTAGTCCCCGTCGCCCGTGCCGCCCCCGCCGTTGCCCTGCTCGGTGCCCGGGTCGGTGGTCTCCTGCGTCTCCTCGTCGCTGGGTGACGAGGAGGCCGACTCGTTGCCGGCGCTCTGCGAGGTGGTCGCCGAGGGGCTCTTGTCCGTCTCGCCGCCGCCCTTGCCGCCGTCGTCGTTGTTGAGGGCCAGCGCGACGCCCCCGGCGATGGCGATCACCGCGAGGACGGCCAGTATCCACAGCTTGCCGCGGCCGCTGCCCTTGTTGCTGCGGCCCTCGAAGCCGCCGTCGTCGCCGCCGCCGTAGCCGTTCGGCAGGATCGGCTGGGGGATCTGCTGGGTGCCGGAGGCGCCGTGGTCGGGGTGCGGCAGCACCGAGGTGCCCGCGAGACCGGCCGCCGCGATGTGCCGGCCGTCGTGCGCGGTGACCGGGCCGGTGTTCCAGGTGCCGGTGTGGCCGCCCTGCTCGTACAGCATCTGCAGCCCGTACTGGACCAGGCCGCGCATCTCCTCGGCGGTCTGGAAGCGGTCGTCGGGCTCCTTGGCCAGCGAGCGCATCACCAGGCCGTCCAGCTCCGGCGGAGTGGCGTCGGAGACCTCGGACGGGGGCGTCGGGATGTCCTGGACGTGCTGGTAGACCACCGAGAGCGGGGTCTCGCCGGTGAACGGCGGACGCAGCGCGAGGAGTTCGTACAGCAGGCAGCCCGTCGCGTACAGGTCGGAGCGGTGGTCGACGGCCTTGCCGAGGGCCTGCTCCGGGGAGAGGTACTGCGGGGTGCCCATGACCATGCCGGTCTGCGTCATCGTCGTGGACGCGCCGTGCAGGGCGCGGGCGATGCCGAAGTCCATCACCTTCACCGCGCCGTTGTGCGTGATGATCACGTTGGCCGGTTTGATGTCGCGGTGGACGATGCCGTGCTGGTGCGAGTAGGCGAGCGCCTCCAGGACACCGGAGACGATGATCAGGGCCTGCTCGGGGCCGGGCGCCTCGGCGTTGAGGAGGAGGTCGCGGATGGTGCGCCCCTCGACGATCTCCATCACGATGTACGGCACGGATTGACCGCCGACGAAGTCCTCGCCGGAGTCGTACACGGCCACGATGGCGTGGTGGTTGAGCCCGGCCACCGACTGGGCCTCACGCGTGAAGCGCGCCTTGGAGACGGGGTCCTCGGCGAGGTCGGCGCGCAGCAGCTTGACGGCCACGGTGCGTCCGAGGCGGACGTCCTCGGCGGCGAACACCTCGGCCATGCCGCCCCGCCCGAGCCTGCGGGTCAGCCGGTACCGGCCGTCGCCGACCAGGCCGCCGTTGCCCCAGGTCTCCGGCGCGTCAGCCATACCGCCGCCATTCGCCTCGGGTTCGGACGGGCCCTGGGCGCGCTGCTGCTGTGCCATCAGTCCTCGCCGTCGTTTCTGCCCGCGGTGCGCGCGGTGTTGTTACGGTCTCCGTCGGCCACGCTACAGCCTCCGCGGTGGCCTCCGGTCCGAGATGGGCGCCGGGACCGGCATCGAGACGGACCGGTCATGAAACCCTGGTTCCGTACTGTCGTGCAAATTCCGTGTACCGGCAGTACGCCGGCTGTAACGCTTCCGCGACGCTTCTTTCGCGTACGGTCACGGAACGGGCACCGCGCTTGACGTGTCAGTGCCCTGGGGCAGACTTGGCCGGGAATAGCACTTTCGATCACGAGCGTGCGTGCCGCGGCCGACGGCGCCGACGCCTATGGGGGACGCAGACAATGAGCCAGGACGCCGGACAGGGCCGGTACGCGGGGCGGGCGCTAGCCGGCGGCCGCTACCAGCTGCGCGACTTGCTCGGCGAGGGCGGCATGGCCTCGGTGCACCTGGCGTACGACTCGGTCCTGGACCGTCAGGTCGCGATCAAGACACTCCACACCGAGCTGGGCCGGGAGCAGGCCTTCCGGGAGCGCTTCCGCCGCGAGGCCCAGGCAGTGGCCAAGCTCACGCACACCAACATCGTCTCCGTCTTCGACACCGGCGAGGACGACCTGGGCGGTCTGACGACGCCGTACATCGTCATGGAGTACGTCGAGGGCCGCCCGCTCGGCTCGGTGCTCGACGAGGACGTCCGGCAGCAGGGCGCGATGCCCGCCGACAAGGCGCTGAAGATCACCGCCGACGTGCTGGCCGCGCTGGAGATCAGCCACGAGATGGGCCTGGTCCACCGCGACATCAAGCCGGGCAACGTGATGATGACCAAGCGCGGCGTGGTCAAGGTGATGGACTTCGGCATCGCCCGCGCCATGCAGTCCGGCGTCACTTCGATGACGCAGACCGGCATGGTCGTCGGCACCCCTCAGTACCTCTCGCCGGAACAGGCCCTCGGCCGCGGCGTGGACGCCCGCTCCGACCTGTACTCGGTCGGCATCATGCTCTTCCAACTGGTCACCGGCCGCCTGCCGTTCGACGCGGACTCGCCGCTGGCCATCGCCTACGCGCACGTGCAGGAGGAGCCGGTCGCTCCTTCGTCGGTCAACCGCGCCCTGCCGCCGGCCGTGGACGCACTGGTGTCCCGCGCACTGAAGAAGAACCCCAACGAGCGCTTCCCCAGCGCCGTGGCCATGCGGGACGAGTGCCTGCGCGTCGCGGCCTCCTTCCAGGCGGCCCCGCCGAGCATCGTGCCGGGCTCGCCCGCGTCGAGCGGCGCGGGCGTCGGCTCCGCGGTGTTCCCGCCGGTCGACCAGAGCGGACCGGTACCCACGGGTCCCGTCCAGACGCCGTACCAGCCGACGCCGGCCCCGGGCCCGTACGGCACCCCGGCGCCCGCCGCGCACGCGCCCGCGTACGGCTACCCCCAGCAGAGCGGCTACCAGACGCCTGCCGCCTCGCCGTACGCGCCGCAGCAGCACCAGGGCGCGTCCACGCCACCGCCGTACAACCTCACGCCCGCCGCCCCGGCCTCCGGCTCCCCGGGCGGCGGCAAGAGCAACAAGATGGTGGTCATCGGCTCGATCGCGGTGGCCGTCCTGGTGGTCGGCGGTCTGATCGGCGCGCTGACGATGAACGGCGGCGGCGGGGACGACCCCAAGGGCGGCGACGCCACCGCCAGCGCCTCCGTGTCGGACACGCAGGCGGCGGGCTACCGCGGGCCGGACAAGACCAAGACGATCGAGAAGGACGAGTGCACCGAGCCCGAGGAGTCGTACAACGACCCCGAGAAGATCCAGGTGCCCGACTTCACCTTCAAGTACATCGGCTCGGTCAAGGAGTGCTTCCAGGCCGCCGGCTGGACGATGGAGGTCGTCGAGGTCGACGAGAACACCTACGGTGAGGGCTCGATCCGGGACCAGTTCCCGACGCCCGGCACGGACGTCGACCCGGAGGACATGCCGAAGATCCAGCTCAAGGTCTCGACGGGCAACCCGCCGTCGGCCTGATCCCCTCAGCGACAGGACGAAGGGCCCGGCGGCAGGTGCCGCCGGGCCCTTCGTCACATCGGTGGTGGGCTTCCTACAGGTAGGGGCCGCCGGAGCGGCCGCCCGGGTGGGGCGGCTCCTCGCCGTCCTGGCCGACGCCCGGCGGCAGTGCGCGGCGCATCTGCTCGAGCTGGGCGCGCGCGGCCATCTGCTGGGCGAACAGGGTGGTCTGGATGCCGTGGAACAGGCCCTCCAGCCAGCCGACCAGCTGCGCCTGGGCGATCCGCAGTTCGGCGTCGGTGGGGGTGGTGTCCTCCGTGAAGGGCAGGGAGAGCCGCTCCAGCTCCTCGACCAGCTCCGGCGCCAGACCGTCCTCCAGCTCCTTCACCGAGCTGGCGTGGATCTCCTTGAGCCGGGCCCGGCTCGCCTCGTCCAGGGGCGCGACGCGTACCTCTTCCAGCAACTGCTTGATCATGCTGCCGATCCGCATGACCTTGGCAGGCTGCTCCACCTGCTCGGTCACCGGGATCTCGCGGGATTCGTCATCCCCGCCGCCGCTGCTGAGCGCCATACCGTCCTGGCCGACGACCAGGATCTGGGGGTTCTCCGGCGACCTGTCGTTCCTCGGCATCTCCATGGCGCCATTGTCGCGCACGCGTCCGCCCCGGACGGGTGGTGCCCCCGGGGAAGAGCGACCTGACACGATCGGCGGCACCCGATATGCCGGTATGTCGGCGGGGTGTGAGGCTTGTTCCGTCGATTTCCGCCACTGGTTCTCACCGGGAGGGGGTCACGGGCGTGACTCCATGGCTGCGCACCCTGCGAACGACGGGGCTGGTGGGGGTTGTGGGGGTGAGCGCGCTGCTGTCGCCGTTCGGCACGGGGGTGGCGTACGGGTCGGGGGTGACGTACGGGACGGGGTTTGCGGCGGTGGGGGCGGCCGGGGTGGTGAGGACCACGGGGGTGGTCAGGACCGCCGGGGTGGTGACCAGCGCGGTCGCAGAGAGGGGCGCTGCGGCGGAGAGGCCCGCTGCGGCGGGGAGGAGCGAGGGGGTGGGGAGGGGCGGCGTCGCGGGGAAGACCGGCGTGGCGGACGGGATTGCCGTCGCGGGGAGGCCCGCCCTCACGGACGAGGCCACCGCCGTCTCGGAGAGGCCCGCGCCGGCGGACAGGGCCGCTGTGGGCCCTTCTCCCTCCGTGTCCGCTCCCGCTTCGGGGGCGGGGTCCGGCGGGGACGGTTCCGGCGGGCAGGGGGGTCACGAACATCCCGGGAACCACGACGGCCACGGGCGACCCGGGGACCACGACGGACAGGGCGGCTCCGGGGACGACGACGGCCGTGACACCCCGGGGGCGCGTCCCGGCTCCCCCTCCCCGGAGGAGCCCGGCTCGTCCGGCCGGCCGCCGTCCGGCCCGGCGGGCAGTGCGGCGCGCGGCTCCGGGTCGCCCTCCCCCTCCTCCTCGGCTTCCGGTGCCCCGACGGCCGGCCCGGACCCCTCCCGCGCCGGGAGCCGGCCGGGCGAGGGGCGCCGGCGTCCCGGGCGGCCCGCCGACCGGGAGCCCGAGCACGGACGGGTGGACGAGGTGTCCGACCACACCGTGGACGGCGACGGCCAGGACGCCTCCGAGGATCCGGCCGGCGCCCTGCCGCCCGGGAAGGCCACCGAGGTGCCGTCGGCCTCTCCGTCCCGGGACCGGACCGGCACCGACCAGGCCACCGAGCCCGCGCTGCGGGTCCTGCCCCTGGGCAGCGGCCTGGTCCTCGTCGGCCTCGGCCTGGCCCTGGGACTCGTCGGGCTGCGCCTGCGACGCGGATAGACGGCATCGCCGCCGGTGCCGCCACCCGGAACCGGCGGCGACGATGACGCCACCCGGCGCGGGGGCACCGGGCCCGCGTCCCTCGGCGCGGCCCGCCACCGTCGGGTCGTGGGCCCCTTCACACCGGCGCGTGGGCCCCGCCGCCCTCGGACCGGGGCCTCCCGGCGCGTGGACCCCGCCCCACCGGAGCGTGATCCACGCCCCACCGGAGCATGCCCCCGCCCTCTCGGACCGGGTACCGCGCCGGCCCGGCGAGGGCGGGGACCGAGCCCGCCGCTACGACGAGGTGACCAGCAGCACCTTCCCGATGTGTCCGCTCTCCTCCACGATCCGGTGGGCGGCGGCGGCCTCGCTCATCGGGAGTTCGCGGTCGACGACCGGGCTGACGTGCCCCCCGTCCAGCAGCGGCCAGACATGCTCGCGCACGGCCGCCACGATGGCCGTCTTCTCCTCCAGCGGCCGGGCGCGCAGCGAGGTCGCGCTGACGGCGGCGCGCTTGGCGAGGAGGGTGCCGATGTCCAGCTCGCCCTTCCGGCCGCCCTGCATGCCGATGATCGCGAGCCGGCCGTTGACGGCGAGGGCCCGGACGTTGCGGTCCAGGTACTTGGCGCCCATGTTGTCGAGGATGACGTCGGCGCCCGCGCCGCCCGTGGCCTCCTTCACCTCGGCGACGAAGTCCTGCTCCCGGTAGTTGATCAGGATGTCGGCGCCCAGTTCGGCGCAGCGCTCCAACTTCTCCGCGGTGCCCGCCGTCACGGCGACCCTGGCGCCGACGGCCTTGGCGAGCTGGATGGCCATGGTGCCGATGCCGCTGGAGCCGCCGTGCACGAGCAGCGTCTCGCCGGGGCGGAGGTGGGAGACCATGAAGACGTTCGACCACACGGTGCAGACCACCTCGGGCAGCGCCGCGGCCCGCTTGAGGTCGATGCCCTTGGGGACCGGCAGGAGCTGGCCGGCCGGGACGGCGACCTTCTCGGCATAGCCGCCGCCCGCGAGCAGCGCGCACACCTCGTCGCCGACGGACCAGCCGGACACGCCGGTCCCGACGGCCGCGATCCGCCCGGAGCACTCCAGGCCGGGGTGGGGGGAGGCGCCGGGCGGAGGATCGTAGAAGCCCTGGCGCTGCATGATGTCGGCGCGGTTGACGGCGCTGGCCGTCACCTCGACCAGGACCTCGCCCTCGCCGGGCACCGGGTCGGGGGCCTCGGCCCACACCAGCGCCTCGGGGCCTCCGGGTTCGGAAATCGTGATCGCATGCATGGGGGCGACGCTACTCCTGTGCCCCCGGGCGAAGGCGTTCACCTCGGTCCACGGGTGCAAGGTCCTCGGACTTTCGGACCGTCCGTGGGGAAATCCTGTGCGCGACCGATGAGTTTGCGCGATGGTAAAGGTCTCCCCATGGACAACCCAAGAAAGTACTGCCAAGGGCACGTGGCCAGGAGCACACCGCCGCGACCGCCCGACCGAGAAGGCGGAAGGACCCCCCAGCATGAGCACGCAGACGTCCGGACTAGCGATCGAGACCGCGGGGCTGGTGAAGACGTTCGGTGAGACCCGCGCCGTGGACGGGGTGGACCTGGCGGTGCCCGCCGGCACGGTCTACGGCGTACTCGGACCGAACGGCGCGGGCAAGACCACCACGGTGAAGATGCTCGCCACCCTGCTGCGGCCGGACAGCGGCCAGGCCCACGTCTTCGGCCGCGACGTCGTCCGCGAGGCCGACGAGGTACGCAGCCGGGTGAGCCTCACCGGGCAGTACGCCTCCGTGGACGAGGACCTCACCGGCACCGAGAACCTGACCCTGCTGGGCCGGCTCCTCGGTCACGGCAAGAAGGCGTCGCTGGAGCGGAGCGAGCAGCTGATGGCGGCGTTCGGACTGACGGACGCCGCGGCGAAGCAGGTCAAGCACTACTCCGGTGGCATGCGGCGGCGTATCGACATCGCCGCCTCCATCCTCAACACCCCGGACCTGCTCTTCCTCGACGAGCCGACGACCGGCCTCGACCCGCGCAGCCGCAACCAGGTGTGGGACATCGTGCGCGCGGTCGTCGCCCAGGGCACGACCGTGCTGCTGACCACGCAGTATCTCGACGAGGCCGACCAGCTGGCGTCCCGGATCGCCGTCATCGACAAGGGGCGGGTGATCGCCGAGGGCACCAAGGGTGAGCTGAAGGCGTCCGTCGGCGCCGGCTCCGTCCACCTGCGGCTGCGGAACGCGGAACAGCGGCCCGAGGCCGAGCGGCTGCTGCGCGACCTCCTGACCGCCGAGATCCAGCTGGAGCCGGATCCGGTGGCGCTGACCGCCCGCCTGGCGACGGCGGCGAGCGACGCGGCCGCCGACCTGGCCGCCAAGGCGCTCGGCGAGCTGGTCCGGCAGGGCATCACCGTGGACAACTTCTCCCTGGGACAGCCCAGCCTCGACGAGGTCTTCCTGGCGCTGACCGGGCGCGACACCGGCCAGAACACCGGCAACGGCACCGACGACACCACCGGCACCGGCCCTGACAAGAAGGACGAGGTGGCGGCATGAGCACGGCCACGAGCACCGAGACCAAGGAACTCTCCACGGTCAGCACCGAGTCGCTGGCGGCCCTGCTGGTCGCCAAGGAGCGGCCGCCACGGCCCAGCGCGCTCTCCACGTCCGTGACGTTCGGGTGGCGCGCGATGCTCAAGATCAAGCACGTGCCGGAGCAGCTCTTCGACGTCACCGCGTTCCCGATCATGAACCTGCTGATGTTCACGTACCTCTTCGGCGGTGCGCTGGCGGGTTCGCCCAGCGAGTACATCCAGTTCGTGCTGCCGGGCATCCTCGTGATGTCGGTCGTGATGATCACGATGTACACCGGGGTCTCGGTGAACATCGACATCGAGAAGGGCGTCTTCGACCGCTTCCGCTCGCTGCCCATCTGGCGGCCCTCGGCGATGGTCGGCTATCTGCTCGGTGACATGCTGCGCTACACCATCGCGTCCGTCGTCATGCTCGCCATGGGCCTGCTGCTCGGCTACCGGCCTGACGGCGGGTTCCTGGGGGTGGTCGCCGGGATCGCGCTGCTCCTGGTGTTCTCGTTCGCCTTCTCGTGGATCTGGACGATGTTCGGGCTCATGATGCGCTCCGAGAAGTCGGTGATGAGCGTCAGCATGATGGTGATCTTCCCGCTCACCTTCCTGTCCAACGTCTTCGTCGACCCGAAGACCATGCCGGGCTGGCTGCAGGCGTTCGTCAACAACAGCCCGATCACCCACCTGGCGTCCGCGGTGCGGGGCCTGATGGCCGGTGAGTGGCCCGGCGCCGAGATCGCCTGGACGCTGGGCTGGGCGGGTGTGCTCCTGCTGGTCTTCGGTCCCGTCACGATGCGGCTCTACAACCGCAAGTAGTCCCTCGCGTACGCGGTCGGCGCCCCGTCAGTCGCGGGGCAGCGGGCGGGCGTCGGGCGCCACATGGGTGGCCGGCGTCGCCCGCACGATCGTGATCAGACGGTCGGCCAACTCCAGTCCGCCGACGGCCGGATCGTCGTAGCCGAGCACCCGGTGTCCGCGCACGACGCTCACCACCAGGTCGTCCGTCTCGCGCGGGCTCCGGCCCACCTCGGCCTTTATGACCGGCCGCTCGACCAGGTCGAGTCCGCTGCCCTGGCTGATGAGGTCCTCCATGACCATGCCGGCGGCCGGGCTGAGCACGGAGAGCCCGAGCAGGCGGCCCGCGGCGCTGGCGCTGGTGATCACGGCGTCGGCGCCGGACTGCTTCAGCAGCGGCGCGTTCTCCTCCTCGCGGACCGCGACGACGATCTTCGCGCCCCGGTTGAGCTGCCGGGCCGTCAGCGTCACCAGTACGGCCGTGTCATCCCGCTGGGTGGCGATGATGATCTGCTTCGCCCGGTACACCTCGGCGCGGTTCAGCACGTCACTGCGGGTCGCGTCCCCTATCACCCCCGCGTAGCCGTGGGCCGTCGCGGCCTCGATGGCCTTGCCGCTGGGGTCGACCACCACGACCTGCTCCTTGCGCAGACCGGTCGCGCAGACGGTCTGGATCGCCGACCGCCCCTTGGTGCCGAAACCGACGACGACGGTGTGATCGCGCAAGGTGGACCTCCAGCGGTTCAGGCGCCACTCCTCCCGAGTGCGCTCGGTGAGGGCTTCCAGGGTGGTGCCGACCAGAATGATCAGGAACATCACACGCAGCGGCGTGATGACGAAGATGTTGGTCAGCCGGGCCGCGTCACTGACGGGCGTGATGTCGCCGTACCCGGTCGTGGAGAGGGTGACGGTGGCGTAGTAGAAGGCGTCGAGGAGATCGACGGAGCCGTCGGAGTTGTCGTTGTAGCCGTCCGCGTCGGCGTAGACGATGAACGCCGTCGCCAGGAGGACCACGAGGGCCAGGGACAGCCGTTTGCCGACCTGGCGGATGGGGTGCTCCACCAGCTTTCTCGGGAGTTTCACCCGATGGGTCACGAGATGCTCGTCCGCCTGGCGGGCGATCGCGTCCTGGCCCGGAAGTTTCACGTGAAACACACTCCGATTCCGCCGGTCGTCCAGGGCAGGTCGAGCAGCTCGGTCTCCTGCCCCGGCCGCGCACCGCCCGGGGGTACGACGGCCAAGGCGTCGGCGGCGGCGATGCCGCGCAGCATGGCCGGTCCGTTGTAGCGCAGCGGCACGGCGCCGTCGCCCCGCAGGACGACGGGGACGAGCCGGGTGTCGTACGGGTGGCCCTGCACCGCGTCCCGCAGGGCCAGCGCGTACGGCTCCGGCGCCGGACGGGCGGCGAGGGTGCGCAGCAGCGGCTCGGCGAGGGTGAGCAGTCCGGAGATCGCGGCGAGGGGGTTGCCAGGGAGGCCGACGAGGTGCTGCTGCTCCTTGGTCCGGGCCAGCAGCATCGGGTGGCCGGGGCGCACCTCGACGCCGTCCACGAGCAGTTCGGCACCGATCCGGCCCAGGACCGGGTGGACGTGGTCGACAGGGCCCGCAGCGGTGCCTCCGGTCGTGACGATCAGGTCGGCGTCGGAGGCCGTGACGGTGCGGTACAGGTCCTCGGCGTCGTCGCCGATCCGGCGGACCGTGCGGACCTCGGCACCCAGGGCGCGCAGCCAGGGGGGCAGCATCGGTCCGAGCGCGTCCCGGATGAGGCCGTCGTGCGGCAGTCCCTCGGTGAGCAGCTCGTCACCGAGGACCAGGACGTCGACGCGGGGACGGGGGACCGCGGTGAGGGTGTCGTAGCCTGCGGCCGCCGCGAGGCCGAGCACCGCCGGGGTCACCAGGGTGCCGACGGGCAGGAGCTGGTCGCCGCTGCGGCATTCCTGACCCCGCGGGCGGATGTCCTGGCCCTGGGCGACGTCGCGGGTGGCCCCCAGCCGGTCCCTGCCGTCGGTGCGGCCGTGTTCGGTGCGCAGGACGGCGGTGGTGTCCTGCGGGACGCGGGCGCCGGTGGCGATGCGGACGGCCTCGCCGTCGGTGAGGCGCGCGGGCTCCGCGTGCCCGGCCAGCACGCCCTCGCCGCGCACCGTCCAGGGGCCCGGTCCGGCGACGGCCCACCCGTCCATCGCCGAGGTGTCGAAGGAGGGCAGGTCGGTGAGGGCGGCGAGGGGCGCGGCCAGGGTCAGTCCGAGGGCCGCGTCCAGGGGCGCGGAGACCGGGGCCCGGTGGGCGGCACGCACGGCGGTGCGGGCGGCGCGTTCGGCGGCCGCGCGGGCTTCGGGCCAGGGCGTCGCGCGGTGGTGGGGGCCCGACGGCGGGTGGGGGGCTCCGTGCTGCGGGGTGCCGTGGTGCGCGGCGGGCGGGGGCGCCGCCGGGCCGGGGGCGCCGTGCGAGGGGCCGGGGGCGCCGTGCGGAGGGCCGGGCTTCTCCTTCACGAGGGCGAGCGCCTCCTCCACGTCGAGGTCTTCCGCTTCCTCGTCCGCCCGCGTGCCGGGGGAGGCCATCAGGCGTCCGGGCGGGCGTCGGGGGTGGCGTCGGCCGCCGCGTCGGGGCGGCCCGCGGCGGGGGCGGACGCGGAGGCGGCCTCCTCGGACCAGCGCTCGGCGAGCGCCGTCGCCCTGCGGACGGCCTCGGCGACGGCCTCGGGGCTCCCTCCGGCCCGCCCGGCCGCGTAACCGACCAGGAAAGTGGTCAGCGGGGCCGCGGGCCTGGCCACACCATGGGCGGCGTCCCGGGCGAGGTCGAGCAGGAGGCCGGTGTCGACGTCGAGGTCGATGCCCAACTCGTCCTTGGCTGCGGAGATCCATTCATCCAACACGTGACCATGCTCCCTGATGCGTGCCCTTGCGGTGGCGATGTCGTCCCAGGTGTCGCAGTCGAAGGACGCGACGGCGTCCGGAACGCGGATGAGGCGGAGGGCGCCGGTCAGACGGCGCAGCGGCAGCCCGGTGAGATCCGCCCCGCCCGCGGTGAGCGCGGCCAGTTCACGGCGCAGCGCCTGCGCGCGGTAGGCGGCGACGAGGGGCTGGTCGCGGCCGACGGCGTCGGTGAGCAGCACACCGTCGGCGTCGCCCGCGGTGAGCGCCGACAGCAGGTGTTCGACGGTGGGCCCGGCGAGGAAGGGCAGGTCGGCGGAGAGCACCAGGACGTGCTCGGCCGAGGTGTGGCGCAGACCGGCGGCCAGGGCGGCGAGCGGTCCGCCACCGGGCGGCTCCTCGCGGGCCCAGGTCACCGGGCGGGCGGTGGGCCGTGGTCCGGCGACGACGACGGTGGTCCGCGCTCCGGCGCAGGCGGCGAGCACGCGGTCCAGCAGCGCGCGTCCGCCCACACGCAGGCCCGGCTTGTCCGCGCCGCCGAGCCGGCGGGCGGCCCCTCCGGCGAGCACGACGGCGTCGTACCCGGCGGA
Source organism: Streptomyces sp. NPDC041968 (assembly GCF_055589025.1). Classification (NCBI taxonomy): domain Bacteria; kingdom Bacillati; phylum Actinomycetota; class Actinomycetes; order Kitasatosporales; family Streptomycetaceae; genus Streptomyces; species Streptomyces sp. NPDC041968. Next base: position 269,806 of record NZ_JBVJCB010000003.1, on the reverse strand, counting down.
CGCCGGGCCCGGCGCGGGTGAGGTGCCGGCGCCGGGTTCACCGGTGGGCTCGTACGCGGTCACCCCCTGAGTATGCGGCCCTGTCCGATCACAGGGAACGCGGGGGAGCCCGCGCGATCAGAGAGTGCGCGTCGGCACAGCTGTCACAGGGTGCGCAGCAGCACCGCCGGTTGTTCCACGCAGTCCGCCACGTACCGCAGGAAACCGCCCGCCGTGCCACCGTCGCACACCCGGTGATCGAAGGTCAGGGACAGCTGGACGACCTGACGCACCGCCAACTCCCCCTCGTGCACCCACGGCTTGGGGACGATGCGGCCGACGCCGAGCATCGCCGCCTCGGGGTGGTTGACGATGGGTGTGGACCCGTCGACGCCGAACACGCCGTAGTTGTTCAACGTGAAGGTGCCACCGGTCACCTCACCGGGCGTCAGCCGGCCCGCCCGGGCCGACTCGGTCAGCCGGGCGAACTCCGCGGTGAGCGCCTCGGCGTCCCGCGCGTGGGCGTCCCGGACGACCGGCACGACCAGCCCCCGGTCCGTCTGGGCGGCGAAACCGAGGTGGACCTGGTCGAGTTGGACGATCTCCCGGGCCTCGGTGTCGACCGTGGAGTTCAGCTCGGGGAAGCGGGCCAGCGCGGCCGTGCAGATCCTGGCGAGCAGGGCGACGAGGGAGATCCTCGGCCCGCCGCCGGCGTTCATCGCGGTGCGCGCCCGCATCAGCTCGGTCGCGTCGGCGTCGACCCAGCAGGTCGCGTCCGGGATCTCACGCCGGCTGCGGGAGAGCTTGTCGGCGACGGCGCCGCGGACGCCCTTGAGGGGGGTGCGGATCCCACCGGACCGCGCCGCGGAGGAGGCAGAGGACGCGCCGGACGCGCCGGCGGCCGGAGCCCGTACCGCACCTGCCGTGAGCGCCCCGTCCGCCGGGACCGCCGTACGGCTCCCCTGCGCGGCGGCGGCGCGCAGCGCGTACTCCACGTCCGCGCGCAGGATCAGCCCGTCGGGGCCGGAGCCGGTCAGCTCGCGCAGGTCCAGGTCGTGCTGCCGGGCCAGCCTGCGCACCAGCGGGGAGATGACGGGAACCGGGCCCTCCGGCGCCGGATCGGCCCCGCGGTCCCGGCCGTTCATCCGTGCGCCCGCCGCGAGGGACGCCGGCCGGTCCGGCCGGACCCGGCGCCGACGGGCGGGCGCCTCGGAGGTGCCGTATCCGACGAGGACGTTGCCCGAGCCCTCGCTCCTGGGCTCCCCGGCCCCCGGCTCCCCGGTCCTCGGTTCCCCGGGGCCCGCGGACCCTCCTCGCGCCGGCTCCGCCGCCTCACCGCCGCTGCCCGCGTCAGGCGCCGGGCGGGCGGCGGCGCTCTCGCCCACCGCCACCGTCAGCAGCGGTGCCCCGACGGGCAGCTCCGCGCCCTCCTCGCCGAAACGGGCGGTGACCACGCCGCCGTAGGGGCAGGGCACCTCGACCATCGCCTTGGCCGTCTCGACCTCGACGACCGGCTGGTCGACGGCGACGACGTCGCCGACCTCGACCAGCCAGCGCACGATCTCCGCCTCGGTCAGCCCCTCACCGAGGTCGGGGAGCTTGAACTCCAGCACCTGTGCCATCAGCTTTCGGCCTCCCACTGCAGGCGCCCCACGGCGTCCAGGATCCGGTCCACACCGGGCAGGTGGTGACGCTCCAGCATCGGCGGCGGATACGGGATGTCGAACCCGGCCACACGCAGCACCGGCGCCTCCAGGTGGTGGAAGCAGCGCTCCGTGACCCGGGCCGCGATCTCCCCGCCCGGGCCCCCGAAGGCACCCGACTCGTGGACGACGACCGCGCGTCCCGTCCGCCGCACCGAAGCGCACACCGTCTCGTCGTCGAACGGCACCAGGGAGCGCAGATCGACGACTTCGAGGTCCCAGCCCTCGGCCCGGGCCGCCTCGGCCGCCTCCATGCAGGCGACCAGCGACGGTCCGTACGTGATGAGTGTGGCGCTCCGACCGGGGCGCCGCACCACCGCGCGGCCCACCGGCTCAACGGTTGCCGGCTCCTCCGGGTTCCAGGCGGCCTTCGACCAGTACAGGCGCTTGGGTTCGAGGAAGACCACCGGGTCGTCGGAGGCGATGGACGCGCGCAGCAGCCCGTAGGCGTCGGCGACGGTCGCCGGCGTCACGACATGGAGCCCCGGAGTCGCCATGTAGTACGCCTCGGACGAGTCGCTGTGGTGCTCGACGCCGCCGATGCCGCCGCCGTAGGGGACGCGGATGGTCAGCGGCAGGGGCATCTTCCCGCGGGTGCGGTTGCGCATCTTGGTGACATGGCTGACGACCTGCTCGAAGGCCGGGTAGGCGAAGGCGTCGAACTGCATCTCCACGACCGGGCGCAACCCGTACATCGCCATGCCGACCGCCGTGCCGAGGATGCCGGCCTCGGCGAGCGGGGTGTCCGTGCAGCGGTCCTCGCCGAACTCCGCGGCCAGTCCGTCGGTGACCCGGAAGACACCACCGAGGGCACCCACGTCCTCGCCCAGGACGTGCACGCCCAGATCGGCGGCCATGGCGTCGCGCAGCGCGCGCGTGAGGGCCTGCGCCATGGTGGCCGGCCTGGCGGCGACCGTGGTCATCGGTGTCCCCCTTCGGGCGCCCCGGACTCGGCCTCCGCCGCCAGCTCGGCGCGCAGCAGGTCGCGCTGCTCGCGCAGCTGCGGGGTGGGCTCGGCATAGACGTGGGCGAACAGGTCCATCGGGTCCAGCCGCGGGTCCTGGTTCATGCGGGCGCGCAGGTCGGCGGCCATGGTCTCGGCGGCCTCGCGGGCGGCCCCGATGCCGTCCTCGTCGAGCAGGCCGCGCTCGGTCAGCTCCCGCTGGAGCAGCTCGATCGGGTCGTGCCGGCGCCAGGCCTCGACCTCGGCGTCCCCCCGGTAACGCGTCGCGTCGTCGGCGTTGGTGTGCGCCTCGACGCGGTACGTCACCGCCTCCACCAGGGTCGGGCCGCCGCCCTCACGCGCGTGGCGTACGGCGTCGGTGAGCACCTCGTGCACGGCGGCCGCGTCGTTGCCGTCGACCAGGCGGCCGGGCATCCCGTAGCCGACGGCCTTGTGGGCCAGCGACGGGGCCGCGGTCTGCTTGGCGAGCGGGACGGAGATCGCGAAGCCGTTGTTCTGCACGAGGAAGACGACCGGGGCCTGCCAGACGGCGGCGAAGTTCAGCGCCTCGTGGAAGTCGCCCTCGCTGGTGCCGCCGTCACCGACCATGGCCAGCGCGACCACGTCGTCGCCCTTGAGGCGGGCGGCGTGGGCCAGACCCACGGCGTGCGGCAGCTGGGTGGCGAGCGGCGTGGACAGCGGGGCGACCCGGTGCTCGTAGGGGTCGTAGCCGGTGTGCCAGTCACCGCGCAGCAGGGTGAGCGCCTCGACGGGGTCGACGCCGCGGGAGACGACGGCGAGCGTGTCGCGGTAACTGGGGAAGAGCCAGTCCCGCTCCTCGAGGGCCAGCGCGGCGGCGACCTCGCAGGCCTCCTGGCCGGTGCTGGACGGGTAGACGGCCAGTCGGCCCTGCTTGGTCAGTGCCGTCGCCTGCGCGTTGTACCGCCGGCCGCTGACCAGGCGGGCGTACAGCGTGCGCAGCAGCTCTGGGTCGGCCTGTCCGGCGGCCTTGGTGCCGAGGACGCGGTACGGCTCCGCGTCGGGCAGCAGCGGCGCGGGGTCGGTACGGGGCTGCCAGGCGGGCGGCGGTGTGGGCCGGTAAGCGCCCCGCTGCTCCATGACCGTCATGACGGCACCTCCTCGTGGGAGCGGCTTCGGGCTCGCCACGGGTGTGACGGGCCTCACCTACCGATTGTTCGGTCGCCGGCACATTTTGGCTACAGGCGGCCCCAGGCTGTGGACAAACGGTTCTCCACAACCTGAGATGGACGCAGTACGTCCATGGCGGGAAGGCGGGGACACGTGGCATCTGAACAAATGGCCGATCGCCCGCGGGACGCCGAGGACCCGGACGGCGCCGGGGCCCCGCCGCCCGCCCGTCCGCTGGACGCCATCGACCAGGACATCCTGCGCATGCTCCAGGCCGACGGGCGCGCCTCGATACGCTCGGTCGCCGAGCGGGTGCACGTCTCGCGAGCCAACGCCTACGCCCGCATCAACCGGCTCGTCGAGGACGGTGTCATCCGCGGTTTCGGCGCCCGCGTCGACCACGAGCGGGCGGGGCACGGCACCTCGGCCTACATCACCCTGAAGATCGTCCAGAACTCCTGGCGCACCGTCCGCGCCCAGCTGCGGCAGCTCCCCGGGGCCTCCCACATCGCCCTGGTGGGTGGTGACTTCGACGTCCTGCTCCTGGTGCACACGCCCGACAACCGGGCCCTGCGCGAGCTGGTGCTCACCCGGCTCCAGGCGATCCCGGAGGTGCTCAGCACCCGCACCCTGCTGGTCTTCGAGACCGAGGACCTGGAACCGCAGAGCTGACCGCCGGGCCGGGAAGGCCGCCGGCGACCGGACCGCGGCACGCCGGAGCGCGCCCCACCGGACCGCCGCCCGCCCGGCTCAGGAAGCCTTGCGCAGGCCCCCGAAGACCAGACGCGCCACCGCGTCGACCACCTCGCGTTCCCGTGCGCCGCCCCGGCCGCCGGGGCCCTCGGGGCGGTACCACTCCACGATCGAGTTGATCATGCCGAAGACCAGACGGGTCGCGAGCCGCACCTCCACGTCCGCGCGCACGTCCCCCTCGGCCGCCGCCGCCTTCAGCAGGTCGGCGACCCGGTGGTCGAACTCGCGCCGCCGCTCCAGCGCCCACCGCTCGGTGTCCGTGTTGCCGCGCACCCGCAGCAGCAGGGTCACGTAGGGCAGCTCGGCCATGAGCACCTCGACCATGCGGCGCACGACGTACTCCAGCCGCTCGGCGGCGGACCCCACGCACGCGTGCTCCTCGCCGAGGATGGCGAAGAGCTCGTCCAGGGCCCGGCTCACGGCCCGGCGCAGCAACTCCTCCTTGCCCGTGACGTGGTGGTAGATCGACGACTTCGAGATGCCGGCCGCCTTGGACAGGTGCTCCATGGAGGTGCCGTCGTAGCCGCGCTCGATGAAGACCTGCACGGCCACGGACAGGAGGGTCTCGGGCGTGTACGTGTCGCGCTTGGCGGTGGTCATGAGGGGGTGTCCTCCCCTGCGTCGGTCAAATGCGCCTGACGGTTGAGCGCGCGGGACGGGGCGTAGCGCCCGGTGGGCTCGCGCAGGTGCAGCTCGCCGAGCAGGTCGTGCACCCACCACAGACCCAGCCGGCGGCCCCACTCGACCGGCCCGAGCGGATAGTTCACACCGAGGCGCATGGCCGTGTCGACGTCCTCGGCGGAGGCGACGCCCCGGGCGACCGCGTCGTGCGCCAGGTCGACGATCCGGGCGACCGCGCGGGCCACGATCATGCCGGGGACGTCGCCGATGACGCTGACCTGCTTGCCGAGCGCCTGGAAGAGGCCGGTGGCCTCGGCCAGGGTGCGGGGCGAGGCGGTCCCGGAGGGGGCCAGGGCGATACGCGTGGCCCGCCGGTAGTCGAGGGCGAGGTCGAAGTGGACGACGTCGCCCAGCTCGGTGGAGGTCTGCCCTCCGGTGAGGTGCAGCCGTCCGCCGCCGGGGAGGGTGAGCGCCCCGGCCCCGGCGAGCGGCGCGAACGGCCGGTCGTCGCCGGTCTCCTCGCGGACCTCGATGCCCGCCTCGCGGATCAGCTCGACCAGGTCGGCGGCGGGCCCCAGGTCGCCCTCGGCGGCCACGTACGCGGGCCGGCCGGCGGGCTCGGCGGTGTGCGGCGCGGGCCGCCCGGCCCCGTCCCGGTAGTCGTACCAGCCCTGCCCGCTCTTGCGGCCGAGCCGGCCCGACTCGACCAGGCGGCGCTGGGCCAGCGAGGGGGTGAACCGCACGTCCTGGAAGAACGCCTCCCACACGGAACGCGTGACGGACTCGTTGACGTCCTGCCCGATGAGATCGGTCAGCTCGAAGGCGCCCATCCTGAAGCCGCCCGACTCCCGCAGCACCGCGTCGACGGTGGCGGGGTCGGCGGCCCGCTCCTCGTACACCGCGAGGGCCTCCGCGTAGAAGGGCCGGGCGATGCGGTTGACGACGAAGCCCGGGGTGTCGGCGCAGGCGACCGGGGTCTTGCCCCAGGCGCGGGCCGTCTCGTACGCGCGCGTGGCCGACGCCGCGTCGGTCGCGAAGCCGGAGACCACCTCGACCAGCGGCAGCAGCGGCGCCGGGTTGAAGAAGTGCAGGCCGACGAAGCGGCCCGGGACGCGGAGCGCGCCGCCGATGGCGGTGACGGACAGGGAGGAGGTGTTGGTGGCGAGCAGGCAGTCCTCGCCGACGACGTCCTCCAGGGCGCGGAACAGTTCCTGCTTGACGTCCAGCCGCTCCAGGACCGCCTCGACGACCAGCGCGCAGTCGGCGAGGTCGGCGAGCCGCTCGGCGGGCTCCAGCCGGGCGCGGGCCGCGTCCCGCTCGGCGCCCGTGAGCCGCTCCTTCTCGACGAGCCGGTCGAGCCGGGCGCCGATCGCGTCGGCCGCTTCCCGGGCCCGCCCGGCGACGGCGTCGTACAGCCGTACGGGGTGGCCCGCGACCAGCGCCACCTGGGCGATGCCCTGGCCCATGGTGCCGGTGCCGACGACGGCCACGGGGCTGCTGAGGTCGAGTGCTGTCATGTGCGCGATCCTCCCGCACGGGGTTTTCCACAGATGCGGCGGTCCCCCTTGTCCCGACCGATCGTTCGGTTACTCTAGCCGTGTCCGCCTGTTTCTGCCCAGGTTTCCCCCAGGTCACGACTCGACGGAGAGCTCGTGAGACGAGGAGTTGGTCCCGCATGGCCGCCGAACTCACCGCGCACCAGCTGATCGACCGGCACCGGCCGACCCTGGACCAGGCGCTGGAGACGATCCGCACGCGCGCGTACTGGTCCCCCCACCCCGAGCACCCCAAGGCCTACGGGGAGAACGGCAGCCTGGACATGGCCGCGGGCAAGGCCGCCTTCGACGCCCTGCTCGGCACCCGCCTCGACCTCGACCAGCCCGGCACCGACGACTGGGTGGGCGGCGAGGTCTCCCCGTACGGGATCGAGCTGGGCGTGACGTACCCGCACGCCGACGTCGACGTGCTGCTGCCCGCCATGCGGGCCGGGCAGAAGGCGTGGCGGGACGCCGGCGCGGAGCTGCGCGCGATGGTCTGCCTGGAGATCCTCAAGCGGATCGCCGACCGGACGATGGAGTTCGCGCAGGCCGTCATGCACACCTCGGGGCAGGCCTTCATGATGGCCTTCCAGGCGGGCGGCCCGCACGCGCAGGACCGCGGCCTGGAGGCGGTGGCGTACGCGTACGTGGAGCAGGTCCGCACCCCCGACACCGCGGAGTGGACGAAGCCGCAGGGCAAGCGCGACCCGCTGGCGCTGACCAAGCAGTTCACGCCGGTGCCGCGCGGCATCGGCCTGGTCATCGGCTGCAACACCTTCCCCACGTGGAACGGCTATCCGGGCCTCTTCGCCTCCCTCGCCACCGGTAACGCGGTGCTGGTCAAGCCCCACCCGCGCGCGGTGCTGCCGCTCGCGCTGACCGTGCGGACCGCCCGCGCGGTCCTCGCCGAGGCCGGTTTCGACCCGAACCTGGTCGCGCTGGCCACCGAGCGTCCCGGCGAGGGCATCGCCAAGACCCTGGCGACCCGCCCCGAGATCCGGATCATCGACTACACCGGCTCCACCTCCTTCGGCGACTGGCTGGAGGCCAACGCCCGCCAGGCCCAGGTCTTCACGGAGAAGGCCGGTGTGAACGCGGTGGTCCTGGAGTCGACCGACGACTACCAGGGCATGCTGTCCAACCTGGCCTTCTCCCTGTCCCTCTACAGCGGCCAGATGTGCACCACCCCGCAGAACCTGCTCATCCCCCGCGACGGCATCCGCACCGACCAGGGCGCGAAGTCCTACGACGAGGTGACCGCCGACCTCGCGCGGGCGGTCGACGGACTCCTCGGCGACGACACCCGCGCCAACGCCCTGCTCGGCGCGATCGTCAACCCGGACGTCAAGGCCCGCCTGGAGGCCGCCGCCGGCCTCGGCGAGGTCGCCCTGGCCTCCCGCGAGGTGGCCCACCCGGAGTTCCCGGACGCGACCGTGCGCACCCCGGTGATCGTCAAGCTGGACGGGGCCAAGCCGGACGACGAGGCCGCCTACACCAGCGAGTGCTTCGGCCCCGTCTCCTTCGCCGTCGCCGTCGACTCCGCCGGCCACGCCGTGGAGCTGCTGCGGCACAGCATCCGGGAGAAGGGCGCGATGACGGTGGGCGCGTACACGACCGACCCGGAGGTCGAGGAGGCGGTGCGCGAGGTCTGCCTGGAGGAGGCGGCCCAGCTCTCCCTCAACCTCACCGGCGGGGTGTACGTCAACCAGACGGCGGCCTTCTCCGACTTCCACGGCTCGGGCGGCAACCCGGCGGCCAACGCGGCCCTGTGCGACGGCGCGTTCGTCGCGAACCGCTTCCGGGTGGTCGAGGTGCGCCGGGAGGCCTAGGCCCCGCCCCGGCACCGCCTCTCAGGAGGCCCGGACCGCGCCCCCGGTCGCGCTCCAGTGGTACAGCGTCATGGCCACGCTGGTCGCGAGGTTGTAGCTGGAGACCTGGGGGCGCATCGGCAGCGCCACCAGGTGGTCGGCACGCGAGCGCAGCTCGGGCGAGAGCCCACTGCGCTCGGAGCCGAACGCCAGCAGCGCGTCGTCCGGCAGCTCCAGCCCGCGGATGTCCTCGCCCTCCGGGTCCAGCGCGAACACCGGGCCCGGCGGCAGCCGAGCGACCTCCAGCCGCTCCACCACGGTCGCGAAGTGCAGCCCCGCCCCGCCGCGCACCACCGTGGGATGCCACGGGTCGAGCGTGCCGGTGGTGACGACACCGGTCGCCCCGAAGCCGGCGGCCAGCCGGATCACCGCCCCCGCGTTGCCGAGGTTGCGGGGCTGGTCGAGGACGACGACGGGCGCGGCGCGGGGCAGGTGCCCCAGCGCCCGCAGATGGGCCTCCCGCGCGGGTCGTACGGCCAGGGCGGCCACCGCGGTGGGGTGCGGCCGCGGGACGAGGGAGGCGTAGGTCTCCTGCGGCACCTCGGCCAGCAGAGCGTCCAGGGCCTCCCGTACGTCCGGAGCCAGCTCGTCGGCGAGGGCCAGGGCGCCCGCGCGGTCGCCGGTGACGGCCACCGGGACCTCGGCGCCGAAACGCAGCGCGTGCTTGAGGGCGTGGAAACCGTCCAGCAGCACGCACGCACCGGCGTGCCGGCGCCAGGCGCCCAGCAGGTCGGAGTCGGTCATGCCCCGAAGCCTACGTGCGCCTGCCCGGCGTCCCTCTTGTCCCCGGCCGCGGCCCGCGCGCCGTCCCCGTCCCCGGCGTCCGGTCCGCCCGATCCGTCCCGGGGGCCGGGCACCGCCGCCGCGCCATCGCCACCGCCTCCGCGCCCGGCCCGTGCCCGGCCCGTCAGCCGGCCCGCCAGCCGGTCACGCACCCGCACCACCAGGGCCCCCGCACGGCGGAGGAACGAGGTCGGCAGGAAGACCGCGTCGGCGGCGATCATCGCCAGCGAGAAGAACGGCAGCCCCAGCGCCACGGCGATCACCGCGTGCTCCGTCATCATGGCGGCCAGCAGCACGTTCTTGACCCGCCGGTTGAACAGCGTGAACGGGAAGGCGACCTGCACGGCGACCGTGCCGTAGGTGATGAGCATGACCATCGTGCCGTTGGCGGTCAGCGCGTCGGAGAGCGCGGGCCACGGCGAGAAGTAGTCCAGGTGCAGCGGGTAGTAGGCCGCGGTGCCGTCCTGCCAGCGCGAACCCTGGATCTTGTACCAGCCCGCGGTCGCGTAGATCAGGCAGGCCTCGGCCATGATCACCACCAGCGCGCCGTTGTGCACGATGTTGGTGATCACGTCCAGCAGCAGACGCGGTTCGCCGCTCCCGCCGAGGCGCCCGACGGCCCACCACACGCCCTGCGCGACCCAGACCGCCCACAGCAGCGCCGGGACGAACCAGTCGCCGTCCAGTCCGCCCGCCAGCGTCACCGTGAGCAGCACGAACCCGAACACGCACCACAGCGCCGGACCGGCCCGGTCGACGACACGCACCCCGCACGCGCGGGCCTCGTCCTCCCGCCGCGCCCGGCGCGCGTCCAGCGACCACACCTGGGCGCAACGCGTGAGGACCAGGTAGATGCTCATCAGGTGCAGGACGTTGTCGCCGCCGTCCCCCATGAAGACGCTGCGGTTCTGCAGCGAGAGCACGCCGACCATGAAGAGGACGGACATGGTCCGGGTACGCCACCCCAGCAGGAGCAGCACACTGCTCAGCACGGCCAGCGCGTAGACGATCTCGAACCAGACCCGCCCGTCGGACCACATCAGCGCCGTGAAGGCGCCGTTGTCGGCGATCAGCTGCTCGGCGAGGTCGTGGGTCCAGGGGCTGCCGGGCCCGTACAGCTCGTCGCGGTGCGGAAGCTCGCGCAGCAGGAAGAGCAGCCAGGTGGCGCTGAACCCGATGCGGATCACGGCGGTCTGGTAGGGACCGAGGGCGGCGCCGGTGACGCGGGCGATACCGCGGGAGACCGAGAGGGTGAGGCCGTTCACGCGGCTTCCCCTTCCTTCTCACGGGTGGACGCCGGCCACCAGGGCAGCTCGCGGTACGTCGCCCGTTCGGAGACCTTCTCGCCGCTCCAGGAGGGCGGCTTCACGTTCGTGGTCCGGGAACGGTACTGGACGCGCTCGACGACACCGCCCGGTTCGGCGGCCTCGGCACGGTCCAGGCGCAGCACCGCGATGCGCCGCAGATAGGTCTCGGACAGCGTGCCCCGCAGGCCCACCGGGCGGTTGTCGGAGTCGTGGCTCGCGACGAAGAAGTCCCAGGCCCGGCGGAGTTCGTTCTGCTGGGTGTGGCTCGGCAGCGGGTTGCCGTCGATGGCCCGGCCGTCCTCGGCGGACAGGTCGTACCAACCGGTCGTGCGTATGGAGCCGTCCGCCTCGCTCACCTCGGCGCGGACCTGGACGGAGACGTTCTGCTGGAGCGGGTTGGGCGCGAAGAGCTTCCAGTTCTGTTCGAACTCCGGGAAGATCCACTCGTCGACCGCGGCACCGTGCTGCTTGGTGAGCGTGTTCGACGGGGCCACGTGCAGGAAGACCAGGCCTATGTGCGCGCAGACGGCGGCCGCGACGACCGCGAGGGCCACCACGGCCCCGACCTGGTAGCGCGGGGAGAGCGCGGCGACACCGGTACGGGGCTCCACGGCCTCCCCCAGAGGCCCGACCCCGACCCCGACCCCGCCCTCGACCTCGGACCGGGCGGGCTCGCGCGACTGCTCCGGCCGGACGGGCTCGTACGGCTGTTGCGATGGGGCGGACTCGTGCGACTGCTTCGGCCGGGCGGAGTCGTGCGACTCTTCCGGCCGGGCGGGCTCGCGTGGCTGTTCGGGCTCTTCCGGCGTTTCCGGCCGTTCGGGATGGCCGGACCCGTCCGAGCCCTCCGGTTCGGGTGGACCCGATCCCTCGCGCTCCGGGGGCCCCGAGCGCTCCCGCTCGGCCCGGCCCTCCCGCTCGTCACGCCCCTGCCGGGCGTCCGAGCCTGTGTCGTACGCGTCCATCCCGCCCCGTTCCGGTCCCGATCCGTCGTTCCGCTCCCGTCCCGCCCCTCCGGGCACGCGGGCGCCCCTCGTGCGGCTGCTCGGCAGCGTTCGAACGGGAACGGTACTCAGGACCGTCCGCCCGCACAGCCCCCGGCGGACCGACGGCGCCGTGGCCGTCACCACATCCACCGTCCGGCAACCGGCGTGCGCCGACGCGCCCGCGGTGACGCGGGGACGGACCGGACGGCCCGCCGCACGGTCCTAGAGGACGTGCCCCGGCTCGCCCTTGCCGTCCACCACGGGCCGGCCGGCCGCGGCCCACACCTGCATGCCGCCGTCGACGTTCACCGCGTCGACGCCCTGCTGGGTCAGGTACATGGTGACCTGGGCCGAACGTCCCCCGGATCGGCAGATCACGTGGACCCGCCCGTCCTGCGGCGCGGCCTCGGTCAGCTCACCGTACCGGGCCACGAACTCGCTGAGGGGAATGTGCAGCGCCCCGGCGGCGTGACCCGCCTGCCACTCGTCGTCCTCGCGGACGTCCAGCAGGAAGTCGCCGTCCTTGAGGTCCGTGACCTCGACCGTGGGCACACCAGCTCCGAAACTCATGCCCCAGACGCTACCGGAGCCACCGCCCCGGCTCAGTCCTGCCCGCGCGCCGCCGCCAGCTCCGACTCCCGCTCCCGCACCTGGGTCGCCAACTGCTCGGCGATCTCCTCCAGCAGACGGTCGGGATCGTCCGGGGCCAGCCGGAGCATGGCGCCGATCGCGCTCTCCTCCAGCTCCTTCGCGAGCAGCGTGAGCATCTCCTTGCGCCGGTCGAGCCATTCGAGACGGGCGTACAGCTCCTCGCCTCGGCTCGGGCGCCGCTCGGGCACCGGACCGGCGGCCCACTCCTCGGCCAGCTCCCGCAGCTGGGCCTCGTCACCGCGGGCGTAGGCGGCGTTGACCCGGGTGATGAACTCCTCACGCCGGACCCGCTCGTCCTCCTCCTGCGCCAGGTCGGGGTGGGCCTTGCGGGCCAGCTCGCGGTAGAGCCTGCGGGCCTCCTCGCCGGGCCGCACCCGCTGCGGCGGCCGTACCGCCTGGTCGGTGAGCATCGCCGTGGCCTCGGGGAACAGCCCGTCCCCGTCCATCCAGCCGTTCAGCAGCTCCTCGACCCCGGGGATCGGCAGCAGCGCGGCCCGTGCCTCGTCGGCCCGGCGCCGGTCCTCGGCGTCGCCGGTGCGCGCGGCCCGGGCCTCCAGGATCTGCGCCTCCAGCTCCTCGAGCCGGGCGTACACCGGGCCCAGCCGCTGTTCGTGCAGCCGCGAGAAGTTCTCGACCTCCACACGGAAGGTCTCCAGCGCGATCTCGTACTCGATGAGTGCCTGCTCGGCGGCCCGTACGGCCAGTTCCAGCCGTTCCTCGGGACGCGGCGCACCCCCCTGCTCGGGCTCAGCTTCCGGCGTCGTCACCCGTCCAGCCTAGGCCACGATCCGCCCGCCCCCTCCGGTCCGCGCGGCGGACACCGGCGCCCCGAGAACGTCCTCACACCCCCCGCTCCGCCGCGACCCGGCCCGCCCGCACCGCGGCGACCAGCTCGGCGTGGTCGGCCTCGGTGCGGTCGGCGTAGGCGACGGCGAAGGCGGCGACCGCCTCGTCCAGTTCGTCGTTCTTCCCGCAGTAGCCGGCGATGAGCCACGGGTCGGCGCTGTGCGCGTGGGCGCGGGCCAGCAGGGCCCCGGTCATCCGCCCGTAGTCGTCCATCTGGTCGGCGGCCAGCGCCGTGGCGTCCACGCTGCCCTTGCGGTTGCGGAACTGGCGCACCTGGTACGGCAGCCCGTCGGCCGAGGTCCAACCGAGCAGATTGTCGCTGACCACCTGCATGCGCTTCTGCCCCATGACCACCCGGCGCCCCTCGTGCGCCACCTCGGGGACCTCGAAGCCCGCGGTCGCCAGGTGCGGCAGCAGCGCGGAGGGCCGGGCCTCCTTGACCTGGAGCACGAGCGGCTCGCCGCGATGGTCCAGGAGCAGCACGACGTAGGACCGCGTGCCCACGCTGCCGGTACCCACGACCCGGAAGGCGACGTCGTGCACCGCGTAGCGGGCCAGCAGCGGCAGCCGGTCCTCGGACAGGGTCGTCAGGTACTGCTCCAGGGAGGCCGCGACCGCCGCCGCCTCCTCGTCCGTGACCCGGCGCAGCACCGGCGGAGCGTCCACGAAGCGCCGTCCGCCGTCCCCGGTGGACTCGGTCGACCTGGCGGCGAAGCGCCCGCTGGTGTTGGCCCGCGCCTTCTCGGAGACCCGCTCCAGGGTGCCGAGCAGGTCGTGGGCGTCGCTGTGGGAGACGAGTTCCTCGTCCGCGATGGCGTTCCAGGCGTCCAGCGCCGGGAGCTTGGCCAGCAGCCGCATGGTGCGCCGGTAGGCGCCGGCCGTGTCGTGGGCGGCCTTACGGCAGGTGTCCTCGTCGGCGCCGGCCTCCCGGCCCGCGAGGACGACGGAGGCGGCGAGCCGCTTGAGGTCCCACTCCCAGGGGCCGAAGACGGTCTCGTCGAAGTCGTTCAGGTCGATGACCAGGTCACCGCGGGCGTCACCGTAGAGACCGAAGTTGGCTGCGTGCGCGTCGCCGCAGATCTGGGCGCCGATCCCGGTCGTCGGCGTGCGCGCCAGGTCGTACGCCATCAGCCCGGCCGACCCGCGCAGGAAGGCGAACGGCGTGGCCGTCATCCGTCCCGCCCGCAGCGGGATCAGCCCGGGTATCCGGCCGCGGTTGGACTCCTCGACCGCGCTCACCGCGTCCGGCCGGGAACCGTCCAGGTCGAGGGCGGCGTGCGCGGAGCGCGGGACGCGCGTGCGCAGCGCCTTGCCCTCGGCCTTCGGCGAGCCGCCGCGGGGCCACTCCGCGAACCCCGGCACGACCGGCAACCGCCCGCCCCCTTCCGCGCCCGCGGGCACCCCCGCGTCCGTACGCGCCCCCGGCTTCGCATCCGTCATCCCGGCCGCCTCTCCGTTCCCCTCGCACACGACCCGAGCCGCGCTCGGGCCCGGGCCTCGCCCGCCCACACCGGCCCGCCGTCGTCCACCGGCGTCACCGCGCCACGACCGTACCCCCGGTCGATCCGCCCGTACACGACCCCGCCCGACCACCCCCACAACACTCCTGCACGAGCCCTATCCGACGACCCGCGCACGCCCTCTCCTGCACCACCCGCGCACGCCCCCCGCCGACACCCACGCGCGGTTCCGTCCACCACCCCGCGACACTCCCGCACGAGCCCCTGCACCACCCGCGCGAAACCAGCGCACACGCCCTCCCATCACCCCTACGAACGCCCGCGCACACCCCCTCCCCCCCCACCCTCCACCACCCGCGCATAACGCCAGGCCGAGGGCGGAACAGAGGGTGCCCGTGCCCTCACCGTCGCGCCTACGGTTGCCAGCGATCACCCCGGGGCGCGCCCTCCGCAGAACAGCAGCCTGCCCCGCGCCGGAGGGCGCGCTCCCGTCCCCGACGTCCCGGATGCCGTACGCACCGTCCGCCTCCCCCAGGGACCACCCCCACCGAGGAGACCGAGGAACCGCCATGACCTCCGACACGCCCGCCACCCCCGCCGGCCCCGCCCCGGAGACCGCCGGCCCGGGCCCCGGCCCCGACGCCGACCGCGGCGTCAGCCGCAAGACGCTCCTGCGGGCCGCCGTCGCCGCCGGCGCGGCCGTCCCGCTGCTCGCCACCGGCTCCCTCGCGCTCGCCCGGGACGCCGCCCGCTCCTCCACCGGCCGCACGCTGCCGCCGACCCCCTTCTGCGACGACGGCGACGACCCCACGCCGGACCAGATGGAGGGCCCCTACTTCAAACCGGACTCCCCGCTCCGCACCGACCTGGTGACTCCCGGCACCGCCGGCACCCGACTGACCGTCAGCGGCTACGTGTTCGGCCGGAACTGCCTCCCCCTGCCCGGCGTCCTCGTCGACTTCTGGCAGGCCGACAACGCCGGCGCCTACGACATGGCCGGATACGCCTTCCGCGGCCACCAGTTCACCGACGCGGCGGGCCGGTTCACCCTCCGGACGATCGTCCCCGGGCTCTACCCGGGCCGCACCCGGCACATCCACGTCAAGGCGCAGGCCCCCGGTGAACCCGTTCTGACCACCCAGCTGTACTTCCCCGGCGAGCCCCGCAACGGCACGGACGCCCTCTTCGACCCGGCCCTGCTGATGAACGTCCGCGGTGTCGGCGGCGGCAGGGAGGCCACCTTCGACTTCGTGCTGGACGCGGACGGCGCCCCCGGCCCGGACCCCACCGACCCGCCGACCGACCCGCCGAGCGGCACCTGGGCGGCCGGCCGCCCGTACGCCGTCGGCGACCGCGTCACCCACGGCGGCCGCTCCTACCGCTGCCTCCAGGCGCACACCTCGATGACGGGATGGGAACCGCCCCACGTGCCCGCTCTGTGGCGCCCGGAGAGCTGAGACCTTCCTCACAGCACCACGGCGCACCGGACGAAGACGCACCGGAAGCGGACACGCGAAAGCCCCCCAGGTCCGAGACCTGGGGGGCTTTCGACTGGTGCGCGAGGGGGGAGTTGAACCCCCACGCCCTTGCGGGCACTGGAACCTGAATCCAGCGCGTCTGCCTATTCCGCCACCCGCGCATTGGGTGTGTCCTCGGGGCCTTTCCTTGCGGTCCGGCGCCTTCCGACACGAGAACATTAGCACGCTGGAAGGGGTGGATTCACATCCCTTTCCAGGCGGGAGGCACCGGGGGACCGGGGCGCCCGCCCTCCTTCGGGCACTCGTCCCGGCTCCTGGCCGTTCACGTATCAACCTCGTACCGGTCCGGGCCGTCTCCCCCGGAGCCGGTAGGGGTCCGCGGTCAGGTGCGGGACACTGGTCTGCGGCCGCCCCTACGATCCTGGGCATGAGTACCTGCGGGAGCGCCTCCCGTGGGACCCCGGGAGTTCGAAGGGGACCTTCGGCGGGAACTCCGAGAGGCGTCGACACCCGTCGACCGGGCCGACAGGGGGAACCAGCCGATCGACCGGCGCGTGGATACGATCAGTAAGCAGTACCAGGTGGACAGTGCGCGGGTGAGCGGTACACATCCGGGCAGGACACAGGGCGGCAGTACGCAAGGCAGCAGTGCGCACGGCAGTGGACAGGACGGCAGCGACGGAGGAGGTGCCCCATGGGAGTCCTGAAGAAGTTCGAGCAGCGTCTCGAAGGTCTGGTCAACGGCACCTTCGCAAAGGTCTTCAAGTCCGAGGTGCAGCCCGTGGAGATCGCGGGAGCGCTCCAGCGCGAATGCGACAACAACGCGACCATCTGGAACCGCGACCGCACCGTCGTACCCAATGACTTCATCGTGGAGCTGAGCACGCCCGACTTCGAGCGCCTCAGCCCCTACTCCGGCCAGCTGGGCGACGAGCTCGCCGGCATGGTCCGGGACTACGCGAAGCAGCAGCGCTACACCTTCATGGGACCGATCAAGGTCCACCTGGAGAAGGCCGACGACCTGGACACCGGTCTGTACCGGGTGCGCAGCCGTACGCTCGCCTCCTCCAGCAGCCACCAGGGCGGCGGCCCGGCCTCCTCGGGCCCGGCCGCGCCCCCCGCCCCCTCCGGGCGGCCCGGCGCCCCGGGCGGTGGCTACGGATACCCGCAGCCCGCCGCCCCCGCGGGCGCCCCGCCCATGCCGAGCGCGCCGCCGCCCGGCGGCCGCCCCGGCGGATACGGCTACCCGCAGCCCGCGGGCGGCCAGCAGCCCCCGGCCGCGCCCGCGCCCGGCGGACGCACCCGCCACTGGATCGAGATCAACGGCACCCGCCATCAGATCTCCCGCGCGACCCTCGTGCTCGGACGCAGCACCGAGGCCGACGTGCGGATCGACGACCCCGGCGTCTCCCGCCGGCACTGCGAGATCCGGACCGGAACGCCCTCGACGATCCAGGATCTCGGGTCCACCAACGGCATCGTGGTGGACGGGCAGCACACCACCCGCGCTACGCTCCGCGACGGCTCGCGGATCGTCGTGGGCAGCACCACCGTTATCTACAGGCAAGCCGAAGGGTGATCCGGGGGCAATGTCAGAGCTGACCCTCACGGTCATGCGGCTGGGTTTTCTCGCCGTACTGTGGCTGTTCGTGATCGTGGCCGTGCAGGTCATCCGCAGCGACCTGTTCGGTACGCGGGTCACCCAGCGCGGGGCGCGGCGCGAAGCCGCCCGACCACAGCAGGCCACCGCGCGCCAGGGCCAGGCGCCTCCACCGCAGCGCCAGCAGCAGAGCGGCGGCCGGGGCCGCCGGGGCGCGCCCACCAAACTGGTCGTGACGGAGGGCACCCTCACCGGCACCACCGTTGCCCTCCAGGGCCAGACCATCACGCTCGGCCGGGCACACGACTCGACGATCGTGCTGGACGACGACTACGCCTCCAGCCGCCATGCCAGGATCTACCCGGACCAGAACGGTCAGTGGATCGTCGAGGACCTGGGCTCCACCAACGGCACGTACCTGGACCGGTCCCGGCTGACGACCCCCACGCCCGTTGCGCTGGGCGCGCCGATCCGCATCGGCAAGACCGTCATCGAGCTGCGGAAGTAGTGCTACACCAATGAATGAGCGCGAGCGGAGCGAGCACGCAGCGGCGGCCGGCACCCCGGGCCCCGGCGCGCTCCCGACCGGAGGGTGGGCAGTGTGGCTCGACACGACCGGCTGCAGTCGGAGCCGACGGGCGAGGTGCGCATGAGTCTGTCACTGCGCTTCGCCGCCGGATCGCACAAGGGCATGATCCGGGAGGGCAACGAGGACTCCGGTTACGCCGGTCCGCGCCTGCTCGCCATCGCCGACGGCATGGGCGGCCAGGCCGCCGGCGAGGTGGCCTCCTCGGAGGTGATCTCCACCATCGTCGCCCTCGACGACGACGTGCCCGGCTCGGACATCCTCACCTCCCTCGGCACCGCCGTGCAGCGCGCCAACGACCAGCTGCGGCAGATGGTCGAGGAGGACCCCGCCCTCGAAGGCATGGGCACGACCCTCACCGCCCTGCTCTGGACCGGCCAGCGCCTGGGCATGGTGCACGTCGGCGACTCCCGCGCCTACCTGCTGCGCGACGGCGTCCTCACGCAGATCACGCAGGACCACACCTGGGTGCAGCGCCTGGTCGACGAGGGCCGGATCACCGAGGAGGAGGCGGGCACCCACCCGCAGCGCTCCCTGCTGATGCGCGCCCTCGGCAGCGGCGACCACGTCGAACCCGACCTGTCCATCCGCGAGGTGCGGGCCGGCGACCGCTACCTCATCTGCTCCGACGGACTCTCCGGCGTCGTCTCCCACCAGACGATGGAGGACACCCTCGCCAGCTACCAGGGCCCTCAGGAGACCGTGCAGGAGCTGATCCAGCTCGCGCTGCGCGGCGGCGGCCCCGACAACATCACCGTCATCGTCGCCGACGTCCTCGACCTCGACACCGGCGACACCCTCGCCGGGCAGCTCTCCGACACGCCCGTGGTCGTCGGCGCCGTCGCCGAGAACCAGGCCCAGTTCGGCGACAACGGCATCATGCAGACCCCGGCCGGCCGCGCCGCGGGCCTCGGCCGGCAGCGCGGCGGGGGCGGCGAGTTCGGCCCGCCCGGCAGTGGGGACACCACCGGCTACCTCCCCGCCGGTGACTTCGACGATTACGGCCCCGACGACTTCGTCAAACCCCGCAAGAACCGCCGGTGGCTGAAGAGGTCCCTGTACACCGCCCTCGCCCTCGCCGTCATCGGCGGCGGCGTCTACGGCGGCTGGCGCTGGACGCAGACCCAGTACTACGTGGGCACCAAGGACGACCACCTCGCGCTGTACCGGGGCATCAGCCAGGACCTCGCCTGGGTGTCGCTCTCGAAGGTCCAGAAGGACCACCCCGAGATCGAACTCAAGTACCTGCCGCCCTACCAGCAGAAACTGGTCGAGGCCACCATCCCCGAGAGCGACCTGAACAACGCCCGGGCCAAGATCGAGGAACTCGCGGTGCAGGCCTCCGCCTGCAAGAAGCAGGCCGACCGGCGCACCGCGGAGACCGAGAAGAACGCGAAGACGGGCGAGGGCGAGGCCGGAGGCACCACGGGAACCACTCCCGCCTCCTTCACGTCCAAGGCCTCACCGACACCGAACGCGTCACCGAACACGTCGCAGTCGCCGAAGGCACCCGAATCGTCCGAGTCCCCGTCCACGACCGCACCCACTCCAGGCTCAGGACCGACCCTCTCGGAGGAAGAGCAGAAGGTCGTCTCGCTGTGCGGTAAGCAGTAGGCAAGCCGTGAGAGGCCCTGTCACACGATGAGCAGTACTACCAACTCGCCGACGCACCACACGTCCACGATCGGCGCCATCGGCGCGCCGAGCCGGCGCAACACCGAGCTGGCACTGCTCGTGTTCGCCGTCCTCATCCCGGTCTTCGCCTACGCCAACGTGGGGCTGGCCATCAACGACGAGGTGCCCGCCGGCCTGCTGAGCTACGGGCTCGGCCTCGGCCTGCTGGCCGGCGTCGGCCACCTCGTCGTGCGCAAGTTCGCCCCGTACGCGGACCCGCTGATGCTGCCGCTGGCCACCCTGCTGAACGGGCTGGGGCTCGTCGCCATCTGGCGCCTGGACCAGTCCGAGCTGCTCCAGGACATCCAGCAGGCCGGCACCGCCGCGCCCCGCCAGCTGATGTACACCGCGATGGGCATCGCCCTGTTCGTCGCCGTGATGATCTTCCTGAAGGACCACCGCGTCCTCCAGCGCTACACCTACATCTCCATGGTCGGCGCGCTGTTCCTGCTGCTGCTGCCGCTGGTGCCCGGCCTCGGAAAGAACATCTACGGCGCCAAGATCTGGATCCAGGTCGGCTCCTTCTCCATCCAGCCCGGCGAGTTCGCCAAGATCGTCCTGGCGATCTTCTTCGCCGGCTACCTGATGGTGAAGCGCGACGCGCTCGCCCTGGCCAGCCGCCGCTTCATGGGCCTCTACCTGCCGCGCGGCCGCGACCTCGGCCCCATCCTGGTCGTCTGGATGGTCTCGATCCTCATCCTGGTCTTCGAGACCGACCTCGGCACCTCGCTGCTGTTCTTCGGCATGTTCGTGATCATGCTGTACGTGGCCACCGAGCGGACCAGCTGGATCGTCTTCGGTCTGCTGATGTCCGGGGTCGGCGCCGTCGGCGTCGCCAGCTTCGAGCCCCACATCCAGCAGCGCGTCGACGCCTGGCTCGACCCGATGAAGGAGTACACGCTCTCCCGCGCGGGCGTCGGGGGCCACTCCGAGCAGGCCATGCAGGCCCTGTGGGCCTTCGGCTCCGGCGGCACCCTCGGCACCGGCTGGGGCCAGGGCCACTCCGAGCTGATCCGCTTCGCCGCCAACTCCGACTTCATCCTCGCCACCTTCGGCGAGGAACTCGGCCTGGCCGGTCTCATGGCGCTGCTGCTGCTCTACGCGTTGATCGTCGAGCGCGGCGTGCGCACCGCCCTCGCCGCCCGCGACCCCTTCGGCAAGCTCCTGGCCATCGGCCTGTCCGGCGCCTTCGCCCTCCAGGTCTTCGTCGTCGCCGGCGGTGTCATGGGCCTCATCCCGCTCACCGGTATGACCATGCCCTTCCTGGCGTACGGAGGCTCCTCCGTCATCGCGAACTGGGCCCTGATCGGCATCCTGCTGCGCATCAGCGACACCGCGCGCAGACCGGCACCCGCCGCTCCCGCCAACCCAGACGCCGAGATGACCCAGGTGGTCCGACCGTGAACAAGCCGCTGCGCCGCATCGCGATCTTCTGCGGCCTCCTGGTGCTCACCCTGCTCGTCCGCGACAACTGGCTCCAGTACGTCCAGGCCGACGAGCTCAAGGAGGACGAGCACAACCGCCGGGTCGCCATCGAGCGGTACGCCACCCCGCGCGGCGACATCATCGTCGACGGCAAGGCCATCACCGGACACGCCACCACCAAGGGCGACTTCAAGTACAAGCGCACCTACAAGGACGGCGCCATGTGGGCGCCCGTCACCGGTTACGTCTCCCAGGCCTACGGCGCGACCCAGCTCGAGGCCATCGACGACGGCATCCTCACCGGCAACGACGACCGGCTCTTCTTCCGCAACACCCTCGACATGATCACGGGCCGCAAGCGCGAGGGCGGCAACGTCGTCACCACCCTCAACAGCGCCGCGCAGAAGGCCGCCTACGACGGTCTGAAGAAGCAGGGCGCCAAGGGCGCCGTCGTCGCGCTCGAACCGTCCACCGGCAAGATCCTCTCGATGGCCTCGTACCCGTCGTACGACCCCACCGCGATCGCCGGCAGCAACGAGGCCGCGGGCGAGGCCTGGAACCGGCTCCAGAAGAAGAACAACCCGAACGACCCGATGCTCAACCGCGCGCTGCGCGAGGTCTACCCGCCCGGTTCCACCTTCAAGGTGCTCACCGCGGCCGCCGCCCTGGAGCACGGCAGGTACGACTCGGCGGACGAGAAGACCGACTCCCCGCTGCCCTGGACCATGCCGGGCACCACCACCGAACTGCCCAACGAGGGCGACCTCCCCTGCGAGAACGCCACCCTCCGCGAGGCCCTGCGCGTCTCCTGCAACACGGTCTTCGGCAAGATCGGCTCCGACCTCGGCAACGACGAGATGCTGGAGACGGCCAAGAAGTTCGGCTTCACCGAGGAGCAGTTCGTCCCGGTCCGCTCCAGCGCCTCGGTCTTCTCCGACGACATGAACCCGTCGCAGACCGCGCTCTCCTCCATCGGCCAGTACAACACCGCCGCCACCCCCCTGCAGATGGCCATGGTCACCTCGGCCATCGCCAACAACGGCAAGCTGATGAAGCCGTACATGGTCGACGAGCTCCAGGCCCCGAACCTCGACACCATCGAGAAGACGGAACCCGAGGAGATGAGCGAGCCTCTCTCCGCGGACAACGCCCAGATCCTGCAGTCCATGATGGAGACCGTCGTCGAGGACGGCACGGGAACCAACGCCAAGATCGACGGCGTCACCGTGGGTGGCAAGACCGGTACCGCGCAGCACGGTGTCGACAACAGCGAGAACCCCTACGCCTGGTTCATCTCGTACGCCAAGGGCGACGACGGCAGCGCGCCCGTCGCGGTGGCCGTGGTGATCGAGGACGAGAACGCCGTCCGCGACGACATCTCCGGAGGCGGCCTCGCGGCGCCGATCGCGAGGAACGTGATGGAGGCCGTTCTGGACAGCAGGAAGTGACCACGGGCTGAACAGGACGTGACTCCGGTCACGTCCCCTTCACATAGGCGCACGTTGCGATACCGGTCCTGTATCGGGTATCGAGCTTGGCCAGGTCACCCGGAACGAGCCGGGTACGGTAGGCCGGACGGCAGCCTCCGACCGTACAAGCATGCCGGTCGGGACCGACGGAGAGGGCTGGTAGGTAACCATGGAAGAGCCGCGTCGCCTCGGCGGCCGGTACGAGCTGGGCCCCGTGCTCGGTCGTGGTGGCATGGCGGAGGTTTACCACGCTCATGACACCCGGCTCGGACGCCAGGTGGCGGTGAAGACACTGCGCGCGGACCTCGCGCGCGACCCGTCCTTCCAGGCCCGCTTCCGCCGGGAGGCCCAGTCGGCCGCCTCGCTCAACCATCCCGCGATCGTGGCGGTCTACGACACGGGCGAGGACTACATCGACAACGTGTCCATCCCGTACATCGTGATGGAGTACGTCGACGGTTCCACGCTCCGTGAGCTGCTCCACTCCGGCCGCAAGCTGCTGCCCGAGCGGACGCTGGAGATGACGATCGGCATCCTCCAGGCCCTGGAGTACTCGCACCGGGCGGGCATCGTCCACCGCGACATCAAGCCGGCCAACGTCATGCTCACGCGCAACGGCCAGGTCAAGGTCATGGACTTCGGCATCGCCCGCGCCATGGGTGACTCCGGCATGACGATGACCCAGACCGCCGCGGTGATCGGCACCGCCCAGTACCTCTCCCCGGAGCAGGCCAAGGGCGAGCAGGTCGACGCCCGGTCCGACCTGTACTCCACGGGCTGCCTGCTCTACGAGCTGCTGACGGTGCGGCCGCCCTTCGTCGGCGACTCCCCGGTCGCCGTCGCCTACCAGCACGTACGCGAGGAACCGCAGGCGCCCAGCGTCTTCGACCCCGAGATCACGCCCGAGATGGACGCGATCGTGCTGAAGGCCCTGGTCAAGGACCCGGACTACCGCTACCAGTCGGCCGACGAGATGCGGGTCGACATCGAGGCGTGCCTCGACGGCCAGCCCGTCGCCGCCACCGCCGCGATGGGCGCCATGGCCGCGGGGGGCTACGGCGCCTACCCGGACGACCAGCCGACGACCGCCCTGCGCTCCGACGCGGGCGCGGGCGCCACGTCCATGCTGCCGCCCATGAACCCGGACGACGGCGGCTACGGCTACGACGAGCGCCCCGACCGGCGACGCCAGCAGCCGCGCAAGTCGAACACCTCGACGATCTTCCTCGTGCTGGCCGGCGTCCTCGTCCTGGTCGGCGCGATCCTGATCGGCATGCAGGTCTTCGGCGACGACGGGGGGCCGAGCAACGACAGCGTGCCGGTGCCCGCCTTCGTCGGCCAGACCAAGGCGGACGCCCAGCAGCTGGCGACCAACTCGGATCTGGAGCTGACCTTCAAGCAGGAGCCCTGCGAGGAGCAGCCCAAGGGGAACATCTGCTCCCAGAACCCCGAGCAGGGCACCGACGTCAAGAAGAAGTCCACCGTCGATCTGGTCGTCTCGACCGGCGCGCCGAAGGTCGCCGTGACCAACGTCATCGACAAGAACATCGACGAGGCACGGCAGCAGCTCGAGGACAAGGGCTTCAAGGTCGAGACCAAGCAGACCGAGTCCTCGCAGGACGAGGGCACGGTCCTCAGCCAGGACCCGGATCCGGGCACCGAGCTGGAGAAGGGCTCGACGGTGACCCTGGAGGTCGCCAAGGCCGAGGAGAGGGCCACCGTGCCCGACGTGCTCGGCCGCAGCTGCGACGAGGCCAAGGCCCAGATGCAGAACAACGACCTCGAGGCCACCTGTACGGACCAGCCCACCAACGACCCGAACCAGGTCGACAAGGTGATCTCCACGACGCCGGCGGCGAACCAGACGGTCGACAAGGGTTCGAAGGTGACGATCGTCGTCGGCAAGGCCGTGCAGAAGACGAAGGTCCCCGAGGTCCGCACCAAGTCCCTCGCGGAGGCCCGGCAGATCCTCCAGCAGAGCGGCTTCACCAACGTCCAGGTGGCCCCGGGCGCTCCGGGCGAGGACAACGCGGTGGTCATCGCCATGGACCCGCAGCCCGGCACCGAGGTCGACGACCCGGCCGCCACCCAGATCACCCTCACCACCGTCGGGGGCAACGGCGGCGGCAACGGCGGCGGTGACAACGGCGGCGGCATCATCGGCGGCCTCCGCGGCAACGACGACTGACCCGCCGTACGGGCCGACGACGGAGCCCCGGTCCCTCACCCGAGGGGCCGGGGCTCCGTCGTGCGCGCCGGGCCGCTCGGCCGCCGGGGGAACCGGTCAGCGCAGCTCCGCCGGCGGCGTCCGCTCCTCGTCGACCTTCTCCGTGCGCACCAGCTCGCCCCACACCACGTACCGGTAGCGGCTCGTGTACACCGGCGTGCAGGTCGTCAGGGTGATGTAGTGCCCGGCCTTCTTCTTGCCGGACTCCTTCGGGACGGGGTCGAGGACCCGGACGTTGAACTTCGACGTCTCGGGGAGGACGGCGTACGCCTTGTAGACGTACCAGGTGTCCTTGGTCTCGAAGACGATCGCGTCACCCTTCCCGATCTTGTCGATCTTGTGGAACTTCGCCCCGTGCCCGTCGCGGTGGGCCGCGAGCGAGAAGTTGCCCTTCTTGCCCGAGGTCGGCAGCGCCGACTCGACCGGGTCGGTGTAGTAGCCGGCCACGCCGTCGTTGAGGATCTTCATCGACGTGCCCTTCTCGACCAGGATGTCGCCGTTGCCCATCGCCGGGACGTGCAGGAAGCCGATGCCCGCCCTGGTGTCGAGCGCCCCGGGGCCGTGCGGCCCGACCCGGTCCTGGGCCCAGTCGTCACGGACCTTGTCGGCCTGCTCGTCCGCCGCGCGGTCGGCGACCACGTTCGTCCACCACAGGGAGTAGACGACGAACAGGCCGAGCACCAGGCCCGCGGTGATGAGGAGTTCACCGAAGACGCTGACGGCCTGGGCGACGATCCGCCCGGGGCCGCGGCGGCGTGCCGGGGAGCGCGGTGGGCCGTCCTCGCCGGCGTGCTCCTGGTGCTGCGTGTCGGTGGTCGATGCCACTGGTCATCCGCCCTTAACTGACGAGCGCATCCGGCTTGCCCTTGCTGCGCGGCCGTTCCTCGACCATCTTGCCCCAGACGATCATCCGGTACTTGCTGGTGAACTCGGGCGTGCAGGTGGTGAGGGTGATGTAGCGGCCGGGCTCCTTGAAGCCGGACTGCTTCGGCACCGGGTCGAGGACGCTCACGTTGCTCGGCGAGGTCACCGGCAGGATCGAGGCCATCTTGTAGACGAAGTACTCGTCCTGCGTCTCCACGACGATCGCGTCGCCCGGGTCCAGCCTGTTGATGTACCGGAACGGCTCCCCGTGCGTGTTGCGGTGCCCCGCCAGCCCGAAGTTGCCCGTCTTCGCGTCGGGCATCGCCGTCTTCAGGGCGCCCTCGGCGTAGTGCCCGACCATGCCCCGGTCCAGCACCTTCTTACTGTTGATGCCCTCCGCGATCGGCACCACGACGTCCAGCTTGGGGATGTGCAGCAGCGCGAAGCCCTGCCCCGGTTCGAAGGTCCCCGGATTGCGCCTGCCGCTCGCCCAGTCGTCCTGGAGGTTGCTCGCCGCCTTGTCCGCCTGCGCCTGCGCCCGCACGTTCGTCCACCACAACTGGTAGGTGACGAACAGCAGCATGAGCACGCCGGTCGTGATGAAGACCTCGCCTATCGCCCGGCTGGCGATCACCGCGGCGCCCGGCTTGCGCGCACGGGCCTGCCGACGCGCCTCCACGCGCGACAGAGGCGCTTTCGGCGCCGTGGACGACTCGGAGTGCGTCGACGGCCCGCGGGAGGCGCCACGGCGCCCGTGACGCCGTTTGGCCGCCTTCCTGCGGGCGGCGCGCCCCCCGCCGGCCGGACCGTCCGTGCCGGGGGCGGAGGCCCGCCGTTGCGGGGGCGGGTCGGGGACCCGCAGCGCCACCGTCTCGTCGTCGAGGGGCTGCCGGTGCGCCCCGCCGGAGGAGAAGTCCTCGTGCCGGCCGTCCCCGAACGCACCGGAATCCCCGTACGGCTGTCCGTACGGGGATCCCTGGTCACCGGCCGCGCCGGAGTCGCGCTCGGGGCGCAGCGCGGTCACGCCGTGGCCCTGCCCACCACCGGGGCGAGCCCCGCCGACCTCGCCACCGCGCCCTGGTCGCCGCACTCCGCCAGCCAGTTGGCCAGCATCCGGTGCCCGTGCTCGGTGAGCACCGACTCCGGATGGAACTGCACGCCCTCGACCGGCAGTTCCCGGTGCCGCAGCCCCATCACGATGCCGTCGTGCGTCCGCGCCGTCACCTCCAGCTCGGCCGGCACCGTGGCCGGCTCCGCCGCCAGCGAGTGGTACCGCGTCGCCGTGAAGGGCGAGGGCAGACCGGCGAAGACGCCCCGGCCCGCGTGCTCGACCGGCGAGGTCTTGCCGTGCAGCAACTCGGGCGCCCGGTCCACCACACCCCCGTACGCCACCTGCATCGACTGCATGCCGAGGCAGACGCCGAAGACCGGCACCCCGGTCGCCGCGCAGTGCCGCACCATCTCCACGCAGACCCCCGCCTGCTCCGGCGTGCCCGGCCCGGGGGAGAGCAGCACGCCGTCGAAGCCGTCCTGCGCGTGCGCCGTCGACACCTCGTCGTTGCGCAGCACCTCGCACTCGGCGCCCAGCTGGTAGAGGTACTGGACCAGGTTGAAGACGAAGCTGTCGTAGTTGTCGACGACGAGGATGCGCGCGCTCACTGGTTGTCCACCGTCACATCGTTGAAGGGAAGCAGCGGTTCGGCCCACGGGAAGACGTACTGGAAGAGGACGTAGACCACGGCCACCGCCAGCACGAGTGAGAGCAGCGCCTTCACCCACGCGTTCCCCGGCAGATGCCGCCAGATCCAGCCGTACATGCCGTCCCTTCCGTCGCACCACGGCGCCAGACTCACGCCGTACCGCACCCAGACTAACGGCGTGATGCCCTCCGGAACGGCGTCAATCCACAGGCTGGGCGTAGTGCAGGTCCGCCGTGCCGGAGTAGCCCGGCAGCGTCACCTTCCCGTCGTCCTCGACCTTCCAGCCGAGCCCGTAGACGTTGACGTACACCATGTAGTTCTGGATCGTCGGCGACGCCGCGAGCGCGTCCTTCAGGCGCTCCGGGTCACCGACCGCCTGGATCTTGTACGGCGGCGAGTAGACGCGGCCCTGGAGGATCAGGGTGTTGCCCACGCACCGCACCGCGCTGGTGGAGATCAGCCGCTGGTCCATGACCTTGATGCCCTCGGCGCCGCCCTGCCACAGCGCGTTCACGACCGCCTGGAGGTCCTGCTGGTGGATGACCAGGTAGTCGGGCTGCGGCTCCGGGTAGCCGGGGAGCTTGGCGGTGGCGTCCGGCGGGGCGTCGTCGAGCGTGACCGATATCGCCTCGCCCTTCAGCTTGTGCGTGCCCGCCTTCTTCTCCAGCTCCGCGAGTTCGTCGTCCTCGGCCTTCGTGCTGCCGTCGTCCCGGTCGGCGAGCGCGTCGATGTCGTCGCGCAGGGCGGCGTTGGACTCCTCCAGGCCGCCGTTCTCCCGGCTGCGCTCATGGATGAGGTCGGACAACTTGAGCAAAGAGGCGTCCGTACGGATATCGGTGCCTTTGGCGGTGTCGAAGCTGGTGAAGAAAATGAGCCCCGCGAGAGCGAAGACGGCCGCCGTGAGGATCCGCACGGGCCGGAAACGGCTCCGGCGGACAGGGCTGGATCCCGCCTGGGGGGAGTCGGCAGAATTGCTCAACGTACCCTTATCTCCTTCGGCGCCACGGAAGCACTACGCTAACGGACGCCCGGGGGAGCGCTCGAAGTCCCCGACCCCGTTCCCTGCGCGGCCACGCAGCGCATCGACAGGAGAGACCCTCGTGCCGAAGTCACGTATCCGCAAGAAGGCCGATTACACGCCGCCGCCCTCGAAGCAGGCGACCAGCATCAAGCTGACGAGCCGCAGCTGGGTCGCGCCCGTCATGCTGGCCATGTTCGTCCTCGGCCTCGCCTGGATCGTCCTCTTCTATGTGACCGACGGTTCCCTCCCCATCGACTCGCTGGGCAACTGGAACATCGTGGTGGGCTTCGGTTTCATCGCCGCCGGATTCGGTGTCTCCACGCAGTGGAAGTAGCCAGGCGGCGCTCCGGGATACCTCTGCCCAGGGCTATCCACGGAGTTATCCACAGGCGCTGTCCACACGGTGGGGAAAAGAAAGACGATCTGTGGATAACCCACCGGGCGTTGACGCCGGTGTGACGGAAGTACCGGCAACCGAAAACATGTTCGCCCCCTGCCTGACCTGCGGAAACACGGGTCAGTGACAGGGGGCACACCTGTTCCCGTACGCTATGCACAAGATCGGGCACCCGCTGTGGACAAACTCGCGCTCAGGCGAGCTGCGCGGTCCTCAACAGGGTCAGTCCGACCAGCACCACGAGGACCAGCACACAGCTGCCGTACTGGACGAGGGCCCGCCGCTCGCGTGGGGCGTGGAGCATGGCGTAGCCGATGACGGCACCGGCGACGAGGCCGCCGATGTGGGCCTGCCAGGCGATGTTGGCCCAGGTGAAGGTGAAGACCAGGTTGATCGCCAGGAGGATGACGACCGGGCGCATGTCGGCGTTGAGCCGGCGGACCAGCGCGGCGGTGGCGCCGAAGAGCCCGAAGACCGCGCCGGAGGCGCCGAGCGTGGCCGTGCTGGGTGAGGCGAGCAGGTAGGTGAGGACGCTGCCGGCCAGACCGGAGACCAGGTAGAGCGCGAGGTAGCGGGCTCTGCCGAGGGCCGCTTCCAGGGGGCCGCCGAGGAACCAGAGGCTGAGCATGTTGAAGCCGATGTGCCAGATCTCCTCGTGCGTGAACGCCGTGGTGACCAGGCGGTACCACTCGCCCTCGGCGACGCCCTCGGTGGGGACGAAGGGGGCCGGGGGCCAGCGCCCGATCAGCACCATGTCGCTCAGGAACGAGTCCGGCAGGGCGTGGACGGCGAGGAACACCGCCGCGTTGATCCCGATGAGGATCTTGGTGAGCAGGTGCGGGTCGGCGGCGATGGTGCCCCCGGCCAGCGTGCGCGGCCGGGCGGCGGCCGGGGCGGGCCCGTGGCCTCCCGTGCGGCCGGCGGCGCAGTCGGGGCAGTGGAAGCCGACGGACGCGTTGACCATGCAGTCCGGGCAGATGGGGCGCTCGCAGCGGGTGCAGCGGATGCCGGTCTCACGGTCCGGGTGGCGGTAGCAGCCGGGCAGGCCCTGGGCATCGGGTGAGTTGGCTGCCGCGTGGTCCATGGCGTCCCCTCGGTCGTCCTGCGAGCGGTGTGCGCAATCGCACCGCCCCGCCCATCTTTACGGATGAGCGGGGCGTTTGGTTCCTGCCCGGTGGCCGCGCGGTCAGCCCTCGCGGGTCTCGACGACGACCGACTCGATGACGACGTCGCTCAGCGGCCGGTCGGTGCGGGGGTTGGTCTGCACGGCGGCGATGGTGTCCACGGTCTTCTGGCCGGCGTCGGTGACCTCACCGAAGATCGTGTGCTTGCGGTTCAGCCAGGTCGTCGGGGAGACGGTGACGAAGAACTGGGAACCGTTGGTGCCGGGTCCGGCGTTGGCCATCGCCAGGAGGTAGGGCCTGTCGAAGGCGAGGTCGGGGTGGAACTCGTCCTCGAACTGGTAGCCGGGGCCACCGGTGCCGTTGCCCAGGGGGTCACCGCCCTGGATCATGAAGCCGCTGATCACCCGGTGGAAGACCGTGCCGTCGTAGAGCCTGGCCGTGGTCTTCTCCCCGGTCTCGGGGTTGGTCCACTCACGCTCGCCCTGGGCGAGCTCGACGAAGTTCCTGACCGTCTTGGGGGCGTGGTTCGGCAGGAGCCGGACCTCGATGTCGCCGTGGTTGGTCTTCAGGGTGGCGTAGAGCTGCTCGGCCACGGTGTGCCTTCCGTCGTCTTCTCGTGCCCACCGATCCTCGCACGGCCCAGGGCGCGTACGTCGACCGGCGGGCTGATCCTGCTCCGATTCGGCGACGCCGGTTGCGGATACCCGCTCGGGGGACGAGAGGAGGTGCTACGACTACGACGAGTACCGCTGGGTCACGAGCACGGGGCGCCGATCCGTGGCATTGTCGTCGACAGGCTCCCGTTGCCCGGTATTCATCCGTTATCGAGGTTGATCGACTTTTGATCGCGACTTCGTCATCCTTTGCCCCGCAAAGCCCACAGATCCCACAGATCCCACAGGCATCGTCCGTGACCCGGATGCCCGCCCTCACATGCCTGGCAGTGCGTCCGCAGGCATGATCCGTAAAAGGGTGGAAAGTCGAATTACCGTACGCCACCGAGGAGGAGGAACCCGTGACCCGCATCGACAGCGTGCGCGCCGCGACCGGTTCGGCGAAGGACAGCGTGCTGCACGCCGCGGAAGTGGTGGCGCCCTACGCCGACACGGCCAAGGACAGGGCCGCGCACTACGCACAGGAGGCGCGCGGACGGCTGGCGCCCAAGGTGTCGCAGGCCGCATGCCAGGCTCGCCTCCAGTACGGCGCGCATGTGGCGCCGTACCTGGAACAGGCCCGTACGCACGTGCCGCCGAAGGTGGACGCGGCCGCCCAGGAGGCCGCCGTCCGCACGCGCCTGGCCGCCCGGCAGGCGGCCGACTACTCCAAGCCGAGGATCGAGCAGGCGGTCGCCGCGGCCGTGCCCGTCAGGGACGAGGCCGCCGCGCGGGGTGCCGCCGCGCTGGCCGCGCTGCGGGGCCAGGTCACGGCCAAGGAGATCCAGAAGCTGACGCGCAGGCACCAGCGACGGGCGAGGGCCGGGCGCATCGCCAAGGTCCTGGCGGTGGCGGGGGTCGTCGCGGGCGGCGCCTTCGCCGCCTGGAAGTGGTGGGACAAGCAGGCCAACCCGGACTGGCTGGTGGAGCCTCCGGAGGCGACCGAGGTTCCGGAGTCGGGGCGGCTGACGTCGGTGGACGGCACCGGTGAGGCGATCCTCGATCCCGAGGTCCAGGCCAAGCAGGCACAGGACGAGGCGGCTGAGGGTGACGAACCCCGCTGACCTTCGCCGGGCCGGTGCGCGACGCCGTGGGGCGGGAGACCTGAAGGTCTCCCGCCCCACGGCGTCGTTTCACATGCGGTCTTGTTTCACGTGCGGCGTTGTTTCACGTGAAACCGTCGCTCAGCGGCCGTAGCGGCGTTCGCGCAGGGAGTAGGAACGCAGGGCGCGCAGGAAGTCGATCTCACGGAAGTCCGGCCAGTAGGTCTCACAGAAGTGGACCTCGGCGTAGGCGGACTGCCAGAGCAGGAATCCGGAGAGGCGCTGTTCGCCGGACGTACGGATGATGAGGTCGGACTCGGACCGCGTCTTGGAGTACAGGTGCTTGGAGATGTGCTCCATGGTGAAGGTCTCGATGAACTCGTCGATGTCCCCGCCCTGGGAGCTGTGCTCGGTCAGGGCGGACCGTACGGCGTCGACGATCTCCCGACGGCCTCCGTAGCCCACGGCGACGTCGACCTTGGTGCCGCCCTTGCGGTCCTGGGTGGCGGCGGTGGCGGTCTTCAGGCGGCTCGCGGACTCCGCGGGCAGCAGGTCCAGCGCACCGACCGCTTCGACGGGCCAGGGGTTCCCCGGCGCGGCCAGCTGCTCGACGACTTCCGCGATGATGTCGATGAGCGGGTTCAGCTGGTCCTCGGGCCGGTGGAGATTGTCGTCGGAGAGCATGAACAGGGTGACGTGCTCGATCTGCGCGGAGTCGCACCAGCGCAGGAAGTCCAGCACCTTGGCCCCGCCGGCCCGGTAACCCTCACGCGGGTCGTCTATGCCCGACATCTTGGCCCAGCGGCGGTTTCCGTCGAGCATGATGCCGATGTGCTGGGGGCGTGGGCGTCCCTCCAACTCCCTGACCAGGCGCTTCATATAGAGCTTGTCGAGAGCGGCCCGTACCTTCGCCCGCATGGTTACCCCTTCCACCTCGTCGGCAGCGACCGGACGGCTCCGACGGCGATGAGCCACGTGGCACCGCCCCGCAGGGGTGTGGCGCTGGTGCCCTGTGGGGTGACGATATCAAGAGCAGACCGCACCTCCCCGGTGCCGAGGGGCGTCCATCCGTGGGCTCCCGCGCGTGGAGCCGCGGGGAGCGGTCGGTCGTTCATCCCGATCAACTGGCCTTCTTCATTGAGTCGTTGTACGGCGGACACGATGCGTGACGGGACGGCCGCGCCACCGGCTGCTCGGTGGCGGCGCCGCGCCCGCGCCGGGGCGGCGGCGTGGCTGCCCCATGGCTGCGCCATGGATGCGCCATGGATGCGAAGAGCCCGTCCTGACTTGCGTTTCCGCAGGTCGGACGGGCTCTTGAGGTGTGGAGCCTAGGGGAGTCGAACCCCTGACATCTGCCATGCAAAGACAGCGCTCTACCAACTGAGCTAAGGCCCCGTAGGAGGCTTCCGGCCGGAGGAACCGCATACCGGCAGGCGCCGCAGACAAGACTACCGGGTCGCCCCCCGTATCTCACAAATGATGGGGACTCCCGGGGAACAACCACGCTCCGTAAGATGCTCGGCGTGGTTCGCTGGAGCGAACTGCGGTTCTTGGGGAAGCGATGGGGAGACGCAATGGACGCCGCACAGCAGGAAGCCACCGCAAGAGCGCGGGAACTGCAGCGGAACTGGTACGGGGAGCCGCTGGGGGCGCTCTTCCGTAGGCTCATCGACGATCTTGGTCTCAACCAGGCCCGTCTCGCGGGGGTGCTGGGGCTGTCCGCGCCGATGCTGTCGCAGCTCATGAGCGGCCAGCGGGCGAAGATCGGCAATCCCGCGGTGGTCCAGCGGGTACAGCTGCTGCAGGAGCTGGCGGGTCAGGTCGCGGACGGCAGCGCGAGCGCGGCCGAGGCCACGGAGCGCATGGACGAGATCAAGAAGTCGCAGGGGGGCTCGGTGCTGAGCAACACCACGCACACGACGAACAGTTCGGGCGCGCCCACGGTCAAGCGCGTGGTGCGCGAGATCCAGTCGCTGCTGCGTTCGGTGGCGGCGGCCGGGGACATCATCGACGCGGCGGACGCGCTCTCCCCCACCCACCCGGAACTGGCGGAGTTCCTCCGGGTGTACGGCGCCGGCCGTACCTCGGACGCGGTGGCGCACTACCAGTCCCACCAGAACTGATCGCGGGCCCGGCTGCCGAGGGGGCGGTGGCCGGGCGCCGAAGTGGCGCCAGGGGAGGAGCGACGCACGGTCATGGGTGAGGTCTTCGCCGGACGGTACGAGCTGGTCGACCCGATCGGTCGTGGCGGGGTCGGTGCCGTCTGGCGTGCCTGGGACCATCGCCGCCGACGCTACGTGGCCGCCAAGGTGCTCCAGCAGCGGGACGCGCACGCCCTGCTGCGGTTCGTACGCGAGCAGGCCCTGCGCATCGATCACCCCCACGTGCTCGCGCCCGCCAGCTGGGCCGCCGACGACGACCAGGTCCTGTTCACCATGGACCTGGTCACGGGGGGTTCGCTCGTCCACCTGATCGGGGACTACGGCCCCCTGCCCGCCGGGTTCGTGTGCACCTTGGTCGACCAGCTCCTGGCGGGCCTGGCGGCGGTCCACGCGGAGGGCGTCGTGCACCGGGACATCAAGCCCGCCAACCTGCTGCTGGAGGCCACCGGGACGGGCCGGCCCCGGTTGCGGCTCTCCGACTTCGGGATCGCGATGCGGCTGGGCGAGCCCCGGCTGACGGAGACGAACCTCGTGGTGGGGACGCCCGGTTATCTCGCGCCGGAGCAGCTGATGGGGGCGGAGCCGGACTTCCCCGCCGATCTGTTCGCCGTGGGCCTGGTCGCCCTGTACCTGCTGGAGGGGGCCAAGCCGGACGCCAAGGCGCTGGTGCAGTACTTCGCCGAGCACGGGACGCCGCCCGCGCCGCAGGGCATCCCCGAGCCGCTGTGGCAGGTCGTCGCGACGCTGGTCCAGCCGGACCCTGAGGCGAGGTTCCGCACGGCGACCGGGGCGCGCAAGGCGCTGGCCTCCGCCTCGGAGCTGCTGCCGGAACCCGGGCCCGACGACGAGCTGATCGAGATCTTCGACCAAGTCGGGCCGCTGCCCTCGGGGTTCGGCCCCGCCGGGCCACTCGTACGGGCGTCCGGCGTGGACAGCACCCCGACGGACCCGCGACGGACCTCCGCCCCGGCCGGCACCCCGTCGTCCCCGGGCCGACCACCGGCAACCCCGAACAGCACCCCACCGCTCCCGGAGCACGCGCCGACGGGCTCGGCGCCGAAGGGCTCGGCGTCGACAGGTACCGACGCCGCCTCGGGCCGCACTCCGCCCGTCCCGGCGGAAAGCCCCCTCGCCCCCGGCCTGTCGCCTCCCGCCCCGAGCGACGCGCCGTCGGCATCGTCCGGCGGGGCCGCGCCACCCGCCGCCATGTCAGAGACCGGCAGTTTCCGCCTGCCGCCCCCGCGGGCGACCCTCACCTCCCCGTCGTCGCCCGCCCTCAGGCCCCAGCCCCACCCTCTCCCTCATCCCCAGCCCCCAGCACCGTCGTCGGCCGGTTTCGACGGGCCGCGGTACGGGGCCGCCGCGTACCCGCCACCTCCCACGTCGGCCACGACGCCGTCCGCGCCGCAGCGCGCCGACTCCCCGACCGCGTCGTACACCGCCCGGACCCCGCAGGCACCCGCACCCGCGCAGCACCGCGCGCGTCGTCGGAGGCGGCGCCGGCCCGGACCTCCGGCCAGGGTCGCGGTCCCGCTCCTGCTCCTCGCGCTGGCCTGCTACGCCGTGGGCTTCTGGGCGCTGAGCCGCCTCTGAGGACGGGCGCCCTAGGCCCTGCGCCGGGCCACCGCCGTCCACACGCCCAGGCCGACGAGCAGCAGACTGCCGGTACCGATCCCGCCGGCGGCGACCGCCTTCATGGCGAGGTCGTCGCCGTCCGCGGCCCCGCCGTCCGCGGGCCCGTTCTCCGGGGCTGCCACCCGGTCCTGGGCCGAGACCTCGAAGAGGCCCCCCGGCCGGGACTCCCCCGCGTACTGCGGCCCGGCCCGCCCCGCCCCGCTGAGCCGCACCCGCAGGGTCAGCCCGAAGGGGCCCTCGCCGAAGTCGTCGGCGACCTGCGCCGCGAGGTGCACCACGAGGTAGTACGCGCCGGCGAAGCGCATCCCGGCGACCTGCCCGTCGGCGGCGTACCGGTTGGCGTGGTCCACCGGAGGCAGCGGAGCGAGACCGACGGTCGTCCGGCGGCCGGCGTACCCCTTGGCGGCGTCGTCGACCTCGCCGCGCACCGGGTTGTGCAGGGCCAGGTGCAGGGCGCCGGTGGCGTAGCCGGAGGTGTCGCCGGAGCCGTCGAGTTCGGCGGTCGCGTGCACTCGGCGGCCCCAGTCGACCGGCACCTCGTAGAAGAGGGTCTGTCCCGGCCGGATGTCGTCGCGCCACACTCCCTGCCCGACCGGGGTGGCGTGGGCGAACCCCTGGCCGCCCGGACGGCGTTGCGGCTCACCGGCGAGGGGTTCGGGTGTGGCGGAGTCCCAGGGCGCGGGTGTGGTGGGCGCGTCGGCCGCCGCGGGGCGCGGTTCCGTGACGGCGGCCAGTTCCAGGTCCCAGGCCCGGGGCGGGGAGTCCTGGGGCCTGGTCCGCTCGACGGTGACGTAGTAGGTGCCGGACTCCTGGCAGCGGGTCGCGCCGGGGACGATCTCGCGCCTGCTCCAGGCGGTGACCGGGCGGGGACTGTGCGCGGCGCCGAAGGTGGCGCTGTCGGTGGAGCAGGAGTTGCCGTCGGCGTCC
This sequence comes from Streptomyces sp. NPDC041968, assembly GCF_055589025.1. Classification (NCBI taxonomy): domain Bacteria; kingdom Bacillati; phylum Actinomycetota; class Actinomycetes; order Kitasatosporales; family Streptomycetaceae; genus Streptomyces; species Streptomyces sp. NPDC041968. The sequence goes on along the minus strand of NZ_JBVJCB010000003.1, from coordinate 233,234 downwards.
CGCAGCCGGACGCGGATGCCGTCCACGGCGGTGACCTCCCCGGCCGAGCCGGGTACGGCGGTGACGGAGACGTAGGTGTCGGAGGAGGCGTCGAGTTCGACGCGGTAAGAGAGGACACCGTTTCTCGGCAGGGAGCTGCGGTACGTGGCGCCGGGCTCCAGCGCGGCGGCGTCCGCGGTGCCGTTCCCGCCCTCGATCCGCCGGGCGTCCCCGGCGAAGGCGTAGTCGGCGGGCGCATCGGCCGCGAGGGCCGGACCACCGAGCAGTGCGGCGGTCGTGGCCAGTACGGCGGTCAGGGCGGCCGACCGCACCGGTCCCGGCACCCGACACGCGGTCGGGGGCACAGTCCGCCGGGCCTCCCGCGACCCGGCACGGCGCCGCGCCGTACACCACCGTCCCACCATCCGCCACCCCTCGCGCTCACCGGCGCCGCCGCCGTCCGGACCGGCCCCTGGCCCATCCTGCCGCGCCACCCCGTGCTCCCGCGCCCCCGCACGGAATCCGGGCACACAAAACCCCGACCGCAAGGCGGCCGGGGTCTGCTCAGGACCGGATGTCGGTCGTACTCACGAACCCGTGGGCACGGAGTCAGTCGCCTCCGTCCACAGATCCTGCTCGGCGCGATCCGCCTGGATCTGGCGGTACACGAGGAGCCCGCCGATGGCGGCCAGTGCGACCAGGAGAAGCTTCTTCACCGCGCGACCTCGTCTTTCCTTGACGTAGGGGACCTCTGGCGCCCGACTATACACACCGGCCGATACCGATCGGTGACCTGTGCCGACGGCCAACTTCCCACCCCCGGGGCCCGATACGGACGGGCGAAACCGTTCCGATCGGCGGGTGATCACACCTCCACGGAGGGTGACTATTTGTCCCCCTCCCTCCCGCCTGGGGACCTTTTCCGCCCCCTTGCGGCCATCCGGGTGGTGTTCATCTGAACATCGCCGCGCCACGTGTGGAGGTCCACCACTTCGCGGTCCGCATACACATCATGAGGAAAGTACGCAAATCGCCCAACCCGAAAGTGAGGGGTTATGGCCCGGAACAAGGTCATGACGCTGTGGACCACCATCGTCACCGCCTTCCTCGCGCTGTGCACGGCGCTCGGACTCATCACGACGACCGCCTCCGCGGCCGTACCGCAGACCCGAACGCACAGCAACAGCGAGAGTGCCTCCCCCGAGGCGGCACCCGCGGTGGCGGCCCCCTGGTCCGGGTCACGTACCGGCTCCCTGCCCCCCACGATGAAACAGCGCATCCGCGCCGAGGCCCACGGCAAGGCGCCCAGCTGCCGGCACCGCCCGCTCACCGACGCCGCCTCGGCCACCGGCCTCCTGTGCGACGACGACACGGCCGAGACCCCGGCCCAGCACACCGCACCCCTCCAGCGCTGAGCGACCCCGCGCGCGCCCGGACCCCGGCGCGCCCCCGACACCGACGTCACGGCGATCTGCGTACAGCACCGCACGCGAGAAACGGCCCGGCCGCTCGACAGAGCAGCCGGGCCGCCGCCGTGTGCGGGGGCGGCTGCGGTCGTCGCCCCGGTGCGGGGGCGGCCGCGTTCGTCGTCCCCGGTGCGGGGGCGGCCGCGTTCGTCGTCCCCGGTGCGAGGGCGGCCGCGGCCGCCGTCCCGTGCGCCGGGACCCCTTCCCGCCGGGGCGCACCCGGGAGCCGTAGCCTGTAGCCGCACCAGGACCCAACCCGACGACAAAGAGGTGGTGAGGGCCGGCGTGAGCAGGCACGTCGTCATCGTCACGGCCGTCCACGGCCCCTCGGCCCCCTTCCTCGCCGAGGCCCACGCGTCCCTGCGCGCACAGGAGTTGCCCGCCGGATGGGACTGGCGCTGGGTCATCCAGGAGGACGGGCGGACGGACGACGTACGGCCCCACGTGCCCGACGACCCGCGCGTCGTCTTCCGGCAGGGACGGCCGGAACGCCAGGGCGGCCCCGGAGTCGCCCGCACCATCGCCCTGTCCCACGCGGACGGCGAGTACGTGAAGATCCTGGACGCCGACGACCAGCTCACCCCTGGCTCCCTGGCCCGGGACCTGGCCGCTCTGGAGGCCGACCCGACCCTCGGGTGGGCCACCTCCCGGGCCCTGGACCTGCTGCCGGACGGCTCGACGGCAGGTTTCCCGGGTGACCCGGAGCACGGGCCGATCGAGCCCGGCGCGGTGCTCGACCACTGGAAGGCGAACGACTTCCGTTCCCAGGTCCACCCGGCGACACTCCTGGTACGGCGCGACCTGCTGCTCGCGCTCGGCGGCTGGATGGCCCTGCCCGCGTCCGAGGACACCGGCCTGCTGCTGGCGCTCAACTGCGTCAGCCGGGGCTGGTTCTCCGCCGAGGTGGGCCTCCTCTACCGCAAGTGGCAGGGGCAGGTCACCGGCCAGGCGTCCCACGTGGACCCCGCCGAGCGGGCTGCCCGGATGGCGGTCGTGGAGGCCAGGGCGCTGGCGCTGGCCTCCTCCGGATGGAGCTTCCCGCCCGGAGCCGGCGGCCCGCGCGAGCGTCCCTGAACCAGGCGGAGAGATGAGCGCGGCGGTGGTTCAGGGGAGCGTCTCGGCGTCCACCCGCGAGAAGATCAGGTCGCTCTCCCCGGTCACGGACCCGCGCAGGCGGACCGGCACACCGGGCACACCGCTCAGGGCCGAGGGATAGCTTCCGGGCGCGTAGTCGTTGGCCATCCGGTACACGTGGAAGCCCGCCTCGCGCATCACCGCCAGCAGTTCCTCGATGGAGTCCCCGAGCCGCGCCATCCGCTCGGGCGTCACCTCGACGCCGATCTCCGCGTCGGGCCGCAGCGCGCCGAGCATGGGCGCCATCCCGCGGACGACGCTCCCCTCCGCGCCCTCGACGTCGATCTTGATCACCCGGGCGCGCGCGATCTCGGCCGGGTCGAGGAGTTCCGGCAGCGGCCGGGCCTCGATCTCGAAGGTCGACTCCGCCGGACCGTCGTAGGGGACGATGCTGTTCGCGCCCATGTTGCGCGAGCTGGCGAGCACGAAGGTCAGCGTCCGACGGCTGTCCGACACGGCGGCGTTGACCGCGCGGATGTTCCCGCGGCCGTTGAGCCGGCCGTGCCGCACCAGTCGGTGGTGGACGTCGGGGGAGGCCTCGATCGCGACGACCCGGCCCTCGTCGCCGACGAGTCGGGCGGCCAGGACGCTGAACACCCCGATGTTGGCCCCCACGTCGACGAAGGTGTCCCCCGGCCGCAGCCGGCGCCGCAGCCAGGCCGTCATGTGCGGCTCCCAGACGCCGAACAGGTACAGGTACCGCTGGATGAGGTCCTGGGTGTCCACGGCGAACAGGTCGCCGGAACGGACCCTGACGACCCGTCGGCGCGGGTGGTCGCGCAGCCGGGGGTTCAGCCAGCGTGCGGCAAGCGCCGCCTTCCCCCACCCTCCGGGCGCGCCGCGCACGTAGCGGCTGCCGAGCGTCACCAGAGCCTCCGGCGCGCGCATCCCCGGTCCTCCCCGCGCTCCTCAGTCCGTCCCCGTCACGGTGATCGCGGCGGCCGGGCACCCTTCGGCCGCCTCCCGCACCCGCGGCGCGTCGACATCGTGCTCACGGCCCGGTATCACGGCGCCCAACCCGCCTACCTGGGTGAAGACGGTCGGGGCCCGGTGCACGCAGTCTCCGGAGCCGTAGCACTGCTCGGGGTCGACGGAGATCCTCATACGTACTCCAGCGGCGGTCGGCTGCGGAACCTTCAGGACGTGCCTGCCCGCGGACCGGCGCCCTGAACCCGCCTCGCGCGCAACTGCGTTGAACGGGCCGGCCTCGCGCGCGTGACCGCGGCCGCCCGCGGTGCGTCGGTGCGGGAGGCGGTGCCCGGCGGTTCGTGGTCGAGGCCCGGCGCGTGCTCCGCCGCCCCGCCCGCACGGCGGCCGTCCACGGGGGGCCGACCGCCGCCGCCCGCCACGGTCCCCGGCGCCCGCCGGCATGATCGGGCACCGGTCCCTCCCCTCGTGGGGACCGGTGCCGGACCATGCCGGCGGCGTGCTGCGCGGATTGGACCGGGACGGGGCCGGGCATACGAAAGCCGACCGAAGCTGACCGAGAACATGCGGCCGCACCGGATGGCTCTCCGGGCGCTGGGCCGCTGACCTGTCCGGGCGCCGGGCGGCCGCCTCGCCACTGCGACGCGATCCTGCCAGTCGAGGCCGCCGAAGAGGAGGTCGTGATGCCGCAACGATGACGTAACCGCAGGTCAGGCATATAGAGTGAGTTTTCCGGTCCGGACGTCCAGGTGCGGAGGAAGTGAGGAGTGAACGCCGCGGGTTTCGACTCAGGGGCACGCACGGCCTTCGCCGAACGTCTCGCACTGCTGTACAAGGAGGCCGGCAACCCTCCCCTCAAACGCGTCTCCGAAGCGGTCGTCCGGCTCCAGCGGGTCGACGAACGCGGGCGCCCCGTACGGGTGTCCGCGCAGCGGATCAGCGACTGGCGGCGGGCCAGGAACGTACCGGCCCAGTTCCCCGCCCTCGCGGCGGTCCTGCACGTCCTCATACCCCAGGCACGGCGCGCACGGCCGGTACCGGTCTCCGCCGGCCTGTACGACCTGGCCCAGTGGCAGCGCCTGTGGGAGCGGGCGGTGGCCGACCCGACAGGCGAGCGCCCGGCGCCGTCCGATGCGGACGAGGAGCATCCGGCGGCCGACGCCGGCCCCGCCCCGGGCGGGGTCTGCCCCTACCGCGGACTGGCCGCCTACCGGCAGGAGGACGCCGGCTGGTTCTTCGGGCGGGAGCGGAGCACGAACGCCCTCGTCACCCAGCTCCGCGCCACCGAGGCCACGGGCGGCCTGGTCATGCTGGTGGGCGCCTCGGGGGCGGGGAAGTCCTCACTGCTGAACGCCGGACTGGTGCCCGCCGTGCGCGACGGCGCGCTGGACGGGGGGACCGGTCCGCGCAGGGAGGTGCTCCAGCTCGTACCGGGAGGTGATCCGCTCGGTGAGCTGATCCGCCGGATACCCGGACTCGCGTCCGTCGTGGCCGCGACGGAGGAGGCCTCGGCACAGGACGCGACGGTGGGCGGTCATGTGGCGCGAGGCCATGTGGCGCGAGGCCATGCGATGCGGGACCGCTCCACACCGGATCGCTCCACACCGGACCGCTCCACACCCGACCACTCCACACTCGACCGCTCCGCGCCGTACCGGCCGGCCCAGGATCCCGCCGCGCACGGGCCGCCCGGCACTCCGGAGTTCGCTCGTGCGGCGCGGGAGGCCGTCTCGGCATGGGCCCGCGCCAGCACGTCGTCGTCCGCCCGCCCGGTCGTCATCGTGGACCAGTTCGAGGAGATCTTCACCCTCTGCGCCGAGGAGTCGGACCGGCGCCTCTTCGTCCAGCTTCTCCAGGCCGCCTGCACCCCCGCAGGCCCCGAGGACCCGGCACCCGTGCTCGTGGCCCTCGGAGTGCGCGCCGACTTCTACGAGCAGTGCCTGCGCTACCCCGAGCTGGCCGACGCGCTCCAGCACCGGCACATGGTGCTCGGGCCGCTGACCACCACGGAGCTGCGCGAGGCGGTGACCGGCCCGGCCAAGGCCGTGGGCATGGAACTCGAACCCGGACTGGCGGAACTGATCGTCCGTGAGGTCAGCAGCGACAGCCCTCGCGGCGCCCACGACGCGGGCGTGCTGCCGCTGCTCTCCCACGCCCTGCTCGCCACCTGGCAGCGGCGCAAGGCGGGCCGGCTGACCCTGGCCGGCTACCGCGCCGCCGGCGGCATCCAGGGAGCGGTGGCGGCGACCGCCGAGCGGGCCTGGTCCGGCCTGGACCCGGCCGCACGCACGGCCGCGCGACTGCTCCTGCTGAGACTGGTCCGGGTGAGCGAGGACACCCAGGCCACCCGCAGGCGGGGCACGCGGCGCCGGCTCGCGCAGGAGTCCAGGGACCCCGGCAAGACCGAGGAGTCGCTCGAAGCGCTGGTACGGGCCCGGCTGGTGACACTCGACGCGGACACCGTGGAGATCACCCACGAGGCGCTGCTGCACGCCTGGCCGCGGCTGCGCGACTGGATCGACGAGGGCCGGGCCGACAACCTGCTGCGCCAGCGGCTGGAGGAGGACGGCCGGGCCTGGGAGGAGTCGGAGCGGGACTCCTCCCTGCTCTACCGCGGCTCCCGGCTGGAGCAGGCCCGCGGCTGGGCGGAGTCGGCGGGCGACACCTTCCTCACCCGCAGCGCCGTGGAGTTCCTGGCCGCGGCGGTCAGGCTGCGCCGGCGCGGCGTACTGATCAGCCGCGCCGCGGTGGCGTCGCTGGTCGTCCTGGCGCTGCTCGCGGTCGGTTCCGCGGTGATCGCCTGGCAGCAGCGCAACGACGCGGTCTTCGGCCAGGTGGTCGCCGAGGCGGACCAGGTCCAGTACACGGACCCCTCGCTTTCGGCCCAGCTCGACCTGGCGGCGCACCGCCTGCGGCCGGACGACGAGAACGTGCGGAACCGGCTGATCTCGATCGTGAACGCGCCGCTGGCCACGCCGCTCCTCGGCCACACCGGCGCCGTCTACCTCACCTCCTTCAGCCCCGACGGCCGGCTCCTGGCGACGGCCAGCTACGACCGGACCGTACGGCTGTGGGACGTGTCGGACGCCGCTCGCCCCGAACCGCTGGGCGCTCCCCTCACCGGCCACACCAGCTGGGTGAGCGCCGCGGTGTTCAGCCCGGACGGGCGCACCCTGGCCAGCGCCTCGGACGACGGCACCATCCGGCTGTGGGACGTGAGCGACCCCGCCCGCCCACGCCCGCTCGGCGCCCCCGTACCCGGCCGCGGCGGCACCGTCTACCTGCTCGCCTTCGGACCGGACGGGCACACCCTGGCCTCCGCCCACGACGACCGCACCGTCCGCCTGTGGAACGTGGCCGACCCGGGCCGCCCCGAGAAGCTCGGTACGCTGACCGGCCCCACCGCGGCGGTGCGCTCGGTGGCGTTCAGCCCCGACGGACGCACCCTGGCGGCCGGCGGCGACGACGACACCGTCCGGCTCTGGGACGTGGCCGACCCGCGCGCGGCCACACCGGTCGGCCGGCCCCTGACCGGCCACACCGACCTGGTGCACTCCGTCGCCTTCAGCCCCGACGGACGCACCCTGGCCAGCGGCAGCGCGGACGACACCGTCCGGCTCTGGAACGTGGCCGACCCCCGCGACGCCGCCCGGATCGGCTCCCCGCTGACCGGGCACACCGGGCCCGTCTGGTCGGTGGCCTTCAGCCCCGACGGGGACACGCTCGCCGCGAGCAGCGCGGACAGCACGGCGCGCCTGTGGAACGTCAGCGACCCGGCCCACCCCTCGCAGGTCGGCGTGCCCCTGTCGGGAAGCAGCGGCGAGATGTACGCCCTGAGCTTCAGTCCGGACGGCCGCACGCTCGCCACCGGCAGCGGCGACAGCAAGGTCCGGCTCTGGTCCATCCCGACGTCGGACATGACCGGCCGCACCGGGGCGTTCCGCCCGGACGGCCACGTGCTGGCCACGGCGGCGCGCGACGGGCGGGTCCGGCTGTGGAACGTGTCGGACCCCGGCCGGCCCAGGTCCCTGGGTGCCCCCTTCCGTCCCGCGGAGGGCGACGTGCGGTCGCTGGTGTTCTCCCCGGACGGCGGCACCCTCGCGGTGTCGACGGGCAGCCGCGCGATGCAGCTGTGGGACGTCTCCGACACCGCCCGGCCCACCGCGCACGGCCCACCCGTGAGACTGCGCACCCGCTACGCCGGTCCCGGCACCCTGGCCTTCGCCCCGGACGGCGACACGCTGGCCACGGCCTACGACGACCGCACGATCCAGTTGTGGGACACCGCCGACCCGTCCCGCCCCCGCCCGCTCGGCAAGCCGCTCGCCGGCCACACGGGGTACGTCAACACCCTCGCCTTCAGCCCGGACGGGCGCACTCTCGCCAGCGGCGGCGCGGACGACACCGTCCGCTTCTGGGACGTCGGCGACCCCCCGCACGCCGCCCGCCCCGGCTCCCCGCGCACGGGCCACCTCGGTCCCGTCAACGTCCTGGCCTACAGTCCCGACGGCCGTACGCTGGCCAGCGGCAGCGACGACGGCACGGTCCGGCTCTGGAACACCACCGACCCCTCCGGCGCGCCCCGGCCCGACTCCACCCTCTCCGGCCACACCGACTCGGTGGTGTCACTGACGTTCAGCAAGGACGGCGACACCCTGGTCAGCGGCGCCAACGACAACACCGTCCGCCTCTGGGACGTCGACACGCCCGCCGAGGCCGCCCCCATCGGGGAGTCGATGAGCCCCAACGCCCAGACGGGCACCTTCCTGTCCTTCAGCCCTCTGAGTCACATGCTCGGCATCTCCAGCGGCACGGACACCGTACGGCTGTGGAACCTGGACGTGGACGACGCCATCGACCGCATCTGCTCCTCCACCCGGGGCGTGCTCACCGAGGAGAAGTGGCACGAACACCTGCCACGCCTCTCCTACGAGCAACCCTGCGACCGATGAAACGGCCCCCGCCCCACAGCGAGGCCCTCGATCCGGAGCCCACCAGCCGACACCTCCACATGCCGAAGGCCCCCAGCCGTATCGACTGGGGGCCTTCGTGCTGGTGGGGCTAACAGGATTTGAACCTGTGGCCTCATCCTTATCAGGGATGCGCTCTAACCAACTGAGCTATAGCCCCGCCGCGCTCTGCGGTGTATGTCCCGCGCGCTGACTCCTGAAGATTAGCGCACGAGGCGGGCAGTCCCAAAATCGGTTGGCGCGGGACCCGGGAGGGACGGTCACTCGTCCTCGGCGAGCGTCAGCTCCACCCCGCCGACGAAGCCGGCGGACAGGTTGTAGATGAACGCGCCCAGCGTGGCCAGAGCCGTGGCGAGGACGACGTCGATGACCGCGATGACCGTAGCGAACAGCAGCACGTTGGGCAGCGACAGGAAGGACTGCAGGTCGAAGCCGTTGGACTCGTTCGAGCCGGTCGCCTCGGAGATCGTGCCGCCGACGGTCGAGAAGACGCCCATGGCGTCCATCACCATCCACAGGACGGCGGACGCGACGATCGTGCAGATGCCGAGCGCGATGGAGAGCAGGAAGCTGACCTTCATCACCGACCACGGGTCCGCCTTCGAGACCCGCAGCCGCGCCTTGCGCACGCGGGGCGTGGTGCGGGCGCCGGTGCGGGGGCGGCGCACGGCGGCGGTCGCGTTGCCGCCCTGCGTCTGGTAGGCCTGCGGCGGGTGGTACGGCCCGCCGGGCTGTTGGGGCTGCCGTTCTCCCGGCAGCGGCGAGGCCGCCGCCTGAGTCTGCTGGCCTCGGGTGTCCGTCACAGTTCCCCCCTGGGATCCATGCGTTGTGGACGGGCTCGCCGAGTGCGAATCGGTCGTGCCGTCGTCGATCTTGCGCAGCTGAGTGGTGTGCGGATCGGTCGCACGCGCGGCGGAGCCACGGCCGCCGCCGCCCGTTTCCGTACCCCTGGAGGTACCGGCCGACCCGGCGCCCGTGGCTCCGCTCACGATGACTCTCTCCTCGTGCTACTCGTCCGAGGGCGCCTCACCCTCGTCCGTGCCGGTGGTCGCGGCACCCTCGGCGGTCTCGTCGACGACCACATCGCCGTCGACCTCCTCCGCCTCGCGTCCCGCCTCGGCGTTGCGTGCGATGCCGACGACGGCATCGCGCTTGCCCAGATTGATCAGTTGGACGCCCATGGTGTCACGGCCCGTCTCCCTGACCCCGCTGACTCGCGTACGAATCACACCGCCCGAGAGGGTGATGGCGAGGATCTCGTCGTGCTCCTCGACCACCAGCGCTCCCACGAGCGATCCGCGGTCCTCGACGATCTTGGCGGCCTTGATGCCGAGGCCGCCGCGGCCCTGGACGCGGTACTCGTCGACGGAGGTCCGCTTCGCGTAACCGCCGTCGGTGGCAGTGAACACGAACGTACCGGCTCGAACAACATTCATCGAGAGCAGCTCGTCCCCTTCACGGAAACTCATGCCCTTGACGCCCGAGGTGGCACGGCCCATCGGACGCAGTGTGTCGTCCGAGGCGGTGAACCTGATCGACTGTGCCTTCCTACTGATCAACAGCAGATCATCCTCGGCCGAGACGAGTTCGGCTCCGATCAGTTCGTCGTCGGATCCGTCCTCCTGCTCGCGCAGGTTGATGGCGATCACGCCGCCGGAGCGCGGTGAGTCGTAGTCCTTCAGCGGTGTCTTCTTCACCAGGCCGGCCTTGGTGGCCAGGACCAGGTACGGAACCGCCTCGTAGTCGCGGATCGCGCGGATCTGGGCGATCGTCTCGTCCGGCTGGAAGGCCAGGAGGTTGGCCACGTGCTGGCCGCGCGCGTCCCGGCCGGCGTCGGGCAGCTCGTAGGCCTTCACCCGGTAGACGCGGCCCTTGTTGGTGAAGAACAGCAGCCAGTGGTGCGTGGTGGACACGAAGAAGTGGTTGACGATGTCGTCTTCCTTGAGCTTCGTGCCGCGCACCCCCTTGCCGCCGCGCTTCTGGGCGCGGTAGTCGTCGGTCTTGGTGCGCTTGATGTAGCCGCCCCGCGTGACCGTGACGACGATGTCCTCCTCGGCGATCAGGTCCTCGATGGACATGTCGCCCTCGTAGGGGATCAGCTTCGTCTTGCGGTCGTCGCCGTACTTCTCGACCAGCGCCGTCAGCTCCTCGCTGACGATGCCGCGCTGGCGGACGGGGGACGAGAGGATCTCGTTGTACTCGCGGATCTTGGCCTGGAGCTCGTCGTGCTCCTGGACGATCTTCTGCCGCTCCAGGGCCGCCAGCCGGCGGAGCTGCATCTCCAGGATCGCGTTGGCCTGGATCTCGTCGATCTCCAGGAGCTCCATCAGGCCGCCGCGCGCGATCTCGACGGTGTCGCTGCGCCGGATCAGCGCGATGACCTCGTCGATGGCGTCCAGGGCCTTGAGCAGGCCGCGCAGGATGTGCGCCCGCTCCTCGGCCTTGCGCAGCCGGAACTTCGTCCGCCGGACGATGACCTCGATCTGGTGGTTCACCCAGTGGCGGATGAACGCGTCCAGGGAGAGGGTGCGCGGCACCCCGTCCACCAGGGCCAGCATGTTGGCGCTGAAGTTGGACTGCAGGTCGGTGTGCTTGTACAGGTTGTTCAGGACGACCTTGGCGACCGCGTCCCGCTTCAGCACGATGACCAGGCGCTGACCGGTGCGCGAGGAGGTCTCGTCGCGGACGTCGGCGATGCCGCCGACCTTGCCGTCCTTCACCAGGTCGGCGATCTTCTGCGCGAGGTTGTCCGGGTTGGTCTGGTACGGCAGCTCCGTGACCACCAGGCACTGGCGGTTCTGGATCTCCTCGACCTCGACGACCGCGCGCATGGTGATCGAGCCGCGCCCGGTGCGGTACGCCTCCTCGATGCCCTTGCGGCCCACCACCAGGGCGCCGGTCGGGAAGTCCGGGCCCTTGATGCGCTCGATGAGCGCGTCCAGCAGCTCCTCGTGCGAGGCCTCGTAGTTCTCCAGGTACCACTGGGCGCCGGCCGCGACCTCGCGCAGGTTGTGCGGCGGGATGTTGGTCGCCATGCCGACCGCGATACCGGCCGAGCCGTTGATCAGCAGGTTCGGGAAGCGGGCCGGCAGGACCGTCGGCTCCTGGGAGCGGCCGTCGTAGTTGTCCGTGAAGTCGACGGTCTCCTCGTCGATGTCGCGGACCATCTCCATAGACAACGGCGCCATCTTGCACTCGGTGTAGCGCATGGCCGCCGCCGGGTCGTTGCCCGGCGAGCCGAAGTTGCCGTTGGAGTCGACGAGCGGCATGCGCATCGACCACGGCTGGGCGAGGCGCACCAGGGCGTCGTAGATGGAGCTGTCGCCGTGCGGGTGGTAATTGCCCATGACGTCGCCGACGACGCGGGCGCACTTGTAGAAGCCGCGCTCGGGGCGGTAACCGCCGTCGTACATGGCGTACAGCACGCGCCGGTGGACGGGCTTGAGGCCGTCGCGGACGTCGGGCAGCGCTCGCGAGACGATGACGGACATCGCGTAGTCGAGGTAGGAACGCTGCATCTCCGTCTCGAGCCCGACGGGCTCGACACGCATGGCCAGGGCGTCACCCTCGGGCGGCGTCACAGGAGTGTTCTCGTCGGTCATTGCTGGTGAAGGTCCTTCCTGGTGCGGTCAGCTGAGACCGACTCAGATGTCGAGGAAGCGGACGTCCTTGGCGTTGCGCTGGATGAACGCGCGCCGGGCCTCGACGTCCTCGCCCATCAGTACCGAGAACAGGTCGTCGGCCTGCGCGGCGTCGTCGAGGGTGACCTGGCCGAGCACGCGGTGCTCCTGGTCCATGGTCGTGACGCGCAGCTCCTCGGCGTTCATCTCGCCGAGGCCCTTGAAGCGCTGCACGGAGTCCTCGCGGATGCGCTTGCCGGCGTTGCGTCCCAGCTCGATCAGGGCGTCGCGCTCGCGGTCGGAGTACGCGTACTCGAAGTCGTCCCGGCCCCACTTGATCTTGTAGAGCGGCGGGCGGGAGAGGTACACGTGCCCGGCCTCGACCAGCGGCCGCATGAAGCGGAACAGGAAGGTCAGCAGCAGGGTGCTGATGTGCTGGCCGTCGACGTCGGCGTCCGCCATCAAGATGATCTTGTGGTAGCGGAGCTTCTCGATGTCGAAGTCCTCGTGCACACCCGTGCCGAACGCGGAGATCATCGCCTGGATCTCCTGGTTCTGCAGGATCCGGTCGATGCGCGCCTTCTCGACGTTCAGGATCTTGCCGCGGATCGGGAGGATCGCCTGGTACTGCGGGTTCCGGCCGGACTTGGCGGAGCCGCCGGCGGAGTCGCCCTCGACGATGAAGATCTCGCACTTGGTCGGGTCGTTCGACTGGCAGTCGGAGAGCTTGCCCGGCAGGGACGCCGTCTCCAGCAGGCCCTTACGACGCGTCAGGTCACGGGCCTTGCGGGCCGCCACGCGCGCGGTGGCCGCCTGGATGCCCTTGCGGATGATGTCCGCGGCCTCGTTCGGGTTCCGGTCGAGCCAGTCGGTGAGGTGCTCGTAGACCACGCGCTGGACGAAGGTCTTGACCTCCGTGTTGCCCAGCTTGGTCTTGGTCTGGCCCTCGAACTGCGGCTCGCTCAGCTTCACCGAGATGATCGCGGTCAGACCCTCGCGGATGTCGTCACCCGTGAGGTTGTCGTCCTTCTCCCGCAGCAGCCGCTTGTCGCGCGCGTACTTGTTGATCAGCGAGGTGAGCGCCGCGCGGAAGCCCTCTTCGTGCGTACCGCCCTCGTGCGTGTGGATGATGTTGGCGAAGGAGTACACGCCCTCGGTGTAGCCGCCGTTCCACTGCATGGCGACCTCGAGGGAGAGGCTCTTCTCCTTGTCCTCGGCCTCCAGGTCGATCACGGTGGGGTGCACCAGCTCTCCCTTGCGGGAGTTCAGGTACTTCACGAAGTCGACGATGCCGCCCTCGTAGTGGTACGAGACGCTCTTGACCTCGTGCTTCTCGTCCTCGCCCGCCTCGTCCGCACCGGCGGTGGCCTTCGCCGACTCGCGCTCGTCGGTGAGGTTGATCTTCAGGCCCTTGTTGAGGAAGGCCATCTCCTGGAAGCGCCGGGAGAGCGTCTCGAAGGAGTAGTCGGTGGTCTCGAAGATGTCCCCGTCGGCCCAGAAGGTGACCGACGTGCCGGTCTCCTCGATGGCCTCGTGCCGGGCGAGCGGCGCCGTGGGGACGCCCAGCTTGTACTCCTGCGTCCAGCGGTAGCCGTCGGTCCTGACCTCCACGGCGACCCGCGTGGAAAGAGCGTTGACGACGGAGACACCCACGCCGTGCAGACCACCGGAGACCGCGTAGCCGCCGCCGCCGAACTTGCCGCCCGCGTGCAGCACGGTCAGCACGACCTCGACGGCGGGCTTGCCCTCGGAGGGGACGATGCCCACCGGGATGCCGCGGCCGTTGTCGACGACCCGGACGCCGCCGTCGGCGAGGATCGTGACGTCGATGGTGTCCGCGTGGCCGGCCAGCGCCTCGTCGACGGAGTTGTCCACGACCTCCTGCACCAGGTGGTGCAGGCCCCGTTCACCGGTCGAGCCGATGTACATACCGGGTCGCTTGCGGACCGCGTCCAGACCCTCGAGGACGGTGATGGCACTGGCGTCGTACGAGGTGGGAGCCTCGCCGGTCGAGGTGCTCACCGCGTCGTTCACGCCGGTGTCGGTGGACGGATTGTTCTCGTTGGGGTTGCCGGAATCGGCCACGAAGCGCCCTTTCTGGCACAGCACGAGCCGGGCTCGTCGGCGGATTGCCGGAGCGGCTGCGGCATGTTGCGTTGGTAAGCCTTGATCAGCGTTGCTCAGCTACTCCCGGACGGTCCCCACGTTCGGGGCGGGATTGCCTTCCATTCTACCGGTAGCACTGACACTGATGGGGGTTTGCCGGTACCTGAGTCCGCATGTGCCGCCCTGAACCGTGCTCGTCCGACTCCCGATATAGGGAAGGGGGCCTCAAGAGGCTCACGACGGCACTCAGCGCTTCGAGACGTCAACCCTTGGCTACTTGGGAGTCAGAACCCGATTCGCAACCGTGTGCGGTTGTACGACGAAGAGGGCGCCAGCGGTTCACACCGACCGCTGACGCCCATTTATGTGAGGTACATCACCCACCCCTGACGGGGTGTCAGATCACCCGTAGGTGTCGCCCGGACCCCTGCTGCCCGGCGCGCGCAACGGGCCGTAACGGCGACCCGGGCCCCCGGGACCGCCGGGTCCCAGCACCTTGATCACCCGTACCGAACCATGGCCCAGATCCTCGTTGAGCCGCGCCACCAGCGTGGGCGCGAGCAGCCTCAAGTTCGTCGCCCAGGCCGTCGAGTCACAGCGGACGACCAGCACCCGCTCGTCCTCGTCGTACCGCTCCGGCACGCAGTGCTTGGCCACGTCCTCACCGACGATCTGCGGCCAGCGCCCCATCACCCCGCCGACCGCCGCCGGCGTCTCCCAGCCGCGCTCGGTGATCAACCGGTTGATCGCCGACCCCAGCGCCATCGGGTCGCGGCCGTCCGCGCGCGCACCCGAGCGCAGACCGCCGCGCCGGGCCTGCTGCTTCTGCTGCGCCGCGTCACCCCGCGCGCGTGCCGCCTCACGCGCCGCCCTGAGCGCCACGCGCGCGAGGTCGACGCCGGACGGCTCCGGCTGACCGGCGCTGTCACCGGAGGACTTCCCGGGTTCCGCTCCGTCCGCGCTCATACGCGCTCCACCGTGCCCTCGGCCACCGCGTACCGCGCCCCCGCCAGCACGTCCGGTACGTCGTCGTCGACCGCGGCCGTCACCAGTACCTGCTCGCCGGGCGCCACCAGCTCCGCCAGCCGCTCGCGGCGCCGCGCGTCCAGCTCGGCGAAGACGTCGTCGAGCACCAGCACCGGCTCGTTGCCCTCGGCACGCAGCAGGTCGAACGAGGCCAGCCGCAGCGACAGCGCGTACGACCAGGACTCGCCGTGGGAGGCGTATCCCTTGGCGGGCAGCTCACCGAGTTTGAGCAGCAGGTCGTCCCGGTGCGGGCCCACCAGGGTGACGCCCCGCTCGATCTCCTGCTTGCGCGCCTCGGCCAGGGCGGCCATCAGCTGCTCGAAGAGGTCCTCGCGCCTGTGCGCCTCACCGGGCGCCGACGGCTTGTACTCCAGAGTGACGGGTCCGCCGCCCGGAGCCAGCTGTTCGTACGCCTTGTCGGCCAGCGGCTGCACGGCGGCGATCAGGTCCAGGCGCTGCGCGAGCAGCTCGGCACCCGCGCGCGCGAGGTGCTGGTCCCAGACGTCGAGCGTGGACAGGTCCATCGTGCGCCCGCCGTGCCGGCGCGCGAGCGCGGCCGACTTCAGCAGGGTGTTGCGCTGCTTGAGGACCCGGTCGTAGTCGGAGCGCACTCCGGCCATCCGCGGCGAGCGGGCGGTGATCAGCTCGTCCAGGAAGCGTCGGCGCTCCCCGGGGTCGCCCTTGACCAGCGCGAGGTCCTCCGGGGCGAACAGGACGGTGCGCACGATGCCGAGCACGTCACGCGGCTTGACCTGGGTGGATCGGTTGATCCGGGCCCGGTTGGCCCGGCCCGGGTTCAGCTCCAGCTCGATCAGCTGCTGCCGCTCGCCCTGGCGGACCTGGGCGCGGATCACCGCACGCTCGGTGCCCATGCGGACCAGGGGGGCGTCGGAGGAGACGCGGTGGCTGCCGAGGGTGGCGAGATAGCCGACCGCCTCGACGAGGTTCGTCTTCCCCTGCCCGTTCGGGCCGACGAAGGCGGTGACGCCCGGGTCCAGGGGCACCTCGACCCGGGCGTACGAGCGGAAGTCGGCCAGCGACAGATGCGTGACGTGCATGGTGGTGCGCCGACCTCCCAACCCTTGGGTGCTGCTTACTTCTTCTCGACCGCGTGACCGCCGAACTGGTTGCGCAGCGCGGCGATCATCTTCATCTGCGGCGAGTCGTCCTGCCGGGACGCGAACCGCGCGAACAGCGACGCCGTGATCGCCGGCAGCGGCACCGCGTTGTCGATCGCGGCCTCCACCGTCCAGCGTCCCTCACCGGAGTCCTGTGCGTAACCGCGCAGGTCACCGAGGTGCTCGTCCTCGTCGAGCGCGTTGACGGCCAGATCCAGCAGCCAGGAGCGGATCACCGTGCCCTCCTGCCAGGAGCGGAAGACCTCGCGGACGTTCTCCACGGAGTCGACCTTCTCCAGCAGCTCCCAGCCCTCGGCGTAGGCCTGCATCATCGCGTACTCGATGCCGTTGTGGACCATCTTCGCGAAGTGGCCCGCGCCGACCTTGCCGGCGTGCACGGAGCCGAAGTCGCCCTCCGGCTTGAGGGCGTCGAAGACCGGCTGCACCTTGGCGACGTTCTCCGCGTCGCCGCCGTACATCAGCGCGTAGCCGTTCTCCAGGCCCCACACGCCGCCGGAGACGCCGCAGTCGACGAAGCCTATGCCCTTGGCGGCCAGCTCCTCGGCGTGCTTCTCGTCGTCCGTCCAGCGGGAGTTCCCGCCGTCGACGACGACGTCGCCGGGCTCGAGCAGCTCGCCGAGCCGGTCGACGGTGGCCTGGGTGGCCTCGCCGGCCGGGACCATGACCCAGACCACGCGGGGGGCCTCCAGCTTGCCCACGAGCTCTTCCAGGCTGTGGACGTCGGCGAGGTCCGGATTGCGGTCGTATCCGACGACGGTGTGGCCCGCGCGGCGGATCCGCTCGCGCATGTTGCCGCCCATCTTGCCGAGGCCGACGAGACCGAGCTCCATCAGTTGCTTTCCTTAGGTGTGCGAGGGGGCGGGACGGCACGTCCTGAACCACCGGATGCGTGCCGCGGCACTTTCGTACCCGCGCCGAGCCTAAACCCGGACGTCCGTGCACAGTTGTGGGCGTACGCGCTCAGACGCACGCCCTCATCTGCGGTTTCGTCCCCAGCCTGTGGACGGTCCGGGGCCGCCCCTCGAAGCGTCGGCCGCTCAGCCGCTCAGCCGCACCGGCATGATCAGGTACTTGTAGGCCTCGTCCGCCTCGGCGTCCAGGGCGGGCTTGCCGCTGAGCAGCGCCGGCTTCGTGGACGTCGTGAAGGACAGCTGGGCCACCGGGGAGTCGATCGCGCTCAGGCCGTCCAGCAGGAACGTCGGGTTGAAGGCGATCGAGATGTCGTCGCCCTCCAGCTGCGCGTCGACCCTCTCCACAGCCTGTGCGTCGTCGCTGGAACCGGCCTCCAGGATCAGCACGCCCTGCTCGAAGCTGAGTCGCACGGGAGTGTTGCGCTCCGCCACCAGGGCCACGCGCTTGACGGCCTCCACGAAGGGGGCGGTCTCGATCACCGCGACGCTGTTGAACTCCGTCGGGAACAGCGTCTTGTACTTCGGGAGGTCGCCCTCCAGCAGACGCGTCGTGGTCCGCCGGCCCGCACCCTCGAAGCCGATCAGCCCCTCGCCCGCACCGGAACCGGCCAGCGCGAGGATCACCTGGTCGCCGCTGGTCAGCGCCTTGGCCGTGTCCTGGAGCGTCTTGGCGGGCACCAGGGCGACCGCGGAGACCTCCGGGTTCTCTGGCTTCCACAGGAACTCGCGGACCGCGAAGCGGTAGCGGTCGGTGGAGGCCAGCGTGACCGAGTCGCCCTCGATCTCGATGCGCACACCGGTGAGCACGGGCAGCGTGTCGTCGCGGCCCGCGGCGATGGCGACCTGCTGCACGGCCGCGGCGAACACCTCACCGGGGACGGTGCCCGTGGCCTCCGGCATCTGCGGCAGCGCCGGGTACTCCTCGACCGGCAGGGTGTGGAGGGTGAACCGCGAGGAACCGCAGACCACCGTCGCCCGTACACCGTCTGTGGAAATCTCCACCGGCCGGTTGGGGAGCGCGCGGGAGATGTCCGCGAGCAGGCGGCCGGAGACGAGGACCGTGCCCTCCTCCTCGACCTCCGCCTCCACCGAAACCCGCGCGGAGACCTCGTAGTCGAAGCTGGACAGGCTCAGCTGCCCCTCCTCGGCCTTCAGCAGCAGGCCCGCGAGGACCGGCGCCGGCGGACGGGCCGGAAGGCTGCGGGCCGCCCAGGCCACCGCCTCCGCGAGTACGTCGCGTTCCACCCGGATCTTCACTGTTGCCGCCTCCTGCTGTTGCCGGCGCTGCTCGCCCTGCCTGGCTTTCGTCGTCTGAGTCGGTGTCGTCGGTCCCCCTCGGGGGCAGAACACCGGGGACCAGTCTGACGCACCCCACTGACAGTAGGTGCCGTTCGGGGTCAAGTCGTGCCGAGGGGCGGTCGGGCTCGAGAGGCCGAGTTGTGCACAGGTCCCGCTTCGAAACGGATTCCGCACTCTCTCTAGTCGGGAGTAGTAGTAGGGCCTGTGGATACCGTGGATAACCTCGTTTTCCCAGGTCAGCGCAGGAATTTTGTCCACTGCCCCTGTGGGCGGAGCCGGTGGACAACCGGGCACTTCTGTGGAGAACGGAAAGTTCTGCACACTCCGTGCACAGGGAACGGCGACTTCTCCCCAGACCCGTCCCCAGGTTTGCGCGTCTTTCCCACAGCCCCCTCTGGCACCTCGGTGTGACGCCTTTCACTCGACCCGGTGAGGAGGCGCGTCACGTTGCCGAACAGTGGACAGGCATGTGGAGAAGCGGGTGATCGCTGGGGACAACCCGCTCCAGCCTGTGGGTTGCCCGTGGACAACTCGATGCACAGCCTGTGGATCATTTTGTTGTCCACAGCCTGTGGAGATCGTTCGTCCACGAATCCACAGGAGGCTGACCTGCCCTGATCGTCTCCCATCACCCTGGCCTGTGGACAGGCTTGGGACAACTTCCCGGTCCCCAAGGTGTGGACGGGAAAAAGTCACCGAATCTGTGGAGGGCGGCCGTAACCCGGCGAGTATTCGAACAGCCTGGATGCGGCGGTAGCGGGGCGGGGTGCGCCGAGGACGGGCGGGAGGACCGGCCGAGAGAGGGCAGGAGTCCGGCCGGGGGCGCGCGGCGACGGTCCCGGGCCCCGCGCGAGGGGTGGAGCGGGCGGGAGGGACGGGACAGGGCGCGCTGGAGGTGGCCCGCGGGTGCCGGGCACGGAGAAGGCGCCCCCGGGTCTCCCCGGAGGCGCCTCATGGAGTGGGTGCGGGAACGCGTCGGCCCGCGGCCGTCAGCCGTTCTTGATGCGGTTGGTCAGCTCGGTCACCTGGTTGTAGATGGAGCGCCGCTCGGCCATCAGATTGCGGATCTTGCGGTCGGCGTGCATCACCGTGGTGTGGTCCCGGCCTCCGAACAGCGCGCCGATCTTCGGCAGCGAGAGGTCCGTCAGCTCACGGCACAGGTACATGGCGATCTGCCGGGCCGTCACCAGCGCGCGCCCGCGCGAGGTGCCGCACAGGTCCTCGACGGTGAGGCCGAAGTAGTCGGCGGTCGCGCCCATGATCGCCGTCGACGTGATCTCGGGGGCCGAGTCCTCACCGCCCGGGATCAGGTCCTTGAGGACGATCTCCGTCAGGCCCAGGTCGACCGGCTGCCGGTTGAGCGAGGCGAAGGCCGTCACCCGGATCAGCGCGCCCTCCAGCTCGCGGATGTTGCGCGAGATCCGGGAGGCGATGAACTCCAGCACCTCCGGCGGGGCGTTGAGCTGCTCCTGCACCGCCTTCTTGCGCAGGATCGCGATGCGCGTCTCCAGCTCGGGCGGCTGGACGTCGGTGGTCAGGCCCCACTCGAAGCGGTTCCGCAACCGGTCCTCCAGCGTCACCAGCTGCCTGGGCGGCCGGTCGGAGGAGAGCACGATCTGCTTGTTGGCGTTGTGGAGCGTGTTGAAGGTGTGGAAGAACTCCTCCTGTGTCGACTCCTTGTCCGCCAGGAACTGGATGTCGTCGACGAGCAGGATGTCCATCTCGCGGTAGCGCTTGCGGAAGCTGTCGCCCTTGCCGTCGCGGATGGAGTTGATGAACTCGTTGGTGAACTCCTCGGAGCTCACGTAGCGCACGCGCGTGCCGGGGTAGAGGCTGCGGGCGTAGTGCCCGATGGCGTGCAGGAGGTGGGTCTTGCCGAGTCCCGACTCCCCGTAGATGAACAGCGGGTTGTACGCCTTGGCGGGCGCCTCCGCGACGGCGACGGCCGCCGCGTGGGCGAAGCGGTTGGAGGCGCCGATGACGAAGGTGTCGAAGAGGTACTTCGGGTTCAGCCGCGCGGTCGGCTCGCCCGGTCCGGTCGCCGGCGCGGGCTGTGCCGCCAGCGGGCCCGGGGCGCCGGTGGTGGGGCCGGGCCCGACGGGGCCGCCGCGGTGCACGTGCCCCGTGGCCGAGGGCGGCTCCGGCAGGTCGCGGCGGGGCCTGCGCTGCTCGTAGTCGCCACGCTGCTGTTCGTAGTCGCTTCGGGGCTGGTCGTAGTCGCCCCGGTCGTAGTCCTTGCGGGGCTGGTCGTAGTCGCCGCGGTCGTAGTCCTTGCGCGGCTGGTCGTACTCACCGCGCTGCGCGTCGTACGGCGGGCGCTCCGGTGACTGCGCCCGGTAGTCCTGGGAGTACGGATCCTGCGGGTACGGCTCCTGGCCGTAGCCGTCCTGCGGCGGCGACGCGTAGGGGTCGCGCTCGGGGAAGCCGAGGCGCTGCTGCTGCCAGCCGTAGTCGTCGGGCTGCGCCGGACGCGGCCACGAGCCGGGCTCGGGGCGCTGGTACTCCTGCGGATAGGCGGGGCGGGCGGTGGGGAGCTGGTCGGCGCGGTGGCGGCCGTAGCCCTCGTACTCGTCGCGGCCGCCCTGACCCGGGCCGGGAGCCGGAAGCTCGGGCTCCTCGTAGCGGGGCTGGGGCCGGGCGGGCGGCGCCTGCGGTGCAGGGGCCGCGGGCTCGCCCACGGTGTCGTCGACGGTGATCGCGATACGGATGGGCCGGCCGCACTCGCGGCTCAGCGTCTCACTGACGACGGGGGCGAGACGCCCTTCCAGTACGCCCTTGGCGAATTCGTTCGGTACGGCGAGCAGGGCGGTGTCGGCGACCAGCGCGAGGGGCTGGCAGCGCCGGATCCAGTGCTCGTCCTTCGACTCGACGCCCTGCCCGCGGCCCTCCCCGAGGAGTTGCTCCAGTACGCGTGGCCACACTGCGGCAAGATCGGCAGGTACGTCAGCCACAGGGCACGCTCTCTCACGAGTCCCTCGAAGGTGTGATCCGGGGACGGGTCGGGATGAAACTCGGGTGGGGCAGGGATAAGGGAACGAATCGGAGTTCAGCCACGGTAGTCAGCGCGGCGGGTAGGGTTCAAGTTGTTGTCCCCAGCCTGTGGACAAGTGTCTCCCGGTCACCGCTGGTTTGACCGAATGGCGCAGTCGCACGTACCGTAACCAGGTCGAGTTGTCGATGGCTGCTGCCGCCTGCCTCCGATGGGCACAGGTCACGTCAGGTGATCGAAAAGCGGTGCACTCGGGCGTAACGCGAGCTACTCGTGGGCGCACGGTGACAGCCAGGACGGCACCCCGCCAACCCCGATTCTTTCTGGAGCCCCCGAGTGAGCAAGCGCACCTTCCAGCCGAACAACCGTCGTCGCGCCAAGACCCACGGCTTCCGGCTGCGTATGCGCACCCGTGCCGGCCGCGCGATTCTCGCGACCCGCCGCAGCAAGGGTCGCGCCCGTCTGTCCGCCTGATCCCGGTCAGGTCATGACATCGTGCTGCCCACCGAGAACCGGCTGAGGCGGCGCGAGGACTTCGCGACCGCGGTACGACGAGGCCGCCGGGCCGGCCGTCCGGCCCTCGTCGTCCACCACCGAAGCGGTGCCACGGACCCGCACGCGCCTGGGGAGAGCGCTCCCCCGACACGTGCGGGTTTCGTCGTGAGCAAAGCTGTCGGTGGCGCGGTGGTGCGCAACAAGGTGAAGCGCAGGCTTCGCCATCTGATGCGCGACCGGATCGACCTGTTCCCCCCCGGTAGCCTGGTAGTCGTACGAGCGCTGCCCGGTGCGGGTGACGCCGACCATGCACAGCTGGCCCGAGACCTGGACGCCGCCATCGAGCGGCTCACGGGAGGGGGCGCGCGATGAAGTACCCGCTGCTGGCTCTGATCAAGCTGTACCAGTGGACGATCAGTCCGCTCCTGGGGCCGGTCTGCAAGTACTACCCGTCGTGCTCCCACTACGGCTACACGGCCATCGACCGGCACGGGGCCATCAAGGGCACGGCGCTCACCGCCTGGCGCATCCTGCGGTGCAATCCGTGGTCGCCGGGCGGTGTGGACCATGTCCCGCAGCGCAGGCGCCCGCGGTGGCACGAAGCGCTGCGCGGCGCGTGGCGTGCACGCAAGGGCGGGCCCTCCGCCGCCGAACCGGCCATCGAAGGACAGGCTTCTCCCGCGAGTCCGCCCGGTCCTACGAGCCCGGCCGCAGAGACCCAGTCCCATGCCCAAGGAGCATGATTAGTGGACACGATTGCCAGCCTCTTCAGCTTCATCACGACACCTGTCTCCTGGGTCATCGTCCAGTTCCACAGCGTGTACGGCGCCATCTTCGGCCCTGACACGGGATGGGCCTGGGGCCTGTCCATCGTGTCCCTGGTGATTCTCATCCGCATCTGCCTGATCCCGCTCTTCGTGAAGCAGATCAAGGCGACGCGTGGCATGCAGACGCTCCAGCCGGAGATGAAGAAGATCCAGGAGCGCTACAAGAACGACAAGCAGCGCCAGTCCGAAGAGATGATGAAGCTGTACAAGGAGACGGGTACCAACCCGCTCTCCTCGTGCCTTCCCATCCTGGCGCAGTCGCCGTTCTTCTTCGCCCTGTACCACGTGCTCAACAGCATCGCGTCGAACGACACCATCGGTGTGATCAACGAACGCCTGCTGGAGAGTGCCCAGAAGGCCCACATCTTCGGCGCGCCGCTGGCCGCGAAGTTCACCGACGGCTCCTCCAAGGTGGAAGCCCTCGGGTCCTCGCTGACGGACGTCCGTGTCGTCACCGCGATCATGATCGTGCTGATGTCGGCGTCGCAGTTCTTCACGCAGCGCCAGCTGATGACCAAGAACGTCGACACCACCGTGAAGACGCCGTTCATGCAGCAGCAGAAGATGCTGATGTACGTCTTCCCGGTCATGTTCGCCGTCTTCGGCATCAACTTCCCCGTCGGTGTCCTCGTCTACTGGCTGACCACCAACGTGTGGACCATGGGCCAGCAGATGTACGTCATCCGCAACAACCCGACGCCGGGCTCCAAGGCCCAGGCCGCCTACCTGGAGCGCCTGCACAAGAGCGTCACCCAGAACGGCAAGACGCGCGGGCGTGGTGAACGGGCGATCGTGAAGGCCATCGTCGCCAAGGGCCGGGACCGCAACGAGTTCGAGCGCAAGTTCATCAACGGTCTGAACAAGGCGGGCCTGGCGGCCCAGACCGACGGCACCGTGGTGAAGAGCGACACCGCCGTCGCCGCCCAGGCCGAGGACGGCACGACCGTGGGCACCGCCGCCACGCCGAAGCGTCAGCAGCCCAAGCGGCAGAGCAAGTCCCAGCGCCAGTCCACGAAGGCTGCCGGCGAAGCCGAGCCCAAGACCTCGCTGACCAAGTCGGACGAGCCGCAGGACGGCAAGCAGGACACCAATCCCGCCGGTGCCGCCAGGAAGCCGGCTCAGAAGTCCGGTGGCGGTGGCCGCAGCAAGGCCCAGTCCGGACAGCGCAAGGGCCCGCAGCGGCCCAAGTCCCCGTCGAAGAAGTAAGAAGGAGTCCATCCCGTGACGGAAGGCACCACCTCCGCCGCCGCCGAGGGCGCAGACACCCTGACGCGCCTCGAGCAGGAGGGCGAGATCGCTGCGGACTACCTGGAGGGTCTGCTCGACATCGCCGACCTCGACGGCGACATCGACATGGACGTCGAGGCCGACCGTGCGTCCGTCTCGATCATCAGCGACACGAACAGCCGTGACCTGCTGAAGCTCGTCGGCCGGGACGGTGAGGTGCTGGAGGCCCTCCAGGAGCTCACGCGCCTGGCCGTGCACCGGGAGACCGGCGACCGCAGCCGTCTGATGCTCGACATCGCGGGCCACCGGGCCACGAAGCGCGCCGAGCTGTCCGAGCTGGGGGCCAAGGCCGCGGCCGAGGTCAGGAGCAGCGGCGAGTCCGTGCGCATGAAGCCCATGACGCCCTTCGAGCGCAAGGTCGTGCACGACGCGGTCAAGGCCGCGGGGCTGCGCAGCGAGTCCGAGGGCGAGGAGCCGGAGCGCTTCGTCGTCGTCCTTCCCGCCTGATCGGTCCTCACGTTCTCCGGCCCCGTCTGTTGCGCAGGCGGGGCCGAATTTTGTCAGCCTGATAGTTCTGGTGGTTCTGGTAGCGGCGACTGGCGCGCCGGTGTCGTACGGAAGGACGGTCCCCGTGACGGAGGCAGCGGAGCTCCCCCCTGCGCCCGACAAAGCACACGACGTGTTCGGCGATCGCTACGCGGACGCGGTCCGCTACGCGGAGCTGCTCGCCGAAGCGGGGGTGAAGCGAGGCCTGATCGGCCCACGCGAGGTTCCCCGCCTGTGGGAGCGGCATCTGCTGAACTGCGCGGTGCTTTCCGAGGTCGTGCCCGAGGGTGTCACGGTGTGTGACGTCGGTTCGGGTGCGGGCCTGCCTGGCATTCCGCTGGCGCTCGTGCGGGACGACCTGAAGATCACCCTTCTGGAGCCCCTGCTGCGGCGCACGAACTTCCTGACGGAGGTCGTGGAGCTGCTGGGCTTGGACCATGTCACCGTCGTGCGCGGCCGGGCCGAGGAGGTCATGGGCAAGTTGCAGCCGGTGCACGTGGTGACGGCCCGCGCCGTTGCTCCGCTCGACCGCCTCGCCACCTGGGGAATCCCGCTGCTGCGCCCGTACGGCGAGATGCTCGCCCTCAAGGGCGACACGGCCGAGGAGGAGCTGAAGGCCTCGGCTGCGGCGCTGACCAAGCTGGGTGCGGTGGAGACGTCCATCCTGCATGTGGGAGAAGGTGTCGTGGACCCCATGTCCACCGTGGTGCGGGTCGAGGTCGGGGAGAGCCCCGGAGGCGTGCGGTTCGCCGCCAAGCGGGCCAAGGCTGCCCGGACGGGACGCGCGCGGCGGCGGCGCGGCTGAGCGTCGGAGTCGCTCAGGCTGCGATCAAGAGCATTGATGCGTTGATACGCCTCGATGGCTGCCTCTACTCCACACAGCCTGCCCGACACCGCCATGCCGGAGTGTCGCGACTGTTCGGCCTCAGCCGCTGTGCATCGTGTTTCACGTGAAACGTCGCTCACTGCTGCACGGCATCATCAGTCGCGGCCGCGCTGCGGCCGATCCCCGCGACCGAAAGCCTCTCGGGTCGCTCGGAGAGGGTACGGAGTTGTCCACAGAGGTGGATTTCTCCACAGAAGACCAGGCCTCACTGGTTCATGACCCCGAAGACATGGGAGGCTCTGTTCATTGCGAGCCTGAAGTCGAGGAGAGTGAATCCTTGCGGTCCGACGCCAATATCGCGGGACCGATGACCGATCCGGTCCCCGGTCCCCGTACCGAGTCGATGGGGGCGGATGTTTCACGTGAAACACCGCCTCCGATGGACGACACTCCGATCGGTCGCGCTGCCCAACTGGCGGTGGAGGCTCTGGGGCGCGCCGGCGAAGGCCTGCCGCGCCCGGAGCAGACCAGGGTCATGGTGGTCGCCAACCAGAAGGGCGGTGTGGGCAAGACCACGACGACCGTGAACCTTGCCGCGTCGCTCGCCCTGCACGGCGCCAGAGTCCTGGTCGTCGACCTCGACCCGCAGGGAAACGCCTCCACTGCGCTGGGTATCGACCACCATGCGGACGTCCCCTCCATCTACGACGTCCTGGTGGAGAGCAGGCCCCTCTCGGAGGTGGTCCAGCCGGTTCCCGACGTCGAAGGCCTCTTCTGTGCCCCCGCCACGATCGATCTCGCCGGTGCGGAGATCGAGCTGGTGTCGTTGGTGGCACGAGAGAGCCGTCTCCAACGGGCGATCCAGGCGTACGAGCAGCCGCTGGACTACATCCTCATCGACTGCCCGCCCTCCCTGGGCCTGCTGACGGTCAACGCGCTCGTTGCGGGCCAGGAGGTCCTGATCCCGATCCAGTGCGAGTACTACGCACTGGAAGGGCTGGGGCAGCTGCTGCGCAACGTCGACCTCGTCCGGGGCCATCTCAACCCCACCCTGCATGTCTCGACGATCCTGCTCACCATGTACGACGGCCGGACGCGGCTCGCGTCCCAGGTGGCCGACGAGGTGCGCAGCCACTTCGGTGAAGAGGTGCTGAGGACGAGCATTCCCCGTTCCGTTCGTATCTCCGAGGCCCCGAGCTACGGACAGACGGTGCTGACCTACGATCCAGGATCGAGTGGTGCCCTCTCCTATCTGGAGGCGGCACGCGAGATCGCGTTGAAGGGTGTGGGCGTCAGCTATGACGCGACGCATGCCCACATCGGTGCACAGAACGACCCGAGCATGGTGGAGGGGATCCAGTGAGTGAGCGACGGAGGGGGCTGGGCCGTGGTCTGGGCGCACTGATCCCCAACGCTCCGACGGAGAAGTCGGTGGCATCAGCGGCCCTGGGGAATACGGCTTCCGTGTCCCCGTCGGTGCCCCTGCTGCCGAGCGACCGTGGGGTGGCTGCGGCAAAGGTGGCCACGCTGCCGCCGGTTTCACGTGAAACGGAGGAGCCGTCGGTATGGGGCGCAGCGGATGCCCCCGCCTCCCCTCCGGGGGCTCACTTCGCTGAGATCCCGCTGGACGCCATCACGCCGAACCCGCATCAGCCCCGTGTGGTCTTCGACAGCGATGCACTGGCCGAGCTGGTCACTTCCATCAAGGAAGTCGGTCTTCTCCAGCCGGTCGTCGTTCGGCCGGTGGGCTCGGAGCGCTACGAGCTCATCATGGGTGAGCGCCGCTGGCGGGCCTGCCGTGAGGCGGGACTGGAGGCGATCCCGGCGATCGTGCGTGCCACGGAGGACGAGAAGCTCCTCCTGGATGCGCTCCTCGAGAACCTGCACCGGGCCCAGCTGAACCCGCTGGAAGAGGCCGCGGCCTACGACCAGCTGCTCAAGGACTTCAACTGCACCCATGATCAGCTGGCCGACCGCATCGGCCGCTCTCGCCCGCAGGTCTCCAACACACTGCGGTTGCTGAAGCTCTCGCCGAAGGTTCAGAACCGGGTGGCTGCCGGGGTACTGTCCGCCGGCCACGCGCGGGCGCTGCTCTCTGTCGAGGACTCGGAGGAGCAGGAGCGGCTGGCGCATCGCATCGTGGCCGAAGGGCTGTCGGTCCGGGCGGTCGAGGAGATCGTCACCCTGATGGGTTCCCGGCCGCAGAAGCCGCAACGAGCGAAGGGCCCGAGGGCCGGCTCCCTCGTGTCCCCGGCGCTCTCCGACCTGGCGACACGGCTCTCGGACCGTTTCGAGACACGGGTGAAGGTCGACCTGGGGCAGAAGAAGGGCAAGATCACCGTCGAGTTCGCCTCCATGGAGGACCTGGAGCGGATCCTGGGGAGCCTCGCTCCTGGTGAGGGCCCCGTGCTGCAGAAGGGGCTGCTGGACGGCGAAGCCGAGGACCTCGACTCCTGAAGCTCGGGTAGGTGGAGCCCTGCCCAGTGGGCCCCTGCCGACAGGGCGGATCGTGTCCGGTGCGTGTGTGCCGGAGACACGGTCCGCCCTTTGCTTTGCGTCGGTGTCGGGGTCATCGCATCGTGGATACGATGCGATCGGGATGGCGCAATCACCTGGCGGTACCTCTGAGACGAAGGCAGGGGACATGCGAACGATGAGCCGCACCGGACTGGTGGGCGCGGGCTTGGGGCTGGCCGCAGTGGGTGGGTTCTTCGGCAGCCTGCTCAGGGAACGGAGCGCTCTGACAGCTGCCCGCGTTGCTGCGGGCGAAGGAAGCGAGGAACAGCCTTCATGGGGCGCCGGCTCGTACCGCTCACGCTGGACAACCTTCAGGATCTTCCCCAGCGCTGTCGCTCGTGTGTCTTCTGGGAACTGGACCCCGTCAGCGGCGAAGCCGCGGTGAAGACGGGCACGTCGGCGCTGGAAAAGGAGTCCTGGATCTCCGCCGTCCTGTTGGACTGGGGATCATGCGGCCGAGTGGTCTACGTCGACGAGGTGCCGGTGGGCTACGTTCTCTACGCTCCTCCGGCGTACGTGCCGCGTTCGACGGCTTTTCCCACGAGCCCTGTCTCGCCCGACGCGGTGCAGCTGATGACGGCGTTCGTGATGCCGGGGTACCAGGGGCAGGGATTGGGCCGGGTCCTGGTGCAGACGGTGGCCAAGGACCTGCTGCGGCGGGGCTTCAAGGCGATCGAGGCGTTCGGAGACGCTCGCTGGAAGGAGCCCGCTTGCCTCCTGCCGGCCGATCATCTGCTGGCAGTGGGCTTCAAGACGGTTCGGCCTCATCCTGGTCATCCCCGGTTGCGTCTGGATCTCCGGTCCACGCTGTCGTGGAAGGAAGACGTGGAGATGGCCTTGGACCGCCTCCTGGGGGCCGTACAGAAGGAACCGGTGCTGAGGCCGCTGTAACGGAGGAGCGGTGCCGAGCACGGACCGCACAGCGGAGGGGCCGACCCGCCTGGATCGGCCCCTCCGTGTTTCACGTGAAACGTCAGTCGGCGATGAAGTCCTCGAGATCGCGGACGATCGCGGCCTTCGGCTTCGCACCGACGATGGTCTTGGCGACCTCGCCACCCTGGTACACGTTCAGGGTCGGGATGGACATGACGCCGTACTTGGCGGCCGTACCCGGGTTCTCGTCGATGTTCAGCTTGACGATCTCGATCTTGTCGCCGTACTCGGCGGCGATCGCCTCGAGGGACGGCGCGATCTGGCGGCACGGACCGCACCAGGCGGCCCAGAAGTCCACCAGGACGGGCTTGTCGCTCTTGAGGACGTCCTGCTCGAAGGAATCGTCGGTCACTTGCTTCAGGGTGCCGGCCACGGCGGGCTCCTTAACTGGTTGGTGCGTGCGGGAAGAGGACGGGGGTCAGACGGCGGTCTTCTCGGGCTCGGCCTTGTCCTCGTCGCTGAGCGCGGCGAGGAAGCGCTCGGCGTCGAGGGCGGCGGAGCAACCGGTGCCGGCGGCGGTGATCGCCTGGCGGTAGGTGTGGTCGACCACGTCACCGGCGCCGAAGACACCGGTCAGGTTGGTACGGGTCGACGGGGCTTCGACCTTGAGGTAGCCCTCCGGGTCCAGTTCGAGCTGACCCTTGAAGAGCTCGGTGCGCGGGTCATGGCCGATCGCGATGAACAGGCCGGTCACCGCCAGATCCGAGAGCTCGCCGGTCTTGACGTTGCGCAGCTTCAGGCTTGCCAGCTTCTGGTCGCCCTGGACCTCGGCCACCTCGCTGTCCCAGATGAACTTGATCTTGGGGTCGGCGAAGGCGCGCTCCTGCATGGCCTTGGAGGCGCGCAGAGTGTCACGGCGGTGGACGATCGTCACCGACTTCGCGAAGCGGGAGAGGAACGTGGCCTCCTCCATCGCGGTGTCACCGCCACCGATGACGGCGATGTCCTGGTCCTTGAAGAAGAAGCCGTCACAGGTCGCGCACCAGGAGACGCCGCGACCGGACAGGGCGTCCTCGTTCGGCAGACCCAGCTTGCGGTGCTGGGAGCCGGTGGTGACGATGACGGCCTTGGCCTGGTGGACCGTGCCCGCGGTGTCGGTGACGGTCTTGATCTCACCGGTCAGGTCGACGGCCACGACATCGTCGGGGATCAGCTCGGCGCCGAAGCGCTCCGCCTGCGCACGCATGTTGTCCATGAGCTCGGGGCCCATGATGCCGTCCTGGAAGCCCGGGAAGTTCTCCACCTCGGTGGTGTTCATCAGCGCACCGCCCGCAGTGACGGCGCCCTCGAACACCAGCGGCTTCAGCGACGCGCGTGCGGTGTAGAGCGCCGCCGTGTAGCCGGCGGGCCCGGAGCCGATGATGATCACGTTTCGGACGTCGCTCACGGCTTCATTCCTCGTCTCTGGACTGCGTCTTCAGGGCCGGGTGGAGCTTCTCTCGGAGCTCTCATCCCACCCAACGGATCCTACGGGGCGCGCATTCCCGCTGTGTCCGGGTACACGGAGCCGAGGGCCTTGGCATGGAGGAAGGAACCGCTGCCGGGGCTCGCCAGACGTTCAAGAACGCGCGTACGAGTGGGTGAGAAGGACCTCGGCCTTGCTGACGGCAGGCTGATCCACACAGCTGGACTCAACGATGTAGGCGGTGACCCTGCTGTCGTTGGCGGCGTCGGGCAGCACCACGAGAAGGGCTTCCTTACCCTTGTAGACGCCTTCCTTGGTGGCGAGCGCCGGGTCGTCGCGGCCGATGCCCTTCTGTACGCACTCGGGGACCGCCGGTTGCCTGAACACGCGGTTCTCGGTACCGGTCTCGGATTCCATTCCGAAGCTGC
This sequence comes from Streptomyces sp. NPDC041968, assembly GCF_055589025.1. Lineage (NCBI taxonomy): Bacteria > Bacillati > Actinomycetota > Actinomycetes > Kitasatosporales > Streptomycetaceae > Streptomyces > Streptomyces sp. NPDC041968. The sequence continues at coordinate 202,464 of NZ_JBVJCB010000003.1, read as the reverse complement.
GCGGCGTGCGCGGCCCACTCTGGGCGTCCGGCTCGTCCGCGATCAGGCCGGTGACCTCTGCCTTCAGCTTTCCCTCGGAGAAGGTGTCCGCGAGGGCGGTGCTGTCGGACGGGTGATCCCCGGTCACCGAGACGATCACGGAGCCTAGCCCGATGGCGGCAGCGGCGGCCACCGCCCCGAGAAGGGCGATCCTGCGGCGTCCGCCGCTCCGGCGTTGCTTACGGCCGGGACCGGTGGCGGAGGGACGGGCGTGCCCGGCGGGTCGGCTTCCTGATGCCGATGTTTCACGTGAAACGCGGGCGCTGTCGTCGCCACGGTCGGCGTGCCCGGGCGACGGGCGCCCGACGCCGTGGTCAACTGCGCGGGCGCCACCGGGGGCGCACGCCGCACTCTCCGGCAGGTCGGGCGCTGAGGCGCTCAGCAGTGCCTCGGCCGCGAGGGCGGCGTCGATACGGCCGGCCACGTCGTCGGGCATGCGTGACGGCCCTGGGAGCGTTCCGAGCAGCCCTTGGATCTCCTCCAGTGAGGCATAGACGTCCCCGCAGAGCTCGCAGGTCTCCAGGTGCCGTCGTAGATCCGTGGTCCGCGAGGGCGGGAGGAGGCCTTCGGCGAGGTCGGAGATCTCCGCGACGTCCGGGTGCCCGGCCATGTCTGTCGTCGACGACGTCACGCTCGTCCACCTCCGCCCTTCACTGCTGCCGCATCACTCTGGTCCGTGTCCGGGGAGCCCGCTCGGCCGGGTCCCGCTGCGGGTGGGACGGATGTCCCCTGCGTCCGGTTCCGTTCCGCGGTGGTCTTCCCGGTCTCGCCGCCGTCCGGACGCAGGTGGGTGAGCAGCGGCAGGAGCCTCGCCCGGCCGCGGGCGCACCGGCTCTTGATCGTGCCGGTCGGCACGTCGAGGATCCGGGCCGCCTCGGCGACGGGATAGCCCTGCATGTCCACCAGGACGAGGGCCGCCCGCTGATCGGCCGGCAGGGTGCCCAGGGCTTCCAGGAGCTGGCGGTGCAGGTCGTTGCGCTCGGCGGGTGCCGCGGCCGACTCGTGCGGCTCCAGGAGCTGCTCCAGGCGCTCGGTGTCGTCGACGGGCGCGGTCTTCCGGGAAGCGGCCTTGCGGGCACGGTCCAGGCAGGCGTTCACCGTGATCCGGTGCAGCCAGGTGGTGACGGCGGCCTGCCCGCGGAAGGTGTGGGCGGCCCGGTAGGCGGAGACCAGGGCGTCCTGGACGGCGTCAGCGGCCTCCTCGCGGTCTCCCAGAGTCCGCAGGGCCACCGCCCAGAGACGGTCACGGTGCCGCCGGACGAGCTCACCGAAGGCATCGGGATCACCTTCGACGTGGCGGGCGAGCAGGTCCTGATCGCTCACCCCGGCGTACTCGGCGCCTTCCGCCATCGGACCCGCTCCCCTGTCGGCAGACGACCTCAGCTGGTCACCTTGATATCGGTGACGCGGCCTCGGAACTGCCCGTCCGTCAGTGGCAGCTCGGTCAGCCAGACCAGGAGGTAGCGGGACTTGAGTGTCTCGTCCGGCTGGAGTTCCACGGTCGTGCCGGAGCCGTTGGCCACCTTCGTGTAGCCGTCGAAGGACTGCGGTTCCGACTCCGTGTCGCCCCCGGCGCGGAGTTCCACCGACGTGTCGCCACCGAACGACACCGCCACCTTGCCGACCTGCTGGACCTTGCCCAGGTCGATCACGATGCCCACGCCCTGCTTCAACCGTCCGAAGTCGGCACTCGCGTAGTGGCTCGTCTGCCAGTAGGTGGCGGGGTCGCCGTCATAGGCCTTGCTGACGTTCTCCGGGTATTCGGAACCGTCGCGGCCGAACGGATCGAAGTCGTGCCCACCTGCGATCGAGACCGGCCGGCTCACCGGCTTCTTCTGGCCCTTGTCGTTGTCGCCGTCCACCGTCTGCGTCTGGTTCTGGTCGTCGGCTTTGCCGCCCCGCTCCATGAGCGCGTCCGCGAGCTGCCAGCTGCCGAGACCGAGCGCGGCGATGAGCAGGGCGGAGACGCTCCACTTCAGTGCCCTGCCGGTACGGCTCTGCAGAGGGGGCGGAGGCGAGGGCACCGGCTGGGTCACACGGGGATGCGGTGCCTGACGGCCGTAGGCACCCTGCTGGTAGGCCGTGCGCTGGTACGTGGGCGGGGCGGTGTACGTCGGCTCCGGCGGCCGGATGCGGGGCATCTCGCTGATCGCCTTCACCAGTTCCTCCGGCGTGGTGCACGGAGACTCGTGCCGGGAGGCGGTGGCGCCGTCGTTGGCGAGCGCCCGCATGGCGAGCTCGGACAGGCCGCGGTGGACACCCGCGCGCACCTGGTCCGGCGGGATCAGGCCGATGTCCTTCGGCAGACCGGCCAGGCCGTGGGCGTCGCTCTCGTACGGCCAGCGCTGGGTGAGCGTGGCGTACAGCAGGGCGCCGATGGCCTCGGTGTCGGTCCGCTGGGGGGATTCGGAACTGATGCCGCGCAGGGCGGCGTTGACGGCGAGGCCGCGGATCCGCCACTGACCCGTCGACGTCCGCAGCACCGCGGTCGGGCTCAGGCGCAGATGGGCGAGTCCCTCGCGGTGGGCGGCCGCCATGGCGGCCGCGACCTGACTGACCATCTGGTAGGCGTCGTACACCTCCAGCGGTCCGGAGGCGAGGAGCGCGGTCAGTTCGGTCGCGTCGGGGAGCCACTCGTGCACGACGTAGACCAGGTCGTTGTCCTCGACGGCGTCGAGCACCTGGACGAAGCGGGGATCACCGAGCAGGGCGGAGGAACGTGCCGCGGCCAGCACGGAGCGGGCGCGCACGTGGTCCGACGGAAGGATGTGGACGCCGACCGCGCGGCGGAGCTTCTCGTCGACGGCCCGCCAACTGCTGAAGCCGTCCAGACGGGTGACGCATTCCTCGAGGCGGTAGCGTCTGGCGAGCTTGTGCCCGCTGTGCAGTTCGGGAGGCGAGGGCTTGCCTGAATCCTCGCTCGTCGGACTCCCCTGTGCCTCGTCGCTGTCCGTGTCCCGCTCCCGGTTGTTGGCCACCCCGTCGGCCGTGGACTGGTCCGTCTCCGCGGTCAGCGGCTCGTCACCACTGTTGTCTGCCACGTCGACGGCAGCTGTGCTCCGTTCCGCCACCGTCGTTCCTGCCTCCCCATTCGATGCGCGCCGACCGACTCCGATGCGCGCAGTCCGACGCCGAACCCAATTGTGCCCACAGTCCGCCGCTATGCACGACACACGGCGGCGGACGATGGTTGTGCGCCTACCCCGGGCCTCAGCGTCCCAGGCGTCCGCGCACCATACCGACCAGCGAGTTGACTTCCTCGATGCGCATGCGGCGGGCGGCGACGAAGAAGACGCCGAACAACAGCAGCCCGCCGGCCAGCAGCGCGGCCAGTGAGCCCACGGCGCCCTGGCCGAGCGACTTGCTGATCGCGTAGCAGGCCGCGCCGCTGAGCAGGGCCGCCGGAACGGACGCGATGCACAGGCGGGCGTAGGTCCGCAGGACCCGAGCGCCGTCCAGGTCCCCGCCGAGCCGCTTGCGCAGCCTGCGCCAGGCGATGCCGACGCCGATCACGTAGGCGAGGCCGTAAGAGGCGGCCATACCGACGACGGCCCAGCGGGAGGGCAGCAGGAAGAAACACAGGGCCGAGGCCGCGGCGTTGACCACGGCCACGATGACCGTGTTGTAGAAGGGCGTCCGGGTGTCCTCGTAGGCGTAGAAGGCGCGCAGGACGACGTACTGCACCGAGTAGGGGATGAGGCCGAGACCGAAGGCCATCAGCATGTAGCCCATGTTGGTGGCCTCGCTGGTACCCGAGGAGCCGAACATGAGCGTGCACATCGGGATGCCGAGCGCGAGGAAACCGAAGGAGACGGGCACGATGGCGACGGCCGTGGTGCGCAGGCCCTGGGAGATGTCGTCCCGGACCGCGCCGCCGTCGTCCTCCGAGGCCGAGCGGGAGATGCGGGGCAGCAGGGCGGCCATCAGGGAGACGGTGATGATGGCTTGCGGCAGGCCCCAGATCAGCTGCGCGTTGGCGTAGGCGGCGAAGCCGGTGCCGTCGACGGGTGAGGCCTTGCCCGCAGCGGTGGAGAGCTGAATGACGATCATGGCACCCGCCTGGTTGGCGAGGACGAAGAGGACCGTCCACTTAGCCAGGGTGATGGCCTTGCCGAGACCGTGGCCCTTCCAGTCGAAGCGCGGCCGGACCCGGAACCCCGTCTCCCGCAGGTACGGGATCATGGCCAGGGCCTGCACGACGAGGCCCAGCAGCACCCCGATGCCGAGCAGCCGCTCCCCCTCCGGAGGGATGCTCGTGACCTTCATCCCCGAGCTTTCGGCGGTGCCGTAGACCCAGATGAACATCCCCAGGGTCACGATGATGACGATGTTGTTCAGGACCGGGGTCCACATCATCGCGCCGAACCTGCCGCGGGCGTTGAGGATCTGCCCCATCACCACGTGGAGGCCCATGAAGAAGATCGAGGGCAGGAAGTAGCGGACGAAGGTGATGCCCACCTCGTTCGCGGCCGGATCGCTGGCGACGGGGTTGGACAGGAGCCGGATCAGCAGCGGCGCGGCGAAGACCGTGATCACGGTGAGAGCGCCAAGTGCCACCATGACGAGGGTCAGCAAGCGGTTGGCGAAGGCTTCGCCACCGTCGGCGTCGTCCTTCATGGCACGCACCAGCTGCGGCACGAAGACCGAGTTGAGGCCGCCACCGACGGTGAGGATGTAGATCATGGTCGGCAGCTGGTAGGCGACCTGGAAGGTGTCACCCAGCAGGCCGACGCCCAGCGCGGAGACGATCAGCGCCGAGCGGATGAACCCGGTGAGCCGCGACACCATCGTGCCCGCGGCCATCACGGCGCTCGACTTCAGCAGGCCTCCCGCCCGCCCGCCCTTCTTGGACGCGGGCGCGGGGGTGGGCTCAGGTTCCTGGAGGGGGGCCTCGGCGGCTTCGGGCGTGGGAGCAACGGCGTACTGGCCCGGTGCCGGCGCCGCGTGCTGTCCGGGTGCCGGCGTGGGACCACCGTAGTGGCCCTGTGCCGGAGCGGGACCGGCGTACGGGGCGGGGGCCGGAGCGTTTCCGTACGGGTCGGGTCCCTGGTGCCCGCCGTACTGGCCCTGCCCCGGTGTTCCGCCGTACTGCCCCGGTGCCGGAGCAGGCGCGGGTACGGACGCATGGTCGTCGTAGGAGGGGTGGCCGCCGCCCTGCTGCTGGTCGCGGAAGAGGTGGGCGAAGGCATCCGGCTCGTGGCGCTGCTCGCCAGCCTGGGTGACCAGGTCGTCGACGCCGACGAACTGGGTGGTCCGCGGATCGTCGCCGTAGGGCAGGTACTGCGTCGGGCCCTCCGGTTCCGGGGCCGGCGTCTGGGCCCAGACCCGGGGGTCGGGTGCATAGGGCGACTGGGACGGCTGGGAGTACAGCGGCTGCTGCGGAGGGTACGCGCCCGGCGGGGGCGGCGGGTGCGCGGCGCGGTCGTAGAGCGCCTCGGAGACCGGGTCCTGGGCGGAGAGGTCCTGCGCCCGGTAAGGGTCCTGGTCGTAGGCGTCCTGGAGGTACATGTCCGCGGACGGCTGCGGCGTCTGGCCGGGGTCGGGCGGCGGACCCTCGGAGTGACCCGAGCCGTCCACGGTCTGACCGCGGTCACCGTCGTACGGCGCGTTCATGGTTACCCCACCTCATCGTCCCGGGCCGACCGGCCACGACATCCTCAACGGTCCACTCTCTCACCCGTGCCGGACGGGTCGGCGCTTTCCGCTGCGGTGTCCGGTGTCGGGTCACTCGGCTGCTCCGGGTCGCCTGCCCGGGGGCGTGCCTCGGACGCGTCCTTGAGACGCTCGTCGGAGCCCTCCCGGTTCTCCCGGCCGTCCTCGGACTCTGTCGCTTCCTCAGGCCCCTCGGACTCGCCGTGGTCCTCGGCGCTCGCAGCGGCGTCCGGGTCCGCCGTGTCCTCCTCGCGGGCAGCGGCCCGCTTGCGTTGTGTGTACATGCGGAAACCAGCGAGGACCAGCAACAGGACACCGCCCCCGATGACGAGCATCACGGTCGCCGTGATCTCGGTGACCTTCACGTCGAAGGTGACGGGCTCACCGTACTTGCGCCCGTCCATCGTGTAGAGCTGGGCGATCACCGTCGCACGGCCGTTGGCGTTGGCCGACGTGGTGAACTTCACCGACTGGCTGTGGCCACCGGAGACCGAGATCGGCTGCTCCTCGTGGTCGGCGCCGCCGATCTCGAGCCGTGTCGGGTTCGTCGAGGTCAGCCGCAGGACCAAGGGCCCGACGTCCTGCACCAGATTGTTCTGCACGGTCACGGGGATCGTGGCGCTGCGGCCGGAGAGCTTCGTCTCCGACTTGTCGATGAGCCTGACCCGGTCGGTCAGTCCGTCGAGGTACTCCTTGACCCCGCCGCGGAACGACTCCGCCTCGGCGGCCCGGCCGCGCCAGGACGCGGACATCTCGCGGTTCAGGGCGCGCCCGAACGGGGTCACCACTCGGGAGGGGTTGGACAGGACGACCTTGAAGTTGTCGAGGGTGTCCTGCGTGCGCGCGATCTGCACGAACGCCGACCGGGGCAGTTCCTTCCTGCGCAGCGCCGAGGGGTAGGAGGAGGTCCCCGGCACCGTCGTGGTGGCGTCCGGGTCCGGCTTGGCCGCAGCGGCCGCCGCCATGTCCTGGGACTCGGACCAGGTGCCGTCCTGCAGCGTCCGCAGCGCCTCGGCCATCGCGCGGGCCTGGCTGCCGGAGGGCGTGCGCTGCGGAGCGATGACGACGCTGCGCTGGTCGTCGGTCTGGAGGCCCAGCGCGAGGCTCTGGGCGAGGAAGCGCTGCACGGCGAGCGTGGAGTCGGACGCCTTCGTCAGATCGCCCTCGAACGCCTTGGACATGCGGGCGTCCGCGACGACGGCCGTCGTACCCGCCCCGATCGGACGGGCCGCGGACGGCGTGTACGGCAGGTCGTTGGTCTCCTGGAGGCTGTCACTGCGGGCGATCACCTTGTCGGCGCCCGCGGAGGTGGCGACCTTGACGATCGACCGGTCGACAGCGCCGTCCACGGGCCAGGCGAAGTCGGTGCTCGGCTTCACATGGAGGATTGTCCCGACCGTGTCCTCGATGACGTCCGTGGCGCTCTTCAGCTGGCTCAGCGACCCGGTGACGTCCGTGCCGTTGTGGGCCAGGGACGCCAGGTCGGGGTCGGCGAAGGGGAGGGCGACGACCTCCTTGTCGGCCACTGCGTCCTGCAGGTCGGCGAGCCACTGCTTGGCGACGTCCTGATGGGTTCCGGCGACGGTGTTCTCGCCGTCCCGGACGCGGTAGCTACCGGTCATCGCGTCGACGGAGGCCAGCAGGTCCGGGTCGACCACCCAGGTGACGTCGAGATCCTTGCCCAGCGTCAGCATCTGGTTCAGCCGGCCGCCGGGGGAGATCTCCTTGGCCAGGTCGTCATTGAGGAGGACCGGGGTCTGTTCCTCGTTCGGCCCCGTCTCGGCGGCCATGTGCGTGGTGGAGATCAGCGGCCACAGCGCCGTCGTCTTCGTTTTGGTGCCGGCCTGGTCGGGCTGCCAGGGCAGGAAGGTCCGCTGGATTCCGAGGATCTGCTCCCACGGCTGCGCGGAGGTCTCGCCCGAGAGTGACACGGCGAACTCGTAGACACCGTCGCCGCCCAGTTCGAGGTCGTCGACCGGCACGGAGATGTTGAAGTGCTCGGCGACACCGGGAGTGAGTTTGTCGAACTTCTCGGTGTACTTGTCGTCGATCTCCGGGGCGATGGCGCCCTGCAGATCGGTGCTCTCCTTGGCGATCGCGTCAACGGCCGAGCGGGTGTTGACCTCGGCCCCCAGACGCAGGCCGACGTGGGCGTCGGTGACGGTCTGCTTGCCGTTGTTGATCACGGTGCCCGACACGGTCACGGTGTCCCCGTCCGTGGGCGCCGAAGGGGTGAGCGAGTCGACCGCCACGGCCACGGAGCCCGCCTCGGCGTCGGCCTTGGCGGAGGACTGGCCCTCGGCGTGCGCCGGGCCGGCCGTCGGCAACTGGATCAGGCCGGTCAGCAGGGGCGCACCGGCGAGCAGCGCCGTGGTGCGCCTGAGCCACCGGCGGGCAGGTGAGGGACTGGTCCCCTGGAAGTCTGCCGCCTCGGCCACGCGCTCGCCCGTCCCTCGTCGTCGTCAGTGGTCGTCGGAATGTGCGTCCACGCATGGTAACGATGCGCGGAGAGGGGAAGTGCCGCGGTGTACGCCACAAGATCCGCCACCGACCGTGGCTGTCCCGTATGTGCGCCTATAGCGGGAGGGGTGGGTAACGAGGGGTATTCGGGCGGGATCAATCGGGGCGCCGGTGTCCTCCCGGGCCACGTACCCTTTTCTGTTGTGCCGAACGCCAACGAAGTCACCCCCAGCGCCCTGAGCCAGGAGCAGCACCGAGCGGTGAGGGAACCGCTGCGGGTCGCCCCAGTCGCCGACGACCTCGCCCGCCGTTTCCAGGAGGCCGGGTTCTCCCTCGCCCTGGTCGGCGGATCGGTCCGGGACGCGTTGCTCGGCCGGCTCGGCAACGACCTGGACTTCACGACCGATGCCCGCCCTCAGGACGTCCTGAAGATCCTGCGTCCGTGGGCGGACGCCGTCTGGGACGTCGGGATCGCCTTCGGGACGGTCGGGGCGCAGAAGGACGGTTACCAGATCGAGGTGACCACCTACCGTTCGGAGGCGTACGACCGCACCTCGCGCAAGCCGGAGGTGTCGTACGGCGACTCGATCGAGGAGGACCTGGTCCGGCGGGACTTCACCGTGAACGCCATGGCGGTGGCGTTGCCGGAGGCCCGGTTCATCGATCCGCACCATGGGCTCGACGACCTCGCGGCCCGGGTGCTGCGCACTCCGGGCACTCCCGAGGAGTCCTTCTCGGACGACCCGCTCCGCATGATGCGCGCCGCGCGCTTCGCCGCGCAGCTCGACTTCGAGGTGGCGCCGGAGGTCGTGCAGGCCATGAAGGACATGGCCGGGCGTATCGACATCGTCTCGGCCGAGCGGGTCCGTGACGAACTGAACAAGCTGGTCCTCTCCACGCACCCGCGCAAGGGGCTCTCCCTGCTGGTCGACACCGGGCTCGCCGAGCGCATCCTGCCCGAACTGCCGGCCTTGCGCCTGGAGCGGGACGAACACCACCGGCACAAGGACGTCTACGACCACACGCTGATCGTCCTGGAGCAGGCGATGGCCCTGGAGAGTGAGGGGCCCGACCTGACCCTCCGCCTGGCTGCCCTGTTGCACGACATCGGCAAGCCCCGCACTCGGCGCTTCGAAGAGGACGGGCGGGTCTCGTTCCACCACCACGAAGTGGTCGGGGCCAAGATGACGAAGAAGCGCATGACCGCGCTCAAGTACTCCAACGACCTGGTGAAGGACGTCTCACGCCTGGTCGAGCTGCATCTGCGCTTTCACGGTTATGGCACAGGGGAGTGGACCGACTCCGCGGTCCGCCGGTATGTCCGGGACGCCGGTCCGCTGCTCGACCGGCTGCACAAGCTGACCCGTTCCGACTGCACGACCCGGAACAAGCGCAAGGCCTCGGCCCTCTCGCGTGCGTATGACGGGCTGGAGGAGCGGATCGCGCAGCTTCAGGAGCAGGAGGAGCTGGATGCGATCCGTCCCGACCTGGACGGCAACGAGATCATGGAGATCCTCGGAGTCCGTCCTGGACCGGCCGTCGGCCAGGCCTACAAGCACCTGCTGGAGCTTCGTCTGGAGAACGGGCCGATGGAGCGCGAGGCCGCGGTCGCAGCGCTCAAGGAGTGGTGGGCCGAGCAGGAGGCGTGAACGGTCGTGGTCATGTTTCACGTGAAACGTGGACCACGTCGGTGAGTATGCGAAGGGGCGGTGTTTCACGTGAAACACCGCCCCTTCGGCTCCGGCGGTCCGGATCAGACGTCACCGAGGCAGAGCAGGAACTCTTCGCCGTCGCCCGTCTCCGCGTAGAAGCCCGTAGCGCCTTCGACCGGACGGCACGCGGACTCGGCGGTGATCTGGGAGTAGTGCCCCTTGATCTTCTTGAGGACCTTCGCCTCGGCGTCCGTGGCCGTGCAGTCCACGACCTCCATGCGGTCCGAGGAGGACGAGGCGGACTTCAGGCAGTCGCCCACGCCGGCCTGGTCGGCGTCGTCCCGGCTGGCGATGTAGCCACCGACCGCCACGCACACGACGATGACGGCGATGACGATGTTCTTGATCGTCTTGAAGCTCGGCTTGCGACGGGCCGGCTGCGGCGGGACGGGAGCGAACGGTGCACCCTGCGGCGGGAAGCCGGGCTGGCCCGCCTGCTGGGGGAAGCCCGGCTGGCCCTGGGCGTAGGGGTTCTGTCCCTGCGGCTGCTGCGGGGCCTGCGGCTGGCCTTGCGCGAACGGATTGCCCTGGGACGGCGGAGTGGTCACTTGGGGGTCCCCCTGGAACATAGGTGCGTGTCGCGAACATGACGCGAATAAGACCCACGTAAGTTATCGGTCCGCACCGACATCTCTGCAGCCCAGCGAGGCTTCGTGGCATTGATGTGACACTTACTGGCGTTCAAACCAGCTCATAGCCGCAGCAACCGCTCCGTAGACCGCGGTCACTGTCACGACCAGCGTCACGGACCGGCCGTCCGGCGGCAGTATCAAGGCGGCCACGCCGGCGGCGCCGACGAAAGCGACGTTGAACAGCACGTCGTAGACAGAGAAGATCCGGCCACGGAATCCGTCCTCGACCGAGGACTGCACGACCGTGTCGGTCGCGATCTTCGCTCCCTGGGTCGTCAGGCCCAGGACGAACGCCGCGACGAGCAGCGGCGCGGTGGCGAACGGCAGGCCGAGCGCCGGCACCAGGACCGTGGCCGCTCCCGCGCACACGGCCATCCAGCGGCCCGGCCCCAGCCGTCCCGCCGCCCACGGAGTGATCACCGCGGCCGCGAAGAAGCCCGCGCCGGAGACGCCCAGCGCCAGCCCCAGCAGGGCGAGCCCCTCGTCCGTGGTCGAGGTCAGCGCGTACCGGCACAGCATGAGCAGCATGACCAGCAGGGCGCCGTAGCAGAACCGCATCAGCGTCATGCCCGCGAGCGACCAGGCCGCCTCCCGGCGGGCGGGCGCGGCGAGATGACGTACGCCGGCCACCAGATCGCGCGCGGTACCGGCCAGGGCCGAGGCCAGGCGTGGGGGCACGCGCTCGGGGTCCGGCCCCAGCAGCTCCAGGGCGATGCGCAGCGACGCCAGTGCCCCGCACAGGTACAGGGCGGACCCGAGCAGCACCACGGCGGCGTCGGAGTCCGCGACCACGAGGCGTACGACGAAGGCGAGGCCGCCGCCGGCCGTCGCGGCGAGGGTGCCGGCGGTCGGGGAGAGTGAGTTGGCGATGACCAGACGCTCCGCGTCGACCACACGCGGCAGTGCCGCGGACAGACCCGCGAGGACGAAGCGGTTGACGGCGGTGACGCAGAGGGCGGAGACGTAGAAAAGCCAGTCGGGGACGGAGACGATCATCAACAGGGCCGTCATCGCCGCCAGCACGGCGCGCAGCAGATTGCCGTACAGGAAGACCTGGCGGCGGCGCCAGCGGTCCAGCAGGACGCCGGCGAACGGGCCCACCAGGGAGTACGGCAGGAGCAGGACCGCCATCGCGGAGGCGATCGCGGCGGCCGAGGTCTGTTTCTCCGGGGAGAAGACGACGTAGGTGGCGAGCGCGACCTGGTAGACGCCGTCGGCGCCCTGGGAGAGCAGGCGCACGGCGAGCAGACGCCGGAAGCCCTTCAGGCGCAGCAGGACGCGCAGGTCACGGACGACGGCCATGGTGCACAGCCTCACATACGGGAAAGGTCCCCGGGTCACGCGACCCGGGGACCTCCGACGGACTCAGTCCGCGCTGCTCAGCGCTCGACCTCGCCGGCGATGAACTTCTCGACATTGGCACGGGCCTCGTCGTCGAAGTACTGGACCGGCGGGGACTTCATGAAGTAGCTCGACGCCGACAGGATCGGGCCGCCGATGCCGCGGTCCTTGGCGATCTTCGCGGCGCGCAGGGCGTCGATGATGACACCGGCCGAGTTCGGGGAGTCCCAGACCTCGAGCTTGTACTCCAGGTTCAGCGGGACGTCACCGAACGCACGGCCCTCCAGGCGGACGTAGGCCCACTTGCGGTCGTCCAGCCAGGCCACGTAGTCGGACGGGCCGATGTGGACGTTCTTCTCGCCGAGGTCCCGGTCGGGGATCTGGGAGGTGACGGCCTGAGTCTTGGAGATCTTCTTCGACTCGAGGCGGTCACGCTCGAGCATGTTCTTGAAGTCCATGTTGCCGCCGACGTTCAGCTGCATCGTGCGGTCCAGGACGACGCCCCGGTCCTCGAACAGCTTCGCCATGACCCGGTGCGTGATGGTGGCGCCGACCTGCGACTTGATGTCGTCACCGACGATCGGGACGCCGGCCTCGGTGAACTTGTCCGCCCACTCCTTGGTGCCGGCGATGAAGACCGGGAGGGCGTTGACGAAGGCGACCTTGGCGTCGATGGCGCACTGGGCGTAGTACTTCGCCGCGTCCTCGGAGCCGACGGGCAGGTAGCAGACCAGGACGTCGACCTGCTTGTCCTTGAGGACCTTGACGATGTCGGCCGGCTCCTCGGCGGACTCCTCGATGGTCTCGCGGTAGTACTTGCCGAGCCCGTCGAGGGTGTGGCCGCGCTGGACCTGGACGCCGCTGTTGGGCACGTCGCAGATCTTGATCGTGTTGTTCTCGGAGGCGCCGATGGCGTCCGCGAGGTCCAGGCCGACCTTCTTGGCGTCCACGTCGAAGGCGGCGACGAACTCGATGTCGCGGACGTGGTAGTCGCCGAACTGGACGTGCATCAGGCCCGGGACCTTGGCCGCCGGGTCGGCGTCCTTGTAGTACTCGACGCCCTGCACCAGCGATGCGGCGCAGTTGCCCACACCGACGATGGCTACGCGAACCGAACCCATTCCGGTTGCTCCCTGTGTGTACGAGTGAGGCCCTGACTGGGCGCTCACGTGGCGGTGTCGCCGGGCGTATCCGGCCGGGGGTCGTCCCCCGGCCGGGGCAGGCCGCCCGTCGCTCCAGATGTCGTGTCCTGTTGAGCGGTCCCCTCCGAAGCGGAACCCCGCAGGTCCCGCCCCGCCCGCTCGCTCTCGATGAGCTCGTTCAGCCAGCGCACCTCGCGCTCCACGGACTCCATTCCGTGGCGCTGGAGCTCAAGCGTGTAGTCGTCGAGTCGCTCCCGGGTGCGCGCCAGGGAGGCGCTCATCTTCTCCAGGCGCTCCTCCAGCCGGCTGCGGCGCCCCTCGAGCACGCGCATGCGGACATCGCGCGAGGTCTGTCCGAAGAACGCGAAGCGAGCGGCGAAGGTCTCGTCCTCGTACGCGTCCGGGCCGGTCTGGGAGAGGAGCTGCTCGAAGTGTTCCTTACCGTCGGCCGTCAGCCGGTAGACGATCTTGGCGCGCCGTCCCGTGAGGGAGGCGGCGGTCTCGTCGACGTTGCCCGGCTCCTCGATCAACCAGCCGTTGGCGACCAGCGTCTTGAGGCAGGGGTAGAGCGTCCCGTAGCTGAACGCCCGGAACACTCCCAGCGACGTGTTGAGCCGTTTACGCAGCTCATAGCCGTGCATCGGGGACTCGCGGAGCAGGCCGAGTACGGCGAACTCGAGGATGCCGGAACGTCGGCTCACGTCGCCTCCTCTCGCCCTTATGCCGCGCTGATGTATCGGCTCGATACATCAGCACGATAGAACGAGCTTCCGCGCACGACAAGAGGCTCGGTGGTGAACGGGATCACATCAGGGATTCATGGTGAGCAAGTTGCCTGATTTGAGGTGAACTTCGAGTCTCGGGGGTTTTGGCGGTGCGTAGTCTGTGCGCCATGCAAACCACCGGGAACCGAGTGACGCCTGGGGGCGTCCTTGTCCCCGGTGCAGTACGGGTGAATGCGGAAGGGACCGCATCCGTACTTCGGGGGGACCGGAAACCAGCCGCCTTTACCAGGCGCGCGTAAGGTGCGCCTGCCCGAGGAGTAGTCGTTCGATGAGCGAGCACCGTCGCAAACCGCCGCAGCCGCAGGGAGGCGGACGTGCCGCGGCCCGACGCGGCCAGTCCGGCTCGTCCTCCGGCCGCCGTGCGGCACCGCGAGGCGCCACAGGGTCTCCGTCCGGCTCGTACGGTCCGGAGAGCGAGGAGCGTCCGTACGGCAGCCGTGCCGAGGCCCGGCGTGCGGCACAGCGCAATGGAGGCGGTCGCCGCAGAGCGGCCGAGCCGGGCCGCGGAGGCCGACGTGCCGCCGCCGTCGGCGCGGGTGGGGCGGCCGGCCGGCGTGCGGCCGCGTCCGGCAAGAAGCGGATGATCGACTACCCGCGCTTCGACAAGGACGGGTGGCGTCGCTGGGTGCCCTCCTGGAAGCTCGTCTCCGGGGTGTGCATCGGCTTCTTCGGCACCATGGTGGCCGCGGCAGGCATCGCCTACGCCATGGTGGGCGTCCCCGAGCCGGACAAGGCCGCCATCGCGCAGAACAACGTCTACTACTGGGCCGACGGCAGCCAGATGGTGGCGACGGGCGGTGAGCTGAACCGCCAGAGTGTGGATCTCGCGCAGATCCCCATGGAGATGCGCAATGCGGTCATCTCCCAGGAGAACAAGACCTTCTACTCCGACAGTGGCATCGACCCCAAGGGCATCGCCCGCGCCGTGTTCAACATGGCCAGGGGAGGCGAGACGCAGGGTGGTTCCACGATCACCCAGCAGTACGTGAAGAACGCGATGCTGAACGACCAGTCGCAGACGATCTCCCGCAAGGTCAAGGAGATCTTCGTATCGATCAAGGTCGGCGCCGAGGAGCCCAAGGACAAGATCCTCGAGGGCTACCTGAACTCCGCCTACTACGGACGCGGTGCCTACGGCATCCAGGCGGCCTCCCGGGCCTACTTCAACGTGGACGCCGTCGACCTCAACCCGGGCCAGTGCGCGTTCCTGTCCGCGGTGCTCAAGGGCGCCACGTACTACGACCCGGCCGGCTCGCCCTCGATCGACCCGGTGAACGCGACCGCCGAGGCCAACCGGGACCGGGCGCAGCGGCAGATGCAGGACACGCTCGACAAAATGGTCGAGTACGGGCACCTGAGCCAGGAGAAGCGGGCCCAGTACACCAGCCTTCCCAAGGTGCGGAGCCCGCAGTCGAACACACAGCTGGGTGGCCAGATCGGCTACCTCGTCAGGCTCGCCAAGTCCTCCGTGATCAAGAACGCCGGTGTGACGGAGCAGCAGCTGGAGAAGGGCGGCTACTCGATCTACACGACCTTCGACAAGAGGAAGGTCGAGGAGCTCGAGAAGGCCGTCCAGAAGGTCTACAAGGAGAAGATCGATCCGAAGAAGCGCCCAGGGACGGACACCCACGTCCAGTTCGGCGGAGCCTCCGTGAACCCGGAGACCGGTGCCCTCGAGGCCATCTACGGTGGTGAGGACGCCACCAAGCACTTCACCAACAACGCCGACGTCACCGGTGCCCAGGTCGGTTCGACGTTCAAGCCGTATGTTCTCGCGGCCGCGATGAAGTGGGGGGTGCGCGATCCCGAACTCGGTGAGACCCAGGCCCAGGACGAGCGCACCGTCGTCTCTCCCAAGAGCCTCTACAGCGGCAAGAACAATCTCAAGATCAAGGACTACGACGGCTCGATCTGGCAGAACGAGAAGGGCGAGCAGTGGCGTCAGGAGAATGACGGCAAGCAGAGCGTGGGTGAAGCGCCGGACTACAAGATCGACCTGCGTGAGGCCATGCGGGAGTCGGTGAACTCCGCCTTCGTGCAGCTCGGCATGGATGTCGGTCTGGACAAGGTGAAGGAGGCAGCCGTCGACGCGGGGCTCCTGGAGAGCAGCCTGGCGGGTTCCGGCTACCCGTCCTTCTCCCTCGGAGTCTCGGACCCGAGCGCCATCCGCATGGCGGGCGCGTACGCCACCTTCGCGGAGAGTGGCAAGCAGCGCGAGCCCTTCTCCGTCACCAAGGTGTCGAACAAGGACGGCACGGTCTACACGCACAAGGTGAAGACCAAGCAGGCGTTCACGGCGAAGGTCGCGGACAACGTCACGGACGTCCTGAAGACCGTTGTCGAGGACGGAACGGGTTCCAACGCCCAGCTGCCCGGCCGGGAGGTGGCCGGTAAGACCGGTACCACGGACGGCAACCAGTCCGCCTGGTTCGTCGGCTACACCCCGCAGCTGGCGACCGCAATCAGCATGTTCCGCTACCCGGACGACGAGACGATCAAGAACCGCTCCTTCATGGAGATGTACGGAACGGGCGGCGAGGAGAAGATCCACGGTGCTTCGTTCCCGTCGGTGATCTGGCAGGACTACATGTCGGACGCGCTGAAGGGCGAGCCGAAGGTGAAGTTCCCGAAGCCCGAGCCCATCGGCGAGGTCATCAACGACGCCCCGCCGCCGAGCCCGTCCCCCGCGCCCTCCGAGACGGAGGAGGAGACGAGCCCGTCGCCGTCGCCGTCGCCCAGCAAGACGGAGACCACCCCCTCCCCCTCACCGAGTGACACCTGTGGCGTCTTCGAGTGGAACTGCGAGGGCGGCGACAACAACGGCAATGAGAACAGCGGCAACGAGAACGGTGGCTCGGAAGGCAGTCCGTCGCCCTCGACATCGCCCAGTGGGACAGGGGAAGAGGAAGACATCAGAGGAAGTCAGAACGGAGGCGGTGGCTTCATCGCCGGCCAGGAGGGATAGCTGCCGGAACGTCCGGCATGGGTGTTTCACGTGAAACACCCGCAAGTTTCACGTGAAACAGGGGTCGCCGCATCCATCTGGGTGCGGCGGCCCCGCCGTATCGCCAGGTACGTACGGCAGGATGTGCCCCATGCCCAGTGCAGAATCGACATCAGCGAGCGTGCACGAGCCGGAGCCCGTGCGGCCGACCAGGGAAGACGCGGTCGCCGCGGCGGGCAGCGAGCTGATCGGCGGCCCCGCCGGCCGGCGTGCCCTGCTGGGGACGTCCTGGTGGACGCCCGTCCGGGTGATCGCTCTCGTGGCGATCGGCATGTTCGCCATCGGCCTGGTCCAGAAGGCGCCCTGCTACAACGGCGCCTGGTTCTTCGGTGCCAGCTCCCAGTACACGCACGCGTGCTACTCGGACATCCCGCATCTCTATCAGGGGCGCGGGTTCGTCGACGGCCTCGTGCCGTACTTCGACAAGCTTCCCGGCGACATGGAGTACCTCGAGTACCCCGTGCTGACCGGCGTGTTCATGGAGGTCGCGTCCTGGCTCACGCCGGGCAGCGGCAGCATCCAGGACCAGGAGCAGTGGTACTGGATGGTCAACGCCGGGATGCTCATGGCGTGCGCGGCCGTCATCGCCGTCTGCGTGACCCGCACGCACACCCGGCGCCCCTGGGACGGACTGCTGGTCGCCCTCGCGCCCGCCCTCGCGCTGACCGCGACCATCAACTGGGACCTGCTGGCGGTCGCCCTGACGTCCGCCGCCCTCCTGATGTGGTCGCGAGGACGTCCGCTGGCCTTCGGCGTGCTGCTGGGCCTGGCCACGGCCGCCAAGCTCTACCCGTTCCTGATCCTCGGTCCGCTGCTCGTGCTGTGCTGGCGCGCGGGCAAGTGGCGCGACTTCGGAAAGGCCCTGGGGGGAGCGGCCGTCGCCTGGGCGGTGGTGAATCTGCCGGTCATGCTCTTCGCCTTCGACGGCTGGTCGAAGTTCTACACGTTCAGCCAGGAACGGGGCGTCGACTTCGGTTCCTTCTGGCTGATCCTGGTCCACAACTCCGACAACCCGCCCAGCACCGAGACCGTCAACACACTCGCCACGCTCCTGATGTTGCTGTGCTGCGGGGCCATCGCCGCGCTCGCGCTGACCGCCCCCCGACGTCCACGGTTCGCCCAGCTCGCCTTCCTGATCGTCGCCGCGTTCATCCTCACCAACAAGGTCTACTCACCGCAGTACGTGCTCTGGCTGGTGCCGCTGGCCGCGCTGGCCCGACCCAAGTGGCGTGACTTCCTGATCTGGCAGGCGTGCGAGGTGGCGTACTTCCTGGGCATCTGGATGTACCTCGCGTACACGACCAGCGGTGACGCCCACAAGGGTCTGCCCACGGACGGCTACCACTGGGCCATCGCCGTGCACCTGCTGGGGACGCTCTTCCTCTGCGTCATGGTCGTGCGCGACATCCTGATGCCGGACCGGGACCCCGTGCGGCGGACGGGCGACGACGACCCCTCGGGTGGTGCGCTCGACGGGGCGGAGGACGTCTTCGTCCTCGGTCCCGCCGCTCGCCCGGCGCGGCACGCCGCCCACTGCGAGGCATCCCCGGTGCGGTGGGGGGCGCGGCAGCCGGCCGGAGATTCGCTCTGAGCGAACGGACTCCACGGCGGTCCGCCACGGGCAGTCATGCCGAAGGCCGTACACGGAACAGCGTGTACGGCCTTTCGGCTGCGGTGGGGTCCACGGCCGGCGTGGGGTCTCAGCGGTCGATGATCCGGTCGAACTGCGTGGTGGTGTGCCGCAGATGGGCCACCAACTCGTCGCCGACCTTCGGTTCCGGCGCGTCCGACGGCACGAACAGGATGGACACCTGCATGTGCGGCGGTTCCGCGAACCACCGCTGCTTGCCGCCCCAGACGAACGGTGAGAGGTTGCGGTTCACCGTGGCGAGACCGGCCCGGGCGACGCCCTTGGCGCGCGGCATGACGCCGTGCAGCGCCTTCGGGGCCTCGAGCCCCACGCCGTGCGACGTACCACCCGCCACGACCACGAGGAAGCCGTCCGAGGCCGCCTTCTGCTGCCGGTAGCCGAAGCGCTCGCCCTTGGTGACCCGCGTGACGTCCAGGACCGCGCCGTGGTACTCGGTGGCGTCGTGGTCTCCCAGCCACAGCCGGGTGCCGATCCGGGCACGGAAACGGGTCTGCGGGAACTGCTGCTGGAGCCGGGCGAGCTCGTCCGCCTTGAGGTGGCTGACGAACATCGTGTGCAGCGGCAGCCGGGCGGCGCGCAACCGGTCCATCCAGCCGATGACCTCCTCGACGGCGTCCGAGCCGTCGGTACGGTCGAGCGGCAGGTGGATGGCGAAGCCCTCCAGCCGGACGTTCTCTATGGCGGCGTGCAGCTGCGGCAGGTCCTGCTCGCTGATGCCGTGGCGCTTCATCGAGGACATCACCTCGATGACCACACGTGCGCCCACGAGGCCGTACACGCCGTCGATGGACGACACCGAGCGCACGACCCGGTCGGGCAGCGGTACGGGCTCCTCGCCGCGCCGGTACGGCGTCAGGACCAGCAGGTCACCACCGAAGAAGTCCTTGATCCGGGCGGCCTCGTACGTCGTGCCGACGGCCAGTACGTCGGAGCCCAGCCGCGTGGCCTCTTCCGCCAGCCGCTCGTGACCGAAGCCGTAGCCGTTGCCCTTGCAGACCGGGACCAGCCCGGGGAACTGCTCCTGCACGTGCTTGTGGTGCGCCCGCCAGCGCGCGGTGTCGACGTAGAGGGTGAGCGCCATGGCCGGACCTGGGACCTTTCTCGTGGCTGTCAGAGGTGCGGGATAGGGGTGAGGAGAGGGGTCAGCGGCGCGACATGTAGATGTCGAGCGCCTTGTGGAGCAGCTTGTTCAGCGGGAAGTCCCATTCGCCGAGGTACTCGGCCGCCTGCCCGCCCGTGCCCACCTTGAACTGGATCAGACCGAAGAGGTGGTCGCTCTCGTCCAGGGAGTCGGAGATGCCGCGCAGGTCGTAGACGGTGGCGCCCAGGGCGTAGGCGTCGCGGAGCATGGCCCACTGCATCGCGTTCGAGGGCCGGACCTCGCGGCCGATGTTGTCGGAGGCGCCGTAGGAGTACCAGACGTGCCCACCGACGACCAGCATCGTGGCGGCGGACAGGTTCACCCCGTTGTGCCGGGCGAAGTACAGCCGCATGCGGTTGGGGTCCTCGTTGTTGAGGGCCGCCCACATGCGCTGGAAGTAGGACAGCGGACGCGGCCGGAAGTGGTCGCGCACGGCGGTGATCTCGTAGAGCCGCTGCCACTCCTCGAGGTCGTGGTAGCCGCCCTGGACGACCTCGACGCCGGCCTTCTCGGCCTTCTTGATGTTGCGGCGCCACAGCTGGTTGAAGTTCTTGTGGACCTCTTCCAGGGAGCGGTTGGCCAGCGGCACCTGGAAGACGTAGCGGGGCTGCACGTCGCCGAAGCCGGCGCCGCCGTCCTCGCCCTGCTGCCAGCCCATGCGGCGCAGCTTGTCTGCCACCTCGAAGGCGCGCGGCTCGATGTGGTCGGCCTCTATGTCGCGCAGGCGTTTGACGTCGGGGTCCTGGATGCCCTTCTTGATGGACGTGGCGTCCCAGCGGCGGATGATCACCGGCGGGCCCATCTTCACCGAGAAGGCGCCCTGCTGCTTGAGGTGCGCCAGCATCGGCTCCATCCACTCCTGGAGGTTCGGCGCGAACCAGTTGATGACCGGGCCCTCGGGCAGGTAGGCGAGGTAGCGCTTGATCTTGGGGAGCTGGCGGTAGAGGACGAGGCCCGCACCGACCAGCTCACCGGTCCGGTCGTCGAACCAGCCGAGGTTCTCCGAGCGCCATTCCGCCTTCACGTCCGCCCATGCCGGGACCTGCATGTGACTTGCCGCCGGCAGGCTCTGGATGTAGGCCAGATGCTGCTCGCGACTGATGGTCCTCAGGGTCAGGCTCATTCGGGGCGCTCCTCGGGCTGGTGTGTCCCCATGGGTACAGGGGCTCCGGCTCTCGCGCGAAGCCTACTGCGCCCTGTGAGCGCCCCGTCCGGCGTACGGGTGCAAGGGGTCTCCGGAGGACCTTCTGGAGAGTGCTCCGGAGGACGGGTGGTGCGCGGCTCAGCCGAAGAACCCGCCGTGGTCGATGCCGAAGAACATGCCGAGCGCGGAAGCTCCGAGTGCCACCACCAGTCCGAAGCGCTCGCGGGTCGTCACCGAGATGAGCTGGCCGTACCCGGCGGTCAGCACCCCCAGCAGTCCTGCCCAGGAGGTCAGGATGTGGAGCCCGCGGAAGCTCGCGGTGGCCAGGGCCAGCACGCCCAGCACCAGGGCCACGGCCAGCAGGGTGTCCTGGAGGGGGTGCGGCTTGCCGTCGGTGGCCAGCAAGCCGGTCCTCGACTTCGCGGGTCGCATGATCTGTGCCATGGGGAACCTCCTGCCGAAGGCAGCGTGTCGTCGCCCGTCACATCCGCTGAGTACCGATTGTGTCCCCTCACCGCCGGATTTCAACCGCAAGCGGGTGGCCGGGTACTCTGTACCTTCTGCACTGGTGTCTGCTGCCTGCCTCGGCCGGGCCGCCTCTCCGGAGGAAGCCCGATTGTCAGTGGGTCCTGCTTTACTCGCGGATGCCGGTGCCAACGCATCGCAACCCTCCTGCCACGGAACGACCGTGGCCGCTGAGTCCAAAGGAGGTGGGTTCCACATGCGTCACTACGAGGTGATGGTCATCCTCGACCCCGATCTCGAGGAGCGTTCTGTCTCCCCGCTGATCGAGAACTTCCTCTCTGTCGTCCGTGACGGCGGCGGAAAGGTCGAGAAGGTCGACACCTGGGGCCGTCGTCGTCTCTCGTACGAGATCAAGAAGAAGCCTGAGGGCATCTACTCGGTCATCGACCTGCAGGCCGAGCCTGCGGTCGTCAAGGAGCTCGACCGCCAGATGAACCTGAACGAGTCGGTCCTCCGGACCAAGGTCCTCCGTCCCGAGATGCACTGAGCTTCCGCTCAGCCGATCCCGGGATTCGAGTAGCAGCACAAGCAGCCAGCAGCAAACCCGCCGAGAGGTTCCCCCATGGCAGGCGAGACCGTCATCACGGTCGTCGGCAATCTTGTCGATGACCCCGAGCTGCGCTTCACCCCGTCCGGTGCGGCCGTCGCGAAGTTCCGTGTCGCGTCGACCCCCCGCACCTTCGACCGCCAGACGAACGAGTGGAAGGACGGCGAGAGCCTCTTCCTCACCTGCTCGGTCTGGCGGCAGGCGGCGGAGAACGTCGCCGAGTCGCTCCAGCGAGGCATGCGCGTCATCGTGCAGGGCCGGCTGAAGCAGCGGTCCTACGAGGACCGTGAGGGCGTCAAGCGCACGGTCTACGAGCTGGACGTCGACGAGGTCGGCGCCAGCCTGCGCAGTGCCACGGCCAAGGTCACCAAGACCTCGGGTCAGGGGCGCGGCGGCCAGGGCGGTTACGGCGGCGGTGGCGGCCAGGGTGGCGGCGGCTGGGGCGGCGGCCCCGGCGGTGGCCAGCAGGGCGGCGGCGCTCCGGCCGACGACCCCTGGGCGACCGGCGCTCCCGCCGGTGGCCAGCAGGGCGGTGGCGGCCAGGGTGGCGGCGGCTGGGGCGGTGGCTCCGGCGGCGGTGGCGGCTACTCGGACGAGCCCCCCTTCTAGACGGGCTCTACCCCACACTTCTTGATCACACAGGAGAGACATCATGGCTAAGCCGCCTGTGCGCAAGCCGAAGAAGAAGGTCTGCGCATTCTGCAAGGACAAGGTCACGTACGTGGACTACAAGGACACGAACATGCTGCGGAAGTTCATTTCCGACCGCGGCAAGATCCGTGCCCGCCGCGTGACCGGCAACTGCACCCAGCACCAGCGTGACGTCGCCACGGCCGTGAAGAACAGCCGTGAGATGGCGCTGCTGCCCTACACGTCCACCGCGCGATAAGGGAAGGGTGACCGACTAATGAAGATCATCCTCACCCACGAGGTCTCCGGCCTCGGTGCCGCGGGCGAAGTCGTCGACGTCAAGGACGGCTACGCTCGCAACTACCTGATCCCGCGGAAGTTCGCCATCCGCTGGACCAAGGGCGGCGAGAAGGACGTCGAGCAGATCCGTCGCGCTCGCAAGATCCACGAGATCCAGACCATCGAGCAGGCCAACCAGATCAAGGGCCAGCTCGAGGGCGTCAAGGTTCGCCTGGCCGTCCGCTCCGGCGAGGCCGGTCGTCTCTTCGGTTCCGTCACCCCGGCCGACGTCGCTTCGGCGATCAAGGCCGCGGGCGGTCCCGACGTGGACAAGCGTCGCATCGAGCTGGGCGCACCGATCAAGACCCTGGGCACCCACGAGACGTCCGTGCGTCTGCACCCCGAGGTTGCCGCCAAGGTCAACATCGAGGTCGTCGCTGCCTGAGCTCCGCTCACGCCGAAGCGATGAGAAGGGGCCGCATCCTCGCCAGGGGATGCGGCCCCTTCTTCACGGCCGGCCTAGGTAGGAGCTGGTTGCTCTTCGCGGTTCTGTTGCCACCCCGCCCGGGAAGCGTCGTGTTTCACGTGAAACGGTCAGCGCGTCGCACCGGTGACGACCCAGCGCCCCGACCGGGTGCGAAGCCACAGGGTCACCAGGCGCACCGCCATCATCAGCGTCATGGCCGCCCACAGCGCGGTGAGCCCGCCGCCGAAGGCTGGGACGAGGAGCGCCGCGGGAGTGAAGACGGCCAGGGTCAGCAGCATGGCCCAGGCGAGGTACGGGCCGTCACCCGCGCCCATGAGTACGCCGTCCAGGACGTAGACCACTCCGCAGATCGGCTGCGAGGCGGCCACGATGACAAGGGCGGGCAGGGCCGCGTCCGTCACCGCGGAGTCGCCGGTGAACAGGGGCAGGAAGACCGGACGCGACAGCACGACGAGCAGACCGAGTGCGATGCCGACCGCGACGCCCCACTCGACCATCCTCCGGCAGGCTTCGCGGGCACCGCTGGCGTCACCGGCCCCCAGGTAACGCCCGATGATGGCCTGGCCGGCGATGGCGATGGCGTCGAGGGCGAAGGCGAGCAAACTCCACAGGGACAGGATGATCTGATGCGCCGCGATGTCGGCGTCGCCCAGGCGCGCCGCCACGGCTGTGGTGATCATGAGAATCGCCCGTAGGGAGAGTGTCCGGACGAGCAGCGGGACCCCCGCCTGGGCGGAGGCTCTGATCCCGGCGACGTCGGGACGCAGTGAGGCGCCGTGGCGGCGGGCCCCGCGGACCACCACCCACAGGTACACCGCGGCCATGCCGCACTGTGCGATGACGGTGCCCCATGCGGAGCCCGCGATGCCGAGGCCGGCGCCGTAGACGAGAACGACGTTGAGGACGGCGTTGGCGACGAAACCGGCGATGGCCACGTAGAGCGGGGTCCGGGTGTTCTGCAGCCCCCGCAGGACACCGGTCGCGGCCAGCACGACCAGCATGGCGGGGATGCCGAGGGCGGAGATCCGCAGGTAGGTGATGGCGTACGGTGCCGCGGTGTCGGAGGCGCCGAAGAGCGCCACGAGGGCGGGCGCGGTCGGCAGCACCACGGCAATGACGGCGGCGCCCAGCAGCAGGGCCAGCCAGATGCCGTCCATGCCCTGGCGGATCGCCGATTGCAGATCGCCCGCGCCGACGCGCCGGGACACGGCCGCGGTGGTGGCGTACGCGAGGAAGACGAAGACGCTGACGGCGGTGGTGAGCAGCGCCGAGGCGATACCGAGGCCGGCCAGCTGCGCGGTGCCGAGATGGCCGACGATCGCACTGTCGGCCATCACGAAAAGGGGCTCGGCGACGAGTGCGCCGAAGGCCGGGACGGCCAGCGCGATGATCTCTCGGTCGTGTCGGCGCCGGAGGGTCCGCGAGCGCGCTGGGGCCTGTGTCATGAGCACCAATCTAATCGTCCACAGGTAAGAGATGCAAAGCCTTTGCAACCCTTACGGTTCGTCTCACCGCGTGTGCTTCTGGGCACGGTTCGGAACGATCTTGATCCGATGGGGAAAGTTTTTCTTCTGCACAGGCGGTGGATGGTGAAAGTGCAGTTCAGAAGCGTTCTGCCAGGCGGAGGGAGTGCTTGTTCACAGGGCTGTCCACTGGCTCGTGCACAGGTTTGGCCGAGTTCTCCACAGCATCTGGCCCGTCGTCCACATGGCCTGTGGATAACCAGATTGGCTGACGGTGCCCGCAGGCCTACGGTGGTCCGGCACCTGCTCCGTCCGTCGACCTGCGAACCAGCCCAAAACCGACGCGCCAGAAGCGAAGTGGGGCGTCTTATTTGTCAGTGCCGTGCCGTAGAAATGAGAGGCACGGCGAGGTCCGCTCGGCGGACGGGAGGAGGTTGCTCGGTGAGCATTTCCGAGCCCTTGGACGACCCGTGGGCCGACAGCGGGCCCAGTGATCGTCTGCCCGCTTCCCGCCGTCGCGGTGACGGAGGACGCGGCCGCGACGAGCAGCACGAGCGCGGCTCGGACAACGGCGCGTGGGACGGCGGCGGTCCGTCGTTCGAGCGGGTGCCACCGCAGGACCTGGACGCCGAGCAGTCCGTCCTCGGCGGCATGCTCCTCTCCAAGGACGCCATCGCCGACGTCGTCGAGATCCTCAAGGGCCACGACTTCTACAAGCCGGCCCACGAGACGGTCTACCAGGCCATCCTCGACGTCTATGCCAAGGGCGAACCGGCCGACCCCATCACCATCGCGGCCGAACTCACCAAACGCGGTGAGATCAACAAGGTCGGTGGGGCCTCCTATCTGCACACCCTCGTCCAGACCGTACCGACGGCCGCGAACGCCGCGTACTACGCGGAGATCGTGCACGAGCGGGCCGTTCTGCGGCGGCTGGTGGAGGCCGGCACGCGGATCACCCAGATGGGATACGCGGCCGACGACGACGTCGACGAGATCGTCAACCGTGCCCAGGCGGAGATCTACGCCGTCACCGAGCAGCGCACGAGTGAGGACTACCTGCCGCTCGGCGACATCATGGAGGGAGCGCTCGACGAGATCGAGGCGATCGGGTCGCGCAGCGGTGAGATGACCGGTGTGCCCACCGGGTTCACGGACTTCGACTCGCTGACCAACGGCCTGCACCCCGGTCAGATGGTCGTCATCGCCGCGCGACCCGCCATGGGCAAGTCGACGCTCGCGCTGGACTTCGCGCGTGCCGCCTCGATCAAGAACAACCTGCCGAGCGTCATCTTCTCGCTCGAAATGGGACGAAACGAGATCGCCATGCGTCTGCTCTCCGCCGAGGCGCGCGTCGCGCTGCACCACATGCGGTCCGGCACCATGACGGACGACGACTGGACCCGCCTGGCCCGCCGGATGCCGGACGTGTCGGCCGCCCCGCTCTACATCGACGACTCCCCCAACCTGTCGATGATGGAGATCCGCGCCAAGTGCCGCCGCCTCAAGCAGCGCAACGACCTCAAGCTGGTCGTCATCGACTACCTCCAGCTCATGCAGTCCGGAGGCTCCAAGCGCGCGGAGAGCCGCCAGCAGGAGGTCTCGGACATGTCCCGTAACCTCAAGCTCCTGGCCAAGGAGCTGGAGATCCCGGTGATCGCGCTCTCGCAGCTGAACCGTGGTCCCGAGCAGCGCACCGACAAGAAGCCGATGGTCTCCGACCTGCGTGAGTCCGGGTCGATCGAGCAGGACGCCGACATGGTCATCCTGTTGCATCGCGAGGACGCCTACGAGAAGGAGTCGCCGCGTGCCGGCGAAGCGGACCTGATCGTGGCCAAGCACCGTAACGGCCCCACGGCCACGATCACCGTCGCCTTCCAGGGCCATTACTCCCGCTTCGTGGACATGGCCCAGACCTGATCCCCGGGCGCGGGCGAATTGGCTCGACGTGCCGCGCCCGGCCCGGTGGACTGGGGGGCATGACGACACCTCAGGAAGACGTGCCGGACTTGCTCCCCGCTACCCGCCGGGCGTTGCTGCACCGGATCGCCGTGGCACAGTCCGCAGGGCGCACGCCGTCGCTCGTGGCGGCGGTCGTCCGGGACGGGCGAGTCGTATGGCACGGCGCGCGGACCTCGGTCGACGGGCACGGCCCGGACGAGGACGTGCAGTACCGGATCGGCTCCATCACCAAGACCTTCACCGCCGTGCTCGTTCTGCGCCTGCGTGACGAGGGGGTGCTCGACCTCACAGACGCCTTGGAGAAGCATCTGCCGGGTACCGGCGCGGGCGAGGCCACAATCGCCGAGCTGCTGGCGCACTCCGGCGGGCTGGCCGCCGAGTCGCCCGCGCCGTGGTGGGAGCGGACGCCGGGATCCCTGCGGCCGCAGCTCGCCGATGTGCTGGGCGAGAGGCCGCTCGTGCATCCGGTGGGCCGTCGGCACCACTACTCGAACCCCGGCTACACCCTGCTCGGCGCGCTGGTCGAGCGGCTGCGCGGTGCTCCGTGGGAGGAGGTGCTGCGGCGTGAGGTCCTGGAGCCGCTGGGACTGGACCGTACGAGCGCCCAGCCGCGGGCTCCGTACGCCGGTGGCTGGGCGGTACATCCGTGGGCGGACGTGATGCTGCCCGAGCCCGCCGAGGATCTCGGGCGGATGGCTCCGGCCGGTCAGCTCTGGTCCACCACCGGGGACCTGGCGCGGTTCGCCGTCTTCCTGACGAAGGGGGACGACCGGGTACTGAGCGCGCGGACCGTACGGGAGATGCGGGCACCGGCGGCACCGGCCGAGGCCGCGGACGTCATGGACGGCGCGGCCTACGGACTGGGCCTGCAGATCCAGTGCCGGGACGGTCGGCTGCTCGTGGGCCACTCCGGTTCCCTGCCGGGCTTCCTGGCCAACCTCACGATCAGTGTGGAGGACGACGTGGCAGCCGTGGTGCTGACCAACTGCACCTCCGGGCCACTGACGGCCGAGGTCGGTGCCGATCTCGTGCGCATCGTCGCCGACGCGGAGCCCCGGATCCCCGAACCGTGGCGTCCCTCGGCGGAAGCCGACGCCGCCGTGCTGGAGCTGGCCGGGCAGTGGTACTGGGGGACGCATGCCTTCGCGCTGCGGTTGACGCCCGACGGGGGAGTGTCGCTGGAGCCACTCTCCGGCTTCGGTCGCCGTTCGCGCTTCCGGGCGAACGGCGACGGTACGTGGACCGGGCTCGAGGGCTACTACGCCGGGGAACTCCTCCGAGCCGTGCGGCGCCCGGACGGCACCGTGAGCCATCTGGATCTCGGGTCGTTCGTGTTCACGCGGCAGCCGTACGACGAGGGGGCCCCGGTACCGGGAGGCGTGCACCCGGAGGGATGGCGGGGGATCGGCTCGCCACTGCCACCCGGGCGTCCTTGTCGGCCCTGTTTCACGTGAAACAGGGCCGAAAACAGGGCCGACAAGGCGCGTAAGGGGTGCCCTCGGACCGGGCCGGACCGTCCGTTCAGAGCGAGAGCTTGAAGCCCGTGTGCGAGGCGGAGAAACCGAGGCGTTCGTAGAAGCGGTGGGCGTCGACGCGGGTCTTGTCGGAGGTGAGCTGCACCAACTGGCATCCCTGGCGACGGGACTCGTCGACGGCCCACTCGATGAGCTGTGTTCCCAGGCCCCCGCCACGCTCGTCGGCGTGGACGCGCACCCCCTCGACGATCGACCGGGTGGCGCCGCGCCGGGACAGGCCGGGAACGATCGTCAGCTGTAGCGTGCCGACCACGCGGCCGTCGCGGACGGCGACGACCAGGTGCTGGTTCGGGTCGGTGCTGAGCCGTTCGAACGCGGCCAGGTAGGGGCCCAGGTCGTCCGGTGACTCGCGCTCCGCGCCCAGCGGATCGTCAGCGAGCATCGCGACGACCGCGGGGATGTCGTCCTCGGTGGTGGGCCGTATCTCAAGATCTCCCATGCCCGCACCCTACGCAGAGCCGCCAGAGAGGCACAGCACGGGCGGGCACCACTCCTGCTAGGCGGGCACCGGCGACTTGAGGGTCTCCACCGCCCGGACCAGCGGGGCCAGGTCGGGATTCTCGGCAGCCTCGTCGAGGGCCTCTCGGAGGGCGGCGTCGTTGGTGGGCCGCGCCTCGTCCAGCAGCTTCAGGCCCGCAGCGGTGACGTTGGTGTAGATGCCGCGACGATCGGTGGGGCACAGGTAGCGCTCCAGTAGCCGGCGCTCCTCGAGTCGGGTCACCAGGCGCGTGGTGGCGCTCTGGCTGAGGACGACGGCGTCGGCGACCTGTTTCATCTGCAGGTGCCCCCCGTCGCCGTCGTGCTGCCGGCTGAGCACGTCGAGCAAGGAGTACTCGCGCACGCTCAGGTCGTGCCCGGCCTGCAGGGCGCGCTCGATGCGGGCCTCGATCCTCCCGTGCAGCAGGGAGAGGGCGCACCAGCCCTGGGAGAGGGCGGTGAGCGCGGGGTCCGTCGCTGTCATGTGGTTCCTCCGTCCCGGAGTGGCTGACACCAGGGTAGACCAGCGCCGCAATTGTCGGCGGTTGCACTTTGCCCGCGTCTGCAATTATTGTGAACGCACGCAAAGCGCTCCTGCAATCTCTTGGGAAGGTGTCCCCCTCCATGCCTCTCGCGCTTCTGGCCCTCGCGATCGGGGCCTTCGGGATCGGAACGACCGAGTTCGTGATCATGGGCTTGCTGCCCGAGGTCGCGAGCGCCTACGGGGTCTCCATCCCCACCGCCGGCTTCCTGGTGACCGGATACGCGCTCGGCGTGATGTTCGGCGCCCCGCTGATGACCGTGCTCGGCACCAAGGTCTCGCGCAAGCGGATGCTGATGCTGTTGATGGGCCTGTTCATCGTCGGCAACCTGCTCTCCGCCCTCGCCCCCGCCTTCTCCGTCATGCTGGTCGGCCGTGTGGTCGCCTCGCTCGCCCACGGTGCCTTCTTCGGCATCGGCTCGGTGGTCGCGGCCGATCTGGTCGCTCCGCAGAAGAGGGCAGGCGCGATCGCCATGATGTTCACCGGACTGACCGTCGCCAATGTCGTCGGTGTCCCGCTGGGGACACTCGTCGGCCAGTCCGTCGGCTGGCGCGTCACCTTCGCCCTCGTCGCCGCGCTCGGCGTCGTCGGCTTGGCGGGGGTCGCCAAGCTCGTCCCCGACGTACCCAGGGCGGAGGGTGTGCGGCTGCGCCACGAGCTGGCGGCCTTCAAGAACGCGCAGGTCCTGCTGGCGATGGCCATGACGGTCCTTGGCTTCGGCGGTGTCTTCGCGGCCATCACCTACATCGCGCCGATGATGACCCATGTCGCGGGATTCGCCGACGGCTCGGTCACCTGGCTGTTGGTCCTCTTCGGCCTCGGCATGGTCGGCGGCAACCTCGTCGGTGGCAAGTTCGCCGACCGCGCCCTGATGCCCCTGCTGTACGTCTCACTGGGCGCACTGGCCGTCGTGCTCGCCCTGTTCACACTCACCGCGCACAACAAGATCGCCTCGGCTGTGACCATCGTCCTGATCGGCGCCCTGGGCTTCGCCACCGTCCCGCCGCTGCAGAAGCGCGTCCTGGACCACGCACACGGCGCCCCGACCCTGGCGTCGGCCGTGAACATCGGTGCCTTCAACCTCGGCAACGCGCTCTCCGCCTGGCTCGGAGGTGTCGTCATCGCCGCCGGCTTCGGCTACACCGCGCCCAACTGGGTCGGTGCCGCGCTCGCCGGCGCCGCTCTGGTCCTCGCCTTCCTCTCGGCCGCACTGGAACGGCGTGACGTCGCTTCCCGGCCGGAGTCCGCGGGCACCGCGCCCGCCGAGCAGCGGGCCGTCGCCCACCACTGAACCACCGACCGCAGGGGGCGGGACCAGGGCCGTCCCCCTCCCCTGTGGCTCCCCGCCTCACCGACCACCGAGGCACCGCACCATCGAGAACCACCCGATGCGGCCACCGAAAGCCGACCTGACCGCACCACCGAGCACCGACCCAGGAGCATCCCCATGAGCACCACCGCTGTCGCCCCGCTGACCATCCAGGACGCCGAGGCCCTGGTCGCCGCGGCCCACCGTGCCGCTGAGGCCGCCGGGGTCGTCGTCAGCGTCACCGTCCTCGACGCGGGCGGTCACCTCCTCGCCTTCCGGCGCGACGACCGGGCCGTGCTTATCTCCGGCGAGACCAGCACCCGCAAGGCCTACACGGCGCTCCAGCTGAACGCCGCCACCGCCGACCTGGTCGACGCCGTCCAGCCCGGAGGCCTCTTCCACACCCTGCCCACCGCGCTCGACCGGCCGCTGCTGTTCATCGCGGGCGGCGTGCCGGTGCACCGCGACGGTCGGCTGATCGGCGCGGTCGGGGTGGGTGGCGGAGCGCCCGAACAGGACCACTCCTTCGCCACCGCCGCCGTGCGGACCCTCGCCTGACGGCAGCCACGCGCACACGCGGCCGGTTCCCGGGATGCCCCGGGAACCGGCTTCGCCGTGCGGCGTCGTACCGCAGGGACGACCGGCCGGTCAGCCCGCCGCCACCGTCAGCGGAGCGAACCGCCGGCTTACGTCCCCGGGCAGCTCGGTGATGCCGTACGTCATGACCGAGTTGAAAGCGACGGAGGCGAGTCCGCGTTCCTTGGCCCAGTCCAGCAGCTCTTCGTGCCGTACGTCGATGTCCGTACGCAGTGGACGGTCCGTGCGGGCGGCGAGGGAGGCGAGCAGCGCCTTCGCGGTCTCGGTGTCACGGGCGATCAGAGGGCCCACCACATGGGTGTCCATGTTGGGCCAGGCCGCCGCGTACCCGATGAGGCGGCCGTTCTCCTCGGCGACCCGCAGCTGGTCCGCGAAGGCGGGCAGCCGGGTGATGATGTGGGTGCGATCGGCGCCGAACACCTCTTCGTCGAGCCGGAGGATGGCGGGGAGGTCCTCGGCCGTGGCCGCGCGCGTGGGCACGCCGGGCTCCGACCCTCCCGGGGTGAAACGCCCGCGCACCATCTCCGCCCGGCCCGTGGCCTTGAAGCCCAGCTCCTCGTAGAGCGGCCGGCCGTAAGGGGTCGCGTGCAGCGTCAGGGGCGTCGTGCCCAGTGCGGCGACGACGTGACGCATCAGACGCCGTCCGACGCCCTGACGGGCGTGCCGCTCGGCGACCAGCACCATGCCGATGGCAGCGAGGGAGGGACGCTCGTGCGGCCCGTACTCGGTGACCGCGCAGACGCTGACAAGACCGCCACCGGGATCGTCGATGCCGTAGCCCTTCCCGGCCGTGAGGAGGAACCCCCACTTGTGCTCCTCGCGGGGCCACCCCCGGTCCTCGGACAGGTCGGCGCACGCGGTGAGGTCGCGGAGCGTCAGACGGCGGATCGGCAGCGAGGCGAGGGAAGGTGTCGGCACGCAGGTCAGGCTGTCCGACAGGAGCCCTCCGCGTCCACCACTTTCCGCAGGAACGGGCGAGCTTTTGGCCACGTCGTGGGCGAGCACACAGTCGCCCGTGACGCGCTGGACGTCCTGCGGACCGGCAGACCGCTGTCGGCGTTCGGTCAGCCGAGGTCAGGCGCGTGCATCGCGCGCACGCCTTCGATGTTGCCGTCCAGATAGTGCCGCAACGACAGCGGTACGAGGTGGACGGAGGCGATCCCGACCCTGGTGAACGGCACCCGGACGATCTCGTACTCGCCCGCGGGCTCGTCGACCTCGGGGCCGTGCCGCAGGGACGGGTCCATGGATTCCAGGCGGCAGACGAAGAAGTGCTGCACCTTCACGCCGGTCGCGCCCTCGTCCTCGCCGATGTGCTCCACCGTGTCGACGAAGCAGGGGACCACGTCGGAGATCTTGGCACCGAGCTCCTCGTAGACCTCACGGTGCAAGGCGTCGACGACGGTGGTGTCGTCCGGCTCGACCCCGCCCCCGGGAGTGACCCAGTAGGGATCGACACCGGGTTTGGTGCGCTTGATCAGGATCAGGTGGTCGCCGTCCAGCAGGACGGCGCGGGCGGTGCGCTTGACCACGGGTCGGACGGTCATGGGAGAAATGTGGCCCGGCTGGTTCCACGTGAAACATCGCGGGCGCCCCGCGGTTTCGCGGGCCCAGTTCCAGTCGGAGGCCGCGCGCAGCAGCCACTCGTGGGCTCGGGCGACGTGCGATATCGCCAATGTGCCGGTCCGCACGATCAAGAAGTACGTCGGCAGTGGCGGCACCACGGGATCGTGCAGGCAGACGACGTCACCGCACTCCAGCGCGTCGGCGCACAGATAGCGGGGCAGGACCGCGAGTCCGGCGCCGGCGACCGCGTAGGCGAGCACCGCACGCCGGTCGGGGTCGACGACCGTGCCTGGAGAGGCCGGACGGGCGTCGAAGACGGACGCCCAGTAACGGGCGACGAAGGGCAGCGATCCGTGCACCTCGACCACGGGAACGGGTTGCAGAGAGAGTGCGGTGGTGCGGTGGGGCGGTCTCCCGACACCGGTCCGCACCGCTCAGCGGGGCGCGGCGATCAGGACGTGCACCTCGTCGCAGAGCGGGGTCGCCGTGAGCAGCGCGCCGCGCGGACGGGCCGTGCCGACGGCCAGAACGTGGTGCCTGGCGGCCAGGCCCTCCATGATCGCCTCCGCGTTCCCGAACGAGGCACGCAGGGCGAACGCCTGTCCGTCCTCGCCGGTGAGCCGCGTGAGCGCGGGCAGCGCTCGCTCGGCGATGAACTCGGGTGGTCATATGTCGACAGTCCGCTGTCGCTCCTGTGATTGGACACTGACGCGCAGTCAACTAGCCTGGAACGCACGGTTCTTCACGCGCGGAACCGGAGGACGGTCCGAGCCACGAGGGGGGAGGCTCGGACCGTCCGTCGTATCGGGTCCACACGGCACGCAGGAGGGTGGCGGCGATCAGTCCGCCGATTCCTCCAGCGCGCGCAACAGGTCCGCCACCAGGTCCTCGGGGTCCTCCGCACCGACCGAGAGCCGGACGAAGCCCTCCGGTACCGCGTCCCCGCCCCAGCGGCCGCGCCGCTCGGCCGTGGACCGCACCCCGCCGAAGCTCGTCGCGCCCTCCACGAGCCGCAACATCTCCAGGAAACGATCGGCACGCGCGCGTGAGGGCAGCGTGAACGAGACCACGCATCCATAGCGCAGCATCTGCTGCGAGGCGATCTTGTGCGAAGGGTCGTCCGGCAGCCCCGGATACCGCAGCCCGGTGATCTCGGGGCGCGTCCGCAGGGCTTCGGCCACCTTGAGCGCGGTGGCGTTCTGCCGGTCCACGCGCAGCTGGAGGGTGGCGATCGAGCGGTGCGCGAGCCAGGCCTCCATGGGGCCCGGAATCGCGCCGACGATCTTGCGCCAGCGCCGTACGGCGGTCATCGCGGCGGCGTCGCGGCCGGTCACGTAGCCCAGGAGGACGTCGCCGTGGCCGGTGAGCTGCTTGGTGCCGCTGGCCACCGAGAAGTCGGCGCCGAGTTCCAGCGGGCGCTGCCCGAGGGGCGTGGCGAGCGTGTTGTCGACGGCCACCAGGGCGCCGTGCGCGTGGGCCGCCTCGGCCAGCCGCCGGACGTCACAGACGTCGAGCCCGGGGTTCGAGGGGGTCTCGATCCACAGCAGCTTCGCCCCGGCCAGGACGTCGAGCTGGGCGTCCGCGCCGGTCGGCGCGGTGCGCACCTCGATGCCGTACGCCTCGAGCTGGGCGCGGACCAGGGGCAGCACCTGGTAGCCGTCGTCGGGCAGAACGGCCACGTCACCGGCGCGCAGCTGCGAGAAGAGCACCGCGGAGATCGCGGCCATGCCGGAGGCGAACACGAGCGTCTCGACCTCGTCCCGCCCGGGCGCCTCGAGCTCGGTGATAGCGCTCTCGAGACGGGTCCAGGTCGGGTTCTCGTCGCGGCCGTAGGTGTACGGACCGGTCGGCTCACCCGGCAGGTGGAAGTGGGCGGCGAACACGGGGCCGGGCAACGTCGGCTCGTGCTTGACGGGCTCGGGCAGCCCGGCCCGTACGGCGCGCGTGCCGTCCCCGGTGTGCGAGCGGCCGTCCTCGCCCGTGCCGGCCCCGTCGTGCTTAGCGGAATCACTCATGCCGCCCGTCCCTCCACTTGCTCGCGTACCGCGGCGAGCAGTCCGGTGCTCGCCGCCTCCACCATCTCAAGGCACTCCTCGAAACCGTCCGCGCCCCCGTAGTAGGGGTCCGGTACGTCGAGATCGGCGCGGTCGGCGGCGGGATCGTAGGACCGCAGCAGCCGTACCCTGGCCGCGTCCTGTTCCGACGGCGCGAGGCGGCGCAGTTCCCGCAGGTGTTCCGCGTCGAGGGCGATGACCAGGTCCAGACGGGAGAACCAGGACGGCCGGAACCGGCGGGCCGTGTGGTCGAGGTCGTAGCCGTTCTCCTCCAGGACGGCCAGAGTGCGCGGGTCGGCGCCCTCGCCCTCGTGCCAGCCGCCGGTGCCGGCGCTGTCGGCCTCGACCAGGTCGTCCAGCCCGGCGTCCGCCACGCGCGCGTGGAAGACGGCCTCGGCCATGGGGGAGCGGCAGATGTTGCCCGTGCACACGAAGCAGACGCGGTAGGTCATCGGGATCAGTCCCCGTCGGGGAGGAACGCGTTGAGGGCCCAGGAGACGATCGAGATGATCAGACCGCCCAGGACGGCGGTCCAGAACCCGTCGACGTGGAAGCTCAGGTCGAGCTTGTCCGCGACCCATGACGTCAGCAGCAGCATCAGCGCGTTGACCACCAGCGTGAACAGGCCGAGGGTCAGGATGAACAACGGGAAGGTCAACACCTGTACGACCGGCTTCACCAGCATGTTCACCAGGCCGAACAGCAGGGCGACCACGATCAGCGTGGCGGCCTTCTCGCCGGTACTGCCCCCGGTCAGTGTGATCTTGTCGAGCAGCCACACGGCGACCGCGAGGGCACCGGCGTTGGCGATCGTCTTGACTAGGAAATTCTTCATGTGTCTGATCGTGGCAGACGCGATCCGAAACGAACGGTGAGGCAGGGGCGGACGAGGCGATGAAGGCATTCCGGCTGGACGAACTGGAGGCGGAGCGCGCCGCCAACGACGGTGCCTACCTTCAGTTCCTGCGTGAGCGGAACATGTCGGTCGGTCTGTACGCCCTCGACGCGGGCACGGCCGACCCCCAGAAGCCGCACGCGCAGGACGAGGTGTACTTCGTGGTGAGCGGACGGGCCGCGATCACCGTGGGCATGGAGACCACGGAGGTCGCCCGCGGCAGTGTGGTGTACGTGCCGGCCGGGGTCGCCCACAAGTTCCACCACATCAGCGAGGATCTGAGGGTCCTGGTGGTGTTCTCTCCGCCCGAGAGCTGAGCCGCGTCCTCGGGGTTCCCTAGGGGATCGGTCAGGGTGAGACAAGGGCCGCGAGGGCCCCGCCGACGCCTTCGCGGTCCTAGCATCGAGTGCAGTGCAACAGGTGATTCCCCGAGGGATCCCGGGCCGCTGGAGGTCCCGGCACTCGAACGGGCGGAAAGGTAAGGACGAGGGCGATGCGAGAGATCTTCACGGGACTGCCGTGGTGGGTGAAGTGGATCGCGGTGCCGGTCATCGCCCTGGTCGTGTTCGGCGGGCTGATCGCCAGCGTGGTCGGCTTCGTGATCGGACTGCTGTTCAAGCTGCTGGTCTTCGTGGCGCTCGTCGGCGGACTGATCTACGTCGTACGCAAGTTCATGTCGAGCTCGTCGTCGCGCAGCGACTGGTGAGAGTGGGGGGACACCGGTGGCGGTAACAGGAACCACCGGTTCCCTCGCGAGGGGGAAGTTTGCCGGACGGGCCGTCGCCGGTCGGTGACCGGCGGTTAGAGTCCGGAACTCCACGCGGGGGCGACCCCGCGAGTGGCGTCCACCCCCACCCGTGTTCCCCGCACGGGCTGCCCCCTCGCGCCCCGGGAGTGCCCCTTGGCCACGGCTGACACCGCGTCCGTTCCGCTCACCCTGCCCGCGCAGCCCCACTCGACGCCCCGGACACCCACCGCCCCTCCCGCGGGCGCTCCCTCCGCGACCCTCATCGGCTCCGTGCAACGGGCGATGCGCCTGATGGAGTGCGTCGCCGGCCACGCGTACGGGGCCCCCGCCAAGCAACTGGCCCGGGAGACCGGGCTGGCCCTGCCCACGGCCTATCACCTGCTGCGCACGCTGGTGCACGAGGGTTATCTGCGCCGCGAGAAGGGTCTGTTCTTCCTCGGTGAGGCCGCCGAGCGGCTGGGCAGCAGTGGGGCCGCGCAGAAACGTCGCAGCACGGTGGTCGACGCGCTGGCGCGCTGGCGGGACGCGATCGGCGTGCCCGTGTACTACGCCATGTACCGGGACGGTGAGATCGACGTCCTGTGCGTCTCCGACACCCCGGGCAACCCCGCGGTGGAGGAGTGGGCGGACTTCCGCGAGACCGGGCACGCCCATGCCATCGGCCAGTGTCTGCTGTCGCAGCTGGACGAGGAGGCCCGCCGGGACCACCTCGACCGCTACCCGGTGCAGCCGGTCACGCCGTACACGGTGCGTGATGGCAATGCCATGCTCAAACGACTGGAACGCATGCGTCGGATGACGCCGGTGATCGAACGCCAGGAGTACGCACTGGGAACCGTCTGTGCCGCGATCCCGATCACCGTCGGCACCACCGCCGCGACCATGGCCTTGTCCCTGCCCGTCCACCAGGCCGATCGGCTGCTGCCCGCGGCGCGGCGAATGCAGGACGAAGTGGGACGGCTTCTGGGGTCACTCGCCCTCTCTATCAGTATCTGAAAACTCACTCCTTGTGATCTGGTGTGTACGTTGAGCAAGATGCCACCAGTGTTAGAGGTTTGATTCCCGGACAGTCGACGGCGAATGACGGGGTAGGCGATGGGCGAGTCCGTACAGGCAGAGGTCATGATGAGCTTTCTCGTGTCCGAGGAGCTCTCGTTCCGCATCCCGGTGGAGCTGGGGTACGAGACCTGTGATCCCTATGCCGTGCGACTGACCTTCCACCTGCCCGGGGACGCCCCGGTGACCTGGGCCTTCGGCCGGGAGCTGTTGGTGGACGGGGTGGGCCGGCCGTGCGGCGACGGTGACGTGCGCATCGCACCCGTCGATCCCGAACCGCTCGCCGAGGTGCTGATCCGACTTCAGGTCGGCACCGACCAGGCGCTGTTCCGTTCGTCGGCGGCGCCCCTGGTGGCCTTCCTCGACCGGACCGACAAGCTGGTGCCGCTGGGGCAGGAAGGCGCGCTCGCCGACTTCGACGCCCACCTCGACGAGGCGCTGGACCGCATCCTGGCGGAGGAACAGAGCGCGGGCTGAACCGTTCCCGCAGCTCGACGGGGAGTGGCGTAACGCTTCACCGGAACACGTCAGCGCTTGCGGCGACGGCCCCGCCCGCCGCGTACGGGAGCAGCCCCCGCACCCGGTGCCGCTCCGGCCGCCTGCGCCGCCGACCTGTCGGCCGGCCGGTCGGCGGACACGACGAGGGCCGCGAGAGCGGTGGTCACCGGCACGGACGCCACCAGGCCGATCGAACCGACCAGGGTGCGCACGATCTCCTCCGCGACCAGTTCACTGTTGGCGACCGTCCCCACTCCGCTCTGCGCGATCGAGAACAGCAGCAGCAGGGGCAGCGCGGCGCCCGCGTAGGCGAGGACGAGTGTGTTGACGACCGAGGCGATGTGGTCGCGGCCGATACGGATGCCGGCGCGGTAGAGCCCGCGCCAGCCCATCGTCGGGTTGGCCTCGTGCAGCTCCCACACCGCCGACGTCTGGGTGACCGTCACGTCGTCGAGCACGCCGAGCGAACCGATGATGACGCCGGCGAGCAGCAGACCGCTCATGTCGATCGTCGGGTACAACCCGTGGATGAGGCCGGTGTTGTCGTCCGTGTTGCCGGTGAGCGCGGCCCAGTCGATGAACAGCGATCCGAGAACGCCGATGAGCAGCAACGAGATGAGGGTGCCGAGCACCGCGACGGACGTCCGGGCCGACAGGCCGTGGCACAGGTACAGCGCGATCAACATGATGGCGCTGGCCCCGATGACCGCCACGACCAGCGGATTCGACCCCTGCAGGATCGCGGGCAGGATGAAGAAGTTCAGCAGCAGGAAGCTGATGGCCAGCGAGATGAGGGCCATGAGGCCCCGCAGGCGACCGACGACCACGACGGCGAGCGCGAAGATGCCGGCGAGCAGGGCCAGCGGCAGCCGGCGGTTGATGTCGGTCACCGAGTACTGCAGGTCCTCGGGGGCGGAGGGCTCGTAGGCGACCACGACCTCCTGCCCCTGGTGCAGCTGCCGCGACTGGTCGGGCTGCACGATCTCGGTGAAGGTACGGCCCTTGTCCTTGCCGGTGTCGACGCGGATGGTCGCTCGCTTGCAGTCGCCGTTCGCCCGCTGTACCGCGGAGGAGCCCTCGGCGGTGGAGGTGTCACCGGTCGGCGGGACGCCCGAGTTGCCGGCGGACTGGCAGCTCAGCTCGACCACTTTGGTGACGGTGGCCTGCTGGGTCTGCCGGTCGAAGCCGACGCCCGTGCGCTCGTGCGGGGGCGCACCGCCCGGCCACAGCACCGCCAGACCGACCAGCACCGCGACGGTGAAGGGGATCAGGATCGCGGCGATGACCTTCCGCAGATGCCGGGACACGGGCGCGGCCGGACCGTGACTGTGGGAGTGGCCGTGGCCGCCGCCGGCTCCGTGGCCTCCGCCGCTGCCGTGACCACCTTGGCCGCCACCACCGCTGCCACCGCCGTGACCGCCGTGGCTTCCGCCACCGCCGTGACCGCCGTGGTCGAGGTGCCCGCCGCCCATGTCGTGTCTGGCGTCTCCCGCGCCGGGTGCAGCGTGGGGGCCGTGCGGGGCGGATCCGGCCGCGCGGCCGTCGCCGTCCTCGGCGCCCGGACCGCGGCGGGGCTCGTGCGGCGGGAAGGGGGGATGCTGCGGTGTGGTCACCGACCGATCATCGCAAGAACGAGGGGTGCCCTCTGTTCACCGCGCCCGAATTGACGCTAGCGTGGGGGCACCTTTGTACACGCGGGAGCTCGGAGCACCGGGCTGAGAGGGCGCTGACCTCCGTCCCAGCGATGTTTCACGGGAAACGTCACCGATACCGAGTGATGTTTGCCACGAAGCGTCTGCCGACGGAAGCCGCTGCGTCGACCGCCGAACCTGTTACCGGGTAATGCCGGCGTAGGGAGTAGGTCTCATGACCATCAAGGACGCACGCACGCCTGCCTCCGCGCAGAACTCCGCCCAGGAGGAGCCCGCGGAGACCGGGAAGTCCATCGGCTGGCACAAGGCGTACGTCGAGGGCTCGCGCCCCGACCTGCGGGTGCCGGTCCGTCAGGTGCACCTCACCAACGGGCAGTCGGTCACGCTGTACGACACCTCCGGCCCGTACACCGATCCGCTCGTCGACACCGACGTCCGCAGGGGGTTGTCGCCGCTGCGGGAGAACTGGATCATCGCCCGCGGAGACACCGAGGAGTACGCGGGCCGCCCCGTCCGTCCCGAGGACGACGGGATCAAGCACACCTCTCCGCGCGGCGGCCTGCGCAACCTCGACGCCGTCTTCCCCGGCCGCCCGCGTCAGCCGCGCCGTGGGCGGGACGGCGGCGCGGTCACGCAGCTCGCGTACGCACGGCGCGGCGAGATCACCCCGGAGATGGAGTACGTGGCCCTCCGGGAGAACGTGGCCCCGGAAGTGGTCCGCGAGGAGATCGCGGCGGGTCGCGCCGTACTGCCGGCCAACGTCAACCACCCGGAGATCGAGCCGATGATCATCGGCAAGCGGTTCCTGGTGAAGGTCAACGCCAACATCGGCAACTCGGCGGTGACGTCCTCCATCGAGGAGGAGGTCGAGAAGATGACCTGGGCGACCCGCTGGGGCGCCGACACGGTCATGGACCTGTCCACCGGACGCAACATCCACACCACCCGCGAGTGGGTGCTGCGCAACTCGCCCGTCCCCATCGGAACGGTGCCGCTCTACCAGGCCCTGGAGAAGGTCGACGGCCGCGCCGAGGAGCTGACCTGGGAGATCTACAAGGACACGGTCATCGAGCAGGCCGAACAGGGCGTGGACTACATGACGGTCCATGCCGGAGTGCGCCTGGCGTACGTGCCGCTCACCGCGAACCGCAAGACCGGCATCGTCTCGCGCGGCGGCTCGATCATGGCGGCGTGGTGTCTGGCGCACCACAGGGAGTCGTTCCTGTACGAGAACTTCGAGGAACTCTGCGAGATCCTCGCCGCCTACGACGTCACGTACTCCCTCGGCGACGGACTGCGGCCGGGCTCGATCGCGGACGCCAACGACGAGGCGCAGTTCGCGGAGTTGCGCACGCTCGGGGAACTCAACACGATCGCCAAGCGTTTCCACGTACAGACCATGATCGAGGGCCCGGGCCACGTCCCGATGCACAAGATCAAGGAGAACATCGACCTTCAGCAGGAGATCTGCGATGAAGCTCCGTTCTATACGCTCGGCCCGCTGACGACGGACGTCGCGCCGGCGTACGACCACATCACCTCCGGCATCGGTGCCGCGATGATCGCCTGGTGGGGCACGGCCATGCTCTGCTACGTCACGCCCAAGGAGCATCTGGGCCTGCCCAACCGTGACGACGTCAAGACCGGCGTCATCACCTACAAGATCGCCGCTCATGCCGCCGACCTCGCCAAGGGTCACCCAGGTGCACAGGAGTGGGACGACGCGCTGTCCGACGCCCGGTTCGAGTTCCGCTGGGAGGACCAGTTCAACCTGGCCCTCGACCCCGACACGGCCCGGCAGTTCCACGACGAGACCCTGCCGGCCGAGCCCGCCAAGACGGCTCACTTCTGCTCGATGTGCGGGCCGAAGTTCTGCTCGATGAAGATCTCGCAGGACATCCGCCGGGAGCACGGGAGCAGCAAGTCCGAGATCGAGGAGGGCATGGCCCAGAAGTCGAAGGAGTTCGCCGCCGCCGGCAACCGCGTCTACCTGCCGATCGCCGACTGAGCCAACGGCTCCGGTGACGAAGGGGGCGGCCCGCCGGGCCTGCCCCCTCCCCACCGGGGACCTGCCTCGGCAGACTGGGCGTATGACAGCCACATCCCTGAGCAAGGGTGCCAACCTCGCCGTCGACTCCCCCGCGGTGCGCGTCGAACTCGTCTGGTCCGCCGGGCCGGGCGTGCCCGAGGTCGACGCGTCCGCGCTGTTGCTCACAGCGGCCGGACGGGTCCGGGACGACGGAGACTTCGTCTTCTACAACCAGCCTCGCCACACGTCCGACGCGGTGCGGCACGTGGGCAAGCAGGGCGGTGCCGGCACGGCAGCGGGCGTGACCACCGACGCCGTCGAGGTGGACCTGCGCACGGTCGAAGCGGACGTCGACCGGATCGTCCTGTGCGCCTCGGCGGACGGCGGGACCTTCGGGCAGGTGCCGGGGCTGTCCCTGCGGTTGCTGGACGCTGGCACCCGTGCCGAGCTGGCGCGGTTCGACATGACGGCCGGGACGGAGACCGCCCTGGTCGGCGGTGAGCTGTACCGGCGCCAGGGGAAGTGGAAGTTCCGCGCGGTCGGTCAGGGGTACGCCTCCGGGCTGGCCGGGGTGGCCACCGACTTCGGCATCACCGTCGACGACGCACCGCCCGTGTCCGCGCCCGCCGCCCTCCGGCCGACCGTGGAGACTCCCCCGGCTCCCCCGACCCCTCCGGCCCGCACGCCGCCCACACCCCACCGGGCGCCGACACCCCACCGGGCACCGGCGCCTCCCGCGGCACCGGCTCCGGCACCCAGCAGTGCAGGACCCCGCCTGACGAAGGGAGAGGAACGCCTGCCCGTCGACATGCGCAAGCGGCTGTCCCTGCGCAAGGAACAGGTCGCGGTCAGCCTGAGCAAGCACGGGGCGGCCGGCGCCACCGCGCGCGTCGTCCTTGTCCTCGACGCGTCCGGGTCCATGTCCTTCCTCTACTCCAAGGGCGTCGTCGCCGACGTCGTGGAGCGGATGGCCGCCGTCGCGGCGCAACTCGACGACGACGGCGAGATGCAGGCCTGGACCTTCGCGTCGAACCCGGCACGCCTGCCCGACCTGCGCCTCGGTGAGCTGCCCGAGTGGCTGCGGTTGCACGTACGCGTGGGCGAGATCAGCCTCTTCCGCCGCGGGAGGAAGAAGGGGCTGCACCCCGAGCAGGTCGACATGCGCGCGGTCGGCATCCAGAACGAGGAGCAGAAGGTCATCGCCGAGGTG
Source organism: Streptomyces sp. NPDC041968 (assembly GCF_055589025.1). NCBI lineage: Bacteria > Bacillati > Actinomycetota > Actinomycetes > Kitasatosporales > Streptomycetaceae > Streptomyces > Streptomyces sp. NPDC041968. The sequence continues at coordinate 159,700 of NZ_JBVJCB010000003.1, read as the reverse complement.
CGTGCCTTCGTCCGCGACAACCCGGCGACGGCTCCCACCCTTGTGCTCTTCTTCTCCGACGGCGGCGTCTACCGCAACGCCGAGATCGAGCGGGAGCTGCGGGAGGCGGTGGAGGAACCCGTCTTCTGGCAGTTCGTCGGGCTCGGGCGGTCCGACTACGGGGTGCTCGAGCGTTTCGACACCCTGCCGGGCCGACGCGTCGACAACGTCGGCTTCTTCGCCGTGGACGACATCGGCACCGTCCCCGATCCGGAGCTGTACGACCGTCTGCTGTCGGAGTTCCCGTCGTGGATCACTGCCGCCGGCCGGGCGGGCATCCTCTGACCCGTTGCCCGCCTAGGCCGGAGGCTACTCGGGCCGGTGATCCGGGCCGCCGAAGTCCGGACTGCTGAAGTCCGGACTCGAATAGCTCGGACGCTGCGACGCGCCCGGCCCCTCACCGGGACTCGTGAACCCCGGTCGGCCGTATCCCAGGTGCGGCATGCGGCTCGTGGGTGCCGCGGGCCCCGTGGGGTGCAGGGCCGTGGTACCCGGGGCCGCCAGCGCCTCCCGCAGGAACGGCAGGATGCCCCGTTCCAGCAGGGCCTCGCGCCAGGCGTCCCGGGCCCGGGCCACCTCCTCGTCGAGTTCGCCGTGCGGACCGGACTCGGCCGAAGGGTGGTTGCGCAGCGCGGTGAGCAGCAGCCCCACCGCGGCGACGAGGATCGCCACCGCGGTCATGGCGCCGAACACCCAGCCGGTGGTGAGCATGGTCTGCGCGAAGGCCTGCCCCGGATCGAGCATCTTGAGGATGTACCCGACGAGCAGGAAGATCGCCGCGGCGGTACCGGCCAGGACGGGAGCAAGGACGGCGACGACGGCTACGGCACCCGCGCCGGTCGCCTCGGCGACCTCGCCCACGGTGGCGGCCAGTCCCCCCGCGCCCGTGCCCGACTCCGCGGAGCCGGACTCGCGCGTGGCGGGCGTCCCGGCGGACGGCGCCGGCCGGCGCAGTTCCTCGCGGGCCTTCACGTAGTGCCGGTACTCGGTCGTGGCCGCCGCGGTGATGAGGGCGGTCGCGTTGAGTGCCATGGTGCGCAGTTGTTCGGAGTTCAGCCGCTGTCCGAGTGCGGCCAGTTCCGGGCGGTGTGGTGCGGAGCGCAGCGCCTCGTCGAGGATCCGCTCGTACTCCTGGCGGTCCTCGTTCGGCAGGTGCTGCGGAACGCTGTTCATGTGCATCCCCCGATGCTCCGTAGGGCTTGGGGCTCGCATGCCAACGAGCCGTCGGGCAGAAACGGAGGGGAGCCTGCTACGGATAAGCCGATGGTAGAGCGGTGACGGTGGCGGGTGACAGGGGGTTTCCAGAAATTGGGTGCCGACCTGTCAGCACGCAACCGCCGCCCCGAGCGCCCGGGGAACGGTCAGATCTCGAGCGGCAGTTGCTGGACCAGCAGCTTTCCGGCCATGGTCACCCCGCCGTCCATCGCGATGGCCAATCCGTCCGCGTAGACGTGAGGTCCTTCGACAGCGGTACGCGTGTCGTCCTCGCCGTCCTCGGAGCCGACCTCGCCCAGCAGGTAGGGGATGGGGCTGTGGCCGTGAACGATGCGGGTGCCGCCGTATGTGTCCAGCAGTGAGCGCACGGCGTCGGCGCCGCCCTCGTCGCGGAAGGAGAAGCGCTTGGTGAACTTGCGGAACAGGTCCCACACCTCTTCCGCGTCGTTGCGCGTGAGCGCCTCGCGGACGGTGTCGTTGACCTCCTCGATGGAGCGGCCGTAGTCGAGGTAGGTGGTGGTGTCGGAGTGGACCAGCAGGTGCCCGTCTACCTCTTCGAGGGCGTCGAGGCGGGCCATCCACTGCAGGTGGTGGTCCTGCAGACGGTCCATGTCGGTCTTCTGCCCGCCGTTCAGCAGCCAGGCGGCCTGGAAGGTGGCGGTGCCCGCACCGGAGTTGACGGGGGTGTCGCCGAACCGCTTGGCGCCGAGCAGCAGCAGCTCGTGGTTGCCCATCAGCGCCTTGCAGTAGCCGCCGGCCGCGGCGGCCTCGGCGGACAGGCGCATCACCAGGTCGATGACGCCGATTCCGTCCGGGCCGCGGTCGGTGAAGTCACCGAGGAACCACAGGCGCGAGGTCCCCGCGCACCACTGGCCCGCGGCGTCGACGAGGCCCTTCTCCCGCAGCGCGGCCAGAAGCTCGTCGAGGTATCCGTGGACGTCACCGACGACGAACAGCGGCCCCTGCCCCGTGGCGGCCTGCTGCACCACGACCGGTTCGGGATCCACGGCGACCTGGACCGTGTCACCCCGGCGGATGACGGGCAGATCCCGCTGAGTGGGTGTGTACCCCTCCGGATAGGCCTCCTCGTCCCGGGCCTCGGAAGGCGGCGCGGCCTCGCTCACGTGCGTGCCGGGGCCGGCGTACGGAGCGGTCTCGTGGACGTACGCGGGCACCCGGAAGTCGCGCACCGTCGCCGTCCGCTCCACCTCGGGTCCCTGACCGGCCCCCTGAGTCATCGACCCCTCCACCATCGCGCCGCATCTGCACCGCTTCGGACTGCCTGGTCGCAGCGGCCCGCGGTGTGTGGGCCCATCATAGGAATGCGGATCGCGCTGTGTGATGACCCAGGGGTGGTGAATCGGAACAGGACTCCGCTTCACCGCGGCATTCGCCCCGATTGGGCCGGTCTTGGTCATCCGCAGAGGTGACGCGGTCACGCTCCGGACGTGCCGGCCCGGCGCTGCTACTCGCGCTCGGGTGACCGCGGGGGACTGACCGTCGTGCGGGGCGGACGGCGCTGCGACGACGTACGGACGATCAGCTCGGTCGGTATCACCTGCTCGACCGGCTGCTCGGAGTCGAGTCCCTCGATGGCGTCGATGAGGACCTGGACCACCGCCGTGCCGATGCGGCGGGGCTTGAGCGACAGCGTGGTGATCGGCGGCTCGGTGCTGGCATAGACGGTGGACTCGCTGCAGCAGACGAGCAACAGGTCCTCCGGGACACGCAGCCCGTAGCGGCGGGCGGCGGCGAGCAGGTCGGTGCCGTTCGGGTCGAAGAGACCGTAGACGGCGTCGGGCCGGTCCGGGCGGGCCAGCAGCCGGTCGGCGGCGACGGCGCCGGCGCACGGATCGTGTGCCGGGTAGGCCTCGTAGACCGGGTCCTGCCCGACGCGCTCGCACCAGCGGAGGTAGGCGGTGGTCGACAGGTGGGTGTACGTGTCGGTCGTGGTGCCGGTGAGCAGGCCGATCCTGCGGGCGCCGGCGTCCGCGAGGTGGTCGAGGATGCCGAGCACGGCGGCCTCGTGGTCGTTGTCGACCCAGGCGGTCACGGGGAGCGTGCCGGCCGGGCGGCCGTCGGACACGACGGGCAGACCCTGCCGTACCAGCTCGCTGACGACCGGGTCGTGGTCGGAGGGGTCGATGACGACCGTGCCGTCGAGCGCGACGTTGGACCACACGTCGTGACGGGAGGTCGCCGGGAGGATCACGAGGGCGTAGCCGCGGGCGAGCGCGGCCGACGTGGCGGCGCGCGCCATCTCGGCGAAGTACGCGAACTCGGTGAAGGTGAAAGGTTCATCCCCGTACGTCGTCACGGTCAGGCCGATCAGTCCCGACTTGCCGGTGCGGAGCGTGCGGGCGGCGGCCGAGGGCCGGTAGCCCAGTCGGTCGGCGACCTCGCGCACGTGGCGCCGGGTGGCATCCGGGAGTCGGCCCTTGCCGTTGAGGGCGTCGGAGACGGTCGTGATGGACACTCCGGCGGCGGCGGCCACGTCCCTGATGCCCGCCCGACCCGGCCGGCTGCCTCGACGGGAGGTTTCCGCGCGGCTCACCTGGTGCTTCCCTGCTGCTGTCATGGCGAGCCGATAGTAGGGCTCATGGGGTGGGGTAGGGCGGACGCATATGCACGCGTTGACAGTCACGTTTCTGCATGATCATTAAGGCCGAACAGTCATGGAAACCACGCCAGTTGGCGCATCCCGACCCAGTATCTGACGTGTCGACCACCGAGGGCCTGCCCCGTGGCGGATGTTGCGAAGAGGTCTCAACTCACCTGCACGGGGGATGCGCGCCACGGCGCGAGCTACCGGCGCGTAGATATATGTGCAGCGCGCCCCCCGAATCGTGCGCCTTCGTGCACTGATGCCCCTGATGCCAGTGTGACGGAGGAGGTCCGGCTCCCCCTATACGCAGGGGCGCCGAATCCTCTTAAGGTGACAAGTATTCGACGGTGGTGGTCATGAGGAGGACTGCGGTGAGTGAGACGAGCCCCAAGCTGCGCGCCGAGCTGGAGGGAATCCCCACCTACAAGCCGGGCAAGCCCGCCGCGGCCGACGGCCCGGTGGCCTACAAGCTGTCCTCCAACGAGAACCCGTACCCGCCCCTGCCGGGCGTGATGGAGACGGTGACGGCCGCGGCCTCGTCGTTCAACCGGTACCCGGACATGGCCTGTACGTCCCTGATGAGCGAGCTGTCGGACCGGTTCGGGGTCCCCCTCTCCCACCTGGCCACCGGCACCGGATCGGTGGGTGTGGCCCAGCAGCTGATCCAGGCGACCTCAGGGCCTGGCGACGAGGTGATCTACGCGTGGCGTTCCTTCGAGGCGTACCCGATCATCACGCAGATCAGCGGCGCGACCTCCGTGAAGGTGCCCCTGACGTCCGGCGACGTGCACGACCTGGACGCGATGGCGGCCGCGATCACCGACCGGACCCGGCTGATCTTCGTCTGCAACCCCAACAATCCGACGGGCACGGTGGTGCGGCGGGCCGAGCTGGAGCGGTTCCTCGACCGGGTGCCGAGTGACGTCCTGGTGGTCCTCGACGAGGCGTACCGCGAGTTCATCCGCGACCCCGAGGTCCCGGACGGCGTCGAGATCTACCGTCGGCGGCCCAACGTCTGCGTCCTGCGGACCTTCTCCAAGGCGTACGGCCTCGCCGGCCTCCGGGTCGGCTTCGCGATCGCCCACGAGCCGGTGGCGGCGGCGCTGCGCAAGACGGCGGTGCCGTTCGGGGTCAGCCAGATCGCGCAGGAGGCGGCAATCGCCTCGCTGCGTGCCGAGGACGAGTTGATCGGCCGGGTCGGCTCGCTGGTGTGCGAGCGCACGCGCGTGGTCGACGCGCTGCGCGCGCAGGGCTGGACGGTGCCGGAGACCCAGGCCAACTTCGTGTGGCTGCGGCTGGGGGAGCGGACGGTCGCCTTCGCGGGCGCGTGCGAGCGGGCCGGTGTGGTGGTCCGACCGTTCCCGGGCGAGGGTGTGCGGGTGACGGTCGGGGAGAGCGAGGCGAACGACATCTTCCTGAAGGTGTCGGAGGAGTTCCGCCAGGAGATGTAGGCCCGTCGTACGGCCGGTGGGACTGTGCGGCGGTCAGGTGTGCTGCACAGTCCTAGGCGTCGACGAGTTCGACGCGTACCGGGTCGCCGTCGCGCACGGTGGCCAGCAGGCGCAGGTCGCCGTCGAGGCGCCCGAGCACGTTGCAGGGACTCGCCAGGCGGCATTCGTCGCCCAGCGAGATCGGCGTGGGCCCGTACGGGAGCGCCAGAGCGTCGCCGTCGGTCCAGAAGGCGACCGTGCCCGGTTCTACGACCTGCCGGGCGTCCGTTTCACGTGAAACCGACACGCCTGTGTCGAAGTACACCTCCTCGCCCCAGGTGTGGGCGGAGGCGGTCAGCGGCAGGACCTTCAGGAGGGCCTGCGCGGTCGGCGTGTCGTCGAGGGCCGCGGTGAGGTGACCCGCGGGCCACGAGATCCGTATCTTCATGCGGCGGATTCAACAAGATGTTGAAGTCCTTGCCAAGGGGTTGACGTCACAGGGGACCCCCCTTCCGGTGTCGAAAAGCAGTAAGTCATAATTGCTTGTGAATGTGAACGCGTTCACAAGCGTGTCCCGGTTGCGCCCGAGATAGGTGTGACATACACGCTCAAACTGCCGCTGACACGGCGAGTGGCAACGCAAGGAGAGTGACGACGTGGACTTGGCTCTGGCGCCGGAGACGCTGGCGCGATGGCAGTTCGGCATCACGACCGTCTACCACTTCCTGTTCGTCCCGCTGACGATCTCGCTGGCCGCCCTCACGGCCGGTCTGCAGACCGCCTGGGTCCGTACCGAGAAGGAGAAGTACCTCAGGGCCACCAAGTTCTGGGGCAAGCTCTTCCTGATCAACATCGCCATGGGTGTGGTCACCGGCATCGTGCAGGAGTTCCAGTTCGGCATGAACTGGTCGGACTACTCCCGCTTCGTCGGTGACGTCTTCGGAGCTCCGCTCGCCTTCGAGGCGCTGATCGCCTTCTTCTTCGAGTCCACCTTCATCGGCCTGTGGATCTTCGGCTGGGACAAGCTGCCCAAGAAGATCCACTTGGCCTGCATCTGGATGGTCTCGATCGGCACCCTGCTCTCGGCCTACTTCATCCTCGCGGCCAACTCCTGGATGCAGCACCCCGTCGGCTACCGGATCAACGAGGAGAAGGGCCGCGCCGAACTGACCGACTTCTGGGCGGTGCTGACCCAGAACACCACCCTCAACCAGGTCTTCCACAGCTTCTCGGCGGCTTTCCTGACGGGCGGCGCCTTCATGGTCGGCATCGCCGCCTTCCACCTGATGCGCAAGAAGCACATCCCGGTGATGCGGACCTCGCTCCGGCTCGGCCTGGTCACCCTGGCGGTCGGCGGCATGCTCACCGCGATCAGCGGCGACACCCTCGGCAAGGTCATGTACGAGCAGCAGCCGATGAAGATGGCGGCAGCCGAGGCCCTGTGGGACGGCGAGGAACCGGCACCCTTCTCGGTCTTCGCCTACGGGGACGTCGACAAGGGGCACAACAAGGTTGCCCTGGAGATACCCGGGTTGCTGTCCTTCCTCGCCCACAGCGACTTCGACTCGTACGTGCCCGGCATCAACGACACCAACAAGGCCCTGCAGGAGAAGTTCGGCCCGGGTGACTACAAGCCCATCGTCCCCGTCGCCTACTGGGGCTTCCGCTGGATGATCGGCTTCGGCATGGCGTCCTTCTCCCTCGGTCTGCTGGGCCTGTGGCTGACACGGAAGAAGTTCCTGCTACCGGCCGCTCTGCGCACCGGTGAGGACGAGGTGCCGCACCTGGTGCTGTTCCGCAAGCCGCTCGGCGTGAGACTCACCCGCCTGTACTGGCTCCTGGCCCTCTGGACGATGGCGTTCCCGCTGATCGCCAACTCCTGGGGCTGGATCTTCACCGAGATGGGCCGGCAGCCCTGGGTCGTCTACGGCGTGATGCAGACCCGCGACGCGGTCTCCCCCGGTGTGTCCCAGGCGGAGGTCATCACCTCGATGGTCGTCTTCACCACGCTCTACGCCATCCTCGCCGTCATCGAGGTCAGGTTGCTCGCCAAGTACGTCAAGGCGGGCCCGCCCGAACTCACCGAGGCCGACCTCAACCCGCCCACGAAGATCGGCGGCGACCTGCGGGACGCCGACAAGCCGATGGCCTTCTCCTACTAGGCCGAGGGAGCCGCACCGTCATGGAACTGCACGACGTCTGGTTCGTTCTGATCGCCGTCCTGTGGACCGGCTACTTCTTCCTGGAGGGCTTCGACTTCGGGGTCGGCGTGCTGACCAAGCTGCTCGCCCGGAACCGGGCCGAGAAGCGCGTGCTGATCAACACCATCGGCCCGGTGTGGGACGGCAACGAGGTGTGGCTGCTCACGGCCGGTGGCGCGACATTCGCCGCGTTCCCCGAGTGGTATGCCACGCTCTTCTCCGGGTTCTACCTTCCGCTGCTCGTCATCCTGGTCTGCCTCATCGTCCGGGGCGTCGCCTTCGAGTACCGGGTGAAGCGCCCCGAGGAGCGCTGGCAGCGCAACTGGGAGACAGCGATCTTCTGGACCTCGCTGATACCGGCCTTCCTGTGGGGCGTGGCCTTCGGCAACATCGTCGGGGGGGTGAAGATCGACCGGGACCTGGAGTACGTCGGCTCCGTCTGGGAGCTGCTCAACCCGTACGCCCTGCTGGGTGGCCTGGTCACGCTGACGCTCTTCACCTTCCACGGAACGGTGTTCACGGCACTCAAGACCGTCGGCGAGATCCGGGCGCGGGCACGGGCGCTGGCCCTGCGTGTCGGCCTCGTGGCGGCGGTGCTGGCCCTGGCCTTCCTGCTCTGGACGCAGTTCGACAACGGTGACGGCAAGAGCCTGGTCGCTCTCGTGGTGGCCGTCGCGGCGCTCGTCGTCGCGCTGCTGGCCAACCAGGCCGGGCGGGAGGGCTGGTCGTTCACCCTCTCCGGCCTCACCATCGTGGCCTCCGTGGCGATGCTCTTCCTGACGCTCTTCCCGAACGTCATGCCGTCCACGCTGGACGCGGACTGGAGCCTTACCGTCACCAACGCCTCGTCCAGTCCCTACACCCTCAAGATCATGACCTGGCTGGCCGTGGTCGCCACACCAGTCGTCCTGCTCTACCAAGGCTGGACGTATTGGGTGTTCCGCAAGCGGATCGGCACGCATCACATCGCCGAAGCCACGCACTGAGTCCGAAGGGGTGTGCATCACGTGGCACAGCGTCGTGTTTCACGTGAAACGCACCTCCGGGACGGGAGGGCATGTTTCACGTGAAACCCATCGATCCACGTCTTCTGCGGTACGCCCGCGCGACCCGGTTCTTCCTGATGGCGGTCGTCGTCCTGGGCGCGGTCGGCGCCGGGCTCCTCGTCGCACAGGCGATGCTCATCGCCGAGGTGGTGGTGGGCGCCTTCCAGCACGGTCTCGCGGTGGCCGAACTCCGCACGCCCGTGCTGCTCCTGGTGGCCGTCGCCTGCGGGCGGGCCCTGGTCGGCTGGCTGACCGAGCTGGCCGCGCACCGAGCGAGCGCGGCGGTGAAGTCGGAGCTGCGGGGCCGGCTGCTGGAGCGGGCGACCGCGCTCGGCCCCGGCTGGCTCAGCGGGCAGCGGACCGGATCGCTGGTCGCGCTGGCCACTCGCGGAGTCGACGCCCTCGACGACTACTTCTCGCGCTATCTGCCGCAACTGGGGCTCGCGGTCGTCGTGCCCGTGGCGGTGCTGGCCCGCATCGTCACCGAGGACTGGGTCTCGGCGGCCATCATCGTCGGCACCCTGCCGCTCATCCCGCTCTTCATGGTGCTGATCGGCTGGGCCACACAGACCCGTATGGACCGACAGTGGCGTCTGCTCTCCCGGCTGTCCGGGCACTTCCTGGACGTGGTCGCGGGGCTGCCGACGCTGAAGGTCTTCGGACGGGCCAAGGCACAGGCCGAGTCGATCAAGCGCATCACCGGCGAGTACCGGCAGGCGACCATGCGGACGCTGCGGATCGCCTTCCTGTCGTCCTTCGCGCTGGAACTGCTCGCCACGCTCTCCGTGGCGCTCGTCGCCGTCACCATCGGCATGCGGCTGGTCCACGGCGACATGGCCCTGTACGACGGTCTGGTGGTCCTCGTGCTCGCGCCCGAGGCCTATCTGCCGCTGCGGCAGGTGGGGGCGCAGTACCACGCGGCGGCCGAGGGGCTCGCCGCCGCCGAGGAGATCTTCGAGGTACTGGAGCGTCCCGTACCGGCGCGGGGGACCGGCCAGGTACCGGCGGACGCTGCCCTGTCCTTCGAGGACGTGACGGTGCGCTATCCCGGACGCGCCGCGGACGCGGTGACGGAGGTGTGCTTCACCGTCCGGCCCGGGGAGACGGTCGCCCTCGTAGGTCCGAGCGGGGCGGGAAAGTCGACGCTGCTCAACGCCCTCCTCGGCTTCGTGCGACCGGCCGGGGGGCGGATCCGCATCGGGGGAGCCGACCTCGACAGCCTTGATCTGGCGCAGTGGCACGCCCGCGTCGCCTGGGTGCCGCAGCACCCGCACCTCTACGCCGGCACCATCGCCGAGAACGTACGGCTGGCCCGGCCGGACGCCGACGACGCCGCCGTACGGCGCGCGCTGCGGGACGCGGGCGCACTGGCGTTCGTGGACGCGTTGCCCGAGGGGACGGGGACGGTGCTCGGGGAGGACGGGGCCGGGCTGTCCGCCGGGCAGCGACAGCGGCTGGCGCTGGCCCGGGCGTTCCTCGCGGACCGGCCGGTCCTGCTCCTCGACGAGCCGACGGCCGCTCTGGACGGGGCCACCGAGGCCGAGGTCGTGGCCGCCGTACGAAGGCTGGCCGAGGGGCGGACGGTCCTGCTGGTGGTGCACCGCCCGGCGCTGCTGGAAGTGGCCGACCGGGTGGTGCGGCTGGAGGAGCCGGCTCCCGCCGTCGCGGCCGACGGCTCTCTGGGAGCACCGGCCGCACGGGCTCTCGACGAGGCATCCGGAAGTACCGTTGCGGTGTCCCCCGGTGCGCCGACCCCTTCGCCGGTGCCTGGAGGCGGTGTCCTCGCCAGGGTGCGCGCGATGTCCGCGGCGCGGCGCGGGCGGCTCGGCCTGGCCCTGCTGCTCGGTAGTGCGGCCCTCGGCAGTGCCGTCGGCCTGATGGCCACCTCCGGATACCTGATCTCGCGGGCCTCCGAGCAGCCGCCCGTGCTCTACCTGATGGTGGCCGTGACGGCCACGCGTGCCTTCGGCATCGGGCGGGCCGTCTTCCGCTACGCCGAGCGGCTCGTGTCGCACGACGCGGTGCTGAGAATGCTCGCCGACACCCGGGTCGCCGTGTACCGGCGACTGGAGCAGCTCGCGCCCGCGGGGCTGCGCCGCAGCCGACGGGGTGACCTGCTGTCCCGGCTGGTCACCGACGTCGACGCGCTGCAGGACTACTGGCTGCGCTGGCTCCTGCCCGCCGCGTCCGCGGTGGTGGTCTCGGCCGCGTCGGTCGGCTTCACGGCGTGGTTGCTGCCGGAGGCCGGCGTAGTGCTGGCGGTGGGGCTGCTGGCGGCCGGAGTCGGCGTCCCGATGGTCACCGGCCTCGTCTCACGCAGGGCCGAGGGCCGACTGGCGCCCGCCCGTGGACTGCTCGCCACCCGGGTGACCGACCTGCTCAGCGGCACCGCCGAGCTGACCGTCGCCGGCGCACTGCCCGCGCGGTCCGCCGAGACGCGCCGGGCGGACGGCGCGCTCACCCGGATCGCCTCGCGCGCCGCCACCGCCACCGCGGTGGGGGACGGGCTCACGGCCCTGGTGTCCGGGCTGACCGTCGCGGGCGCCGCCCTCGTCGGGGTCCAGGCGGTTGCCGATGGGCGGCTCGCCGGGGTGGCCCTGGCCGTCGTCGTGCTGACTCCCCTGGCGGCCTTCGAGGCCGTACTGGGGCTCCCCCTGGCCGTGCAGTACCGGCAGCGCGTGCACCGGAGCGCCGAGCGGGTGTACGAGGTGCTCGACGCCTCCGAGCCCGTACGGGAGCCGGAGGCACCACGGCAGGCGCCCGCGTCACCGTTCCCGGTCGTCCTCAAGGGACTGGCCGCGCGCCACTCCGGGCAGGACCGGGACGCCGTGGCGCAGCTCGACGTGACACTGGCGGAAGGACGCCGTGTCGCCGTGGTCGGGCCGTCCGGGTCCGGCAAGACGACGCTGGCCCAGGTGCTGCTGCGGTTCCTCGACGCGGACGCGGGTTCCTACACGCTGGCCGGTGTCGACGCCTACGCCCTGGCCGGTGACGACGTACGGCGGCTCGTCGGACTGTGTGCCCAGGACGCGCACCTGTTCGACAGCTCGGTGCGCGAGAACCTGCTTCTGGCCCGGAAGGAGGCCACCGAGGACGAGCTACGCGACGCCCTGGCACGAGCCCGGCTGCTGGAGTGGGCCGACAGCCTGCCCGAGGGCCTGGACACGCTGGTCGGGGAGCACGGCGCCCGGTTGTCCGGCGGGCAGCGGCAGCGACTGGCGCTGGCCCGGGCGCTGCTCGCCGACTTCCCGGTCCTGGTGCTGGACGAGCCCGCCGAGCACCTGGACCTGCCGACCGCCGACGCGCTCACCGCCGATCTGCTGGCCGCCACCGAGGGCCGTACGACCTTGCTGATCACGCACCGGCTGGCGGGTCTGGGGGCCGTGGACGAGGTGATCGTGCTGGACGAGGGCCGGGTGGTGCAGCGAGGGACGTACGCGGAGCTGGCCGCGGTGCCGGGACCGCTGCGGGCGATGGCCGAGCGTGAGGCGGCGTCGGAGCTTCTGGTCGGGGCGCGGTGAGGGAAGGTCCGCGCCGACTCCCCCGAAGCTCTCCAGGAATCCGACTTTCCAGGATAAAAAGGTCTCATTAGGCTCGGGGCATGCCTTCTCCAGCACCCTCTCCCGGCACTCCGCAGCCCCGTCAAGGGGCCACGGCCGAGTTCCTGGCACGGGTGCCGAGACTGCTGGACGCGATGCGGTCGGTGGGCAGCGGACTGGAACTGCACTCGACCCTGCACCGGATCTGCGAGACCGCGGCCGACCTGGCGGACGCCCGGTACGCGGCCATCGGCGTCGTGGACGAGGAGGGTGACGGCCTCGCGGCGTTCGTGCACCACGGCGTCGACGAGACGACCGCCCGACGGATCGGCCGTCTGCCCGACGGCCGCAAAGGCCTGCTGGGCGCGCTCATCCGCGACCCGGCGCCGGTCCGGCTCACGGACCTGACCGACGATCCGCGCTCCTGCGGTTTCCCCGAGCACCACCCGCGGATGCGCGGCTTCCTCGGTGTGCCCATCCGCGTCCAGGGCGAGATCTTCGGCAACCTGTACCTGACCGACAAACGGGCCGGAGTACCGTTCGACGACTACGACCTCGCCATGGTCCGGGTCCTGGCCACGGAGGCCGGCATCGCCATCGGCAACGCCCGGCTGTACGAGGCCGCCCAGCAACGGGAGCGCTGGATCGACGGGTCGGTCGCCGTCACCACCGCCCTGCTGTCCGGCGGTGACGTCGACGAGGCCCTCCAGACCGTCGCCGAACAGGCACGCCGGTTGTCCGGAGCGGCGGCCGGCATCGTGCTGCTGCCGGCCGACGGGGGTGGCCTGGAGATCGTGGCCGTGTCGGCGGAGCATCCCGCGGACGTCCTGGGCAGGGTCATCCCGGCGGACAACGGCGTCGTCGGTGAACTCCTCGCCGGACGGTCCGTGTTCGTGGACGACGCCGCCACCGACCGGCGCCTGGAGGCCGGGCCGGTACGCGCCTACGGGCCGATCATGCTGCTGCCCCTGTGCAGGGACGCCCGGGTGCTCGGAGCCCTCGTCATGCCCCGCGCCCGGGGCGAGCGCCCCTTCACGCGAACGGAGCGAGCGCTCGGCGAACGGTTCGCCTCGCAGGCCGCGCTGGCCTTGATGATGGCCGACGCCCAGCGCGACCGGGAACGGCTCGCGGTGTACGAGGACCGCGACCGCATCGCGCGGGACCTGCACGACCTCGTCATCCAGCGGCTGTTCGCCACGGGGATGATGCTGGAGAGCGCTCGGCGTGGCTCCGCCGTCCCCGAGGTGCGTGACCGGGTGGGCGGGGCCGTGGACGAACTCGACGTCACCATCCAGGAGATCCGCTCGGCGATCTTCGCGCTGCGGCAGCCGGCCGATCCACCCACCGGGCTGCGCACCCGAGTGCTACGGGAGGTCGCCCTGGCCGCCGTGCCGCTGGGATTCACGCCCTCGCACCGTTTCGCCGGGCCGGTCGACACCGCCGTCGGCGAGGTGACCGGAAGGAACCTCATCGCGGCGTTGCGCGAGGCTCTGTCCAACGCGTTCCGGCACGCGCACGCCACCCGGATCGAGGTGGCCGTCGATGCTGCGGCGGTCCTGCCGGACGGCCGTCCGGGTGTGCGGCTGTCCGTCGCCGACGACGGAGTCGGGGTCCCGGAGGGCGGTCGGCGCAGCGGCCTGCACAATCTCGAGCGCCGTGCCGAGGCTGTCGGAGGGGTGAGCCGGCTGGGCCCGGGCATCGGCCGGGACGGAGGCGGCACGACGGTGCTGTGGGAGGCCCCGTACTGAGTACTGCCGCCGTGGTGGCTGACCCGGGTGCAGCAGGCGCACTGCTCCGTGTGCGGTAACGGGTCCCCCGATCGTACGAGTCGCATGAGGTCGCGCGCCGGCATCCGGTCCACGATCGCTGGCATGCGCTCACCTCGTCGACATCCGCTGCTCGTTCCGGTGTTGCTGTGCGCGCTCGCCGTGCTCGCGGCCCGCCCCGCCGATGCCATGGACGGGGACGGCGGCTCCGACACCGGTGTCGGAGCACAGGTGGCGCGGCTCTACGAGGACGCGGCCAGGGCCACCGAGCAGTACGAGGACGGGCGGCGCGAGGCGGAGGCGCAGCGGACGAAGGCGCTGGCGTACGAGAAGCGGCTCGACCGGCAGCGGCGGAGGATCGACGCCGTGCACGAGGATCTGGGCCGGATCGCCCGCGCCCAGTACCGCGAGGGCGGCGGACTCCCGTACACCGCGCGGATGCTCCTCGCGGACGATCCGGACGAACTGTTGCGAGGCCGGCGTGCCTTGTCCCGCGCTGATCAGGCCGTCGACAGGGCCATCGGCAAGAGCCTGCGGGCCGAGGCCCGGTTCGCCGCGGACGAGGCCGAGGCGCGGGCGGCCTGGCGGGCCCTGGAGGAACGCAACGCACGGCTCGCGGAGCTGAAGCGGAGCATCGAGGGCAGGCTGGAGGCGGCCCGTTCGCGGCTGGAGGGGCAGGCGGATGCCTCGGTGGCGGCCGGTTCCTGTCCCGGCGCGGTCCGTCTCGATCAGCCCGACGCGCGGCCCAGCCGGTCCTGGGTCGCACCGGTGGAGACGTACGAGCTGTCGGCGTCCTTCGGCAGCGGCGGGGCGAGGTGGGCGAACCGGCACACCGGCCAGGACTTCGCGGTGCCGGTCGGGACTCCGGTGCGATCGGTCGGCGCGGGCCGGGTGGTGACCGTGACGTGCGGCGGCGCCTTCGGAATGCAGGTCGTGGTCCAGCACGCGGGCGGCTACTACACCCAGTACGCCCATCTCGCCGCGGTCGCCGTCGACCAGGGTGAGCGGGTCCGTCCCGGCCAGTGGCTCGGTCAGGCGGGCAGCACGGGGAACTCCACCGGCCCGCACCTGCATTTCGAGGTGCGGGTCACTCCGGAGACGGGCTCGGCGCTCGACCCGGTGCCGTGGTTGGCGCGGCGCGGGGTGGCGCTCTGACGGACGGGAAGGGGCCGCGGGACGGTCACCGGGGAAGGTCCGCCAGGATCCGTTCGATCACGACCGCCACCCCGTCCTCGTTGTTGGCCACCGTCCGTCCCGAGGCGGCGGCGATCACGTCGGGATGCGCGTTGCCCATCGCGTACGACTGCCCTGCCCAGGTGAGCATCTCCACGTCGTTCGGCATGTCGCCGAAGGCGACGACCTCCTCGTGCGAGATGCCGCGCTCGGCACAGCACAGGGCGAGCGTGCTGGCCTTGGACACCTCCGGTCCGCTGATCTCCAGGAGGGCGCTGGGACTGGAGCGGGTGACGTTGGCGCGGTCGCCGACGGCGAGGCGGGCCAGGGTGAGGAATCCGTCGGGGTCCAGCTCGGGGTGGAACGCGAGGATCTTGAGGATCGGCTCGGTGGCGGCGCGCCCGTCCGGCGCGAGGATCTCCTCGGCGGGCAGGAGGTCGTCGGGGACCTCCATGTGCAGCTTCGGGTACGCCGGTTCCTGATGAAAGCCGTACGTCTGCTCGACGGCGTACACCGTGCCGGGCGCCGTCTCGCGCAGCAGCCGTACGACGTCCAGCGCGGTCTCCCGGGCCAGTTCCCGCACCTTGACGAACCGGTGGGTGCCCGGGCCGCCGTGCAGGTCGACCACGGCGGCGCCGTTGCCGCAGATGGCGAGGCCGTGCCCGTGGACGTGGGCGCTGACGACGTCCATCCAGCGGGCGGGGCGGCCGGTGACGAAGAAGACCTCGATGCCCGCCTTCTCGGCGGCGGCCAGCGCGGCGACCGTGCGCGGGGAGACCGACTTGTCGTCGCGCAGCAGGGTGCCGTCGAGATCGGTGGCGATGAGTCGCGGGCGGGTGGCGGCGGTGGAGGGCTCGGGCTGTCGGGTCGCTGAGGTCACCGGCTCATTGTCACGCATATGCCCGCACGTCCGTGCGCGAGTCCGCACATCTGTGAGCCATGGCTCTCATCCCTTCAGCTGGGCCGGCGCCTCCATGGCGATCCGCTCGAAGACCTTCTCGTCCGCCGTGAAGTCGGAGTCCGGGATCGGCCAGTGGACGACCAGCTCCGTGAAGCCCAGGTCCCGGTGGCGTCCGGCGAAGTCGACGAAGGCGTCCACGGACTCCAGCGGGCGACTGCGGTCCGGTGTGAAGCCGGTGAGCAGGACCCTGTCGAGCTCGCCCGCCTCGCGGCCGATCGCGGCACAGGCGTCGGCCAGCTTGTCGGCCTGTCCCCGCAGCGCCCGGTCCGACTGCTCAGGGGTGCCGTCCTCGTACAGCTTCGGGTCTCCGGTGGTCACCCAGGCCTGGCCGTGTCGCGCGGCGAGGCGCAGCCCGCGTGGGCCGGTCGCGGCGACCGCGAACGGCAGCCGGGGACGCTGCACGCATCCCGGGATGTTGCGCGCCTCGTGCGCCGAGTAGAAGTCGCCCTCGTACGAGACGGCGTCCTCGGTCAGCAACCGGTCGAGCAGCGGGAGGAACTCGGCGAGCCGGTCGGCCCGCTCACGCGGCGTCCACGGTTCCTGGCCGAGTGCGGTGGCGTCGAAACCGGTGCCGCCCGCTCCTATGCCGAGGGTGACCCGGCCGCCGGAGATGTCGTCCAGGGAGATCAGCTCCTTGGCGAGCGTCACCGGGTGCCGGAAGTTCGGCGAGGTCACCAGCGTGCCCAGGCGAAGCCGCTCGGTGACCGACGCGGCGGCGGTGAGCGTCGGCACGGCACCGAACCACGGGCCGTCCCGGAAGCTGCGCCAGGAAAGGTGGTCGTAGGTGTACGCGGTGTGGAAACCGAGCTGCTCGGCACGCGTCCAGGTCGAACGGCCGCCGTCGTGCCAGCGGCGGTACGGAAGGATCACGGTGCTCAGACGCAGACTCATACCTCCGAGCCTATGCGGAGCGGCCGCGTTTCACGTGAAACAGCGACGGGCGTCACCGTGGGCGACGGATCGGAAACGGATGGAGGTCGTAGGAGTCCGCGGCCCCGCTGCGGTCGACGCCGGTGGCACGGGATCAGTGCGGAGCGGGAAAGCGCAGATAGCGAGGCGGCACGTGCTTCGTCAGCCAGACACCGTTCGCGCTGAGGTGGAAGACGTGGCCGTCGCGATGCATGGCGGCGGTGTCCACCGTCAGCACGATCGGCCGGCCGCGGCGGGCACCGACCCGGGTCGCGGTCTCGCGGTCCGCCGAAAGGTGCACGTCGTGCCGGTCCATCGCCCTCAGCCCCTCGACGCGGATCGCATCCAGATGCCGGGCGACGGTTCCGTGATAGAGGTACGACGGCGGGATCGCCGCGGCCAGTCCGAGGTCCACGTCGACGCTGTGGCCCTGACTCGCGCGGATGCGGGTGCCCTCGGTCGCGAAGCGCCGTTTGTCGTTGGCGGCGATCACGTGGTCGAGCTCTTCGCGGGTGAAGCGGAAGCCGTGTGCGGCCGCGGCGGCGATCAGCGTGTCGATCTCGACCCATCCGCCGTCGTCGAGGACGAGCCCGATCCTCTCCGGCTGATGGCGCAGATGCTTGGACAGATACTTGGAGACCTTCACGGTGCGTCTGTCGTCCATGTGTTCCTGTGACATGGGGCCAGCCTGCCGACAGCGACACACATCACGCGATCGATTTTGCCGGTGAGGTTTGATCCACAGCCAAGTGCGGTTATCCACAGGCTGGTTGGCCTCCCCTGTGGAAACTACAGCGGCGGCTGCACCCGAGCGAGGCGCCTCAACGCCCCTGGAAGGAAACGAGACACGAGGTGGGCGCCCCGCGCCTCCGGCGTCACCGGGACCACGGCCCGGTCGCGCACGATCGCGTCCAGGACGGCGTCGGCCACCTTCTCCGGCGGGTAGTTGCGCAGACGGTACAGCCGAGCCGTGCGCCGCTGCAGCCGCCGCTCCTCGTCGGCGTCGACGCCGGCGAAGCGTGCCGTCGAGGTGATGCCGGTGTTGACCAGACCGGGGCAGATCGCCGTGACTCCGATCCCCTGCCCGGCCAGCTCGGCGCGCAGGCACTC
Source organism: Streptomyces sp. NPDC041968 (assembly GCF_055589025.1). NCBI lineage: Bacteria > Bacillati > Actinomycetota > Actinomycetes > Kitasatosporales > Streptomycetaceae > Streptomyces > Streptomyces sp. NPDC041968. The sequence goes on along the minus strand of NZ_JBVJCB010000003.1, from coordinate 141,706 downwards.
GCTCAGCATCAGCACGGCCGCCTTGGAGGTGCTGTAGGCCGGCAGGGCCCTGGAGGGCTGGTAGGCGGCGGCCGAGGCGATGTTGACGATGTGACCGCCCTCTCCGCGCTCGGCCATCTGCCTGCCGAACAGGCGGCAGCCGTGGATCACGCCCCACAGATTGACGTCGAGGACCTTCTTCCAGTCCTCCGGCGTGGTGTCGAAGAAGGAGCCCGACAGACCGATCCCGGCGTTGTTCACCAGGACGTCCACCACGCCGTGATCGGCGGCCACCTTGTCGGCGAGCTTCTCCATGGCCTGCTCGTCGGAGACGTCGGTGGTCTCCGCCCAGGCCGCCGTCGCGCCGATCAGGCGGGCCAGCTCCGCGGTGCGGGCGGCCGATTCGGGGTCCCGGTCGACGGCCACCACGCGCGCGCCGGCCTCGGCGAACGCGAGTGCCGTGGCTCGGCCGATGCCGCTGCCCGCTCCGGTGACCAGCACCAACTGGCCGGCGAAGCGATCGGCGTGCGGTCCGTCCGCCGTGGTGGCGGGCCGTCCGGCGTCGACGGCGTCCACGAACTCCGTGATCCAGTCCGCCAGCCGGTCGGGCCGGGTGCGCGGCACCCAGTGCTTGGCGGGCAGCGTGCGGCGGGTCAGCCGCGGAGCCCACAGCTCCAGTCCGTCGTAGAGCCGTTCCGACAGGAACGCGTCGTCGAGAGGCGTGATGAGCTGCACGGGCGCGTGCGCGTAGGCGTCGTCGCGCGGCCGGCGCAGCCGGGGCCGTACGTTGTCGCGGTACAGCCAGGCCCCGTGCGCCGCGTCCGTGGGCAGGGAGGAGGTCGGGTAGTCGCCGCCGGGCACCTTCTCGACGCGGCGGAGGATGCCCGGCCAGCGCTTGCCCAGGGGACCGCGCCAGGCCAGTTCCGGCAGTACGGGCGTATGCAGCAGGTAGACGTACCAGGACTTGGCCCCCTGACCGAGTACCTGGCCGATCCGGCGCGGGGTGGGGCGCCTGAGGCGCTTGCCGATCCAGTGCCCGAAGTGGTCGAGGGACGGGCCGGACATGGAGGTGAAGGAGGCGACGCGGCCCTCGGTGCGCCTGACCGTGACGAACTCCCAGGACTGCACCGAGCCCCAGTCGTGGCCCACCAGATGCACGGGCCGGCCGGGGCTGACGGCGTCCGCCACCGCCAGGAAGTCGTCCGTGAGCTTCTCCAGCGTGAACCCGCCGCGCAGCGGGCTGGGCGCGGTGGACCGGCCGTGGCCCCGCACGTCGTAGAGGACCACGTGGAAGCGGTCGGCGAGGCGGACGGCCACCTCGGACCAGACCTCCTTGCTGTCGGGGTAGCCGTGCACCAGGACGACCGTGGGCCGCAGCGGGTCGCCCAGTTCGGCCACGCACAGCTCGACCCCGCCCGTGTGCACCCAGCGCTCGCGCGCACCCTCCAGCACGGTCATTCCTCCTCCGCCCAGCGCCGCAACTGCGGCAGATCGTGGTCACCGCGGGGGCTGGTGCCCTCTGTCCCTTTGCCACCGGGCCCGTTCGCCACCGGTCTCCTCAGCCGCCGGTCCCCTCCGTCACGGGGCCCGCCCGGCGCGGGCCGTGCCGCTCGCTCGTGACGTGACCTGACGTCGCCGAATCTCCCAGTCGTTAGACCCGGCGTCAATAGGGAGGGGTGCGCGGCGTCGTCCCCCGGGAGTGGCTCTCAGGTACGGGACCCCCTACGGGTCCGTACTACTCGAGTCTGACGTCAAGACGGCTCTGCGGTCTGACGACCTGAGTGGCGGGCGTCACTACTGTCGTCGGTGTGACTGTGATCGCGACCGAAAGCCTGAGCAAGCGGTACCCACGGGTGACCGCGCTCGACCGGCTCTCCGTGGACGTCGGACCCGGTGTGACCGGACTCGTGGGCGCCAACGGCGCCGGCAAGTCCACCCTGATCAAGATCCTGCTGGGTCTGTCTCCCGCCACCGAGGGCCGGGCCGAAGTGCTCGGACTCGATGTCGCCACCAAGGGCGCCGACATCCGCGAGCGAGTCGGCTACATGCCGGAACACGACTGCCTGCCGCCCGACGTCTCGGCCACCGAGTTCGTCGTCCACATGGCGCGCATGTCCGGCCTGCCGCCCACCGCCGCCCGCGAACGGACGGCCGACACCCTGCGCCACGTCGGTCTGTACGAAGAGCGCTACCGGCCCATCGGGGGCTACTCGACCGGCATGAAGCAGCGCGTGAAGCTCGCGCAGGCCCTGGTCCACGACCCTCAGCTGGTCTTCCTCGACGAGCCGACCAACGGCCTCGACCCGGTCGGCCGCGACGAGATGCTCGGCCTCATCCGCCGCATCCACACCGACTTCGGCATCTCCGTCCTGGTCACCTCGCACCTCCTGGGCGAGCTGGAACGCACCTGCGACCACGTGGTCGTCGTGGACGGCGGCAAGCTGCTGCGTTCCAGTTCCACCACGGACTTCACCCAGACCACGACGACCCTCGCGATCGAGGTCACCGACACCGACGCGCACCCCGACGGCACCCGCGCCGTGCGCGACGCGCTCCACGCGCGCGGGGTGACGGTCCAGGACGGCAGCGGCCTGCCCGGCGCCGGCCACGTCCTGCTGCTCACCGCGGCGGGCGAGGAGACCTACGACCTGGTCCGGGACGTCATCGCCGACCTGGGCATCGGCCTGGTGCGGATGGAGCAGCGCCGGCACCACATCTCGGAAGTCTTCACGGACAGCGACGCGGAACGGAAGGAGGCGGTCGGCCATGGCAACTGAGCAGCCCCTGCAGGCACCGGTCACGGTGCCGGTTGACCAGACCCGCATCCACAACATCGGCTACCGCAGCTACGACGGCCCCCGCCTCGGCCGTGCCTACGCCCGCCGTTCGCTGTACTCGCAGTCCCTGCGCGGCGCCTACGGACTGGGCCGCTCGGCCAAGTCCAAGGTGCTGCCGATGCTGTTGCTGGCGGTGATGTGCCTGGTCGCGGGCATCCTGGTCGCCGTCTCCGTCGTCACCAAGGCGAACGACCTGCCCCTCGACTACACGCGCTACGCGGTCGTCCTCCAGGCGGTCATCAGCCTCTACGTCGCCTCGCAGGCCCCCCAGTCCGTCTCCCGCGACCTGCGTTTCAAGACCGTGCCGCTGTACTTCTCACGGCCGATCGAGACCTCCGACTACGTCCGCGCCAAGTACGCGTCGCTGGCCTCGGCCCTGTTCATCCTGACCGCCGCGCCCCTGCTGGTGCTGTACGTGGGCGCGCTGCTCGCCAAACTCGACTTCGCCGACCAGACCAAGGGTTTCGCACAAGGACTCGTCTCCGTGGCACTGCTCTCGCTGCTCTTCGCCGGCCTCGGACTGGTCGTCGCGTCGGTCACCCCGCGCCGAGGGTTCGGCATCGCGGCCGTCATCGCCGTCCTGACCATCACCTACGGCGCGGTCTCCACGCTCCAGGCCATCGCGGACGTCCAGGGCAGCTCCGGAGCCGTCGCATGGATCGGCCTGTTCTCGCCGATCACCCTCATCGACGGCGTGCAGTCCGCCTTCCTCGGCGCCACCTCGTCGTTCCCCGGCGGAGTGGGCCCGAGCAACGGCGAAGGCGCTGTCTACGTCCTCGTCACCCTGGGTCTGATCGCCGGCGCCTACGGACTGCTGGTGCGCCGCTACTCGAAGGTGGGACTGTGACCACGCTGAACATCGACCACGTCTCCCGCTGGTTCGGCAACGTGGTTGCCGTCAACGACATCACGATGACGATCGGCCCCGGAGTCACCGGACTCCTCGGCCCCAACGGCGCGGGCAAGTCCACCCTCATCAACATGATGGGCGGCTTCCTCGCCCCCTCCACCGGCAGCGTCACCCTCGACGGCCAACCGGTCTGGCGGAACGAGGCCATCTACCGGCACATCGGCGTCGTGCCCGAACGCGAGTCGATGTACGACTTCCTCACCGGCCGCGAGTTCGTCCTCGCCAACGCCAGACTGCACGGCCTGGGCGACAAGGCGGCCCAGGAAGCCCTCGCCACCGTGCAGATGGAGTACGCGCAGGACCGGAAGATCGCCACGTACTCCAAGGGCATGCGGCAGCGCGTGAAGATGGCCAGCGCCCTCGTGCACAACCCGTCGCTGCTCCTGCTCGACGAGCCGTTCAACGGCATGGACCCCCGCCAGCGCATGCAGCTGATGGACCTGCTGCGGCGGATGGGGGACGAGGGCCGCACGGTGCTGTTCTCCTCGCACATCCTCGAAGAGGTCGAGCAACTCGCCTGGCACATCGAGGTCATCGTCGCCGGACGGCACGCGGCCAGTGGCGACTTCCGCAAGATCCGCCGCCTGATGACCGACCGGCCGCACCGCTACCTGGTGCGTTCCAGCGACGACCGCGCCCTCGCGGCGGCGTTGATCGCTGACCCGTCGACGTCCGGCATCGAGGTCGATCTCGCCGAGGGCGCCCTGCGCATCCAGGCCGTCGACTTCGGCCGGTTCACGGCCCTGCTGCCGAAGGTCGCCCGCGACCACGGCATCCGGTTGCTCACGGTCTCGCCGTCCGACGAGTCGCTCGAGTCCGTCTTCTCGTATCTCGTCGCGGCGTAGGAGGCCGAAGAATGTACGACCCCACAGTCGCCAGGCTCACCTATCGAGCCCTGCTCGGCCGCCGCCGGGCCCTCATCCTGGGCGTGCTGCCCCTGCTGCTGCTCGTCATCGCCGTGGCGGTGCGCGCCCTCGCCGGAGCCGACGACCAGACGGCGGCGGACGTGCTGGGCGGGTTCGCCCTCGCCACCATGGTGCCGATCATCGGTGTCATCGCAGGCACCGGTGCCATCGGCCCCGAGATCGACGACGGCTCGGTGGTGTACCTGCTGTCCAAGCCGATCAAGCGGCCGACGATCGTCTTCACCAAGCTGATCGTCGCCATAGCGGTGACGATGGTCTTCTCCGCCGTGCCGACCCTGCTGGCCGGCCTGATCCTCAACGGCAACGGCCAGCAGATCGCCGTCGCCTACACGATCGCCGCGCTGGTCGCCTCCATCGCCTACGCCGCGCTCTTCCTGCTCCTGGGCACCGTGTCCCGGCACGCGGTGGTCCTCGGGCTCGTCTATGCGCTCGTCTGGGAGGCGCTGTTCGGCTCCCTGGTACCCGGTGCCCGCACCCTGAGCGTCCAGCAGTGGTCGCTGGCCGTGGCCCAGAAGGTCGCCGACGGGAACCTGGTGACCTCCGACGTCGGTCTGCTGACCGCGACGGTGCTGCTGGCCGGGGTCACCGTGCTCGCCACCTGGTACGCCGGCCAGAAGCTGCGGACGCTGACGCTCGCCGGGGAGGAGTGACCGGCCTCCGGTTCTGACGGGGCCTTCGTCCCGGCCCGGACACACTGGGCCGGGGATGCCCGCGGAAGAACGCCGTGCGGACGCGCCGCGCGGGACCCTTCGTGCAGGACACACGGCGACGCAGGGCCGGGAGGACCGGGATGGCGGGCCAGACACCTCAGCAGGACGGCCGCGGAGAACCGAGGGATGGGTCCCGGGACACCACCGGGGGCACCACCGGGGACGGTACGGGGACCGGCGCCGGTGACGACACCTGGGACGGCCTCGTCCTGGACGAGGAGTTCGTCCGCGGCGCAGGGACCTCCGAGCCGTCGGCACGCGTCCGCATGCTCGCCGCCCGCTGGCGCCGTGAGAGACCGGAGCCGCAGCCGTGGCGTTCCGACGAGGAGCCCGCCGGATGGTTCTTCAGCAAGGGACGGCGCCGCAGGTGGCGCAGGCGGTAGGCGGCGTACGTCCGGTTTTAATCGGTGGCGCCCCGCTTTCCGTACCGGCACTGTGGTGCCTGCACGAGGCCGGGCGGCGCCGCCGCATCGGGCGGCCGCTTCGAGCACGCGAGACGCCTCGCGTGGGCCGACCGACGGGGACGTCGGTGCCGCCCGGACCGTGCGACGAGGGCCGCGACCGCGCGGTCGCCGACTTCAGAGCTGGGCGAGCGGACCCGAAGCCGTGACGCCGCGACCCCATCCAGCCCCGAGCCGACTCGGACCGGGCGGACTCGGACGCGTCGGACTCAGGCCGGGCAGGAGCAGACGCGTCGGACTCGGGTGGGGCGGGATCAGGTGCGTAGGGCTCAGGCCGCCAAGCGTTCCAGTACCACCGCGATGCCGTCCTCGTCGTTCGAGGACGTCACCTCGTCGGCCACCGCCTTCAGCTCGGCGTGGGCGTTGGCCATCGCCACACCCCGGGCGGCCCAGCCGAACATCGGTACGTCGTTGGGCATGTCACCGAACGCGATCGTGTCCGCGGCCTTCAGACCGAGTCGGCGTGCCGCCAGCGACAGGCCGGTGGCCTTGGACAGGCCGAGGGGGAGCAGCTCGACGATGCCCGCGCCGGCCATGACGACCGTGACGAAGCCGCCCGCGGTGCGCCGGGCAGCCTCGGCCAGTTCGTCGTCGGACAGCGTCGGATGCTGGATGTAGATCTTGTTGAGCGGCGCCGACCACAGGTCCGAGGCGTCGGTGAAGGGCACCGCCGGCAGATCGCCCCCGACCGCGTAGCCCGGGCCGACCAGGACGTCGCCGTCCAGTCCGTCGCGGCTCGCCGCCAGGTACAGCGGACCGGTCTCCGCCTCGATCTTGGCCAGTGCCACCCCGGCCAGCTGGCGGTCCAGCGTGACCGAGGTCAGCAGGCGGTGCTCTCCGGCGTGGTAGACCTGGGCGCCCTGTCCGCAGACGGCCAGGCCGTTGTAACCGAGGTCGTCGAGGATGTGCCGGGTCCACGGGACCGCGCGGCCGGTGACCACGATGTGGGCGGCGCCGGCCTCGGTGGCCGCGGCCAGCGCGTCCCGGGTGCGGCGCGAGATCGTGTCGTCACTGCGCAGCAGCGTGCCGTCGAGGTCGGTCGCGACCAGCCGGTACGGGAAGCCGGCGGCGGAACCGGTGCCGGGACCCGTGGCGGAGGCGGTGTCGGTCACTTCGCCACCGGTTCCAGGACCTCTCGGCCGCCCAGGTAAGGGCGCAGCACCTCGGGCACGCGCACCGAACCGTCGGCCTGCTGGTGGTTCTCCAGGATCGCCACGATCGTGCGCGGTACGGCGCACAGCGTGCCGTTCAGCGTGGCCAGGGGACGCACCTTCTTGTCCTCGCGGACACGGATGGACAGCCGGCGCGACTGGAACTCGGTGCAGTCCGAGGTAGAGGTCAGCTCGCGGTACTTGCCCTGGGTCGGGATCCAGGCCTCGCAGTCGTACTTGCGGGCGGCCGAGGAGCCCAGGTCGGCCGAGGCGACGTCGATGACCCGGAACGGCAGCTCCAGCGAGGTCAGCCACTGCTTCTCCCACTCCAGCAGGCGCTGGTGCTCCGCCTGCGAGTCCTCGGGGAGGACGTAGGAGAACATCTCGACCTTGTCGAACTGGTGGACGCGGAAGATGCCCCGGGTGTCCTTGCCGTGCGAGCCCGCCTCGCGGCGGAAGCAGGGGGAGAAGCCGGCGTAGCGCAGCGGCAGGCGGTCGGCGTCCAGGATCTCGTCCATGTGGTACGCGGCGAGCGGTACCTCGGACGTGCCGACCAGATACAGGTCGTCCTTGTCGAGGTGGTAGACGTCCTGGGCGGCCTGGCCCAGGAAGCCGGTACCGGCCATCGACTGCGGGCGGACCAGGGCCGGCGTCAGCATCGGCGTGAAGCCGGCCGCCGTGGCCTGGGCGATCGCCGCGTTGACCAGGGCGAGCTCCAGCAGCGCACCGACGCCGGTGAGGAAGTAGAAGCGCGAGCCGGAGACCTTGGCGCCGCGCTCCACGTCGATGGCGCCGAGCAGTTGGCCGAGCTCCAGGTGGTCCCGGGGCTCGAAGCCCTCGGCGGCGAAGTCCCGGTGCGTGCCGTGCGTCTCCAGGGTGACGAAGTCCTCCTCGCCGCCGACGGGAACGTCGGGGTGGACGAGGTTGCCCAGCCGCTGGAGCAGCTCCTGGGTCTCGGCGTCGGCGGCGTCACGCTCGGCGTCGGCCGCCTTGACGTCGGCGGCGAGCTGGCTCGCCCGCTTCAGCAGCTCGGCCTTCTCGTCCCCGGAGGCCTTGCCGATGAGCTTGCCGAGGCCCTTCTGCTCGTTGCGCAGCTCGTCGAAGCGGACGCCGGACGACCTGCGCCGCTCGTCGGCAGACAGGAGGGAGTCGACGAGCGCGACATCCTCTCCACGGGCGCGCTGCGACGCGCGCACACGGTCGGGGTCCTCACGGAGCAGGCGAAGGTCAATCACGTGCTCAAGGCTACCGGTGTGTGGTGACGGCTCTCGACTCACTATCGCCGATCGCGGTTCTCGCGTTCCGTGATGGGGGAATTGTGTGTTGTGCTCCTTGTGTCTCACCTGGTCAAGGGAAATGGCCGAGATCCCTGGAACGAGGCAGTCGTCGGGGGCTCGGTTGACCGGATTTCCTTGCGCGGAAGGGGACTTGGCGGAGCGGCTGTCCACAGGGATTCACGGTCGGGAAAAGTTATCCACAGGCTGTGCGAAAGATCTGTGGACTCCACGGAAGGGGCCGTTCCTCACGTGGAGGCGGGTACTCCAAACCCTCTCCGCCCTCACTTTCGAGTGGAAACGGGACGCTCGGCGTCACTCCGGAGGATGGCGGGCAAGAAGCAGGTGGACGAAGGGCGGCCTGGGCGCCTATGGAGGGGCAAAGAGGGCGAAGACGGATTTGTCGACTGAATCCCCCTGGGTTGTCGACTTGTCCCCAGGTCGAGAAGCGGACCTGTGGATAACTTCTGTGGACAACGAAAATCAGCAGGTATCACCGGCCGATCACAACCGTCGGAACCGGCCGATCACAACCGCCAGGACTGGCCGATCGCAGCCGCCAGGACCGGGCCGATCGCAGCCGTCGGAAGCGCCCGCTCGCAGGGCTGCCCGCAGCCGTCAGAACCGGCCGTCCTGGCAGCGCGCCACCCAGTCCGCCGCCGCCACGAAGTCCTCGTCCGAGGTGCCCGGCCGCAGCGCGTCCACATCCGCCGCCTCGACCTCCGCCCGCGGGTACGACCCGAGGTAGCGCACCTGGAGGCACGTCCGCTTGAGGCCCATCAGAGCATCGGCGACCCGGCGGTCGGAGATGTGCCCCTCGGCGTCGATGCAGAAGCAGTAGTGACCGATACCGGCACCGGTGGGCCGGGACTGGAGCAGCATCAGGTTGATGCCCCGGGTGGCGAACTCGCCGAGCAGGTCGCGCAGGCCACCGGGATGGTCGTCGCGCTGCCAGAGCACGACGGAGGTCTTGTCCGCACCGGTCGGTGCGGCGGGCCTGGCGGGCCGGCCCACCAGAACGAACCGGGTCTGGGCGTTCTCCGCGTCGTGGATGTCGGCTTCCAGGACTTCCAGGCCGTAGCGCTCCGCGGCGAACTCGCCGGCGAAGGCCGCGTCGTACCGCCCCTCCTGCACCAGGCGCGCGCCGTCCGCGTTGGAGGCCGCCGACTCCCACGCGACGTCGGGGAGGTGCGCCTTGAGCCAGTTGCGGACCTGGGGCTGGGCGGCCGGGTGGGCGGTGACCGTCTTGATCTCCGACAGCTTGGTGCCGGGGCGGACCAGCAGCGCGAAGGTGATGGACAGCAGCACCTCGCGGTAGATCATCAACGGCTGGCCGGCGACCAGCTCGTCGAGGGTGGTGGTGATGCCGCCCTCGACGGAGTTCTCGATCGGCACGAACGCGGCCTCGGCCTCGCCGGTGCGCACCGCGTCGAGCGCGGACTGGACGGACACGTACGGGACCAACTCACGGGTCGCCGTCTCCGGAAGTGTGCGCAGGGCGACTTCGGTGAAGGTGCCTTCAGGGCCGAGATACGCGTAACTGGCTGGCATGTCCTCACCCTAATGGGCCCGGGGAGAGCGGGCTCACGCGTCTCGCGCACGCCCTCCCCCGGGGTGATTCCGGGCCGGATTCACCCCTCCAGAAGGCGCTGCCCCACGTACTCTCCCTCCGCCGCACCGCCCGGGACGGCGAAGAGCCCGCTCGCCTCGTGCCGGATGAACGGCGACAGCGCGTCCCCCCGGTCCAGCTTGCGCTGCACCGGCACGAAGCCGCGCAGGGGGTCCGCCTGCCAGCAGACGAAGAGCAGGCCCGCGTCGGGTACGCCGTCGGCGTCGAACCCGTCGTGGTACGAGAAGGGGCGGCGGACCATGGCCGCGCCGCCGTTCTGATCGGGGCGCGTGATGCGGGCATGGGCGTTGATCGGCACGATCAGGTTCCCGTTCCGGTCCGTCTTCTCCAGGTCCATCTCGGTCGCCTCGGTGCCCCCGGACAGGGGCGCACCGTCGGACTTGCGGCGCCCGATGACGTCCTCCTGGGCCTTGGCCGAGAGCTGCTCCCAGTCGTCGAGGAGCATCCGGATGCGGCGTACGACGGCGTAGGAGCCGTTCGCCATCCACGCCTGCTCGGTCTTTCCGGGCTGTCCCGTCTGGCCGGGCTGTCCGGGGACGAAGATCCGCTCGTCGAAGTCGGGCTCGTCCGGTTTCGGGTTGCGGGTGCCGTCGACCTGGCCCATGAGGTTGCGGGTCGTCATGGGACGGGCGGTGGCGCCGGGCGAGCGGTTGAAGCCGTTCATCTGCCAGCGGACGCGGGCGGCCGAGCCGGCGTCACGCTGGATCGCACGCAGGGCGTGGAAGGCCACCAGGGCGTCGTCGGCGCCGATCTGCACCCAGAGATCACCGTTGCTGCGGTTCTTGTCGAGGTGATCGGAGGAGAAGTCGGGCAGCGGGTCGAGGGCGACCGGACGCTGCTTCTCCAGGCCGGTCCGGCCGAAGAAGCTGTGCCCGAATCCGAAGGTGACGGTCAGCGAGGAGGGCCCCGCGTCACGGGCCACGTCCGTGTCACGGGTTCCGGCCGGTTCGCCCGCCATCAGGCGCCGTGCGGTGTCGGACCAGCGGCGCAGCAGCGCGGCGGCCTCCTTGCGCCCGGCGCCCGCCGTCAGGTCGAAGGCGATGAGGTGGCCGCAGGCCTGCGTCGGCGTGGTGATGCCGGGCTGATGTTTCCCGTGAAACATCACCTCCTCGCTGCCCAGCGAGGTGAGCGGCGTGGCCGCGGAGGAAGGAGCGGCGGCGTATCCCGCGGCGGCGCCCGCCGTGCCGAGCACGAGCCCGGTGGCACCGGCGGTGCCGAGCAGTCGCCGCCGGGAGATGCCGTCGCGGGGAGTCGTGTTCGCGGAGTCGAGGGGCTCGGGCCCGCCGGGCGCCTCGCGGGGCGCGCCGGGGGCTCGGGTCTCCGGGGTGGACTGGTCAGCCATGGTGCGGTTCAGCCGATCTGCGCGTTCTTGGAGACGGTCACCTGGTCGATGTCGGAGGTCCGTACGGTGACGGCGACCTCCCAGTCGCCGGCCATCGGAACTTGCACTCCGCTCGCCGACCAGTGTCCGGTGGTGATGTGGTCGGGGGCTACGGGCAGGGGCCCGACACCCTTGTCCTTCAGAGTGAAGGCGATCTTCACCTCGGGGACGTCGAAGGCGCTGCCGTTCGACCGCTCGACGTAGAGGTGCAGGTCGTTGGCGCCCACGCGCGCGGGGTCGAGTTCGACGCGCACGACGCCCTTGCCGTTCCGGCTGCCGGTGTCGAAGGGCATGTCCAGGGTCACCGCTCCGGTGGAGGGGACCGGTACGGAGGTGGAGGAGGCGGTGCCGGCGGCCGCGGCTTCCTGCTCGGTCCTGCCCGGCTCGGTCTGGGTGAGGATGGTGGTCACGACGAGCAGGACGACGGCGACGCCCGCCTCGGCGAGTACGGAGCGCCGCAGTCCGAAGCGGTCCGGATCGGCATCCCGCTGCCGCTTCTGCCGGGCGGCGTCCACGGCCGCACGCTGCCGCGCCAGCTGGGCGGCACGTTGTGAGGAACCCGGTCCCTTCGACGTCCCGGACGTCTTCTGGGAGCCGTTGGCCGTCTCGGGCGTCTTCTGGGAGCCGTTCGCCGGCCCGGACGTCTCGGGGGACCCCTTCGACGTCCCCGACGTCCCCGACGTCCCCGACGTCTTCCCGCTGCTCTTCGGCGCCGCGGCCGGCTGCTCGGCGTCCTTCGGTGTCCCGGATGCCTGCTCGGCCGTCTTCGAGGACCGGGCGGACGTCTTGGCGGTCGTCGACAGCGCGGACGCCGTCTCGCCGGTCTTCGACGCCCCGGATGCCGTTCCGGAGGCCCGCGCCTTGTCGGTCGTGCGGCCGGTGGACGCCCCGACCCGCTCCTTCTCCCGCTGACGGACCACCGCGGGCGCCGCCCCCGCCAGCCGCGCCGTCCACCGGCGCGAGAAGGAGGCGATGCCCACCAGCACGGCCACGAGCCCGATCTTGAGGAGGAGCAGCTGCCCGTACCGCGTGTCGGTGAAGGCCGTCCACGAGCCCAGCTGACGCCATGACTGGTAGGTGCCCGTCGCCACCAGCGCGACCACGCTACTGAAGGCGACGCGCGAGAACCGGCGTACGGCCGAGGCGGGGACCGGGGTGTCCGCGGGCGCCCGGTACAGGGCGACGAGCAGGGTGGTGAGCCCGCCGAGCCACGCGGCGACGGCGAGCAGGTGGACGACGTCGACGGGCATGGCGAGTCCGGCCTGGAGGCCGACGGAGGCGTGCTCGGACATCGCCCAGGTGGCCGCGAGGCCCGCCGCCACGACCGCCCCGCCCACCGCGAGCCCGAAGGTGAGGTCCCGCTTCTCCTCGTCCTCCCGCTTGTCGTAGGCACCGAAGAGCACGGCGACGAACAGCGCGGCCGCCGCGAGCAGCAGCAGCCGGGAGACCAGTGAGGCGCCGGTCTTGGTCTGCAGCACCTCGCCGAGCAGGCTCAGGTCGAAGACGTCGCCGACCTTCCCGGAGCCGGTGTACGAACCGCGCAGCAGGAGCAGCAGCAGGGTGGCGGCGGTCAACGCGAGCCACCCGGCGACCACCAGCCGCTGCACCACCCGTACCCCCGACCCCCGCGACCAGCAGGCGAGGACGAAGGCGGCACCGCCCACCAGCACGGTGAACCCGGCGTAGGACACGTACCGCCCGATGCCGTACAGCCAGCCGACCACCCCGCCGCCGGCCTCCGTGCCGTAGACCGAGACGGAGGTCTCGGACGGGGCGCCGATGGAGAAGGTGTAGGCGCCGGCGACGGGATGGCTGTCGGCGGAGACGACCTGGTAGGTCACGGTGTACGTGCCGTCGGGCAGCCCGGCGTGCAGTTTCACCGTGTACGTCGTGCCGCCCGTGCCGGACGGACCGCCGTCGTCGACGCGCTTGCCCTGGGGGTCGAAGACGCGCAGCGAGTCGTCGTCCATGGAGACCGACTCGGAGAAGGTGACCGACACATGGGCCGGTGCCTTGTCGACCACCGCCCCCTGCCGGGGGTCGCTGCCGGTCAGCGCGGCGTGTGCGGAGGCCGGACCGGCGCCGGCGAGCAGCGCGCAGGCCGCGGCCAGGAGCAGCAGCACCAGGGTCCGGACGCGTGGGGCGATGGTCTGCGTCAAGGTGGTCCCTCCCTCAGTGTCCGGAGTGATCGGCGCCGGGCCGGTAGGTGGCCGCCTTCACGGGCAGCTCGACCGTGACGGGGTCGGAGTGGGCGAAGCGCAGCTCGACGGAGACCGTCTGTCCCTCCTCGGGCTGGCGCTTCAGGTTCTCGAACATCAGATGGTTGCCGCCGCTCTCGAGCACCAGCCGTCCGTGGGCGGGGATCGGGAGGCGGTCGACCTCCTTCATCGTCCCGTCGACGGTCTCGTGCACGGTGACGTCACCGGCGTCGCTGGTCACGGAGGTCAGTTCGTCGCCGGAGTCGCCCTTGTTGGTGACGGTGAGGAAGCCCGCCGCCATCGAGGCGGAGACCGGCCGCGGTATGTAGGCGGCGCCGACGGAGAGCTCGGCCCCGGAGTCCGAGGAGTCCGACCCGCCGCAGCCCGCGAGGACCAGGGCGCCGATCACCGTCGCGGCGGCGAGAGCGGGCCGGCCCCTCACGGCTTCTCCCCCTTGACGAGCTTGGGGAGGTCCGCGGTGTAGTCCTCGACGCCGGCGTCCTCGCCGTAGAGGACGTAGCCCGCGTCGGACTTCGGGGAGAACGCGACGACCTGGGTGCCGTGCGTGGAGACGACCTTGCCGTCCTTGTCCTTGGTCGGTGGGTCGATGGAGATGCCGAGGGTGCGGGCGCCGGCCTGGATGGTGGCGAAGTCGCCGGTGAGACCGACGATCTGCGGATCGATGCCCTTGAGCCACTCGCCGAGGGCGGCCGGGGTGTCGCGTTCCGGGTCGGTGGTGACGAACACGACGCGGAGCTTGTCCTGCTCGGCCTGGGGCAGCTGCTTCTTGGCCACGGCGATGTTGTTCATGGTCAGGGGGCAGACGTCGGGGCAGTGCGTGTAGCCGAAGTAGACCAGGGTGGGCGCGCCGGCGGTCTGCTCGCGGAGGTCGTACTTCTTGCCCCGGGTGTCGGTGAGGACCAGATCCGGCTTCTCGAAGGGCTTGTCGAGGACGGTGGCGGCCTGCCGGCCGGTCTCCTCGGAGACCATGGTGACGGGCTTGTCACTGTCGGAGCCGCTGCCGCAGCCGGACAGGGTGAGGGCGGTGGCGGCGAGCAGGGCGGCCGCGGCGAACGTTGTCTTGCGCATAGAGAAATGTCCCAGATGTGAGGTGCTCCGATGCGCGCCGGGGGTCCGCCGTACTGGCGGAGGGTACCCGGCGCGCACCGGACGAGAGGATGCGCCGGCGTTTTCGGGCCGACGCACCGGCGTGGGCGTCGTTACGCCGAGGCGCCGGTGTTGCGGCGGCGGCCGGCCAGCACGCCGTAGGCGACGCCCGCGGCACCGACGACGATGCCGACGACGCCGAGGACCCGGGCGGTGGTGTCGCTGCTGTCACCCGAACCGGAGTCGGAGGCGGTGTCGGCGGCGGTGTTCTGGGCGGCGGCCTCGGTGTTGTCGTCGGCCTTGGCGCCCGACGCGCCGTGGGCGTCGTCCTCGGCGGCGGACAGCTTGAGCACCGGCGCCGGGGCCTCGGGCTCCTCCTGGCCCTCCTGCGGAACCTCGATCCAGCGCACGACCTCCTTGTTGGAGTACGTCTGGATCGCCTTGAACACCAGCTCGTCGGCGTCCTCGGGCAGCGCGCCGAGGGAGACCGGGAACTTCTGGAAGTAGCCGGGCTCGACGCCCTCGCCCTCGGCGGTCCAGGTGACCTTGCTGACGACCTCGGTCAGCTGCCTGCCGTGCGACTCCAGCGGCTTGTCCAGCTTGGACTTGGTGACCTCGGCCTTCCAGCCGGGCACCGGCTGCGGCATCACGGACGCCAGCGGGTGGTCGGCGGGGAAGTTGACCTCCAGCTTGGTGGTGGAGGCGTTGTCGCGCTCGTTGGGGACCTTGAAGTTCACGGTCGCGTAGCCGCCCTTGGCGGCCGCGCCCTCCGGCTGCACGCTGACGTGCGCGAAGGCCGGGGCGGACAGGGCGAGGACGGCGATGCCGGAGAGGGCGCCGGCGGCGGCGATACGAGAAGCCTTCATGGACGGAACACTCCGCTTCGAGTGGGTCATCGGTGCTGAACCGGTGACGGAGGATGACGGGAGGGGTGCGCGCACGCGCGCGTGCCGCACGACGGCGGCCCTCCACGCTCCGGCCGAGGGGCGGGCCGGCGGTCAGGGCCGAGGGCGCAGCCGGCGGTCGGGGACCGGCGGTCGGAACCGGCGGTCGTGAACCGTTGGGCAGGCCGAGGGACATGGCCGACGGGCCGGCCGACGGTCGCTTGCCGACGGGCGGAGCCGGTGGGCAGGGGCCGAGGGGCCGGAACGGAGCGGTGGTCGCGTCGTGTCAGGCGGCGAGGAGGAACGCGTCGCCGGGCGGGCCGCGCCGGGTCACCGTGTGCTGGAGTGCGGTGGTGTGCGGCCGCGGCGGCGCCGGCAGCGCGGAGCGCGGCAGCCGGGGCCCGGCGCCGGGGCTGCCGGCCAGCCCGGCGTGCAGGGCGCGCACCAGGGAGAGAGCCGCGCGCAGGCCGCGGACGAGCGCCGCCTCGGCCACCGAGTGGGCCGAGTGCGTGGAGAGTTCCACGAGCCGGGCCAGGGCCAGGTCCCCGCGCCGCAGTAGCCAGCCGGCGGCCAGGGCCGCGAGCACGTGGCCGAGCAGCATCGGCAGCGAGGGCACCAGAGAGGCCGAGGAGCCCGTGGTCGACAGGAGGTCGGCGGGGTGGTGCGCGGCTTCGGCGTGGGCGCCGGTGCTCGGGGCGATCCGCGCGTCGCTGAGGATCCGCTGGGCCTGGGCCGGTGAGATCGCCGCCGCGGTGGTTCCGCAGACCAGCCGTGCGGCCTGCTCGACGAGTGAGGCGTCGGCCAGTGCGCCCGCTCCGCCGGTGGACAGCGCGTCCGGTCCGCCGGCGGTCCCGACGGCCGTGCCGGACGTCGTGTTCGCCGTGGTGCCGTGCTGGCCCAGTCCGAACAGGAGGTGCAGTGCCGTCTGGCCGACGGTGAGCAGCACCACGATGCAGGGCAGCGAGCGCCGCCGCCCGGCCAGGGGCGCGGCGACCACGACCGCCCCGAGGAATCCCACGCCCAGCGACCACGACGGAACCGTGGCGCAGGAGGCGAGTGTGTGCCCCGCCGCGGCCAGCACGACGCAGACCGCGGCGAACACCGCGGCCCGCAGGACCCGGGTCGTGTT
This sequence comes from Streptomyces sp. NPDC041968, assembly GCF_055589025.1. Taxonomy (NCBI): domain Bacteria; kingdom Bacillati; phylum Actinomycetota; class Actinomycetes; order Kitasatosporales; family Streptomycetaceae; genus Streptomyces; species Streptomyces sp. NPDC041968. The sequence continues at coordinate 125,129 of NZ_JBVJCB010000003.1, read as the reverse complement.
CCCGGAGCGCGCCGTTGGCGGGTGGGGGGCAGTCATGGCGGGCTCATCATCGCACTGGCACCCCTGGCGGCGTACGGCAGGTCCACAAGATGCCGTACGACCGGAAGATCACTCTCTGGTGCGAGCCGCCCCACATACACCGATCGGCGACGGGGTCACATCCGCCATATGGGCGGTCTCATACGCTCTGCGCGCTTACGCAGGGGCACCGGGGGCAATACGTAACGGTATGTCGAGCCGCGGCCGGGAGGCTGGAGCATGAGCATCTGGTGGTCACTCCATTTGCGGCGCGAGGCTGCGAGCGTGCCCCTGGCCCGCCGCCTGCTGATCGGCACCATGGAGACTGCGGGCGTCGACCCCGACATCTCCTTCGACCTCTCCGTGGCGCTGAGCGAGGCCTGCGCCAACGCCGTGGAGCACGGCGGGGACGTCGGCCCCGGCGGCGGCCCGTCGGAGGCGTACCGCGTCACGGCCTACCTCGACGGCGAACGCTGTCGCATCGAGGTCGCCGACACGGGCCCGGGGTTTCCCGCGGCCGCCCCGGGCCGGTCGCACGGAGCGGCCCGCCCGGTGTCCGCCGACGCCGAGCACGGCCGCGGCCTGTGCCTCATCCGGGAACTCGCCGACCACGTCCACATCGGCAGCGCGCCCGGCCGGGCGGGCGCAGTGGTGAGCTTCGACAAGGTCCTCAAGTGGCGCGCGGACGCTCCGCTGGTGGCGGTGTGACCACGCGAGTGCCTCCGCGGACATGACGAGGCATGACGAACATGACGAACATGACGACGGCCGGGCACCTGGTGCGGTGCCCGGCCGTCGCAGCGAAGGTCAGCCCTACAGGGCCGCCATCCACGCCTCGACCTCGTCCGAGCGGCGCGGCAGCCCGGCGGACAGGTTCCGGTTGCCGTCCGCGGTGACGAGGATGTCGTCCTCGATGCGCACGCCGATGCCCCGGTACTCCTCGGGCACGGTCAGGTCGTCGGCCTGGAAGTACAGGCCCGGCTCGACGGTGAGCACCATGCCGGGCTCCAGCGTGCCGTCGACGTAGGACTCCACGCGCGCGGCGGCGCAGTCGTGGACGTCCATGCCGAGCATGTGCCCGGTGCCGTGCAGCGTCCAGCGGCGCTGCAGGCCCAGCTCCAGCACCCGCTCGACGGGGCCTTCGACCAGACCCCACTCGACGAGCCGCTCGGCCAGCACGCGCTGGGACGCGTCGTGGAAGTCGCGGTACTTGGCGCCCGGCTTCACGGCCGCGATGCCGGCCTCCTGGGCGTCGTACACCGCGTCGTAGATCTTCTTCTGGAGCTCGCTGTAGCGGCCGTTGATCGGCAGCGTGCGGGTGATGTCCGCGGTGTAGTACGTGTGCGTCTCCACGCCCGCGTCGAGCAGCAGCAGGTCGCCGGAGCGGACCGGGCCGTCGTTGCGGACCCAGTGCAGGGTGCAGGCGTGCGGGCCGGCGGCGCAGATCGAGCCGTAGCCGACGTCGTTGCCCTCCACGCGCGCGCGGAGGAAGAAGGTGCCCTCGATGTAGCGCTCGCTGGTCGCCTCGGCCTTGTCGAGGACCTTCACGACGTCCTCGAAGCCGCGCACGGTGGAGTCGACGGCCTTCTGCAGCTCGCCGATCTCGAACTCGTCCTTGACCAGGCGGGCCTCGGAGAGGAAGACGCGCAGTTCCTCGTCGCGCTCGGCGGTGACCTTGTCGGTCAGCGCCGCCTCGACGCCGGCGTCGTACCCGCGCACGACGCGCACCGGTCCGGTGGCCTCGCGGAGCGAGCCGGCCAGCTCGCGGACGTCGGAGGCGGGGATGCCGTACCGCTTCTCGGCCTCGGTGAGGGAGTGGCGGCGGCCGACCCACAGCTCGCCCTGGCCGTCCAGCCAGAACTCGCCGTTCTCGCGGTCGGAGCGCGGCAGGAGGTAGACCGTCGCGGTGTGGCCGTCGCCCTCGGGCTCCAGGACCAGGACGCCGTCCTCGGTCTGGTTGCCGGTGAGGTAGGCGTACTCGACCGAGGCGCGGAAGGAGTACTCCGTGTCGTTCGAGCGGGTCTTCAGGTTGCCGGCGGGGATCACCAGGCGCTCACCCGGGAAGCGGGCGGACAGGGCGGCGCGGCGGGCGGCGGTCTCGGCGGCCTGGGGGATCGGCTCCAGGTCGCGCAGTTCCGTGTCGGCCCAGCCGGACTTCATGTTCTCGGCCAGCTCGTCGGACACGCCCGGGTACAGGCCGTTCTTGCGCTGCTTGACCGGCTCGTCGCGGGCCGCGTCAGCGGCGTCCTCGAGCGCGGCCTCCGGGGTCTGCGGGTTCTCCGAGATCTCCGGGTTGAGCTCCTCCGCCACGGTCATCCTCCTTGATACGGCACTGGACCACCCCCCATCGTACGGTCGTACGGAAGGGGGCCCAGGGCCGAAGGGCCCGTTACGCGCAGGCGCGGACGTCCGCTATGGGTGACGGGACGGGCGCCGATGTCCGTTATTCGAACCTGACCGCCAGCAGGACCACGTCCTCCTCGGAGTCCTCCTCGCCCTTCCCGTCCGGCAGCATCGCGCGCAGCACGTGCTCGGCGACCGCGGCCGGATCACAGCGCTCCGCGCGGGGGACACCGGCCGCCGCCGCGTGCAGCCGGGCGAAGGCGCGGTCGGCCGGGTCGCCGGTGCGGTGCAGCAGCCCGTCGGTGTACAGCAGAACCGTCTCACCCGGGTCGACCTGGAGCTCCACGCTCGGCGCCTCCCAGCAGGCGAGCATGCCGAGCGGCGCGGAGACGGACGTCTCGACGAACTCCGTGCGCCGCTCCCCGATCAGCAGCGGCGGGCTGTGGCCGGCGCCGGCCAGGGTGATCCGGCGCAGCGCGGGTTCGCAGTAGCCGAACAGGGCGGTGGCGGAGCGGGCGGGCTCGGTGAGCCGCAGCAGCAGCTCCAGGTCGGACAGGACGGCGACGGGGTCCTCGCCCTCCATCACGGCGTACGCCCGCAGGGAGGCGCGCAGCCGGCCCATCGCGGCGACCGCGCTGGGCCCGGAGCCGGTGACGGACCCGACGGCGAGGCCGAGCGCGGCGTCGGGCAGCGGCAGCGCGTCGTACCAGTCGCCGCCGCCCCGCGGTCCGGTGCGGTGGCGCGCGGCGAGCTGGACGCCGGCCACCCGCGGCAGGCGGGACGGCAGCAGCTCCTCGGACATCGTCGCCATGGACGCGCGCGTGCGCTCCACCTCCAGGAGGCGGGCCAGGTGCTGGGTGGCGTACCGGACGTAGAGGCCGGCGAGGTGGCGGGGCCGCTCGCCCGGTTCGGCGGGCTCGTCGTAGAGCCATACGGCGGCGCCGAGGCGCCCGGTGCCCTCGGCGGCCAACGGCAGCGTGTAGCTGGCGGCGTAACCGAGACGGGCGGCGACCTCGCGGTGGCGCGGATCGAGCCCCTTCTCGGCGAACAGGTCGGGCTCGGCGATCCCGCCCTCGCCGACCGGCAGTCCGTCGAGGATCCGCCCGTACGACAGGGAGCTGCGGGGCACGGTCTCGATCTGCCCGAGGTCGGCGCGGGCCAGCCCGAGGCCGACGGTGGTGTCCGGGCCGAGGCCGTCGGCCGGTTCCAGGACGACGAGACCGCGCCGGGCGCCCACCAGGGCGGCACCGGCGCGCAGCACTTCCTGGAGGCCTTCCGCGAGGGAGTCCGTGCGGACCAGGCGCTCGGTCAGCTCGTGCAGGGTCGTGAGGTCCGAGACCCAGCCGGCCAGCCGGTCCTGGAGCAGGGTGCCGGGGGCGCAGAGCGCGACACCGGTGTCCGTGGCCGCGGGGGCGTCCTCACCGTCCGCGGCGTCCGCGGCGTCCGTGGCGTCCGTGATGTCCGGAGCGGTGGCCGGCGCGGCGGACGCGACAGTGTGTGCGGGGGACGGAACCGCTGAATCGATTCCGGCCACTTTCGCAGGGTGCGGGGCGTTCATGGCGTCCGGCCTCCCGACCGGCGCTTACTGCTCAAAAGCATCGCAAACCCCCATGTCATTCTGCGCCGCCAGCAGTGTCTCCACATGTACACGCACTCGTAAGGAGATGTCCAGCATTGTCCTGCCGGGATTCCTGGTGTCCGTGCGGTCTGGGCGGCTTCCTTCCCGGCCTCTTGCGTAAATGCGAAATTGGCTTGAAACTGCCCCGGAGGACGGCTTGTTGCGGTCGACTGGGGGTGCTTCACGGAGCGTCACAGCGGTCGTGATGGGTACGTACTCGGAGAAGGCCAGGGGTGGTTGGGGACCGCCCGGAACCTGGCGGTGGACCCGGGCGTCCTATCCACCGACGACCGTGCCCCATCCTCCCGTGGTGGAGGCGGAGAGAAATACTCGGGACGGCAATACGCCAGACTTCGCCACCCCCGCGCCACGCCCATGCTTGTGATGGACGCAGTGTGGACGGAACCGCCGCAGACGCAGTCAGTGCTCGGCCCAGAGGGGTTCCCCTTGCCTCAGGCGGGGGTGTGATGCGCCACCAGCTACGCACAGCGAAGAGATCGACACATGGTGATGTGACCACGGTGTTGCCAGGCGTGCAACGGAAAGGAACGAGCGCTCATGCGCGAGATCCTCGGAAGGCGACGCAGGCTCCTGTCCCGGCACGACGACGGACGGCCTGAGCTGATCGGCGCGGCCCTGACCTACGCGACGCAATGGCAGTGGCCCGTGCTCCCGGGCGTGGCGGCGGACCCGCAGGCGCCCTCGCGCTGCGGCTGCCCCGAACCGGAGTGCACGGTGCCCGGCGCCCATCCCTTCGACCCGGGCCTCCTCGCGGCCACCACCGACGCGCGCATGGTGCGCTGGTGGTGGAGCAACCGGCCCGCCGCGCCGATCGTCATGGCGACCGGGGGCGGTGCTCCGTGCGCGGTCTCCCTGCCCGCGCTGCCGGCCGCCCACGCGCTGGCCGCGCTCGACCGCGCAGGTCTCCGGCTCGGCCCGGTCGTCGCCTCGCCCACACGCTGGTCGCTGCTGGTCAGGCCGTACACCATGGAGCAGCTGGGCGAGCTGCTCTACGCCAAGGACTTCGTCCCCGGTTCCCTGCGGTTCCACGGCGAGGGCGGCTATCTCGCGCTGCCGCCGTCCGAGTCGGGCCGGGGCGCCGTCCGCTGGGAGCGGGCTCCGCTGCCCGGTTCCGCCTCGCCCTGGGTGCCCGACGTCGAGGCAGTGGTGGACGCGGCGGTCGACGCCCTCACTCGTACGGGTGTGAGCGCGCCCGAGTTGTAGGGGTGTCCGGCGCGCGGGGGGTCCGCGCCCGTCCGTGGTCGTTATCGTCCGCCCATGCCGCTTCATGCTGGGAAGCACCGCGCCGCCGGGTCGCGCCGCGCGGGGTCGTGCCGCCGCAGTCCGGACCGCGGCGGGCCGGATCGTCGGCGGGTCCGGCTGTACGGGCTCGTCGCCGTCGCGGTGGCCGCGGTCGTGCTGCCGTTCGCGGTGGCGTCCGCGGGGCCTCCGGGGGGCAGGGAGGAGGGTCTGAGCGACCCGCCGACGGTGCGCATCCTCCCGCAGGGCGGTGACGGCAAGGTGCTCTCAGGAGCGGGCCACGTCCCGTCGCAGGCCGGACCCGTCCGTTCCGCGCTGCCGCCCGGGCCGGCCACCGCGGTGCGCTGCGGTCCCGCGCTCACCTCGCCCGAGGGCGTCGAAGCGCAGACCTGTGTCCTCACCCAGGGGTCTCAGACCTGGGCGCGGACCTACTACCGCAACGCGACCGGCGGCCCGCTGGAGTCCTTGCTGAGCCTCATGGGGCCCGAGGGGCGGAGTGTGCGGATGCGTTGCGCGGTGGGTGCCGAGGACGAGCCCGGCACCTGCGAGACGCCCCGGGAGCCGCTCCGGGGCGGGCCGGCGGAGTACACGGCGGTCGCCGAGTTCGCGGGCCGGGCCGGGTACGGGCCGCTGCTGCTGCGTACCGGGAGCAACGGGAGTCACCGGGCCGCCGACGAGCACCGGGCCGACGGGGCATGGGGCGGCGGGGGCTGAGGCGGTTGGTCTGAGGCGCTGGCGTCCGAGGCGGCGGGGACTGAGCGGTTGGGTCCGAGGCGGCGAGCGTGTCGGTGGTGGTGGGGGCGACTGAGCGGCGACGGTGATCCGGGCGCACCGAGGGCGGGCGGATGAGGACTGTGGGTCCGGAGCGGCGGGGGCGGCTCGGCGACGGCAGCGGCCGGGGTGGCGGGAGCGGCCGGGCGGCGTGGCGACGGAGGGCGTGGCGCCAGGGCCGAGGAAGCCGGAGCGGCCGACTCCCTTACGAGAACGGGGAGTTGAGAGGCGACTGCGGTGCGTGCGCGACCGGGCGCATGGAAAGACCCGGTTGCTGGCGACGGGGGATGCACCAGCAACCGGGCTACTCGAACGGTAACAAGAGATCGGCGGTTAGCAAATTCGATCTCTTGTTTTCCGGTCACGTACTGGCTTGTCCCCACCGGGAGTTGTGACTGGAGTCACGCATTCCCCGACCGGGACTCCGGCTGACCGGTCGGTCAGCCGGATCGGCCTCCGTGACGGGGCGTCAGCTGAGGGTGACCTGCCGGTTGGTCAGGCCGCCCCGTGCCCGGCGCTCGTCGGGCGTGAGCGGGGCGTCCGTGCCCAGGGCCTCGGCGAGCCGCTCGCCGAACTCCGCCGCCGGCTTCTCGACGTCCTGCGCGGTGACATCGCTCGGCAGGTCCCACACCGGGACCGTGAGCCCGTGCGCACGGAAGGAGCCGACGAGCCGGGTGCCCTCGCCCAGGGAGGACCGGCCGGCCGCGTGCAGTCGGGCGAGCGCGTCCAGAAGGTGCTCCTCCTCGTGGGGCATGACCCAGCGAAGGTGGTTCTTCTCCGGCGTCTCGCACCAGTAGGCGGCGTCCACGCTCTGCAACCGGACGGTCGGGATGGCCGCGGCGTTGGCCCGCTCCAGGGAGGCGGCCACCTCCGGCGTGGCGTTCTCCGCGTCCGGGACCCAGAACTCGAAGCCCGAGTGCACCGTCGGCTCGAACGACCCCTCGGGGGCGAGCAGGTCCTGCAGCCGCGGACCGTCGGCCGGCGCGCGGCGGCCCTGCACCGGGGAGCCCGGCGCGGAGGTCAGCGCCTGCTGGAGGGTGTCGGCGAGGTCGCGGCTGATGTCCCCCGACGCCGTGTCGTTCTGCAGGCCGAGGAGGACGGTGCCGTCGTCGCGGCGCAGGGCCGGCCAGGCCATCGGCAGCACCGTGGCCAGGGTGACGGAGGGGACGCCTTCGGGGAGGCCCTCCTTCAGGGTCAGCTCGACCGTGGCCGCCGGCACCAGCTCACGCAGGGCCACCCAGTCGCACTCGCCGGGCAGTCCTTCGAACGGGCGCTGCACCAGCTCGGTCGTGGCGTGCGCGGCGGCCCGGCCGTGGCAGGCCTTGTAGCGGCGGCCGCTGCCGCAGGGGCAGGGCTCGCGGGCGCCGACGACCGGGATCTCTCCGTCGGTGAGCTGCGGCCGCTTGGCCTTCGTCTGGGGTCGCTTCTTGGCCATCGTGGGTGTCTCCCGGTTGCGGCTCAATCCGTACGGCGCGAGCCTAGCCGTTCACACCGTGGCCGACGGGGCCCTGTGGACAACGGGTCTCCCTGCGGACGACCGGCGTCCGGGGCGGCCGCGGGGCCTGTGACCGGGCCGGGGGTCCCAGGTGCCCGTGCGCGGCGATCCGCTCCGTGCCTCCCCCGCTCCCGCCGCTCCGGGTGTTTCCTCCCGATCCCCTCGGGTCCCGGCGCGAGCCCACGGGTCGGCTCGCGCCGGGACGGGAGGGTCAGCCGAGGTCGTCGAAGGCGTCGGCGAAGTCCAGGCCGGGCATCTCGGAGACCGCGGGCGCCGAGATGCGGGTGGCGAAGTCGTCGCGGCGGTGCGCGGCGTCCCGGTCGTGCACGTCGTCGTGGACGACGACCCAGACGGTGACCTCTCCGCAGGCGTCGTCCCGCACACCCCAGTCGTCGGCGAGCGCGGTGATGATGTTCAGCCCGCGGCCGCCGTGTGCCGTGATCGAGGGGGTCGCCGGCACCGGGCGGGTCGGACCGCCGCCGTCCGTGACCTCCACGACGAGCCGGCCGCCCGCGTCCACCTGCCACGCGGCACGGACGTCACCGTCCCCGGCCAGGGCGCCGCCCAGTGGCCGGCCGTGCTTGCACGCGTTGCTCAACAGTTCCGAAAGGACCAGTACGGCATCGTCGATGACCGATTCCGCCACACCGCCGCCGCGCAGCTGCGCCCGCATGCGGTGTCTCGCTTTCCCCACGCCCGCAGGGCCATGAGGAACGGCCATGCTCGACGACGTGGGCACCTCCTGTGCCACCACCAACGCCACCCCCGAGACCTCCTTCGCCCCACGCCACGGTGTGGATGCCCTTCTGGCCTGGACCGGAAACCGGCCGCTCCTCGTGCAGTGACGCATTCGACACGGTCGAACACGTACCGAACGCGCCGGAGCACTCCCCGTAACCGCATGGCTGGATTTCGTCGGTGTGGCCGAGACCGGAGAATGCGGCAACCGGCCCGCCGGGGTCAAGGTGTGCGGACGAATCAGCGGCCGAGGTGGTCGCGTACGGCCCGGGGCCGGTTGGTGATGATGGCGTCCACGCCCAGGTCGAGGCAGAGATCCACGTCGGCGGGGTCGTTCACCGTCCATACGTGCACCTGGTGGCCGGCTCGTTTCAGGCGCTCGATGTAAGTGGGGTGGTTGCGCACGATGCGGATCGAGGGGCCCGCGATCCGGACACCGGAGGGCAGCCGTCCGTCCCGCAACCGGGGCGAGACGAACTGCATCAGATAGACCGTCGGCAGCGTCGGCGACGCCGCCCGCACCCGGTGCAGCGAGCGCGCCGAGAAACTCATCACGCGTACCGGGGACTCCGCGGCCGAGGCCGGGGCGTCGAGCCCGAACCGCTTCAGGAGCAGCAGCAGCCGCTCCTCCACCTGCCCCGCCCAGCGCGTGGGGTGCTTGGTCTCGATGGCCAGCTCCACCCGACGCCCCGCGTCGGACACCAGCTGAAGCAGGCGCTCCAGGGTCAGTACGGAGGTCTCCTCCCGGTCCTCGGGCCGGTGCTCCCAGTCGGGTTGCTCGTCACGCGTGCGCCAGAACTCCCTGGTCCTGCGGGCGCCGAAGTCCAGGGCGGTCAGGTCGGCGAGCTCCAGCGCCGAGACCGCGCCGCGGCCGTTGGACGTACGGTTGACCCGCCAGTCGTGGACGCAGACCAGGTGGCCGTCGGCGGTCAGGCGGACATCGCACTCCAGGGCGTCCGCGCCGTCCTCGATCGCTTTCCGGTACGCGGCCAGGGTGTGCTCGGGGGCCTCCTCGGAGGCTCCCCGGTGGGCGACGACCTGAGTCCGGTGCTGTCGTGCGCGTGCGTGGGTCACCGCGTCATGGTGCCACCGCGCGCGGGTAGACGTGCCACCGGAGGCATCGACCGTCCGTCCGTTTAGTCTGGGTTGACCGATATAAAGGTCGACCGCGAACCCACAGCAACCGCTTATGGTGCTCTGACGGCCCGTGGGAAAAGCTGATGGCATACAAGAACACCGCACGTCTGTATCGCGCCGGCCCCCAGGGAACGGCGCGTGAGTACGGCCGAGCGCGACCGCAGGACGACCGAGAAACAGCCGTGGAAGCCGTGGAACGAGGAGAGAAGCTGTGAGCACCGAGAACGAGGGCACCGCGGTACCCCCGGCCCCGTCCGCGCCCCCCGCGCCGGTGGACACTCCCGCTGCCTCCCCCCAGCCGGCCGCGCCGCACCCGGAGCAGCCGCCGGCGCAGGCACCGGCGGCCGCGCCGCACGGGGGACACGGACCGTTCGCCGCCCACGCGCCGCAGCAGCCCGCGCCCGAGGGCACGGGCGCGCCCTACGGGCACACGGCGCCCGACGCCTCCTGGCCGCCGCCCCCGCCGCCGGGCACTCCGACCTACGGCGGTGGAGGCGGTGGCGGCCAGGGCGGCTGGGGTGCCTCGTACCAGCCGCCCGCGCCGAAGCCGGGCAGCGGTCGCGGCGGACTGGTCGCCGGGCTCCTGATCGCCGCGCTGGTCGCGGGCGGTCTGGGCGGCGGCCTCGGCTACACCCTGGCCAAGAACAACGACGAGACCGGTTCGACGACGGTCTCCGCGTCCGACACCGGAGGCTCGCTCAAGCGCGACGCGGGCACGGTCGCCGGCGTGGCCGCCAAGGCCCTGCCCAGCACGGTCACCATCCAGGCCGAGGGCAGCAACGGCGAGGGCGGTACCGGCACCGGCTTCGTCTTCGACAAGCAGGGCCACATCGTCACCAACAACCACGTGGTGGCCGAGGCGGTCGACGGAGGCAAGCTCAGCGCGACCTTCCCCGACGGCAAGAAGTACGCCGCCGAGGTGGTCGGGCACGCCCAGGGCTACGACGTGGCGGTCATCAAACTCGAGAACGCCCCCTCGGACCTGAACCCGCTCCCCCTCGGTGACTCCGACAAGGTGGCGGTCGGCGACTCCACGATCGCCATCGGCGCCCCCTTCGGCCTGTCCGACACGGTGACCACGGGCATCATCAGCGCCAAGAACCGTCCCGTGGCCTCCAGCGACGGCAGCGGCAGCAACAAGGCGTCCTACATGAGCGCGCTCCAGACCGACGCGTCGATCAACCCGGGCAACTCCGGCGGCCCGCTGCTGGACGCCCAGGGCAACGTCATCGGGATCAACTCCGCGATCCAGTCCACGAGCAACGGCGGCTTCGGCACCGGCCAGGCCGGCTCGATCGGCCTGGGCTTCGCCATCCCCGTCAACCAGGCCGAGTTCGTCGCCAAGCAGCTGATCAAGAGCGGCAAGCCGGTGTACGCGAAGATCGGCGCGTCCGTCTCCCTGGAGGAGACGGCGAACGGCGCCAAGCTCACCGAGCAGGGTGTCAACGGTTCCGATCCCGTCGAGTCGGGCGGCCCCGCCGCCGCCGCGGGCCTCAAGCCCGGTGACGTCATCACCAAGCTCGACGACCGCGTGATCGACAGCGGACCGACCCTGATCGGCGAGATCTGGACGCACAAGCCCGGCGACAAGGTCACGGTCACCTACGAGCGCGGCGGCAAGGAGCGCACCACCGAACTCACCCTCGGCTCCAAGGTCGGCGACGACTGACCGCCGCCTCACCCGCCCCGGCCCACGGGCCCCGCACAGGGCCAGCGCCCGGTAGGCTGTAGCCGCTCCGCCCCAGGTGGACGGTGCACGGGTGGGTTGCCCGAGCGGCCTAAGGGAACGGTCTTGAAAACCGTCGTGGCGCAAGTCACCGTGGGTTCAAATCCCACACCCACCGCAGTGTTTGACGGCCCCTGACCAGGCGTTACGGTCGGGGGCCGTCGCCGTGTGCGGTACCCGCCGTGCACCGCCGTTCCCCGCGGTTTCCCGACCGATCGGGAACGGAGGGGCACGGGTGGTGCATGCCATGAAGGGCTCCGCCGTTTGGTCGCCTGTCCCGGCTGATCGATTTCCGTCCGGCAGACGGTAGAACCTGACCTGTGACCGTCTTCCACTGCGCCGGATGCGGGGCCGCGCTCACCGGAGATCTGCTGGCGCTGCCGTTCGTGCCGGAGGTGGATGACCCCGATCGCGGCCGGGACCCGGACACGGGCCGGGCTCGCTCCACCGTTCCCTGTGGGTACTACGCCATCGACCCCGATCCCTGGGGTGCCCCATGGGTTCCTGTCGGCGAGTCTCGCCGGGACGTCGGCGGCACGGGGCGCGAGCTGCTGCGCACCGACACCGGCATCACGGAGTCCGCCGGCCGGCGGAACAGCATCGTCGTCCACCCGGACGATGTCCTGCCACGCCTCGAACCCTTCACGCTCGGGGCCAACTGGCGGGGGTGTTGCGGCCCCACCGGCGCGCACGGACCCAACTTGGCCTGCGTCTGCGGTTCTCGCCTGGCGGCCTGGGCCGCCGACTGCTTGGGACCGAACGAACTCCACCTCGACCCGGTCCGCGTCCATGCCTGGGATCAAGGGGGTCAGGCAGGCGGGCGGTGACGGACGGGCACGTAGCGGGCACGACGACTCCGAGGAACCGGACCCCTGGAGGCACCCGTGCCCGCTGTGGCCCCGGTGCTCCTACTCGGTGGGGAACTGAGTACGCCAGCTCTGGTCGCCTCCCGGGCGGGTGGCGGAGCGTTGGAGGCATGGAACAACGACCGGTGAAGACCGTCCACCAGCTGCTGTCGGCCCTCGTGGTGGTCGCGGCGGCCTCGGCTCTGTGGGCCGTGTGGCTGGGGTGGGACCAGGAGCGGGACGTGCACGCCGACGGCACGACGACCGGGCCGTACGAGGCCTGGCAGGTGATCGGGCTCGTGCTGGCCCTGCTGGGGCCGGTGTGCTGGGCGGTATGGCGGGGGTACGCCGTCGGTGCGGTGCTCGGCGTCACCGTCGGACTGACGGCCTGCGCCTACCGCGACTGGTCGGACGACGGCAGTGGTCTCTTCGTCGTCGGGGTGGGGATGGTCATGATGGGCGGCTTCGTGGTCAGCGCCGGGCTCGCCGCCGTGATCGTCTCCCTGAGGCGGGGGAGCGGGACTGTGACAGGGCTGTGACCGGAAGTGTGGCTTCCGCCACGGTCGTCGAGGGGCGGGGCTGGTGGGCTGGGGCGATGCGGACCCCCCAGCTCCGAGTGCCGCTCGCGGCCTGCGGTGCTCTCCTCGCCAGTCTCCTGATCGGTGCCTGCGGTACCCAGACCGCCGCGTCCGGCGACGCAGGCGCGGGCGGCGCGGGAGGGGAGGGCGGACCGGAGGGCCGGTGCGGGGCGCAGGCGTCCGGTGCGGCGGGGCCGGAGGACGACGGGGTGCGGATCCTCGGGGCGGTCGAGCGGGGCGACGGCGCGCAGGGGGAGGCCGGTGCCCCGTCCCACGGCGGGGAGAGCCGGCGACCCGGGGTGTCCGTGACGGCGGACAGCCTTCCGGGGCTGCCGGAGGCGAGCGCGTCCCCGTGCGTGGTCGCGTACTCGGTGACCAACCGGGGGGCCGAAGCCTTCACCTACACGATCACCTTCTCCCTGGTGGACGACCAGGGCAGGGCGATGTCCGACGCCACGGAGACGGTGGCGTCCGTGGCCGCGGGGCGGACCGTGCGGCGCACGCTCGAGAGCGTCGGAAGCCTGGGTGATCAGCGCCTGGACGCCGCACACGTGCGCGTCGTCGACGTGAAGCGGGTGCCCGCCGACGAGGCGCCGGCGGCCGCCGGTTCCTGCCCGCCGTCCGGGCTGCGGCTCACGGCGGACGAGGGCGACGCCGCCATGGGGCTGCGGGTGGTGGGGCTGCACCTGGAGAACTGCGGCGCCCGCCCGTACTCCGTCGAGGGGTATCCGGTGCTCCAGCTGCTCGACGAGGAGCTGGCACCGGTCGAGGGGATCGAGATCCTGCGCGGCACCGAGGGCATCCCCATGGCGGGCGGCGGAGAGCCGGTCCGGCGGGTGACCCTGCGGCCGGGCGAGTCGGCCGCGGCGAGCATGGCGTGGCGCAACACCACCCAGGCCGGGGAGGCGGTGACCGTGCCGTACGTCAGGGTGCGGGCCGCGTCCGGGTCGGACCCCGTCGTGGTCGCCCCGGGGCTCGACCTCGGCACCACGGGCGAACTCGGCGTCGGGCCGTGGCGGAAGGACGAGGCCGCCGGCGTGCCGGACCGGCCTCAGAGTTCGTAGTCGCGGGCCAGACCGGCCCAGTCGACCTCCCGCAGGGCGGGCTCCGTGTCCCGCGCCGACGGGACGCGTGAGGTGGACTGGAACCAGACGACGGTCAGCGCGGAGCGGTGCAGGAACGGGTCGTTGGCCGGATCGAGGGCCGCGGAGGAGAAGCGTCCCACGCAGGCCACGCGCGGCAGCACCTCCACCGGGCCGAGGGCACCCGCGTACTGGTCCGGGTACTCGCGCGGGGGCGGCACCAGATGCACCGGCGTGGTCGGGGACATTCGCTCGGCGGTGTGCACCAGCTCCCTGATGCGCAGGTCGTTGACAGGGCCGCACGGGTAGCCCTCCAGCAGGCCGCCGTATGTCGACGTGAGGTGCAGCTCGGCCAGGTCGACGCTGCGGCCGGAGGACAGGACGACCCGGGTCAGTGACAAGGCCGGCACTCGGGGACGGTCGTGCATGAAGGGCTTTCGGGTTCGTGCCGAGAGGGCTGTGGGGGGAGGGGGTGGGTGGAGACGGATGCCGGGGGCGGGGGCGGGGGCGGGGGTGAGGGCTCCGGTGCGTCGGGTGTCAGGGGTGGTGGCCCGTCATGCGGGCGGCGGACGCGATCGTCGCGCGGGCCTCGCGTTCGGTGAGGCCGGTGTCGAGGGCCGCCTCGATCAGCGGAGCGACGAGCGCCGGGCCGATGCCGTCCTCGTAGGCGCGGCAGGCGGCCCAGAAGAGGCGGGTGTTCCGCTGGCCCTCGTGGGCGGTGAGGACGAACTGGACGAGGCCCTGGCCGTGCTCCTCGGTCCGGGCCGGGGACGGCCGGGGCGTACGGGCCGGTGGCAGCAGGAGGCGCAGGAGCGCGGGCGGGCAGGCCGCGGGGGCGAGGTGGGCCGTGCCGGGCGCGGCGGTGTACGTACCGTGCCGGGTGCGGGAGCCGGGGCCGACCAGGTAGCCGCCGGCGCCGCGGATGTCGATGCCGGTGGCCAGGCGCCCGGCCGAGTTGGGCACGACGGCGTCGGGCGGGCCGCTCAGCCACAGGTGGCGGCCTCCGCTGGGGGTCAGGACGACGACCGTCGGCGGGATCGTGAACAGATGGCGCAGGGCGAGTTCGCGCAGGGCGGCCGAGGAGTCCGTCTCCGACTTGGTGTCCAGGTCGACGCCGATGAGGTGGTACGGGGGCAGGCCGCAGGCGATGCCGTAGCCCGTGGCCCAGGGGGCGGCGGTGAAGAGTTCGCGGATGCGGGCCGGGTCGGTGGTGGCGTCGTGGACCCCGTGACCGGGGCGGCCGCACTCGCCGTGGCAGGGGGCCGGGGCCGGGTCGTCGCGGTGGGGCGAGCGCAGGGCCGGGAGCTTCGTCCGGGACAGGGGGATGACGGCCAGCCCGCGTTCGGCGGCTGACAGGGCGTGGGCGAGGGCCAGGGTCGTGGCCTGCCGGTCTGGGGTGGCCATGCGTCTATGTTCGTACGTACGTTCGAAAAAGGGAAGGGTGGCCGCGCGCGACGCGCCGGGGAGGTGCGGTGGGCGGAGAAAGTGGCGGAACGCTTCACCTCTTGTGGCACTTGGGGTGGACCTGTCCGTGCTGCCCCGGGCTGGTACGGAAGGGACGCAAAGGGGTTTATCGACTTGTCATCACGCTTGAGGGCGAATCGGGGCTTCGGGGGTGGTTCGCCGGGGATTCGGTGGGCAACTCTGATCACGCGACGTCGTGCACAGCGTCGAGGCGGTCGGCCAACTGCCTCGGCTCAAGGTCCGGTTGGAATCCGCTTCACGCAACTTCACGCAGATCCAGGCAGCTTCACGTACTTCTCGCGTGCTCGGCCTCGGCCGACGCGCACTTGTTCTGGAGGAACAACATGGCAAGCATCCGTACCGCTCGCGTCGTCGCCGCCGTCGCCGCCCTCCCGCTCGCCGCCGCGCTCTTCGGCGGCGTGGCGACGGCGGACAACGGCGCACTCGCGAACGACGGATCGAACGCGACCGCCGCGGAGGCCTTCGCGGGCATCCTCGGCAGTGGTGTCGGCGGGGACAACAACGGCAACTCGTCCACCACGCAGCAGCAGGCGGTCGGCTCGGGGGCCTCGAACCAGAGCAACACCGCCCAGGTCGACGGCTCCGCCTTCACCGCGATCAACCAGGGCAACGAGAACGTGGCCGTCAGCTTCACCCCGCTGTGGTGGTGATCTGAGGGGCCGGCGCGGGTGCGCTCCCGCGCCGGCCCCTCGCTCTTCGGACGGGTGTGCTTCATGGGGTCGCAAGACGCCTGGGCGGCGGTACTCCGGTATCGCCGCCCAGGCGTTCTCGCGCGCGTCCGGCGAGCCCCCAGGGGTGAACCCGCAGTACGTCTCCTCCTCTCGTCCACCTACAGGAGGTGCAGCCGGCACCACCCCTACAACCTGAGGCGGACTCTGCTTCGGGACCTGCGGCCGATCCGCCGGGCATCCCTCGCTCATAGCGTTGAGTCATGACCACACTCGTCTGCACCAGCGCTTCGGACGCCGCCACGGCCCAGGCTCCGGCCAAGGCCCCGGCCAGGGGCTCGGCCAGGGGCTCGGCCATGGCCACAGCCCTGGCGGCAGCGAGGACGCAGACCTTCGCGTACCCGTCGTTCTCCTCGTACGTGAAGGCCCGCCAGCCGGTGCTGCTGCGTACCGCCCGGTCGCTGACCGCGAACCCGAGCGATGCGGAGGACCTGCTGCAGACCGCGCTCACCAAGACGTACGTGGCCTGGGACCGCATCGAGGACCACCGCGCCCTGGACGGCTACGTGCGCAGGGCGCTGCTGAACACCCGGACCTCGCAGTGGCGCAAGCGCAAGGTCGACGAGTTCGCCTGCGACGAGCTGCCCGAGCCGGAGCCCGCCCCCGGGAGCGACGACCCGGCGGAGCGGCAGGCCCTGCGCGACGCGATGTGGCGGGCGATCATGAAGCTGCCGGCCCGGCAGCGGGCGATGGTCGTCCTCAGGTACTACGAGGACCTCAGCGAGGTCCAGACGGCCGAGGTGCTCGGAGTTTCCGTGGGCACGGTGAAGTCGGCGGTGTCCCGGGCGCTCGGCAAGCTCCGCGACGACCCTGAGCTGGGGATTGTCCGGTCCTAGGAGGGTCCTGGGAGGGCCCGGGGAGGGTCCTGGGAGGTCCGCCCGGCCACTCCGTCGGGCAGCGCCCGCTGATCGATCACCCGGGAGTAGTGACATACCGCGCGGTATGTGCGCAGAATCAGCGCAACCCTTGCCGCCGCACAGGCAATGTCGCCCCGGGAGGACACCGTGCTGAGCACGATGCAGGACGTACCGCTGCTGATATCGAGAATCCTCACCCACGGGTCGACGATCCACGGCAGCTCACAGGTGACCACCTGGACCGGTGAGGGCGAGCCGCACCGCCGCTCCTTCGCCGAGATCGGAACCCGGGCCGCCCGGCTTGCCCATGCGCTGCGCGAGGACCTGGCCGTCCGGGACGACGAACGGGTGGCGACGCTCGCCTGGAACAACGCGGAGCACGTCGAGGCGTACTTCGCGATCCCCTCCATGGGCGCGGTCCTCCACACCCTCAACCTCCGCCTCCCGCCGGAGCAGCTGGCCTGGATCGTGAACCACGCCGCCGACCGTGTGGTGATCGCCAACGGTTCGCTGCTGCCGCTGCTCGCCCCGCTGCTGCCGCACCTGAAGACGGTCGAGCACGTCGTCGTCACCGGCCCCGGCGACCGCTCCCTGCTGGAGGGGGCGTCCGTGCGGGTGCACGAGTACGAGGACCTGCTCGCCGGGAAGCCGGACAGCTACGACTGGCCCGAGCTGGACGAGCGTGCCGCGGCCGCCATGTGCTACACCTCCGGCACCACCGGCGACCCCAAGGGCGTGGTCTACAGCCACCGTTCCATCTACCTGCACTCGATGCAGGTCAACATGGCGCAGTCGATGGGGCTGACCGACGAGGACACCTCGCTGGTGGTCGTCCCGCAGTTCCACGTCAACGCCTGGGGACTGCCGCACGCCACCTTCATGACCGGCGTGAACATGCTGATGCCGGACCGCTTCCTCCAGCCCGCGCCGCTCGCCGAGATGATCGAGAGCGAGAAGCCGACGCACGCCGCCGCCGTCCCCACCATCTGGCAGGGGCTGCTCGCCGAGCTGACCGCGAAGCCCCGGGACGTCTCCTCCCTCACGCAGGTCACCATCGGCGGCTCCGCCTGTCCGCCGTCGCTCATGGAGGCCTTCGACGCGCTCGGCATGCGGGTCTGCCACGCCTGGGGGATGACGGAGACCTCGCCGCTGGGCACGGTCGCCCGGCCGCCGGCCCACGCGGTCGGCACGTCGGAGGAGTTCGCCTACCGCCTCACCCAGGGCCGCTTCCCGGCCGGTGTCGAGGCCCGCCTCACCGGCCCCGGCGGCGAGCGCCTGCCCTGGGACGGCGAGTCCGCCGGTGAGCTGGAGGTCCGCGGCAACTGGATCGCGGGCGCCTACTACAACGGCCCCGGCGCCGAGCCGCTGCGCCCCGCCGACAAGTTCAGCGAGGACGGCTGGCTGAAGACGGGCGACGTCGGCACCATCTCCGCCGACGGCTACCTCACCCTCACCGACCGCGCCAAGGACGTCATCAAGTCCGGCGGCGAGTGGATCTCCTCGGTGGAGCTGGAGAACGCCCTGATGTCCCACCCGGCCGTCGCCGAGGCCGCCGTGGTCGCCGTCCCCGACGACAAGTGGGGCGAGCGTCCGCTGGCCACGGTCGTCCTCAAGGAGGGCGCGAGCGTCGGCTTCGAGGAGCTGCGCACCTTCCTCGCCGAGGACGGCAAGATCGCCAAGTGGCAGCTGCCCGAGCGCTGGACGGTCATCGGGGCGGTGCCGAAGACGAGCGTCGGCAAGTTCGACAAGAAGGTGCTGCGTCGGCAGTACGCCGACGGGGGTCTGGACGTCACCCGCCTCTGAGGGGCACCGGCTGGCCGGGCGGGTCCCCGCCCGGCACGCCTCCGTCCTCACCGCCCCCGTACGGCGGTGGCCGCCCACCCCAGCACCAGCCAGGCCCCCGCCACCGCGCAGACGCCGGGCCAGCCCCAGTGGCCGTACGCGGGTCCCGCGAGGGCCGAGGCCAGGGCACCGCCCGCGAAGCCGGCGACGACGTACGCCGTGTTCGCGGTGGCCGGGGCGGAGGTGGTGGTCAGGGCGAGGGTCTGGTTGGCGACGTGGGAGGCCACGAGGGCGGCGTGCACCAGGACCGCCGCCGCGCACAGGGCCGCCATCACCTGCCCGCCCAGCCAGAACAGCGGCACCGACAGGGCGGCGAGCAGATACGCGGACCGTACGACCTTGGCGGCACCGAACCGGTCGACGAAACCGCCCGCGAGCGGCGCGACGACACTGGCCGCGAGCCCGAACAGGCCGAACAGCCCGGCCGCCGCGGTGGTCATGCCGTACCCGTCGTCCCCGGCCAGGAGCAGCGCGAGCGAGGTCCACAGGGCGCTCCAGGCGCCGTACATACCGGCCTGACGCACGCACGCCCGCCACAGGTCCGGCGAGTGGCGCAGCACGCCCGGCAGCGCGGCGAGCCCCGAGAACAGCGGGCCTCGGCGGCGCCGCCGCTCCACGGGCAGTGCGTAGGCGGTCACCAGGCCCAGCAGCGCGGTGAGCGCGGCCGCGCCCACGAACACCACGCGCCAGCCGAAGGCCTGCCCGACCAGCCCGCCCAGCACCCGGGCGGCCACCACGCCGGTGAACAGGCCCGCGATGACGGCCGCGACGTGCCGGGCCCGGCGGTCGGCGGGGGCGCGCTCGGCCACCAGCGGGACCAGGAGCTGCGGGACGACGGTCGCGGCGGAGGCGACCAGGACGGCACCGGCGAGCACGCCGGTGGAGCCCGAGGCGGCGCCGGCGACCAGCGCGGCCGCGGCGACCAGCGAGAGGACGGCGACCAGCCGCCGCCGGTTCACGCTGTCCCCGAGCGGGGCGAAGAAGAGCAGCCCGGCCGCGTACCCGAACTGCGCGACCGACGCGAGCCAGGCCACCGCCGACGGGGTGGAACGGAAGTCCTCGGCGATGAGCGGGAGCAGTGGCGCCGCGAGGTAGATGTTGGCCGCCGTGACGGCGGTGCACAGGGCGATCAGGGGGAGGAGGAGGCGGGAGGCGGCGGCGGGCCCTCCCCGGAGGGCGCCGTGGGCGTCGGTCTCCGGCGTGGTCCGGGTGGCTGCTGACGGTGACGACATGGGCGGAGCGACTCCTTCGAGCGCACGCTAACAACTAACTGGTTGGTTGGAAGTAACCACGAGAGTCTCGTCTTCCTTCCCGGTCATGTCAACCAAACGGTTGGTTACCTCCACCGCCCCGCTACCCTGACTCCATGGGAGCAAGAGACCCCGAGGCGACCAAGGCCCGGATCTTCGAAGCCGCGGTCGCCGAGTTCGCCCGCCATGGCATCGCCGGCGCCCGCATCGACCGCATCGCCGCCGAGGCCAGGGCCAACAAGCAGCTCATCTACGCCTACTACGGCAACAAGAACGAGCTGTTCGCGTCCGTCCTGGAGAAGAAGATGCTCGACCTCGCGATCTCCGTCCCGGTCGACCCGGACGACGTCGAGGGCTGGATGGACCGCCTCATGGACTACCACGCCGCCCACCCGGAGCTGCTCCGCCTCCTCTTCTGGGAGGGCATGGAGTACGGCACCGCCGAACTCCCCCACGAGGCCGAACGCCAGGAGCACTACGCCCGCAAGGTCGCCGCCGTACGGGACGGCCAGGCGCGCGGCGTGGTCACCGACGCCATCCCGGCTCCCGACCTGCTCTTCCTGCTGGTCGCGATGGCCAACTGGGCCTCGGTCGTGCCGCAGATGAAACGGGTCCTGGTCGGCGGCGAGGACACGGACGCCGACCGCCTGCGCGCCTCGATCAAGAAGGCGGCCCGCAGGATCGTCGAGGGATAGCGGGAGCCCGGCCAGTCCGGTCAGCCGGGGGAACCGGGGACGCTCCCCGGACTCACCCGGCTCCCGGCGTCAGTTGGTGCCGATCCGCGAGAGCAGTTCGACGATCCGGGACTGCACCTCGCCACTGGTGGAACGCTCCGCCAGGAACAGCACCGTCTCGCCCGAGGCCAGCCGCGGCAGGTCGGCCGGGTCGACGGCGGCCGTGTAGACGACGAGCGGGGTGCGGTTGAGCTGCCCGTTGGCGCGCAGCCAGTCGATGATCCCGGCGTGGCCCCCCTGGTGCCGCTCGACCTGCATCAGGTCCATCACGACGAGGTTCGGGCGGAACTGCCCCGCCAGCGTCACCGCGTCGGCGTCGCTCGCCGCCCGCGCCACCTGCATCCCGCGCCGCTCCAGCGTCGCGGTCAGCGCCAGCGCGATCTCCGCGTGCTCCTCGATCAGCAGGACGCGCGGCGGGTGCTGCTCGCTGTCCCGCGGCGCGAGCGCCTTCAGCAGGACGGCCGGATCGGCACCGTAGGCGGCGTCGCGCGAGGCCTGGCCGAGGCCGGCCGTGACCAGCACCGGCACCTCGGCCGCCACCGCCGCCTGCCGCAGCGACTGGAGCGCGGTGCGGGTGATCGGCCCGGTCAGCGGGTCCACGAACAGCGCGGCGGGGAACGCCGCGATCTGCGCGTCGACCTCCTCGCGCGAGTGCACGATGACCGGCCGGTAGCCGCGGTCACTGAGCGCCTGCTGGGTGGAGACGTCCGGCGCGGGCCACACGAGCAGCCGGCGCGGGTTGTCCAGCGGCTCCGGCGGCAGCTCGTCGTCCATCGGCTGCGGACGCGGCGGGTCGGCCACCTCCACGGCACCGCCGGGCCCGTCCAGCGGCTCGGGCCCCTCGGCGGCGTTCTTGTCCGGCGCCCCTATGGCGTACGACCGTCCGACGCCCTCCGTGCCCGGGGCGCGCCGGGGCTGGCCCCCGGCCAGAGGAGGCTGTTCCGGCCCCGACGTCGCTGGCGGGGGCTGGGACTGCTGCGGTGCCGCGGGCTGCGCGGCGGTGGGCGGCTGTTCGGGCGACGGGTGCGGGCGGACCGTGGCCGGGTCGGGCGGCGTACCCAGCTTGCGGCGCCGGCCCGACCCGCTCGGCTGCTGCGGGGCGGGGGTGGCCGTCGGCTGCTGCACCTGGACCGCCTGCCGGTTGAACGGCACGCCCTGGCCCAGCGTCCGCACGCTGATCGACCGCCCCTGGGTCGAGTTCGGGTCGACGGGCGCGGACGCCTCCGCGGGCAGGGGCTGCGCCGCGCGGGGAGCGGGGGCGTTCTCGGGCGGCAGCGGGGTGCCCCGGCTCGGCGTGGTGACGGGGGCGGTCCGCGGGGGCGCCGGGGCCTGCGGCGCGGCGGGGGCCGCTCCGGTCGTGCCGGGGGCGGCCGCGGGAGCGGGGCCGGGGACACCGTCGGGCGGTACGGGGACGCCGGTGGACTGCGCGGGCGCCCCGGTGGGCGGCAGCGGGGCGCCGTGGGGCGGTACGGGGGCTCCGGCTCCCGAGGCGTCCGCGGCACCGGGCCACGGCGCCCCGCTGCCGGGGGCACCGGCGGGGTGCGGAGCGGCGGCGGCCTCGGCCGGCCGCGGCGCCTCGGCGTGGGCGGCGGCCGGCGGGGGCACCGGCCCGGGTGCGGCCTGCCCGGGTACGCCCTGGGCCGGTACCTCGGCCGGCATCTGTGCCGGTACGCCCTGACCGGCGGCGGTGTTCCGCGGCGGCACCGGGGCCCCGTGCGCGGGCGCGCCCGGCGCCGGCACGGACTCCGCGTCCTGCGGGGCGCCGGCCCCGGCCCGGCGGCGGCGTCCCGTGGGCGCCTCGGTCGGGTGCGGCTGCGGCGGGGTGTGGTCGTCGGCCTGGTGGTGCGGCACGGCGTCGTGCCGGCCCTCGTCGAGCGGGACGCCGACGGGCAGCGGAGCGTCGGCGGGCACGGCCGGACCGGGCACGGGGACCTGACCCGGCGTCACCGCGGCGGGTGCCCCGGCCGACCCCGCCGGCCCGTCGGACGGCCGGTCCGCGTCGGCGGGCGGCAGGGCGAAGACCTGACGCGGCGCCGCCTCCTGCGCGGCGGCCCGCTCGTTGGCGGATGCCAGGGCACGGCGCCGGCGTCCGGTCGGCCGGTCCCCGTCGGCCGCGCCGGTCGCGTCTGCGGGGTCGGCCGCCCCGGCCTGCGCGGGCAGGGCCGGAGGCAGCGCGTGCTGCTCACCGCCGTCCCGCCGGGCGCGCCGGCCGCCGGGCGCGGGGACGCCCTGCGGCGGTACGGTCCCGCCGAGTCCGGTGTTGGAGGCCGCGGCCCCACCGCCGTGCTCGCCGGCCATGAGGACGGCGCCCTCGGACACCCCGGCGAGCGCCGCCGGGTGCGGGCCCTCGCCGGCCGCGTCCGCGTTCTCCGCGGGACGCCCGCGCCGGCGCCCGGTCCCGCCGGACCCCTCGCCCGGCGCCGCCTGCGCGGGGACCGGCAGCGGGACCTGCGTCCGGATCTGCTCCCCGGCGGCCTGCTCCTGGCCCTGCGCGGCAGGCCGCCTGCGCCGTCCGGTCGGTACGGAGTCCCCGTCGGGGCCGGTCGGATCGGCGTCGGCACCCTCGCCCGCCGCACCGTCGGTGCCGCTCTCCAGGAACGCGTCGACCGAAGCCCGCCGGGCGCGCCGCCGTCCGGCGCCCGACGCCGGCTCCTGGACGGCCAGGGCGCTGCCCGCCTCCGCGGCACCGGCGGCCGACGCCTCCGCGTGGGCCGGTGCCGCCGGACCCGGTGCCGGGGCGTCGGCGACGACGGCCCCCGCCCCACCGCCGATCGGCACCTCCAGCACGTAGGCGCTGCCGCTCATGCCGGGCACCTGGTGCGTCTGCAGCACGCCCCCGTGCGCCCGTACGATCCCGCGCACGATCGGCTCGTGCACCGGGTCTCCCCCGGCGTACGGCCCGCGCACCTCGATGCGTACGCTCTCGCCGCGCTGCGCCGCCGCGACCACGACGGTGTTGTCGAGGTAGCCGCCGGTCGCCGACACGGGAGAGTTGCCGGTGGCGTCGACGCCCGCGACGTCCGCGACGAGATGGGCCAGCGCGACGGCCAGCAGCCGCGGATCGACCTCCGCCTCGATGGGCGGCGCGTGCACGGCGAACTGCACGCGTCCCGGCCCGATCAGCTCGACGGCCCCGTCGACACCGGCGGCGACGACGGCGTCGAGCATCACCTTGGTGCGGGCGACGTTCTCGTTGCCGACGTCGAGGCGCTGGTAGCCGAGGACGTTGTCGATGAGGGTGGTGATGCGCGAGTAGCCGGCCGACAGGTGGTGCAGCACCTGGTTGGCCTCGGGCCACAACTGCCCGGCGTCGTCCGCGGCCAGCGCGGCCAGCTCCTGGCGCAGTTCGTCCAGGGGCCCGCGCAGCGAGCCCCCGAGGAGGGTCAGCAGCTGTTCGTGCCGGGCGGCGAGCGCCTCGTAGCGGTCCTTCTCCCGCTCACCGAGCGCGGCGTAGCGGTCGGCGTCCGCGGCGGTCTCCTCCGCGTGCTTCTCCCGCAGCTCCGCCAGCTCGCGCACGTGGCTCTGGCGCAGGGCGGTCAGCTCGGCGGCGTGCTCCTCGGCGAGCCGCTCCCGCTCCTCGGCGTGCCGCCGCTCGGCGTCCTCGTGCTCCTTGACCAGCGCGTCGTACGGGCGCCGGTCGGTGAAGGTCATGACGGCGCCGACGAGCTGGTCGCCGTCGCGGACGGGCGCGGTCGTCAGGTCGACCGGCAAGGGGTCGCCGTTCTTGGCGAACACCACCTGCCCGCGCACCCGGTGCTTGCGCCCGGAGCGCAGGGTGTCGGCGAGCGGGGACTCGTCGTACGGGAAGGGGGAGCCGTCGGCCCGCGAGTGCAGGACGAGCGTGTGCAGTTCGCGGCCGCCGAGGTCGCTGGCCCGGTACCCGAGTATCTGGGCGGCGGCCGGGTTGACGAGGACGATCCGCCCGTCGGTGTCGGTGCCGACGACACCCTCGGAGGCGGCCCGCAGGATCATCTCGGTCTGCCGCTGCGAACGCGCCAGCTCGGCCTCGGTGTCGACGGTGCCGGAGAGGTCGCGGACGACGAGCATCAGCAGTTCGTCGCCGGTGTAGCCGTAGGTGTCGTAGGCCTGCTGACCGGTCTCCAGGTTGGCGCTGGTGACCTCGACCGGGAACTCGGAGCCGTCGGTGCGCCGGGCGACCATCCGCGTCGGCTTGGTGCGCGCCCGCGGGTCGATGTGGTCCGGCCGCCGCATGGACCCGGGGATGAGCCGCGAGTCGAACTGCGGCAGCAGATCCAGCAGCCCGCGCCCCACCAGCGCGGTGCCCGGGGTCTCGAAGGCCTCCAGGGCGATGGTGTTGGCGTTGACCACGGTGCCGTTGGCGTTGACCAGGACCAACGCGTCAGGCAGCGCGTCCAGTATGGCTGCGAGGCGAGCAGCGCCTCGGGATGGCCTGCTGCTCACGAGACGCTTCCCTCCTGTTACCGCACTTGCCGACCGCTCGGGCCATCTTGCCAATCGGCCCGCAGCGTGTCACGCGAGGGAGTCTAAGGGTTGGGGCCCGCCGGGCGGGGTGGGACGGGACGGAGGTCGCACGCGGAAGTGACGTAGAACGTGTGACCGGGCGCCCGCGCGCCGCCCCCTCCGCGCTCCGGGAGGCGGCCGGTCACGGCCGTCCCGGCGCCCCCACCTCGGGCAGCAGCGGCACCATGCGGTCCCAGCGGGAGATCTCGCAGCCGTCCCGCCGGTCGAACGTCACGTCGACGGGGCGCCCCGCCCAGACGCCCGTGACGTGCGCGGTGGCCGGTCCGCCGTACTGCATGGTGCAGAAGCTGCCCTCGGGGACCGGGGCGAAGGCGTCCTGGCCCCAGCGCGTGTCGCGCTCGACGACGTCGCAGGCGCCGGCCGGGTCGGGGTGGCTGCCGCCGGCCGGGCCGCAGTGCAGCTCGTACGTCCCGTCCGCGCCCGGCCCCGCGTCCCGGACGGTGACGGTGAGGTGGTCGCCGTCCGGTGCGCCGGGGCCGTGGGCCGCGGCCGGGTGCGCGGCGGACAGGGAGGCGAGGGAGGCGACGGACAGCGCGGCGGCGCCGAGGAGGCGGGCGGCGGGGATGCGGGTGACCTGGAGCATGCCCTGACTAACGCGCCGGCCCGCCGTACGTTGCGCGGCCGTCCGCGGACCGGGCCGCAACGGCTTTGCCCTGCGGCCCGCCCGCCTAGTACCGTGGGGGCCGATTGGTGACAGCGCGCTCGACTGTGTCATCATCGGCACGCGCCACTCGCGCTCGCACGCGAGAGGTGATGTTGTCTGGAGGCGTCGCCTAGTCCGGTCTATGGCGCCGCACTGCTAATGCGGTTTGGGTCTTAAAGCCCATCGAGGGTTCAAATCCCTCCGCCTCCGCACGATCACCGAAGCCCCGGCCCACACGGCCGGGGCTTCGGTGCTGTCCGGGGTCCCCGCTTGACGTCCTGAAGGGCGTTTTCGCAGCTCACAAGGGGTGGGGCTAACGGATTTCACATGACGGCGGCAGTCATGTAATGTTCTTCCTGTCGCCGCGAACGGGCCGGAAGGAACGGGAGCGGCGGTAAAACTGAACAGGACAAGCACTCGTAGCTTAACGGATAGAGCATCTGACTACGGATCAGAAGGTTGCAGGTTCGAATCCTGCCGAGTGCACATCTTCCAGAGGCCCCGTCGAGCAGTCGACGGGGCCTCTGGCTTTTCGCCACCCGGATGAACGGCCTCCGTGACTGTGTCTAGGGTGTGCCCATGTTGCGAGGACGCGTCTTCATATCCGTCCGGCCGAGTCTCGACGGGGGAAACCGGTGAACAAGCCACTGAGGGCTGTGGCGATCTTCTGTGGGCTGCTGGTGCTCGGGCTGCTGATCCGCGCGAACTGGCTGCAGTACGTCCGGGCGCCGGAGCTGGCCTCCGACACCAAGAACCGGCGGGTGCAGATCGAGCAGTTCGCCACCCCGCGCGGGGACATCGTCGTCGGGGGCCGGGCCATCACCGGCTCCACCGAGGTGAACGGCACCGACCTCAAGTTCAAGCGCACCTACGCCGACGGGCCGATGTACGCGCCGGTGACGGGATACGCGTCGCAGGCCCAGGGCATGACGCTGCTGGAGAAGACCTACGACGGCATCCTGACCGGCAAGGACGACCGGCTGGCCTTCCAGCGGTTCGCCGACGTCGTCAGCGGTGAGGGCCGGCGCGCCGGTTCGGTGGTCACCACCATCGACCCCAAGGCGCAGAAGGCCGCCTGGGACGGGCTGACCGACCTGAAGGGCGCGCGGGGCGCCGTCGTCGCCCTCGACCCGGCGACGGGCAAGGTGCTGGCCCTGGTCTCCGCGCCGTCCGCCGACCCGTCGGTCTTCGCGGGCAGCACCTTCAAGGAGTCCGACCGCTTCGTGGCGCTCGACAAGGACAAGCGCAAGCCGCTGGCCAACCGCGCGCTGCGGGAGACCTACCCGCCGGGCTCCACCTTCAAGATCCTCACCGCGGCCGCCGCGCTGGAGCACGGGATCGTCAGCGATATCGACGCCCGCACGGACGCCGTGTCGCCCTACCCCCTGCCGCAGTCCAGCAACAAGATCGGCAGTGAGGCCGGCGACGGGGTCTGCAACAAGGCCTCGATGAAGACCGCCATGCAGTACTCGTGCAACAACGTCTTCCTCGACGCCGCCGCCAAGCTGGGGCAGGACAAGCTGCGGGAGACGGCCCAGAAGTTCGGCTTCAACGAGAACGTCTACTCCGACGACTTCGGGGACCTGCTCGCCACGAAGAGCCTCTACCCCGAGGGCCTCGACGCGCCGGGCACCGCGCTCACCGGCATGGGCCAGGGCAGCCTCACCAGCACACCGATGCAGATGGCCCTGGTCACCGCCGGACTGGCCAACGACGGAAAGGTGATGCAGCCCTACATCGTCGACGAGGTCAAGGGCCCCGACCTCGGCACGCTGGAGAAGACCGAGCCCGCGGTGATGAGCGAGGCGGTCTCCGCCGAGACCGCGCAGAAGGTCCAGCAGATGATGGAGTTCACCGCCAAGGAGGGCAGCGCCCGCCGCGCCCAGATCGACGGCATCACGGTCGGCGGCAAGACCGGCACCGCGCAGCGCGGTGTCGACGTGAACGACGAGGTGCCCTACGGCTGGTTCGTCTCCTACGGCAAGAAGGACGACGGGTCCTCCGTCGCCGTGGCCGTCTTCATCGACCCGACCGACATGGACATCTCCCGTGAGGACATCTCCGGTGGCGGTCTCGGCGCGCCCATCGCCAAGAGCGTCATGAAGGCGGTCCTGCAGCAGTGACGCGGCCGCGGGTGGCGGCGCGCCGGGTACGCCCGGCGCGCCGGGTGCGTCAGGCCTTCGCCGCGTCGTACGCCGCGCGGGCCCGCTCGACGGCCGCCATCCGCCGCTCCGTCCACAGCGCGAGGTCCCGTACCTGCTCGGCGGCCTCCCGGCCGAGCTCCGTCAGGGAGTAGTCCACGCGGGGCGGGATGACGGGTCTGGCGTCCCGGTGGACCAGGCCGTCGCGCTCCAGCGTGCGCAGGGTCTGCGCCAGCATCTTCTCGCTCACCCCGCCGATCTCCCGGCGCAGTTCGCTGAAGCGGTACGGGCGGTCCAGCAGCGCGATCAGGACCAGGGTGCCCCAGCGGCTGGTGACGTGCTCCATGACCAGACGCTCGGGGCACATCGTCGCTTCGGTGGCGCGTGCGCGGCTCACGAGGGTCGTCCTGCTGTCGGCCATGCTCGTACCCTACCCAGGGGTGGGCACTTTCGACAGGAAAGTGCATGTTCGGCCAGTCGGGACGGCTCTTTTCGATCTACTGTTCGGCTGTGGCCGCCTTGTACGGTGATCGCTGTCGATCAGGGGGAGGACACGACATGCGTGGATTCGTGCGTGCGACAGCCATCGCCGGAGCGCTGGGAACGGCGGCTCTGCTCGCGGTGCCGACGGCCTCGGCCGCCTCGGGGCCGGCGGTGGCGGCACCCGAGTGTGTCACCGACAGCCAGACCCACAAGCACGGCAGGGGCGAGATCGAGGTCTGCGTGGAGAACGGGCAGGCCCGAGTGACCGGTTGGGTCGAGGACCTGCTGCCGGGCGGCGGCTGGGTGACTCCGGACGGCGGCTGCGCCATCTGGTGGATCACCTTCCGAACCACCTCGGGCACCCAACTCCACGGTTCCCACATGGCCTGTCCGCACTTCGGGCAGCCCGCCTACAGGGAGTTCGCCTACGACGCCAACGTGCAGAACGTCACCGGGGTCGAGGAGCTCTACCTGGGGACCGCCTGGCTCTGACACACCCGCTGTCCCGTACGACGCCCCCCGGTTCGCCGGGGGGCGTTGTCAGTGGTGGCCCGTAGTCTCGACGGCGATGGCACAGGCGTGGAAGTGCGCGGGGCTGCGATGGGCGGCGGACGGTCCCGTGCTGCGGTGGGTCGGCGGGCGGGGCAGTGCGCTGACCCGGGGGAAGCGGGTGGCCTTCGCGGTCGCCGAAGAGGGTGTGCGGACGTGCGTGGGTGCGCGGGGGCACGCGTGTCCGGCAGAGACCGCCGTGCCGGGGCGGAGCACGGGGGCGCGGTGCGAGGAGTGCGCGCGGCTGGACCGGGTGCACTCCGTGGCCGCCGACACGATCGCGGACGACCCGCGGCCGTACCGCGTGTACCTGGCGTGGTTCGGGCCGGGCCTGGTCAAGGTGGGGATCACCGCGTACGCACGGGGAGACGCCCGGCTCCTGGAGCAGGGGGCCGTGTGTTTCAGCTGGCTGGGCCACGGGCCGCTGATGGCCGCGCGGCGCACCGAGGAGCTGCTGCGGGCCGCGCTGCGGGTGCCCGACCGCATCCCGTACGCCCGCAAGCGAGCGGTGCGGGCGGGGCTGCCCGAGTCCGAGGCGGAGCGGCTGTCCGAGATCGCGGAGCTGCACGCGCGGGCGGTGGGGCTCGGTGGCTGGCCGGAGTCGCTGACGCCGGAGCCGTTCCGGGGCGTGGACCACGCGGGCGTGTTCGGGGTCGCGGGGGCGGGACCCGGGCCGGCCGCGGTGGCGGAGGTGGCCGAGCTGGTGGCGGGCGGGGCGGTCGGAGGTGAGCTGGTGGCGGCCGCGGGCCCGGATCTGCATCTGGCGACGGAGCGCGGGGTCGTCGTGCTGGACACGCGGCTGATGACCGGGTGGGAGCTGGTGCCGGCCGGTGGCGCGCCGTGTGCCGTGCCGGTGCGGGATCTCAAAGGAGCGGCCGGAGTACAGGACGGGCTGTTCTGACCTCGCGCCGGCGTCCTAGCTTTCCCTTCGCCCCGCCCCCCCGACCTCTTGTCCCCGGGCGTGGCGGGGGCGATGGTGGCCGCATGAGTGATCACGAGGCCGGACGGGTCCGTCGGTTCTGGGAGGGGCTCGGGCTGCCCGGACTGGTCGACGTGCACACGCACTTCATGCCCGAACGCGTGCTGCGCAAGGTCTGGGGCTACTTCGACGCCCTGGGACCGCTGACCGGCGGCGTCGAGTGGCCGATCACCTACCGGCAGGAGGAGGACGAACGCACGGCGCTGCTGAGGCGGTTCGGGGTGCGGGCCTTCACGGCCATGCTCTACCCGCACAAGCCGGGCATGGCCCGCTGGCTGAACGGCTGGGCGGTGGACTTCGCCCGCCGGACGCCCGACTGCCTGCACACCTCCACGCTGTTCCCGGAACCGGGAGCCCGGACGTACGTCCGGGAGGCCGTCGAGGCGGGCGCGCGGGTCTTCAAGGCCCACGTGCAGGTGGGGGCGTACGACCCGGCCGACGAGCTGCTCGACGAGGCGTGGGGGGTGCTCGCCGAGGCGGGGGTGCCGGTCGTGATCCACTGCGGGTCCGGGCCCGCCCCCGGCAAGCACACCGGGCCCGAGCCGATCGCACGGGTGCTGGCGCGGCACCCCCGGCTGCGGTTGGTCGTCGCGCACCTGGGGATGCCCGAGTACGAGGACTTCCTCAACCTCGCCGAGCGGTACGGCGAGGTGCGGCTGGACACGACCATGGCGTTCACCGACTTCAGCGAGCGGCTGGCGCCCTTCCCGCGCCGGGCGCTGCCCCGGCTGGCGGACGTCGGCGACCGCGTGCTGCTCGGGTCGGACTTCCCCAACATCCCCTATCCCTACCTGCACCAGCTGCACGCGCTGGAGCGGCTGGAGCTGGGGGACGACTGGCTGCGGGGCGTGTGCCACGACAACGCGGCACGGCTCTTCGGGCTGCCGGGGCCCGACCGGGCGGGAGCCTGAGGTCCGGCGGCGTTTCCCTGAGAGCCCCCTGTGGGTTTCTCAGGGAAATCACAGCTCGGGAAAAGGGTGCTCTCAGAGCGCCCCGACATCGTGTCCGGTATGACCACGACCTCGCCCCAGGGGCGCACCGAACTGCTGAGGCCGGACGGGAGCCCCGTCCGGGTGCTCGTGGTGGACGACGAGCTGTCCATCACCGAGCTGCTGTCCATGGCCCTGCGCTACGAGGGCTGGCAGATCCGCAGCGCCGGGGACGGGCACGGTGCCGTCCAGGCCGCGCGGGAGTTCCGGCCCGACGCCGTCGTGCTGGACATGATGCTGCCCGACATGGACGGGCTGAGCGTGCTGGGGCGGCTGCGCCGCGACCTGCCGGACGTGCCGGTGCTGTTCCTGACCGCGAAGGACGCGGTCGAGGACCGGATCGCCGGGCTGACGGCCGGCGGGGATGACTACGTCACCAAGCCCTTCAGCCTGGAGGAGGTCGTCGCCCGGCTGCGCGGACTGATCCGGCGCTCCGGCGCCGCCGACCGGCGCTCCGACTCCGTGCTCGTCGTCGGCGACCTCACCCTCGACGAGGACAGCCACGAGGTCACCCGGGGCGGCGACGGCATCCACCTCACCGCCACCGAGTTCGAGCTGCTGCGCTTCCTGATGCGCAATCCGCGGCGGGTGCTGAGCAAGGCGCAGATCCTGGACCGCGTGTGGTCCTACGACTTCGGCGGCCAGGCCAACGTGGTCGAGCTGTACATCTCCTACCTGCGGCGGAAGATCGACGCCGGGCGCGAGCCGATGATCCACACCCGGCGCGGTGCCGGCTATCTGATCAAGCCCGCCGCCTCGTGAGCCGACGGCGACGACCGCGGCCGCGGACCCTGCGGACGCGGCTCGTCGTC
Organism: Streptomyces sp. NPDC041968; assembly: GCF_055589025.1. Taxonomy (NCBI): domain Bacteria; kingdom Bacillati; phylum Actinomycetota; class Actinomycetes; order Kitasatosporales; family Streptomycetaceae; genus Streptomyces; species Streptomyces sp. NPDC041968. Next base: position 93,523 of record NZ_JBVJCB010000003.1, on the reverse strand, counting down.
GCGTCCGTGGCGCTGATCGCGGTGGTGTGCGCGGTGATCGGCACGGTGACGACGGTGGCGCTGCGGTCGCACCTGTACGAGCAGCTGGACGGGCAGGTGCGCGAGGTCGCGATGCGGGTGTCCGGGTTCAAGCCGCCCGGTGACCCCGAGCCCGGCGGCGACGGCCCGCAGCGGATCGACCTCGACGAGTTCGTCACCCGCGGCCCGCAGCCCCGCGGCACGATCGTCGCCGAGGTGCGGGACGGCACCGTCGTCGACGCCGCGTTCGGCGAGAAGGACGACGACAGCACCGACTTCAGCGGGATGACCGCGGTCTCCCTCACCGGGGCCCAGCGGGCCGAGCTGGCCACCGTGGAGCGGGACGGCCGGACGCACACCGTCGGCATCGGCGGCCTCGGCGACTACCGCGTGCAGTACAAGGACGGCTACTACGCCGCCGTCCCCACCTCCGAGGTCACCCGGACCCTCCACACCCTGATCCTCGTGGAGGCCAGCGTCACCGCCGCCGGCCTCGTCGCCGCCTCCCTCGCCGGGACCGTCATCGTCGGCGTCGCCACCCGCCCCCTGCGCAGGGTCGCCGCCACCGCCACCCGGGTCTCCGAACTGCCGCTGCACGCCGGCGAGGTGAACCTCGACGAACGCGTCCCGGACGCCGAGTGCGATCCGCACACCGAGGTCGGCCGGGTGGGCGCCGCGCTCAACCGGATGCTGGACCACGTGCACGGAGCGCTGCACGCACGGCAGGAGAGCGAGACGCGGGTACGGCAGTTCGTCGCCGACGCCAGCCACGAGCTGCGCACCCCCCTCGCCTCCATCCGCGGGTACGCCGAACTCACCCGCAGGGGGCGGGAACAGGTCGGCCCCGACACCCGGCACGCGCTGGGCCGGATCGAGTCCGAGGCCGGGCGGATGACCCTGCTGGTCGAGGACCTGCTGCTGCTGGCCCGCCTGGACGCCGGGCGGCCGCTGCGGTTCGAGCGGACCGATCTCGTACCGCTGGTCGTGGACACCGTGAGCGACGCCCGCGCGGCCGGGCTCGACCACGACTGGCGGCTCGACCTGCCCGAGGAACCCGTGCTGGTCTCGGCCGACGCCGCCCGGCTCCAGCAGGTGCTGGTCAACCTGCTGGGCAACGCCCGCACCCACACCCCACCCGGCACGACCGTCACCGCGCGCGTGCGGCGCAGCGGCGCGTGGCTGTGCGTGGACGTGGAGGACGACGGGCAGGGCATCCCGGCCGCGTTGCTGCCGCGCGTCTTCGAACGGTTCGCGCGCGGCGACTCGGCACGGTCCCGGGCGACCGGCTCCACGGGCCTCGGGCTCGCCATCGTGCAGGCGGTGGCGACCGCGCACGGCGGTGCCGTGACGGTCGGCAGCGTGCCCGGACGGACGGTCTTCACCCTGCACCTGCCCGCGCTCGCACCGGACGGTCCGCCCGGCGAGGGCGGCGGCCGGGACCACTCACAGGCACGGCACAGCGTCACCACACGGGTGCGACAGGGGACGTGAGAAGAGTCGGGCCCATGCGAACCGACTCTTCTCCCGGCTCCCTGCCGGCACGGGAGCACCTCCCGGCCGCAGGAGCCGGTACGCCTGTCCTGGACGTCGTGGTCCCCGTCTACAACGAGGAGAAGGACCTCAGGCCGTGCGTCCTGCGGCTGCACGCCCACCTCACCCGGACGTTCCCCTACGGCTTCCGCATCACGGTCGCGGACAACGCCTCCACGGACGCCACCCCGCACGTCGCCGCCCGGCTCGCGGCCGAGCTGGCGGAGGTCGTGTCCGTACGGCTGGAGCAGAAGGGGCGGGGCCGGGCGCTGCGCACCGTCTGGTCGGCCTCGGACGCGCCCGTCCTCGCCTACATGGACGTCGACCTGTCCACCGACCTGAACGCGCTGCTGCCGCTGGTCGCCCCGCTGATATCCGGGCACTCGGACCTCGCCATCGGCTCCCGGCTCGCCCGCAGCTCGCGGGTGGTGCGCGGCGCCAAGCGGGAGTTCGTCTCCCGGTCCTACAACCTCATCCTGCGCGGCTCCCTCCAGGCCCGCTTCTCCGACGCCCAGTGCGGCTTCAAGGCGATCCGCCGGGACGTGGCCCAGGTGCTGCTGCCGCTGGTGGAGGACACCGGCTGGTTCTTCGACACCGAGATGCTGGTGCTCGCCGAACGGGCCGGCTGCCGTATCCACGAGGTGCCGGTCGACTGGGTCGACGACCCCGACTCGACCGTGCACATCGTGCGCACCGCGACCGAGGACCTCAAGGGCGTGTGGCGGGTGGGCAGGGCCCTGGCCACCGGTTCGCTGCCGCTGGACCGGCTGGCCCGGCCGTTCGGTGACGACCCGAGGGACCGGGAGCTGACGGACGTACCGCAGGGCCTGGCCCGGCAACTCGTCGGCTTCTGCGTCGTCGGCGTCCTGTCCACCCTCTTCTACCTGCTGCTCTACAGCGGCTTCCGGCCCTTCTGCGGCTCCCAGACCGCCAACGCGCTGGCCCTGCTGGTCTCGGCGGTCGCCAACACCGCCGCCAACCGGAGGCTGACCTTCGGGGTGCGGGGCCGGGCCGGCGCCGCACGGCACCAGGCGCAGGGGCTGGTCGTCTTCGGCATCGGTCTCGTCCTGACCGCCGGTTCGCTCGCCGCGCTGAACGCGGCGACCGCCGACCCGGACCACTCCACCGAGCTGGCGGTGCTGATCGCCGCCAACCTCGCGGCCACCGTGCTGCGGTTCCTGCTCTTCCGCGCCTGGGTGTTCCCGGACACGCCGCCCGCGGAGTCCCCGGAGGCACCCCGCACCGTGCCCGCGCCGCCGGTCCCGGACCCGCCCGCCGCCCGGTATCCGGACGCGGGCCGCCCCTGGAACGATGCCGCCGCGAGCCTCCGGCCGGCCCACCCCGCCGACACCCACCCGAGGGACGGACGATGACGACGCACCTTGACCGGACGACGGACGCGGGGGCCGCGCGTCCCCCGGGTGGGGCCGCGCCCGGGACACCTGGGCGGCTGCGGCGGCTGTGGCGGGGCCGCCCCGAGGACGCCCGCTGGGTGCGCCCGGCCCTCCTCGGACTGCTGCTCGCCACCGCCCTGCTGTACCTGTACGACCTGAGCGCCTCCGGTTACGCCAACTCCTTCTACTCGGCGGCCGTGCAGGCGGGCAGCGAGTCCTGGAAGGCGTTCTTCTTCGGTTCGCTCGACGCCGCGAACGCCATCACCGTCGACAAGCCCCCGGCCGCGCTGTGGCCCATGGCCCTGGCGGTGCGGGTCTTCGGGCTCGGCTCGTGGTCGATCCTGGTCCCCGAGGTGCTGATGGGCGTCGCGACGGTCGCCGTCGTGTACGCGGCGGTGCGCCGCCGGTTCACTCCCGCGGCCGGGCTGATCGCCGGTGCCGTGCTGGCGCTGACGCCCGTCGCGGCGCTGATGTTCCGGTTCAACAACCCGGACGCGCTGCTGGCACTGCTGATGTCCGTCGCCTGCTGGCTGGTCGTCCGCGCGCTGGAGGACGGCCGGACCAGGTGGCTGGTGTGGGCGGGCGTCGCGATCGGCTTCGCGTTCCTGGCGAAGACGCTCCAGGCCTTCCTGATCCTGCCGCCGCTCGCCGTCGTGTACGGCGTCTGCGCGCCGGTGCGGCTGCGCAAGCGGCTGGGACAGATGGCGGTGGCGACCGCCGCGATCGTCGTCTCCGGCGGCTGGTGGGTCGCGGTCGTGGAGCTGTGGCCCGCGTCGTCGCGGCCGTACATCGGCGGCTCGCAGAACAACAGCTTCCTGGAGCTGACCTTCGGCTACAACGGCCTCGGCCGGCTCAACGGCGAGGAGACCGGCAGCGTCGGCGGCGGTGGCGGCACGGGCGGCGGGGGCCAGTGGGGCGAGACCGGCTGGGACCGGATGTTCAACTCCGAGATCGGGGGCCAGATCTCCTGGCTGCTCCCGGCCGCCCTGATCCTCCTCGTCGCGGGGCTCGTCGCCACGCGGCGCGGCGGCCGTACCGACCCCGCCCGCGCGGCCTTCCTGGTCTGGGGCGGGTCGCTGCTGACGACCACGGCCGTCTTCAGCTACATGGCGGGCATCTTCCACCAGTACTACACGGTGGCCCTCGCGCCCTACCTGGCGGCCGTCGTCGGCATGGGCGCCGCGGTGCTGTGGGAGCGGCGCGAGCGGATCTGGGCGTCCCTCGTCCTCGCCGCCGCCGTCACGGCGACCGCGGCCTGGGGGTACGTCCTCCTCGGCCGCACGCCCGACTACCTGCCCTGGCTGAAGTGGCTGGTCCTCGTCGGGGGCCTGGTCGCCGCTCTCGGGTGCGTCTTCGTCGGGCGGCTGGGGCGGCGGACCGCGCTCACGGTGGCGGCGCTGGGCCTGGTGGCGTCGCTGGCCGCGCCCACCGCGTACACGCTGAGCACCGTGCGGGAGGGGCACAGCGGCTCCATCGTGACCGCCGGTCCGGCCGGCGCGAGCATGATGGGGGGCCCGGGCGGTGGCGGTGGCCGGGGGACCTTTCCCGGCGGCGGGACCACGCCCGGCCGGGAGCAGGGCCAGGGCCAGGGTGGTCCCGGCAACGGCGGCCTTCCCGGAGGCGCACCGGGCCGGAACGGCCAGACGGCCCCGAACGGTCAGGCCGCTCCGAACGGTCAGGCCGCTCCGAACGGCCAGTCGCCCCCGGCCGGTCGGACCGGTGAAGGCGGTCCCATGGGCGGGGGCGGCGGTGGCATGGGCGGCCTGCTCAACGGCGCCCAGGTCGACTCCGAGGCCAGGGAACTGCTGGAGGCGGACGCCGACCGCTCCACCTGGGTCGCCGCCGCGATCGGTGCCCAGAACGCCGCGAGCTACCAGCTCAGCACCGGTGACCCGGTGATGGCGATCGGCGGCTTCAACGGTACGGACCCCTCGCCGACGCTCGCCGAGTTCAAGAAGTACGTGGCCGACGGGGAGATCCACTACTTCGTCGGAGGCGGAGGCGGCGGAGCCATGGGCGGCACGGACGACGCCTCCGGCACCCCGGCGCAGATCACCTCGTGGGTGGAGGCCAACTTCCAAGAGGTCACGGTCGGTTCGGCCACCTTCTACGACCTCACCCGACCGAGCACCTGACCCTGATCCGAACCCTGCTCGGGGCCGCGAGCCCCTCTGCTGTACAGCGTATGGGAGTCCCTATACGCTGTACAGCATGACGACGTCCTCCCCGGAACAGGAAGAAGGGCGGGTCCAGACCCCGCCCCCCGTCCAGGGCCACCCGCAGCGCTGGCTGATCCTGGGAGTCATCAGCCTCGCCCAGCTGACCGTGGTGCTGGACAACACGGTGCTGAACGTGGCCATCCCCTCCCTCACCGACGAACTCGGTGCGGCCAACTCCGACATCCAGTGGATGATCAACGCCTACTCACTGGTGCAGTCGGGCCTGCTGCTCACCGCGGGCAGCGCGGCCGACCGCTACGGCCGCAAGAAGATGCTGGCGGCGGGCCTCGCCCTGTTCGGCCTGGGCTCGCTGGCCGCGGGTCTCGCGGACACCACCGGCCAGCTGATCACCGCGCGGGCCGGTATGGGCGTCGGCGGCGCCCTGCTGCTGACCACCACGCTCGCCGTGGTCATGCAGATCTTCACGCCCGAGGAACACGCCAAGGCGATCGGCATCTGGAGTGCCGTCAGCGCGCTCGGCTTCGCCTCCGGGCCGCTGATCGGCGGTTTCATGCTGGACCACTTCTGGTGGGGCGCGATCTTCCTGATCAACCTGCCGGTCGTGGCCCTCGGCCTGGTCGCCGTCGTGACGCTGGTCCCCGAGTCGCACAACCGGCAGGGCGACCGCCCCGACCTCCTGGGCGCCGTACTCTCCACGATCGGTATGGCCGGGCTGGTCTACGCGATCATCTCCGGCCCCGAGCACGGCTGGACGTCCGGCCGGGTCCTGGCCACGGCGGCCGTCGCGGTGGGCGTGCTGGCGCTCTTCGCGTACTGGGAGAGCCGCATCCCGTACCCGATGCTCGACCTGGCCTTCTTCCGCAACCGGCAGTTCACGGGCGCGGTGGCCGGGCTGGTGCTGATCACCTTCGGCATGGGCGGCGCGCTGTTCCTGCTCACCCAGCACCTGCAGTTCGTGCTCGGGTACGGCCCGCTGGAGGCGGGGCTGCGGACCGCGCCGCTGGCCCTGACGGTGGTGCTGCTGAACTTCTCCGGGGTGGCGGCGAAGTGGCTGGCCAGGCTGGGCACGCCGGTGGCGGTGCTGCTGAGCATGGTGCTGATGTCGGCGGGCCTGGTGGCCATCGCCACGCTCACCGGCGAGGGTTACGCCGGCACGCTGCTCGGCCTGCTGCTGATCGGCGTCGGCTGCGCGCTCGGCAACCCGGCCATGGCCCACGCCATCATGAGCGCGATCCCGCCGGCCAGGGCCGGGGTCGGCGCGGGCATCAACGGTACGTTGGCCGAGTTCGGCAACGGGCTGGGCGTGGCCGTGCTGGGAGCGGTGCTGAACTCGCGGTTCGCGGCGCTGGTACCGGTGACGGCGGCGTCGTTGCCCGCGGCGCTGGCCTCGGCACAGGGGGAGGCGGAGCGGGAGCGGGTGATCGACGCGTTCTCCGCGGGGCTGGAGAGCAGCCAGTTGGTGGGGGCGGTGGCCGTGCTGCTCGGCGGGGTGGTGGCGGCCGTGCTGCTGCGGCGGGCGGAGAAGGAGGGTGCCTAAGAGCCCAGGCGGTGGGGTAGTGGTGCGGCAGCGGGCTCGTTGTGCCTGTTCACGCCGTTGTCGGCGCCCCTGGCGGGACACCTGGCGGGTCCGGCGGATGAGGGGTCGAGGAGAAGAGCGCAGATGGCTGAGGCAGGACGGCAGGGGCCGCGGGCCAGTGTCTGGCTGGCGGGCGAGGGCCGTCGCGGCGGGCGGCGCGGTGGGCAGCCGTCCGGACTGGACCGGGAGCGGATCACCGCGGTGACGGTCCGGCTGCTGGACGCCGAGGGCCTGGCCAGATTCTCCATGCGCCGCCTGGCCGCCGAGCTGAACGTCACCGCGATGTCCGTCTACTGGTACGTCGACACCAAGGACGAACTGCTCGAACTCGCCCTGGACGCCGTCTTCGGCGAGCTGCGCGACCCCGACCCGGAGACCGGCGCGGACTGGCGCGCCCGGCTGCGCGCGCTGGCCCGGGAGAACCGCCGGCTGCTGGTGCGCCACCCCTGGCTGTCCCAGCTGACCGGCACCTACCTGAACATCGGGCCGCACTCGATGGCCTTCTCCCAAGCGGTGCAGGAGGTGATGCGCCTGAGCGGCCTCCCTCCGCACCGTCTGACCGGCGCCATCTCCGCCGTCTTCCAGTTCGTCTACGGCTACGGCACGATCGAGGGACACCTCCTCGCCCGCGCGGCGGCCACGGGGAGGAGCCCGGACGACTACTTCCGGGACTCCATGGAGGCGGCGGCCGACCTGCCGCACCGGGCGGACGTCATCGAGGAGTCCCGGGCCATCATGTCGGCCCGCGGCGGCGACACCGTGGAGGAGATGCTGGACCGGGACTTCGAGTTCGCGCTGGACCTGCTCGTGGCGGGCATCGAGGCGATGGTCGAACGCGGGTGACCGGGCCCCGGCCGACGGGTCGCTCCGTATCCGGCCAGCGCGTCAGCCGTCGGACGCCGACCGCGCCGGGAAGCCGCCCGTGGCCACCGGGCCCCACTTCTCCGGCGTCACCCGGATGATCGACTTGCCCTGCTCCACCATGGCCCGCCGGTACTCGTCCCAGTCGGGGTGCTCGCCGGCGATGTTGCGGTAGTACTCCACGAGCGGCTCCACGGAGTCCGGGGCGTCGATGACCTCGGCGGTGCCGTCGATCTGGACCCAGGGGCCGTTCCACTCGTCGCTGAGCACGATGAGGCTGACCCGGGCGTCCCGCTTCGCGTTGCGCGTCTTGGCCCGCTCCGGGTACGTGGAGACGACGATCCGGCCGGAGTCGTCGACCCCGCAGGTCAGCGGCGACCCCTGGGGGCCGCCGTCGGCCCGCCGGGTCAGCAGGACCGCCCGGTGCCGGGGGCGTACGAAGTCCAGCAACTCGTCGAGGGACACACGGGTGTTCGTCGCGATGTTCGGTGCCATGCGGCCAGCCTAGGCCGCCGCCCCGCCGCACGCCCCGCCGTCGGGTCCCCGCGCCGCACCGCTGTGCGGATGCAGTGCCTCCGCGAGGTTGTCGTGCACCGGCACGTCCCGGCGCAGGCCGGACAGCTCCAGGACGCGGCTCGGCACACCCTCCGGGGCGGCCACCACCCGCAGTTCGGTGCGGCCGGGCAGGCGGGCGTGCACCTCGGAGAGGAGGCGGATGCCCTGGGAGTCCATGAAGCGGGTCGCGGTCAGGTCCAGTACGAGGGTGTGCAGGGCGCCGGAGTGGTGGTCCACCGCCGCCATGATCATGGGCAGCAGTCCCTCGGCATTGCAGAAGTCGATTTCCGGGGGCAGGTCCAGTACGGCGTAACCGGGCGGCTCGCACGGTTCGCAGGGGCGGGGAAAGAGGGGCACGGCACTCACCTGGCAGACGTTCGTCTTGCTTCCGGCTAGGCCTCTTCCTGACCCGTTCCCTCCATTCCACCACGCCGCCGACGGCACGCGTAGGGCGCCTGCTCGGTCCGTCGACCGGGCGTCACCGGAGCGCAACCAAGCAGCTAGAGTGCTGTCCGTCCTGTGCTCGCAGTCAGGAATGTGCTGCGGAGCTCTCCTGCGCACGGTCGCCAGACCGTGCACGCCGAAGAGGTTCGTGGTGGTTACGTCCGAATTTACTGATTTGCCGCGTTTTCCGGTGGGCTTCGAGCTGGCCGAAGCGCTGACGGCGGCGGCTCGGCAACTGCACGCGACGGGCACCCCCGACAAGACCCTGAGCGCCGCGGTCGCACTGACGGTGCGCCTGCTGCCCGGCGCGGAGCACGCGGGCATCTCGGAGGTCCAGCGCGGCAGCCGCTTCCGCACCCTCGCCTGGACCGACGAGGCCGTACGGTTCGCCCCCGAGTCCCAGCCCGGCGGCCGCGAGCCGCACCCCGACTGGGACCGCCTGTGGACCACGCCGGTGGTGCGCACGGACGACAGCGATGCGGACGGCCGCGGCAACGTCCTCTCCTGCCTCGGCCTGCGCTCGGCGCTCTCGCTGCGGCTGCGCGCCGACCGGCGCCGCCTGACCGTGCTCACGGCGTACGCCCGCAAGCCCCACGCCTTCGACGAGGACGCGACCCGCCTCGGCCGGCTGTTCACCGCGCACGTCAGCCTCGCCCTGGACGCGGCGACCGTGCGCGAGCAGCTCACCGAGGCCATGCGCACCCGGGACCTGATCGGCCAGGCCACCGGCATCCTCATGGAGCGCCTGGACATCGACGCGGCCGGCGCCTTCGACTCCCTGGTCAAGGCCTCGCAGCGGGAGAACGTGAAGCTGCGCGACCTCGCCCGGCGCATCGTCGACGCGAACACGGGTTCGGGTGGGCGAGGCGTCAACGAGCGATGAGGGGATATCCGTACGGGCATGACCCAGGAGATCCCCGACACGCTGGACCAGGCCATTGCCCGCAGCCAGGGTCTCGACCCGCTGCTGCGTGATCTGACCGACCGCGCGGTCGCGCACGTGCCCGGTGCCGACGCGTGCTCCGTGACGGTGCGCCGCGCCGACCGGCTGATGACCCTGGCGGGCAGCTCGGGGCTGCCCGCCGGACTGGACCTGCGGCAGTACGAGAACGGTTCGGGCCCCTGCGTCGACGCGGCCGATACGGGAGACACGCAGTACTCCCCCGACCTGGCCGCGGAGACCCGCTGGCCCACGTACACGGAGTACGCGCTGGCCACCGGCGTGCGCTGCGTACTGGCGCTGCCGCTGCCCGTCCGGGGCGAGACGGGAGCCGCGCTCAACCTCTACGGCCGGGAGCCGGAATCGCTGGCCGAGGGACGCGAAGCGGCCCGCACCTTCGCGGTGCGGGCCGCGGACGCCGTGAACGAGGCCCTGCGTCTGGAGCGGCAGCAGGCGTCGGCGACCGACGTGCGCACCGCCCTGCTCTCCCGCAGCGTCATCGACCAGGCGGTCGGCATCCTGATGGCCCGGGAGCGGATCGACGCGCACCATGCCCTGGAGCGGCTGCGGCGGGCCTCGCAGCACACCAACGTCAAGCTCCGGGACCTGTGCGACGAGCTGGTGGCCCGGGCGTCCGGCGGCGCCTCACGCCGTCGGCAGTGACTCCCCCTGGACCGCCTGGATGTCCAGCTCGACCCTGAGGGTCGTGCCGATGGCGGCGATGCCGGCCTGGAGGACCTGGTTGTAGTTCATGGCGAAGTCCTCCCGCCGCAGCTCCGTGACCGCACGGAACGCCGCCCGGGTGCCGCCCCACGGGTCGGCGCCGGTGCCGAGGTAGGACAGGTCCAGGTCGACCGGGCGGACCACGCCGTGCAGGCCCAGCTCACCGTGGACGGTCCAGCGGTCCTGGCCGGCCTGTGTCACACCCGTGGAGCGGAACGTGATGTCCGGGAACCGCTCGACGTCCAGGAAGTCGCCGGAGCGCAGGTGGGTGTCGCGCATGCCGTTGCCGGTGTCGATCGAGGCGGCCCGGATCACCGCCTCCACCCGGGACTTGGTGACGTCGTCCGGCGCGATCTCCACCACGCCCGAGAAGTCCGTGAACCGGCCGTGCACGCTGGAGATGCCCAGGTGCTGGGCGACCGCGGCCACGCTGGAGTGCGCCGGGTCGATGGTCCACGGCCCGGGCGGCGGCAGTTCGGTGCCGCCCTGGCGGGCCAGGGTCACGGTGCCGACCTCGGCCCGGCCGCTCGCGGTGACGATCGCGCTGGACGCGGCGGGCGCGTAGCCGACGGCCGTGACGATGACGGTGTACGCCCCCGGCGTGAGCGGGGTGGTGTCCCGCACGGCGCCCTCGGTGTCCGCCTCCGCGCGCAGCACCTGCGTGCCGGTCATGTCGGTCACCGTGACGACCGCGTGCGACACGGCCCATCCGTCCCGCGTTCGGATCCTCGCGGTCAGTCCCATCCCGTTTTCTCCCTGCAAAGGCTCAGAAAGTGGTCGTAAAGAAGCCGGCCCGTGGTGGGCGGGCGCACCTCCGCTCAGAGCGCGCACGCCACCACGGGCCGGGGACTCGCTACTCGCCGGGGTGGGCGAGCTCGATGTCGTGGCCGTCGGCACCCGGGCCGGCGACCGTCAGGGCCGTCGCCACCGGCGGGTAGCCGGTCGCGATGACGGTGTACTCACCGGCGTCCAGGTCGGTGAAGGCGTACGCCCCGTCCGCGCCGGTGGTGGCCGTGCCGACCACGTTGCCCGCCGCGTCGACCAGGGTGACGCGGGCGTCGGCCAGCGGACCGTGCGGAGCCCGCACCACGCCCTGGACCTGCGCGCCGGCCTGGAGGTCGACCTCGACCCGGGTGACGCCGGTGCCGCCCACCTCGACGGGCAGGGCGCGCGGCCGGTAGCCGGCGGCGTTGACCGCGACGGTCACCGTGCCCGGCACCAGTTCGGCGAAGGAGAACTCGCCGGCCTCCCCGGTGGCGGCGGTGGCCAGCAGGTCCCCGCGCACATCGGTCACGATCACCATCGCGTCCTTGACCGGCAGCCCGTTCTCCACGGCCCGGACCAGGCCGTTCAGCCCGCTGGTGCCGCTGAGCAGGATGTCGTACGCGACCGGCTCGTCGTTCACGACGATCGTCGAGGCCTGCGGCTGGAAGCCGTCGGCGGAGGCGATCAGGACGTACGAACCCGCGCTCGGCGCGTCGATCCCGTAGGAGCCGTCGGCCTGGGCGACCGAGCGGCCCAGCTGCCGGCCCGCCAGCGAGATCAGCGTGACGGCGGCCTGCGGGACGGGGGCGGACTCGGCGCCGCGGACGAAGCCGCGGACCGCGATGCCGCCGGAGACGGGCGCCTGCGGAGCGCCGGAGCCGGTCGCCGTGGCGACGGCGGCGAGGCGCTGCGTGGCCGTGTCCCGGGCACCGGTGTCGGTGGAGGAGACGGCGGCCGCCACACCGGCCGGGACCGGCGCGTCGGTGACCCGGGCGGTCTCGGACGGAGCCGGGGCCGCCGGGGAGGCGGTGCCGGCGGAGGCCTCGGCGGCCTGGGCGAGTGCGCCGGAGGTGCGCAACGGGACCTCCTTGATGAAGAGGGTGACGAGGAACGCCAGCAGGGCGATCGGGGCGACGATCAGGAAGATGTCGGCGATGCCGTGCCCGTAGGCGCTCTCCAGCCACTCGCGGATGCCGGGGGGCAGCAGGTCCATGTCGGGGATCGCGCCGCTGCCCGAGGCCTTGGCGGCCGCCGCCTGCTCCTGCGGGCTGAGCGAGCCGATGGTGTCCGAGGCGTAGTGGCTGATCCGGGTCGACATCACGGAGCCGAGCACCGAGACGCCCACCGCGCCGCCGAGGGACCGGAAGAAGGTCACGACCGAGGAGGCCGCGCCCAGGTCGCTCGGGGCCACCTGGTTCTGCGTGCACAGGACCAGGTTCTGCATCATCATGCCGACGCCGAGGCCCATCAGCGCCATGTAGATCGCGATGTGCCAGTAGGGGGTGTCGTAGCGCATGGTGCCGAGCAGGCCGAGGCCCGCCGTCAGCAGGACGCCGCCGGCCAGCAGCCAGCCCTTCCACTTGCCGGTCTTGGTGATGATCTGACCGGAGAGCGTGGACGAGACGAACAGGCCGCCGATCATCGGGATGGTCATGACGCCCGACATGGTCGGGGACTTGTCCCGGGCCAGCTGGAAGTACTGGCTGAAGTAGACGGTGCCCGCGAACATCGCGATGCCGACGAACAGCGAGGCCAGCGAGGCCAGCGTGATGGTGCGGTTGCGGAACAGGCGCAGCGGGATGATCGGCTCGCTGGCCTTCGACTCGACGAGGAGGAAGAGCAGCGTCAGCACGATCGCGCCGCCGACCATGGCGCCGGTCTGCCACGACATCCAGTCGTACTTGTCGTCCGCGAAGGTGACCCAGACGAGCAGGAGGCAGACGGCCGCGGTGACGAAGAAGGCGCCGGCCCAGTCGACCTTGACCTTCCGCTTGACCACGGGCAGGTGCAGCGTCTTCTGGAGCACGATCAGCGCGAGGATCGCGAAGGGCACGCCGACGTAGAGGCACCAGCGCCAGCCGAGCCAGCTGGTGTCGGTGATGACACCGCCGAGCAGCGGACCGCCCACGGTCGCGACCGCGAAGGTGGCGCCCAGGTAGCCGGAGTAGCGACCGCGCTCCCGCGGGGAGATCATCGCGGCCATGATGATCTGCGCCAGGGCGGACAGACCGCCGGCGCCCAGGCCCTGGATGGCCCGCGCGGTGATCAGCATCGCCGGGTTCTGCGACAGACCGGCCACGACGGAGCCGATGACGTAGACGATCAGGGCTATCTGGACCAGGGCCTTCTTGCTGACCAGGTCCGCGAGCTTGCCCCACAGGGGGGTGGAGGCGGTCATCGTCAGCAGCGAGGCGGTGACGACCCAGGTGTAGGCGCTCTGGCCGCCCCCGAGGTCACCGATGATCTCGGGCAGTGCGTTGGTGACGATGGTCGAGGACAGGATGGCGCAGAACATGCCGAGCAGCAGCCCGGACAGCGCTTCCATGATCTGCCGGTGCGTCATCGGAGCGTCTCCGGTGGAGCCTCCCCCGTGCTTGGCATGAGCCCGCACACCGGCTGGTGTGGTCGTTGCCATGGACTTCCTTTGCTTACGTGGTGATCGCGGGTGTACGGGTGGTCTTCTCGACCTCGGTCGGTGCGGCGGCCCGTGTCTGGGGCGCCCGGCAGTCGTCGAAGCTCGCCCTCAGCCTGGTCATGAGCCGGGTGAGCTGGCCGACCTCGTCGTCGGTCCAGTCGCCGAGACGGTGGGCCAGCAACTGCGTCGTCCGCTCGGACAGCTCGTCCAGCTGGGCCTGGCCCTCGGGCGTCAGGCGCAGGATGCGCGAGCGCTTGTCCGCCGGGTCGGGGGAGCGTTCGATCCAGCCCCGGTCGGCGATGTGCGCGACATGGCGGCTGGTCACCGACATGTCCACGGCGAGCAGCTCCGCGAGCCTGCTCATGCGCATGTCGCCGTGGCGGCCGAGCAGGGTCAGCACGGCGGCGGAACCGCCGGGGCACTCGGCCGGCAGGATCCGGCTCATCTCCCGTTTCACGGCGCCGAAGGCGCTGAACTGGCGGATCAGCTCCTCGTACTGCGCCCTCTCGGCCATGCGCACCTCCCGCTTTGTTGCTTAGGGCAACGATAGGAGCGGTTGGTTGCTACAGGCAAATAAAAACGGGCGCCTCGGCATAAAAAGTTGGCAAAGGCAAGTATTGCGAACGTAAACGCCCAGGTGGCGGAGGGTGAGGGGTCGGAAGGAGGTGCGGCGGCCCCGCGCTTGGGCCCGATCCGCGGATTCGCTAGTGTCTCGGCCCATGGCTAACAACCAGGGCCCCCAGGGCAATTACGACCCCGCAGGCAGCACCCAGATGTTCCGCGCGTTCGTCGACGACGCCCCCCAGACCCGGCAGGCGGCCCCGGCAGCCTCCTCCGGACCCCGCATCGGCCTGATCGCCGGCATCGTGGTCGCCGTGGTCGTCGTCGCGGCGGTGGCCTGGCTGGCGCTCTCGTAGCACCGGCGCGGACCCGCGCGCACGGACGGCACACGCACGACGACGGCGACCGCCGCGGCACCCCCGAGGTGCCGCGGCGGTCGCCGCTGTGCCGTGCGCCGGACCCGGTCCGGCTCGTGCGGCCGGACTCAGTCCGAGATGAGGCCCTCGCGCAGCTGCGCCAGGGTGCGGGTCAGCAGCCGGGAGACGTGCATCTGCGAGATGCCGACCTCCTCACCGATCTGCGACTGGGTCATGTTGGCGAAGAAGCGCAGCATGATGATCCGCCGCTCCCGGGGCGGCAGCTTGGCCAGCAGCGGCTTGAGCGACTCGCGGTACTCCACGCCCTCTAGCGCCGTGTCCTCGTAGCCGAGGCGGTCCGCCAGCGAGCCCTCGCCGCCGTCGTCCTCCGGGGCCGGTGAGTCCAGCGAGGAGGCGGTGTACGCGTTGCCCACCGCGAGGCCGTCGACGACGTCCTCCTCGGACACGCCCAGCACGGCCGCCAGTTCGCCGACCGTCGGGGAGCGGTCCAGCTTCTGGGAGAGTTCGTCGCTGGCCTTCGTCAGGGCCAGGCGCAGCTCCTGGAGGCGGCGCGGGACGCGCACCGACCACGAGGTGTCGCGGAAGAACCGCTTGATCTCGCCGACCACCGTCGGCATCGCGAACGTCGGGAACTCCACGCCCCGTTCGCAGTCGAAGCGGTCGATCGCCTTGATCAGGCCGATGGTGCCGACCTGGACGATGTCCTCCATCGGCTCGTTGCGGGAGCGGAAGCGCGCGGCGGCGTAACGCACCAGCGGGAGGTTCAGCTCGATGAGGGTGTCCCGGACGTAGGCGCGTTCGGGGCTGTTCTCGTCGAGGGCGGCGAGCCGCAGGAACAGGGAGCGGGACAGGGTGCGGGTGTCGATGGCCCCCGGGGCCGGAAGGGCCTGTGCCGGCACGGCGTCGAGGGTCGGTACGGCGTCGACGGCCTGCACGTCATCGACGGAGCCGATGGGGCCGACGGGGCCGAGTGCCTCGATCGTGTCGGGCGCGGTCTCGCTCTCCGCGAGCGCGAGCACCTTCGAGCTGCCCTGGTCTGCGGACATGCCACCCCCTTTGGGTCGCGGGACGGTCGCGGCACACGCTCCCACGCCGGGAACGCAGCCTTCACCTGAATACCGGAGCCGAGGCTCCGGCAAACGCGTCTCCGGCAGAATGTCACATGTCGGCAACGCGCTGTAGTGACATGTCGACATCCGAGACGCGAAAACCCCCTGGAAACAGGGGGTCTGACGGCCTTTCGGCTCGATTCCGCCCACAACGTCCCTGGTGAGCGATTCGCTCGTCCCGGTGACCCGTCGCGCGCGCCTTCGATTGCGTGTCGAGGCGCTTTCGAGACTACGCCTCGATCCGGTTCGCCGACCTCAAACGCTGGAAACTGCGCGCCAGGAGCCGGGAGACGTGCATCTGGGAGACGCCGAGTTCCGCGCTGATCTGCGACTGGGTGAGGTTGCTGTAGTAGCGCAGCAGCAGGATGCGCTGTTCCCGTTCGGGGAGCTGGACGAGCAGGTGCCGGACCAGGTCGCGGTGCTCGACGCCGTCGAGGGCGGGGTCCTCGTAGCCGAGCCGGTCGAGCAGTCCGGGCAGCCCGTCGCCCTCCTGGGCGGCCTCCAGCGAGGTGGCGTGGTAGGACCGTCCCGCCTCGATGCAGGACAGCACCTCCTCCTCGCTGATGCGCAGTCGTTCGGCGATCTCGGCGGTCGTCGGGGAGCGCCCGAAGGCGGTGGTGAGGTCCTCGGTGGCGCTGTTGACCTGCACCCACAGCTCGTGCAGCCGGCGCGGTACGTGCACGGTACGGACGTTGTCGCGGAAGTACCGCTTGATCTCGCCGACGACGGTCGGCATCGCGAACGTCGGGAACTGCACGCCCCGTTCCGGGTCGAAGCGGTCGATGGCGTTG
Source organism: Streptomyces sp. NPDC041968 (assembly GCF_055589025.1). Lineage (NCBI taxonomy): Bacteria > Bacillati > Actinomycetota > Actinomycetes > Kitasatosporales > Streptomycetaceae > Streptomyces > Streptomyces sp. NPDC041968. The sequence goes on along the minus strand of NZ_JBVJCB010000003.1, from coordinate 77,064 downwards.
ATGAGCCCGATGGTGCCGACCTGGACGACGTCCTCCATCGGCTCGTTGCGGGAGCGGAAGCGGGCGGCGGCGTAGCGCACCAGCGGGAGGTTGGCCTCGATGAGCGCCGCCCGTACGCGGTCGTGTTCCGCGGTGCCCGGTGCCAGGTTCTTCAGCTGCCCGAAGAGCACCTGGGTCAGGGCCCGGGTGTCGGCCCCCCGGCTGCGCTGCGGCGTGGACTCCCGCGCGGGCGGCTCCTGGGCCTGGGCGGGCGGTACGGGGGGCTCCTGGGGTTGGGCGGGCGGTACGGGGGGTTCCTGGGCCTGGGCGGGCGGTGCGAGCGGCTCCGGGGCCTGGGCGGGCGGTGCGGGCGGTGCTTGAGGCGCAGTACTGGCCGGCACGGTCAACTCCACCTCGTGATCTGTCAACTCTTCCGTCACTCATCCGTCAAAAGCGGTCATAGCATCACAAGACATGTGCACTGTGTGCAAGCACCGCATAACGTCGTGTTGAGTGAATGCGGAGGGCCGCGCGGGGCGCGGGCCGTGGTGAAACGGGCAGCGGCCCCGCACCTGACAGGTGCGGGGCCGCTGCGCACGGCGGTACCGGGGTCGCTAGAACTCGTAGTCGGCGATCACCCAGGTGGCGAACTCCCGCCACAGGGCGACGCCCGCCTGGTGCGCGGGGTGGTCGAGGTAGCGCTGGAGGGCGCCGGCGTCGTCCACGGCGGAGTTGATGGCGAAGTCGTAGGCGATGGGCCGGTCGCTGATGTTCCAGGCGCACTCCCAGAAGCGCAGCTCCTCGATCCGGCCGCCGAGCGACCGGAAGGCCTCGACGCCCTCCTCGACGCGCGGGTCGTCGCGCTCCACGCCGTCGTTGAGCTTGAACAGCACCAGGTGGCGGATCATCACTTTCCTCCGTTGGCGGCCCAGGTCATGAAGTCGCCGACGGCGCCCGCCGCGTCGGAGATGCCCTGGAAACCTATCTGGACGTAGTCGGCGGCCTTCGCCGGATCCGTGATGATCACATACAGCACGAAGACCACGAGTGCGTAGACGGCGATCCTCTTCGCGTTCACCGCCACCGCGGCCTCCCCTGTCCCTTTGCTGACGCCTTTTGGTCGCTCATGATCGCACGAAGGGCCCCGTCTCTCGACGGGGCCCTTCAAGAGCGGTAGCGGAGGGATTTGAACCCTCGGTGACTTGCGCCACACTCGCTTTCGAGGCGAGCTCCTTCGGCCGCTCGGACACGCTACCGAGAGAGACCTTACAGCACGGTGCGGCGTGCTCAGAAATCGGAATCCGGCGGGCGTCAGCGGTCGCGGAAGAAGTCCGTGAGCCGCCGGGCGCACTCGTCGGCCAGGACGCCCTCGATCACCTCGGGACGGTGGTTGAGCCGGCGGTCGCGCACCACGTCCCACAGGGAGCCGGCCGCGCCCGCCTTGTCGTCGCGGGCGCCGTAGACGACGCGGTCCACGCGGGACTGCACCAGCGCGCCCGCGCACATCGTGCACGGCTCCAGGGTGACGACGAGCGTGCAGCCGGACAGCCGCCACTCGCCCGCCTCCGCCGCGGCCCGCCGGAGGGCGAGGACCTCGGCGTGGGCGGTCGGGTCGCCGGTGGCCTCGCGTTCGTTGTGCCCGCGCGCCAGCACCGTCCGGCCGTCCGGTGCCAGCACCACGGCGCCCACCGGGACGTCCCCGCCCCGCGCCGCCCGTCCGGCCTCGGCCAGGGCGAGCCGCATCGCGGCCCGCCACCGGTCACGTACGGGATCGGGCGGTACGGAGTGGTCGGGCGGTGCCGTTCCCGGTGCCGGGCTTCCCGGGCCCTCCCCGGCCGGCGCGGTCAGCGGACGGTCTCCAGGACCTCGGAGGCGCCCAGGGCCTCGGCGATCTCGCCGACCGCGTCCCCGGACATCGCGCGCAGTTCCTTCTCGCTCAGGCCGAGGTCGTCGAGGACCTCGGCGTCACCGACCGGTCCGTGCGGCACGGCCTCCGCGCTGCCGGCGGCCGCGTCACCGCCGCCGGCACCGTCCTCGTCCTCGTCGTCGGACTCGCCGTCCTCCGTACCGTCGAGGTCGAGGGCGTCGAGGTCGACGCCCTCGTCACCGGGGTCCCGGCCGAGCAGCTCGTCGGTGAGCAGGATCTCGCCGTAGCTGCTGCGGGCGGCCGCGGCCGCGTCCGAGACGTAGATACGGGGGTCCTCCTCGCCGTCCACCCGGACGACTCCGAACCACGCGTCCTCCTGCTCGATCAGCACGAGCACCGTGTCCTCGTCGGGAGAGGCTTCCCGGGCCAGGTCGGCCAGATCCGACAGGGTCTCCACATCGTCGAGCTCAGTGTCGCTCGCTACCCATCCGTCTTCGGTGCGCGCGAGCAGTGCGGCGAAGTACACCGTGACTCTCCCACTGGTCCTAGGCGTGCCGGTTGGGGGTCCCCCCGGCGGAGGCTGCGGGTGGGGAGCGGTGCTCCGAGCCCACCCACTCGGAATCGTGGCAGAAACAAGGCCCTCAGGGGATGTCTTCGGCGCCCTGTGTCCGGCAGTTTCGACCCGCCTCCCGGAAGTACATACCCGGGTGGCCGCCCATCAGCGCTCTCGTCGCCGCCACGTGCGGATCGTACGCGGATTCCCGCCGCGCCCGCGTACGCCGCCGCCGTGACGTCGGCGCGGCGCGCTCCGCCCGGCCGGACGGGGGCCACCGCGCGCTCCGCCCGGCCGGACGGGGGCTACCAGCGGAAGGTGCGCATGCGCATCGCGTGGCGCAGCCGCGCGGTCTTGGCGCGGCGCGGCTGCACGCGGTCGCGCAGCTCCCGGGCCTCCGCGAGGTCGCGCAGGAACTGGGCCCGCCGCCGACGGCGTTCGGCCTCCCGTTCCGGCTCCGTACTCCGCTCCGTGCTCCGCTCCGTCCCGCGCGTCGTCCCCGGCTCCTCGCCGGGGGACGGCGTGTTGTGGAAGTCCCGGTCAGGCACAGTCTCACCACCCAGCGTCCGTCCCTCCCACCTTCCCCCGGCCGGGGGGTTTGACGCCCGCGGATGAGCGCGGTCGTGGCGCGGGCCGGTCCGCGGCCGCGGGGACGCCGGCCCCACGGGGCCCGGTTACTGTGGGGGACATGCGTCTCCACGTCGTCGACCACCCCCTGGTCGCTCACAAGCTCACCACGCTGCGCGACCAGCGCACCGACTCCGCGACCTTCCGCCGTCTCGCCGACGAGCTGGTCACCCTGCTCGCCTACGAGGCCACGCGCGACGTGCGCACCGAACAGGTCGACATCCACACGCCGGTCTCGCAGACCACCGGCGTCAAGCTGTCCCACCCGCGCCCGCTGGTGGTGCCGATCCTGCGGGCCGGTCTCGGCATGCTCGACGGCATGGTCCGGCTGCTGCCGACCGCGGAGGTGGGCTTCCTCGGCATGGTGCGCAACGAGGAGACGCTGGAGGCCTCCACCTACGCCACGCGCATGCCGGAGGACCTCTCCGGCCGCCAGGTGTACGTCCTGGACCCGATGCTGGCCACGGGCGGCACCCTGGTCGCCTCGATCCGGGAGCTCATCAAGCGCGGCGCCGACGACGTGACGGCCGTGGTGCTGCTCGCCGCCCCCGAGGGCGTCGAAGTCATGGAGCGCGAGCTGGCCGGCACCCCGGTGACGGTCGTGACGGCCTCGGTCGACGAGCGGCTCAACGAGCACGGCTACATCGTGCCGGGCCTCGGCGACGCGGGTGACCGGATGTACGGGTCGGCCGAGTAGGCCCCTCCCGCCCCCGGTCCCGCCGCAGCGGCTCTTCTTCTCAGCAGCTCTTCTTCTCGGCGACGGTCGTCGTACGCGGCGCGCTCAGCCTCGCCAGCGCCGCGTCGGCGTCCGGCCGCTTCGCCAGTTCCCTGAAGCCGTCGCCGATGATCAGGTCGACGGCGGCGCCCTTGCGGGCCGCCTCGCCACGGCGTTCGGCGCCGGGGAGCTGGGTGCCGAGCACGGGCAGCGCGCCCTTCAGGGACGCGGCCGGACCCAGCAGGACGCCGGCGCCCTTGACCTTCTTGTCGTACTCCTTGGGCGCGTTGCCCACCTCGCCGACGCGGAAGCCGCGCTTCTTCAGCTCGTCGGCCGTCTTCTGCGCCAGGCCGCCACGGGTCGTGGCGTTGAGCACGTTGACGGTGACCTGGGCCGGCCTGGGCACGGCCACGGCGGCGGGTGAGGGGCTCGCCTTCGCGGCGACCGTCCGGCAGTCCGCCCCGGCACCGATCGCGGAGGCCTTGTCGCCGCCGGTGAAGACGTCGATGAGCTGCAGCGTGCCCCAGCCGAGCAGTCCCAGCACGGTGACGCAGGCGACGGCGGCGACCGCGAACCGGCCGCGCCGTCGGGCCGGTCGCATCCGCGGGTACTTGTCCCCCGTGATCTTGTACTGGCCGCCCATGCCAGGGGGAGTGAGCATGCTCATGAGCGCAGCGTAGTGCGCCCGGGCGGCGATGCCTATTAGATGATCAGTCGGCGTTCCGAGGTTCACCGCAATGCAACCCGAAAGGGTCAAGCGGCGGCGTCAGAGGGCCTTCGAGGGCGCCGGTCAGTCGAGTTCGAGCACGCGCGCGTGCAGCACCTGACGCTGCTGGAGCGCCGCGCGCACCGCGCGGTGCAGGCCGTCCTCCAGGTACAGGTCGCCCTGCCACTTCACGACGTGTGCGAAGAGGTCGCCGTAGAAGGTGGAGTCCTCGGCGAGGAGGGTCTCCAGGTCGAGCTGGCCCTTGGTCGTCACGAGCTGATCGAGGCGGACCGGGCGCGGCGCGACGTCCGCCCACTGCCGGGTGCTCTCCCGGCCGTGGTCGGGGTACGGCCGGCCGTTTCCGATGCGCTTGAAGATCACACGGAAAGCCTACCGGCCGGGACGCGGCCGGCGCAGCCTTGGCGGCGCAGTACGGCGCCGGAAATGACGCCGTAAACGGGGCAAACGGGGATGGTGGCCGGCGAGGGCCGCCCCGTCGGCGCGTCGTCGCTGTGCTCCGGGCCCGCTGTCGGCGAGCGGTCGACGTGCGTGCGGTGCGCGCTCGGCGTGCCGGCGGGGACGGGGCCGGTCGCGGCCCCGTCCCGCCGCGCGTCAGCCGCGTCAGCCGCGCCCCCCTTCTCGGTCGCGCCCCCCTTCTCGCGCGGGCGGCCGGGGTTCGCTCGGGGCCTGCGGGCCGCCGGTGCCGGGCTCGGGGGTGCGGCGGGCGGCCTCGGCGCGCAGGAGGGCGCGCAGGACGGCGTAGGGGTCGTTGAGCATGGGTGGGCTCCTCGTTCCTGGTTCCGTGTTCCCGTGGCGGGGCGCTCCGCGTGCGCGCGGAGGGCCGGTGGACCGGCGCGGGAGGCCGGCCCGGTCCCGTCAGCAGCGCAGGACCACGGAGCGCGGGGCGCGCGAGGCGGGTGGCGGGCCGGTCGGAACGGGGGCCGGGGGTACGCGGTCGGCACGCACGCGGAGGCGGGCCGCCGGGGCCGACCGGGTGACGACGGTGCGACGGCCGCCGCGGGCCGGTGCGCGCAGGGCGGTGTCGAGGTGGTCGTACTCGCCGGCCGCGCCGCCGCCGGTGGCTCCCCCGTTCGCACCGGCCGCCGCGGCGACCGGCGTGGCCTGGGCCGACGCGTGCGTGCAGGGGATGAGCAGGACGAGCAGCAGGACCAGGGCCCGCAGCCAGGCCGCGCGGCGGCGCGACGAGGGCGCGGGCCTGTGCGCGCGGGCCGGTCGTATCGCGCGTACCGCGTGGGCCGGCCGTATCGTGCGGGCCGCCCTTCCGGCGCGTGCCGTGCGTCCGGCGCGGGCGGTGGTGGCGGTCGGAGTGGCGCGGGCGGTGGTGGTGCGGGTGGTGTGTGCGTTCGTGGCGCTTCGGGTGGCGCGCGCGTTCGTGGCGGCATGCGGTGCGGGACTCACGTCAGGTCGTGTCCCTCCGGCGGCTCACCGGCCGTAGGGCCGGTCCGGGAACCCCTCGCACGGCGCGCGGCCACCCGGCGCGGGCGGCGTTCACAGGGCGTGCGGGACCTGGTGGGCGCGCCCGCGCAGACGCACCGACGTGACGATCTCGACCACGCCGACGGCGACCAGCCACCAGCCGCCGACCAGCATGAGGACGGCGGCCGATTCGACCGGCGAGTCGATCATGACGACGCCGGCGGCCACCGTGACCACGCCGAGGAACACGTGCCAGCCGCGCGCGGGCATCGCCGGGTCGTGCACCGCGGCCACGATCTGCGTGACGCCCCGGAAGAGCCAGCCGATGCCGATCCACAGGGCGAGGAGCAGCACCGACTGCAGCGGGCCGCGGAAGCAGAACAGGCCGAGCAGGATCGACACGGCGCCGCTGACGAAGGCGAGGACCCGCAGGGCGGTCGTCCGGTGGGTGCCGAAGGCGGCGGCCAGTTGGAGGACGCCGCTGACGACGAGGTAGAGACCGAAGAGCACTCCGGCGGCGCGCAGCGAGGCACCCGGCCAGACCAGGACCAGCACGCCGAGGACGAGCGAGGCGGCCCCGGTGAGCAGCACGGTCCGCCAGGCGGTGCGGGACAGCAGGTGCAGGGGCCCTTCCAGGGCCGGTTCGGGCTCGTGCGGCCCGGCGGCCGGCATGCGCGTGCGCGTGCCGTGCCGGGCGTGCACCCCGCGATCGTCGTACGGCTGTCCCCCGGGGGATCCGCTCGGTGGCTCGGTCATGCTCCATGCTGGGAGCGCCCCCACGGGCCCTGCCACTCGAGACGGTCCAGCGGACTGACGGCGCGGGCGCGGCGGGCGCCGGGGACCGAGCCGTGGGCGCCGTGACCGCCCGGGGTGCCCCGGGCGGGCCGGCTGCTCGTCGGCGACCCGGCTACGCGTCGGCGGCCTTCGCGGCCTTGGCCGCCGCCTTCATCTCCTGTTTGTGGGCGCGCACCTTGGTCAGGGACTCCGGCCCGGTGATGTCGGCGACCGACCGGAAGGAGCCGGAGTCGCCGTAGGCCCCCGCCGCCTCCCGCCAGCCCTCGGGACGGACGCCCAGCTGTTTGCCGAGCAGGGCGAGGAAGATCTGGGCCTTCTGCCTGCCGAAGCCCGGCAGGTCCTGGAGCCGCTTCAGCAGCTCCCTGCCGTTGTCGACGCCCCGCCAGACCGCCTCGGCGTCACCGTCGTAGGTGTCGACGAGGTACCGGCACAGCTGCTGGACCCGGCCCGCCATGGACCCCGGGTAGCGGTGCACGGCCGGCTTCTCGGAGAGGAGCGCGGCGAAGCCCTCCGGGTCGTGGGCCGCGATGTCGTGCGCGTCCAGATCCTCCGCCCCCATCCGCCGGGCGATGGTCGACGGGCCCTTGAACGCCCACTCCATGGGGACTTGCTGGTCGAGCAGCATGCCGACCAGCGCGGCGAGCGGACTGCGGCCGAGCAGCTCGTCGGCCTCCGGGTCCTGGGCGAGGTGAAGTGTGACGTCCATGCCCCGATGATCGCGCGTGCGGGTCGGGGGCGCGCGCCGGTCCCCGGGGTGAGCGTGGCCCTCCGGGGCCGCCGTGCGTTGCCGCGCCGGTCCCCGGAGTGAGCGTGCGCCCGGGGGCCGGCGTGCGCCCCGCGCGATCCCCGGGCGCCCGCGCCCGCGGGTTCAGGTCGCGCGCCAGTACCCCAGCGCGTTCACCCGCTGCTTGGGCACGCCCAGCTCCTTGCGGGCGTACGCGCCCAGCGCCCGTGTCGTCGCCGTGTCGCAGGCGATCCATACGTACGGCTCGGGGGTGGCCCGCAGCAGCTCCGGCAGGTCCTCCTTCACCCGGGCGACCAGGTGGGCGCCCGCGTCGCGGCGCGGGACGGTGCGGACCTCGTGCCGGGCGGGGTCGGTGCGGAAGGGCAGGCCGTCGTCCGCGCCGCCGCCCTCGAACCAGATCGTCGCGGGGACCGGCCCCAGCGCGTCGAGGAGCGAGTTGAGGGCGGGCAGCGACGCCGGGTCCGCGACCGCGAAGAGGCGTGAGGGCAGCGGCTGCGGCACCTCGAAGCCGGTGCCCTGGACCGTCGCCTCGATGGTGTCGCCCGGCTTGGCCGCCCGGGCCCAGTCGCTGGCGCACCCCTCGTGCAGCGCGAACTCCATGCCGAAGGTGCCGGTCGCCGGGTCGGGGTCGACCAGCGTGTAGGCCCGCTGGTGCGGCTTGCCCGCGTCGTCGAACCACAGCCGCACCCACATCGTGGGGTGGACGCCGGTCGCCGCCAGCATGCCGCCGTCGGCCAGGCGCAGCCGCCGGAAGTCCGGAGTCACGTCCTCCGCTTCCGTCACCGTGAATGCGAAGTCCTTGCCCCGCATCAGCTTGAGGACCGCGCCCTCCCAACCCCGCCCCTGCCTCATCGTTTCTTCACCCTTCACGTACTATTCGGCCACGACTGAAGACTTAGGTGAGCCTAACCTAAAGGAAAGTAGAGGCACAGGGGTGAGCGCCGAGACCTACCGCGACGCCTGGGGAATCCCGCACCTGCGCGCGGACAGCGCGAACGAACTGGCCCGCACCCAGGGCCGGGTGACGGCCCGCGACCGGGCCTGGCAACTGGAGGTCGAGCGGCACCGCGCCCAGGGCACCTCCGCGTCCTTCCTCGGGGCCGAGGCCCTGTCCTGGGACCGGTTCGCCCGGCGGGCCCGGCTCGCCGACACCGCCCGCCGCTGCTCCGCCGCCCTGGCGGAGCACGATCCGGAGACGGCCGCCTGGGTACGGGCGTACGTGGACGGCGTCAACGAAGGGCTGGCCGAAAAGGAACCCTCCCCCGAGTTCGCGCGCACCGGCCTCGCCCCCGGCCGCTGGGAGCCCTGGACGCCGCTCGGCGTCTGGCTCGCCACACACATCCTCTTCGCCGGCTTCCCCGCCAAGCTCTGGCGCGAGCACATCACCGCGCACCTCGGTCCGGAGGCCGTCGCGCTCTTCGCCACCGACGGCCCCGGCACCGCCGGCAGCAACGGCTGGCTGGTGAGCGGCGAGCGGACCGTCACCGGGCACGCGGTCATCGCCGGCGACCCGCACCGCTGGATCGAGGACCCCGGCGTCTACCAGCAGATCCACCTGTCCTGCCCGGAGTTCGACGTCGTCGGCCTCGCCGTGCCCGGCGTCCCCGGCATCGCCCACTTCGGCCACACCGGCACGGTCGCCTGGGCCATCACCAACGCCATGGCCGACTACCAGGACCTGTACCACGAGCGGCTGCGCCGCACCGGCGCCGGCGTCGAGGCGCTCGGCCCCGACGGCACCTGGCACCGCGCCGCCCGGCACACCGAGACCATCGCCGTCGCGGGGGAGGGGACCGTCGAGGTCGAGGTCGTCGAGACGGACCGGGGCCCGGTGATCGCCGGCGGCCCCGAGGGCCTCGACGACGGCACCCCGGCCGCCCTCAGCCTGCGCTACCCGCCCCGCGTCACCGGCGACCTCGGCTTCGGCGCGCTGCTGCCGCTGCTGCGCGCCCGCCGGGTCGCCGACGTGGACCGCGCCCTGGACGCGTGGACGGAACCGGTCAACGTCGTGCAGGCCGCCGACACCGAGGGCGGACTGCTGCACCGGGTCGCGGGGCGCGTGCCGGTCCGGTCCGAGGCCAACCGCCTGCGCCCCGTGCCCGCCTGGGCGCCGGGCCACGACTGGGAGGGCTGGCACACCCCGCCCCGCGCCGGACTCACCGACGGCGTCGCGGTCATGGCCAACCAGCGCGGCCCGGCCGGCCCGCTCGGCGTCGAGTTCGCCCCACCGCACCGCGCCGACCGCATCGCCGCCCTGCTCGCGGGGAAGGAGCGCTGGTCGGCGGCCGACATGCCCGCCCTCCACACCGACACCCACCTCGGCTCGGCCGGCCCCCTCCTCGACCGCCTCGCCGCCCTGGAGGAGCTGAGTCCCGAGGCCGGCGCCCTGCGCGACCGCCTCCTCGCCTGGGACCGGCACATGGACGCCGGCAGCGCCGACGCCGCGCTCTTCGCGGCCCTGCGCGGAGCGGTCGTACGCCGGCTGGCCGCGCACCCGTCCCTCGCAGGGGCCGCCGTGCCGCCCGCCCACCCCGAGGTGCTCCAGCCGTGGCTGGCGTTGCTGCCGCGCGTCGGGTACGCCCTCGAACACCTGCTGCGCGCCGAGGACCTGTACGGCATCGACCGCGCCGCCGAGGTCCGCACCGCGCTGGAGGAGGTGGCCGCGCGGCCGCCCGCCGGCACCTGGGGCGACACCCACCGCCTCGCCCCCTGGCGGGCGCTGCCGACCGGCTCGCCCGGGGAGGAACCCGGCCTGTCCGGGGACCACGACTGCGTGCTGTGCACCTCCGCCGTGCCCGGCCTCACCGATCGGGCCGCGCGCGGCCCCGCCGCCCGCTACGTCTGGGACCTGGCCGACCGGCAGGACAGCCGCTGGGTGGTGCCCCACGGCGCCTGCGGCGTCCCCGGCTCACCCCACCACCGCGACCAGCAGCCCCTGTGGCTCGCCGGCGCGCTCGCCCCGGTGGTCACCGACTTCGACCGGCTCACGAAGGAGACCGATGTCTGATCCGTACGCCTCCCGCACCGCCGTCCACGAGCAGCACCTCGACGGCTTCGGCGCCGTCCGTGTCCTCCCCCTGGACGCCGCCGCGGACGCCGCCGTGCTGCACCACTGGGTGAGCGAGGAGCGAGCCGCCTTCTGGGGCATGAACGGCCTGACGCGCGACCAGGTCGCGGACGTCTACGCCCACATGGACACGCTCGACACGCACCACGCCTTCCTGGTGGTCAAGGACGGCGAACCCGTCGCGCTGTTCCAGACCTACGACCCCGAGGCCGACCGGGTGAGCGAGTGCTACGACGTCGAGCCCGGCGACATCGGTGTCCACCTGCTGCTCGCCCCCGCCGGGGCCGAGGGCGCCCGGCCCGGCTGGACCGCCGCGCTGGCGGCGTCCCTCATGGCGTACGTCCTGCTGGGCCTGGACCGGCAGCGGATCGTGGTCGACCCGGACGTGGCCAACGACAAGGCGATCGCCCGCTTCCTCAAGCAGGGCTTCACCGCGGGGCCGGCGGTCGTCCTGCCCGAGATCGACCTGCCGGAGGTCCACCTGCCGGAGAAGAAGGCGCAACTCGCCTTCCTCCGCCGGGAGGTAGCCTTCCCCGCGTGACGCCGCCCCCGCCGACCGCCGAGGACCTGATCGCGCACTACGGGCTGGAGCCCCTCCCCCGGGAGGGCGGCCTGTACCGGCAGACCTGGGCCGGGCCCGAACGCCCGGACGGGCGCCCCACGGGCTCGGCCATCGTCGCCCTGCTGACCGCCCGCCCGGACGACTTCTCCGCCCTGCACCGCCTGCCCACCGACGAGGTCTGGCACTTCTACCTCGGCGATCCGCTGGAGCTGCTGCTCCTCGACCCGGGCGGTGGCGCGCGTACGGCCGTGCTCGGAGCGGACGTCCTCGGCGGACAGCACGTGCAGTTCACCGTCCCCGCCGGGACCTGGATGGGCGGCCGGGTCGCGGCGGGCGGCGCGTGGTCGCTCTTCGGCTGCACGATGGCACCCGGCTTCACCTTCGGCGACTACGAACACGGCGACGCGTCCGCCCTCACGGCCCGCTACCCGGCCGAGGCCGCGCGCATCGCGGACCTGTCCCGCCCCTGACCCGCCCGGCGGACCGTGACCGCACGCGGGCCGCGGCGGGGGAAACCGTCGCGCCCGGCGGTGAGCACGGCGACCGCCGCGTCCGTACACATCGCCGAGGCAGTAGGCCCCGACGACGGAGACGCGGCGTGAGGTGTGGTGGCGGTGCAGGAGCCGGGACCCGGCGGCGACCGGTCCGGCGGCGTGCGGGGGTGGCGGCGCTGCTGGGCGCCGTGCTGGTGCTGCTCGTCCTCGCCGGCGCGGGACCGGCGTCCGCCCACGCCGCCCTGCGCTCCACCGACCCCGGGGACGGCACCGCCCTCCCACGGGCCCCGCGCCACGTCACCCTGACCTTCACCGAGTCCGTCGGCCTGCGCGACGACTCCTTCCGCGTCCTCGATCCCGGCGGCCACCGGGTGCGCACGGCGCGGGCGGAACGGGCGGACGGCCGTGCCGACACGGCCCGCGTCTCGCTCTCGGGGCAACTGGGCGAGGGCACGTACACCGTGGCCTGGCGCGTGGTGTCTGCGGACAGCCATCCCGTCTCCGGCGCGTTCACCTTCTCGGTCGGCAAGCCCTCCGCGACGACGGCGCCGCTGGACGCCGGCCCCGCCGAGGACCCGCTGACCGCCGCCCTCCACCAGATCGCCCGCTTCCTCTCCTACCTGGCCGCCACCCTGCTCATCGGCACCGCCGCCTTCGTCGCCCTGTGCCGCCCACCGGACCGCGCCCCGCTGCGCCGGCCGCTGCTGGCGGGCTGGTGGACGCTGCTGGGTGCCACCGTCACCCTGCTGGTGCTGCGGGCGCCGTACGAGGCGGGACGGGGCCCCTCGGCCGCCCTCGACGCCGGTGCCCTCGGCGCCACCCTCACCTCCCGGCCCGGCGCCCTGCTGCTGGTCAGGCTGGCGCTGCTGGTGCCGATCGCGCTGCTCCTGCTGCGCGCGTCCCGGACGGAGGGCCAATCCGAACGCGCCCCGCTGCCCGCCGCGCTCGGCGCCGTGACCGCCGTCGGCCTCGCGCTGACCTGGGCCGGCGCGGAGCACGCGTCCGCCGGGATCCAGGTGCCGCTGGCGATGACGTCGTCCGTGCTGCACCTGCTGGCGACCGCGGTGTGGCTCGGCGGTCTGGTCTCCCTGCTCATGACCCTGCGCGGCAGCCCGGACGGCGCCACGGTCGCCCGCTTCTCCCGGGTCGCCCTCACGTCCGTGACCGTCCTGGTCGTCACCGGCGTCTACCAGTCCTGGCGCGGTCTCGGTTCCTGGACGGCGCTCACCGGGACGCCGTACGGCAGGTTGCTGCTCGCCAAACTGACCCTGGTGGCCGTACTGCTCACCGCGGCCGCTGTCTCCCGGCGGTGGACCGCCGCCCTGTCGGCCCCGCGCACGGAGGCGAGGGCGGGGGAGCGCCTTCCCGAGCGGGCCGTGTCCGCGCGGCTACGGGTACGGGTTCCGGTTCCGGCGGGCGGACCGCCGCCGCGGGTGCCGGAGGCGTCGGAGCCGTCGGAGGCGATCCTGCCGGCGGACGGGCTGCCCGACTCCGATCCGCTCCCCGCCCGGGACACCGCCCACCACCGGGGGCTGCGCAGGTCCGTTCTGACGGAGGCCGTCGTAGCGGGCGTCGTCCTGGTGGTCACCACCGTGCTCACCGCCACCCCACCGGGCCGGGCGGCGGACGAGGCAGCGCGGTCCGCACCGGCGGGCGGCGTGCTGCCCGCGTCCGTCACCACGATCCCCTTCGACATCGGCCCCTCCGGCCGGGGCACCGTCCAGATCACCCTGGACCCCGGCCGCACCGGCGACAACGCGGTGCAGGCCGTCGTCTTCGGCCCCGACGGCAGCCTGGCCGCCGTACCCGAACTGCGCCTGTCCTTCACCCTGCCCGACCGCGGGGTCGGCCCGCTCCACGCGGAGCTCGTCGACCGGGGCGGCTACTGGAGCGCCAACCGCCTCACCCTCCCCCTCCCCGGCACCTGGACGATGAGGACGACGATCCGGGTCTCGGAGATCGATCAGGTGACCGAGTCGAGACGGATACGCGTCGAGCGCTAGCGGTACGGCATCGCCGTGCGACCGAGACACGTCGAAGGGCCCGCTGCAAGCAGCGGGCCCTTCGACATCGTGCCCGGTGAGGCACTGGCGGAGGATACGAGATTCGAACTCGTGAGGGGTTGCCCCCAACACGCTTTCCAAGCGTGCGCCCTAGGCCTCTAGGCGAATCCTCCGCGGCAAACATTACATGACGCCGGAGAGTGCTTGCGAACTCGTTCTGGGCCCCCCGCATCGGGTAACGTGTGCCCCAGCCCCTCACGCGGCGCTATCTGACTGAACTCCCCCAGGGCCGGAAGGCAGCAAGGGTAGGTCGGCTCTGGCGGGTGCGTGGGGGGCGCCTTGCGTCAGGGGTGGCCGGGTTCACAGGGCGCTCCGGTTGTCAGTGGGCGCCTATAACCTCGTATGCGTGTCGTCTCTCGCGCTCTACCGCCGTTACCGCCCGGAGTCCTTCGCCGAGGTCATCGGTCAGGGGCATGTCACTGACCCGCTGCAGCAGGCGCTGCGGAACAACCGGGTCAATCACGCGTACCTGTTCAGCGGTCCGCGCGGCTGCGGCAAGACGACCAGCGCCCGCATCCTGGCGCGCTGTCTGAACTGCGAGCAGGGCCCCACCCCGACGCCCTGCGGCGCGTGCCAGTCCTGCCGCGACCTCGCGCGCAACGGCCCGGGGTCCATCGACGTCATCGAGATCGACGCCGCCTCGCACGGAGGCGTGGACGACGCCCGTGACCTGCGCGAGAAGGCCTTCTTCGGGCCCGCCTCCAGCCGCTACAAGATCTACATCATCGACGAGGCCCACATGGTCTCGCCGCAGGGCTTCAACGCGCTGCTGAAGGTCGTCGAGGAGCCCCCGGAGCACCTCAAGTTCATCTTCGCGACCACCGAGCCCGAGAAGGTCATCGGGACCATCCGCTCGCGTACCCACCACTACCCCTTCCGGCTCGTGCCGCCGGGCACCCTGCGCGAGTACCTCGCCGAGGTGTGCGGCAAGGAGCAGATCCCCGTCGACGACGGCGTGCTGCCGCTCGTCGTCCGGGCCGGCGGGGGTTCCGTCCGTGACTCCATGTCCGTCATGGACCAGCTCCTCGCGGGCGCCGGTGCCGACGGTGTGACGTACGACATGACGACCGCCCTGCTCGGCTACACGGACGGCTCGCTGCTCGACTCGGTCGTCGAGGCGTTCGTCACAGGGGACGGCTCGGCCGCCTTCGGGGTCGTGGACCGGGTCATCGAGGGCGGCAACGACCCGCGGCGCTTCGTCACCGACCTGCTGGAGCGCCTCCGCGACCTGGTGATCCTCGCCGCCGTGCCCGACGCGGGGGAGAAGGGGCTGATCGACGCTCCGGCCGACGTCGTCGAGCGGATGCAGGCCCAGGCGCGGTCCTTCGGCGCCGCCGAGCTGAGCCGAGCCGCCGACATCGTGAACGAGGGGCTCACCGAGATGCGCGGCGCCCACTCGCCCCGCCTCCAGCTGGAGCTGATCTGCGCGCGCGTGCTGCTGCCCGCCGCGTACGGCGACGAGCGTTCGGTGATGGCCCGCCTCGATCGGATCGAGCGCGGTGTGCAGTTCTCCGCGGGCGCGGGGGCGCCCGCCATGGGGTACGCGCCCGGGCCCGAGGCCCACGGCGCGATGGGGAACGCCCAGGCCGGGCACGCCCCGGCCGCCGCGGCTCCGGTCGCGCCCGGCGGCGGGCCCGCCGCCGCCCGGGCGGCGGTCCGGGCCCCCGGCCCCGGCGGAGGCGCGCCGGGAGCACCGGGACAGGGCGAACCGCCTTCGGGACCCGACGCTGGTGCTGGTGCTGGTGCTGGTGCTGGTGCTGGTGCTGGTGCTGGTGCTGGTGGCGGTTCCGGTTCCGGTTCTGGTTCTGGTTCTGGTTCGTACGAAGGTGGCGGTGCCGGCGGAGGCGGACAGCAGCCCACCGCCCCGACGCCTCCCCCCGCCGCCGCTGCCCCCCGCCCGGCCCCGGCCCCGGCCCCGGACCCGGCTCCTGCTCCTGCCCAGGCCGCCGCGCCCGGTGCCTGGCCGACCGCGGCTCCCGCGGGGGGCGGGCGTCGCCCGGGTGGATGGCCCACGGCGACGCCCACCGGCGGTGGTCGGCCCGGGACACCGGCCGACCCCCCTCCCGCCGCACCCCCGGCCCCCGCCCCGTCCGCACCCCCGGCACCCGCCCCGGCCGCCGCCGCGCCCCTCGCCTCCCCGCCGCCGGGTTCCGGAGTCGACCCGCGCACGATCTGGCCCAACATCCTGGAGGCGGTCAAGAACCGGCGCCGGTTCACCTGGATCCTGCTCAGCCAGAACGCCCAGGTGACCGGCTTCGACGGCACGTCCCTCCAGATCGGCTTCGTCAACGCCGGCGCTCGCGACAACTTCCTGAGCAGCGGCAGCGAGGACGTGCTGCGCCAGGCCCTGTCCGAGCAGTTCAACGTGCAGTGGAAGATCGAGGCGGTCGTCGACCCCTCCGGCGGCTCGGCGCCCCCGCCCCCGGCCGGCCCCTCCGGTGGCTACGGCGGATCCGGCGGCGGCTTCGGATCCGGCGGCGGCTTCGGGAGCGGCGGTGGCGGTGGCGCGCCCGCGCAGCGTCCGGCACCCGCGCCCGCGGAGCAGCCGTCGGCACCCGCGCCGTCGTCCGCGCCCGCCGCACCGGCCCCCGGCCCGGCCCCGGCTCCCGCACCCCGGCCCCCGGCCCCCGAGCGGCGTCCGGTCTCCCCCGAGGACGACATCCCCGAGGACGACGACCCGGACCTCGACGAGTCCGCCCTCTCCGGCAAGGAACTGCTGGTACGCGAGCTGGGCGCGACCGTCGTCGAGGAGATCGCGCACGAGTAGCGGGGTGACCGGGTGGCCGGTCCGCGCAGGGCAGGCCGACCCGGCCGCGGAGGTGCGCTGGAGGAAGCCACAAGCTCTCCTGTCCCCTCCCTTCGGAAGGCCGCACAAACCGGCCCGCCCCGTTCCCATTAGGCTGACCCCGTGAAGGTCCTTGTCATCGGCGGCGGCGCCCGCGAACACGCCCTGTGCCGTTCCCTGTCCCTCGACCCCGACGTCACCGCGCTGCACTGCGCCCCCGGCAACGCCGGTATCGCCGAGGTCGCCGAACTGCACCAGGTCGACGCCCTCGACGGCGCGGCCGTGACGGCGCTGGCCACCCGGCTCGGTGCCGAGCTGGTCGTGGTCGGTCCGGAGGCGCCCCTCGTCGCCGGGGTCGCCGACGCCGTGCGCGCGGCCGGCATCCCGGTCTTCGGTCCGTCCGGCGAGGCCGCCCGACTGGAGGGCTCCAAGGCCTTCGCCAAGGACGTCATGGCCGGCGCCGGTGTCCCCACGGCCCGCTCCTACGTCTGCACGAACGCGGCCGAGGTCGACGCCGCCCTCGACGCCTTCGGCGCCCCGTACGTCGTCAAGGACGACGGGCTGGCCGCCGGCAAGGGCGTCGTCGTCACCGACGACATCGAGGCGGCCCGCGTGCACGCGGCGGCCTGCGACCGCGTCGTCATCGAGGAGTACCTGGACGGCCCGGAGGTCTCCCTCTTCGCCATCACCGACGGCGAGAACGTCCGCCCGCTCGTGCCCGCCCAGGACTTCAAGCGCGCGCTCGACGGCGACGAGGGCCCGAACACCGGCGGCATGGGCGCGTACTCGCCGCTGCCCTGGGCCGACCCCAAGCTGGTCGACGAGGTCGTGGAGAGCGTCCTCCAGCCGACCGTCGACGAGATGCGCCGCCGGGGCACCCCGTTCTCCGGGCTCCTCTACGCGGGCCTCGCGATCACCTCGCGCGGCGTCCGCGTCATCGAGTTCAACGCCCGTTTCGGCGACCCCGAGACGCAGGTCGTACTGGCCCGTCTGAAGACCCCGCTCGCGGGCCTGCTGATGGCCGCCGCCACCGGCAACCTCGCCGACCTGGAGCCCCTGCGCTGGAGCGACGACGCGGCCGTCACCGTGGTCGTCGCCTCGCACAACTACCCGGGCACCCCGCGCACCGGCGACCCGATCACCGGCCTCGACGAGGTGGCCGCGGAGGACGCCCCGCACGCCTACGTCCTGCACGCCGGCACCCGCGGCGAGGGCGGCGCCGTGGTCAGCGCGGGCGGCCGCGTGCTCTCCGTCACGGCCACCGGCACGGACCTCGCCGAAGCCCGCGACCGGGCCTACCGGGCCGTCGCCCGCATCGGCCTCGACGGCTCCCAGCACCGTACGGACATCGCGGCGAAGGCGGCCGCGGAAGCCGCGGCGGGGGCCTAGCCCAGCCCCGGAGGACGCCCTCCGCGCAGAACCCGACAGGCCCCGGTTCCGTCTCAGGAACCGGGGCCTGATCGTTGCTGTCCGTCATCCACCTTTCCCCAAAGCCATTCCATCGAGTGACCAATGGTCCATACGGCTGACGGGCGCGAAGGCCCCAACTATGGTGCCGCGCAAGCGTTCCGGCACTTGGCCCACCGGCATTGCGATGTCAGTGGCGGGTGCCACAGTGGGGGGAGCGAGCAAGCACGGAAGAACAGCAGGACAGCCCGGAACAGACAGGACAGCGAGGAGGGGGTGAGGTCCGGCCGTGACCGTCACCGGTGGTGTGGAGATGGGCGCGCAGGCCGCGCGTTCCCGGGCTCTTGCCGTGCTGCGCGTCCGCAGCCGTGCGCTGGCCGTCGCCCTGTTGCCGGCCGCCGCCGCCGTGATCCTGTTCGTGGGCGACTCCACCGGGCACCTCACGGGCGGTGGCTGGGCGGTCGTCCGTTGGGCCGCCCTCGCGCTCACGCTTCTCGTCCTGCCGGCCGCCGCCGGTGTCGCGCTGGTGGTGGCCCGTTCCCGGCCCGCCGCGACCCCCACGGTCACGATCGCCGAGGAGTCGGCCCCGGACCTCTACCGGATGGTGCGTGACCTGGCCGACCGGCTGGACGTGCCGGCCCCCTCGGCGATAGCGCTCACACCGGACTGCGACAGCTGGCTGGAGGACCGCACCCACCCGGCCCACGGCCCGCCCCCCGCCGAGAAGCACGACGACGTCGCCGGGGTCGACGCGTCCGCCTCCCGCCGGGCCGTCGCCGCCCCCGTGCTGGTCATCGGCTCGCCCTTCCTCTGGTGGATGCGCGTCGGCGAGCTGCGCGCCGTCCTCGCCCCGGTCGTCGCGGGCACGGGACCGTCCGCGCACCCCGACATAGCCGCGGCCCGCCGCTTCATACGGGGCCTGGACGCCGCGGTCGCGGTGGCCTCGGCGGACCGGCGCGAGCCGTTCTCCCGCGCGGTGTGCGCGGGGCTCGGCCGGGTGTGCCGGCTCCTGCTGCGCAGCTGTCGCGTGCACGCGGCGGAGATGGAGCGCGGAGTCGCCGCGGCGGCCGCCGAGCGCGCGCAGGCCGTCGACTACGGCCTGCGGATCGTCGCGCAGGACCAGGTCGGGCTCGCCTACGCGGGCTGGGACCGGCTGCTGACCCGGGTGGCGCTGCCCGCCTGGCGGATGGGCCGCTGGCCCTCCCGGCTGGACGTGGGCGTCGTCGCCGCCCTCACGGAGCTGTCCCGCCGTGACCGTCTGGCCGAGGGCTTCGCCTCCCGTCTGGGCGAGCGTCCCGCCTGCGACCTGCTGGAGGAGCCCGGGGTGATGGACGAGGCGGTCTCCCTCCTCGCCGCGCGCCTCTTCCACGGAGGGCCCTCCGAGACCGGCGCCGACTGGTCGCCGGTCGGGTGGGACGAGTATCCCGAGGAGGTCGTCGACCGCACCTGGCGCACCGACGCGGCCCGCCTCCACCGTGTGCTGGACACCCTGGGCGTCCGCCGCGCCACCGAGGACGCCGCACCGGGCGCCGAGGGCCCGACCCTGGCCCGCGTCCTGGACCACCTCACGACCGCCCCGGCCCCGCCCCCCGACTCCCCGCAGGCCGGACCCGGCCCCCGCGACGGGACGGACGGCCCGTACCCGGCGCACGCCGAGCGGGACACGCACCCGGACCACCCCGACCTCCGCACTCCCGGCCTCGGCGGCCACCCGGACCACCCCGACCTCCGCACTCCCGGCCTCGGCGGCCACCCGGACCACCCCGACCTCCGCACTCCCGGCCCCGGCGGCCACCCGGACAGTCCGGACCACCACCCGGACAGCCCGGACCACCACCCGGACCTCCGGGACCATCCGCACCACCCGGACCACCCGGCGCCCCCCACCCCCGACGACGATGACGACCTCGCCGGCACCACCGCCCGCGGCGCCGCCCTGGCGGCCGGGCTCAGTGCCCAGCTGGCCCGCGAGGAGGCGGAAGCCCGGCCGGCCGGAGCAGGGCCCGCAGCCACCGCCCCCGGAGCAGCCGCGGCGCCCCCCGGCCCCGACGCGGCCGCCCTCTGGGACGACCGCGCGCTCCCCCTCCTCCCCCTGCAACCCCCGCGCACCGCCCGCGAGATCCTCACCGCCCACGTCACGGCGATGGTGTGCTGCGCGGCCATGGACACCGCCGGCGCGGCCCCAGGCCTCGACTGGCTCGACGGACCCTCCCTGCTGATCGACGGCGCCCGAGCCGCCGAAGTGGCCCCCTGCGTCAGGAGCCTCGTCGAGACGGGCGACCCGGGCCCCCTGCGCACCTGGATGACCGAGCGCGGCATCCGCCCGGAGAAGCCGGTGCGTCTGGTCTGACCCCGGCTCGGCACGCCGTGCGACCCCCGCCCACCGTCGAAGCGGACACCCCGATTCCACTTTCGGCCACTTCGCAACGAACAGTGACAGCACGCGCGCGAAATGTGATGTGCTGGAGACCGAATCGCGCACATGGCAAAGGCGTTCGTCATACGCATGACCACGGGGGCACGAGGGAGGGGACTGTCCCATGGGGCCCGAGCAGATCCGCCGCTGGGAGTCGGGAGCACTCGCGCACGCCGTGACGGACCCCTTCGGGCAGGGTCCCGTCCCCTGGCTGCGCGGCGGCGAGACCTACTTCGGCGACACCGGCCAGGTCGTCCCCTGGTACGCGGACCCGGACGCCGTACCGGACCCGGACGGCAGGCCCGGCCCGCGGGCCCGACCGCGCGCCGACGGCGGCGGCCCGCGCGCGGCCGACGACGTCCGCCGCCAGATCAAGGGCTTCACCGCGACCGGAGCCGCCGCCCCCGGCGAGGCCATCGACTTCCACATCACCGTCGATCCGCCGCAGGAGTTCAGCGTCGACGTCTACCGGATCGGCCACTACGGCGGTGACGGCGCCGCCAAGATCACCACCAGTCCCCGCCTGTCCGGCATCGTCCAGCCCCCGCCGCTGACCGCCGACCGCACGGTCTCCTGCCACCACTGGTGGCTGTCCTGGCGGCTGCAGATCCCGTCGTACTGGAACATCGGCGCGTACGTCGCCGTGCTCACCACGGCCGACGGCTACCGCTCCCACGTGCCGTTCACGGTCCGCGACGGCCACCCCGCCGACCTGCTGCTCCTGCTGCCGGACATCACCTGGCAGGCGTACAACCTCTACCCGGAGGACGGCCGCACCGGCGCCAGCCTCTACCACGCCTGGGACGAGGAGGGCCGGCTGCTCGGCGAGTCCGACGCCGCGACGACCGTCTCCTTCGACCGGCCCTACGCGGGCGCGGGCCTGCCCCTGCACGTGGGCCACGCCTACGACTTCATCCGCTTCGCCGAGCGCTACGGCTACGACCTCGCCTACGCCGACGCCCGCGACCTGCACTCCGGCCGCATCGACCCGACCCGCTACCGCGGCCTGGTCTTCCCGGGCCACGACGAGTACTGGTCCGCCGCCATGCGCCGCACCACGGAAGCCGCCCGCGAGCACGGCACGTCGCTGGTCTTCCTCTCCGCCAACACCATGTACTGGCAGGTCGAGCTGGCCCCCTCCCCGTCCGGAGCCCCCGACCGCCTCCTGACCTGCCGCAAACGCCGGGGGCCCGGCCGGCCGGTGCTGTGGCGGGAGGTCGACCGCGCCGAACAGCAACTGCTCGGCATCCAGTACGCCGGACGCGTACCCGACCCGCACCCGATGATCGTCCGCAACGCCGGACACTGGCTCTGGGACGCCACCGGCGCCCACGAGGGCGACGAGATCGAGGACCTGGTCGCGGGCGAGGCCGACCGCTACTTCCCGCGCACCCCGCTCCCCGAGCACGAGGAGCGGGTCCTGCTCGCCCACTCCCCGTACACCGACGTGGACGGCGCCCGGCGCCACCAGGAGACGTCGCTGTACCGGGCGCCGTCCGGAGCCTGGGTCTTCGCGTCCGGGACGTTCGCCTGGTCCCCGGCCCTGGACCGTCCGGGCCACGTCGACCCGCGTGTCCAGCGCGCCACGGCCAACCTCCTGGACCGCATCTGCAAACGCGACTGACGGCGGACGCGACCGCCCCGCTGTCCCCGGCGACCCCTCCGTACGGGACAATCGGAGGCATTGGACAGAACCACGGGGAGGAACCGTGTCCGGATTCGTCGAAAAGCCCGAGCCGCTCCAGGTTCCGGGTCTGGTGCATCTGCACACCGGCAAGGTGCGCGAGCTGTACCGGAACGAGGCGGGCGACCTCGTGATGGTCGCCAGCGACCGCATCTCCGCCTACGACTGGGTGCTGCCGACCGAAATCCCCGACAAGGGCCGGGTCCTCACCCAGCTCTCCCTGTGGTGGTTCGACCAGCTCGCCGATCTCGCCCCGAACCACGTCCTGAGCACCGAGCTGCCCCCCGGCGCCCCCGCCGACTGGCAGGGCCGCGCCCTGGTCTGCAAGTCCCTGCGGATGGTCCCCGTGGAGTGCGTGGCCCGCGGCTACCTCACCGGCTCGGGCCTGACCGAGTACCAGCAGACCCGCACCGTCTGCGGCCTCGCCCTGCCCGAGGGCCTCGTCGACGGCTCGGAGCTGCCCGCCCCGATCTTCACGCCGGCCACCAAGGCCGAGGTCGGCGAGCACGACGAGAACGTCTCCTACGAGGAGGTCGCCCGCCAGGTGGGCGCGGACACCGCGGCCGCCCTGCGCCAGGCCACGCTCGCCGTCTACTCCCGGGCCCGGGACATCGCCCGCGAGCGCGGCATCGTCCTGGCCGACACGAAGTTCGAGTTCGGCTTCGAGGGCGAGGACCTGGTCCTCGCCGACGAGGTCCTCACCCCCGACTCCTCCCGCTTCTGGCCAGCCGACCAGTGGCAGCCGGGCCGCGCGCAGCCGTCGTACGACAAGCAGTTCGTGCGGGACTGGCTGACCTCGGCGGAGTCCGGCTGGGACCGGAAGAGCGAGCAGCCCCCGCCGCCGCTGCCCGAGCAGGTCGTGGACGCCACCCGCGCCAAGTACGTGGAGGCCTACGAGCGCCTGACCGGACTCGGCTGGTCGTAGGGACCGGTTCGCGCACACGAAGAAGCCCCCGGCCGGAACCGGGGGCTTCCTCATACGGAGCGAACGACGAGGTTCGAACTCGCGACCTCAACCTTGGCAAGGTTGCGCTCTACCAACTGAGCTACGTTCGCAGTGCGCCGTGCGGGTCCTCGACCGGAGTCGTGGGCTTCGCCGTGGCGCGAGAGCCACTATACCCAACCGCGCTCCCGGGCGAGCCGCACCGCCGCGTGCCGGTTCTCGGCGCCGAGCTTGCCGACGGCCGACGAGAGGTAGTTCCGTACGGTCCCCTCGGCCAGCGCGGCGCGCTCGGCGATCTCCGCGACGGACGCCCCGTCGGCGGCGTGCTCCAGCACCTCGGCCTCGCGCGCGGTCAGCGGCGAGTCCCCGGCGGAGATCGCGTCGGCGGCCAACTCGGGGTCGACGTACCGGTTTCCGGCGTGCACCGTGCGGATCAGCTCGGCGAGCCGCTGGGCGCTGACCGTCTTGGGGACGAACCCCCGCACCCCCGCCGCGAGCGCCCGCTTCAGATGGCCGGGCCGTCCGTGACTGGTCACGATCAGCACCTTGCAGCCGGGCAGCTCGGCCCGCAGGGATGTGGCGACCTTCACACCGTCCGCGCCGGGCATCTGGAGGTCCAGGACGGCCACGTCCGGCGCGTGGGCGCGGGCCATCGCCAGCGCCTCCGGACCGGTGGCCGCCTCGGCGACCACGGTGAGGTCCTCCTCCAGGGACAGCAGGGCGGCCAGCGCCCCGCGGATGAGGTGCTCGTCGTCGGCGAGCAGCACCCGCACCGGGGTCGTCACGACACGGCCTCCCGCACGGTCGCGGCGGCGGGCGGCAGCGGCACCTCGGCCGTGAGCCGGAACACGCCCTTGCCGGGCGACCCGGTCCGCAGGGTGCCGTCCACGGCGGACAGCCGCTCCCGCAGCCCCGCGAGCCCGGACCCCCCGCCGGAGGGAACCGGCCCGGCCCCCTCGGCCACCCCGTCGTTCTCCACCGTCAGCACCACACGTCCTTCCGACAGCCTCACCGCCACGGAGCACTTCTCCGCGTCACCGTGCCGCAGCACGTTGGTCGTCGCCTCCCGCACCACCCAGCCGAGCGCCGACTGCACCTCGGCGGGCAGGCCCGCCGTCTCACCCGTGACCCGGGCGTCGATGCCGGCCGCCGAGAGCACACCCCGGGCGCCGGCCAGTTCGACCTCGAGCACGACCTCCCGGTACCCCCGGACGACGTCCCGGACCTCGCGCTGCGACTCCTGCGCGATGCGCTGCACCTCGATCATCTGCTCCACCGCCTCGGACCGTCCGCGCCGGGACAGCTGCACGGCCAGCTCGCTCTTGAGGGCGATCACGGCCAGGTTCCGCCCCATCACGTCGTGCAGGTCCCGCCCGAAGCGCAGCCGCTCCTCCGCGACCGCGAGCCGGGTGCGGGTCTCCTTGGCCTCGTCGAGCGCGTAGACGGCGTTGAGCAGCCAGACCGAGAAGACCGAGGTGAAGGCCATGAACGCGCCGGCCACCAGCACGGCGCAGGCCATCGCGAGCGCGGCGAGGCCGGGTGTGCCCACCGCGAAGGACAGGATCCCGGCGCCGAGGGCGAAGCCGCCGACGACGGCGGCCACCCGCAGCCGGCTCCGCACGCCGAGCGCGGTGACGCCGGCCCCGAAGCACAGCACCACGCTGAAGGTCGTGCCCGCCACGGTCTCCACCGCGTCACCCCCCGGACCGCGTTCCGCGAGACCGATCGCGCCGAGGGCGATCACCGAGGTGAAGGCGGCCAGCCCCCACAGCAGCCGCACCGGCTGCGCCCGTCGGCCCAGGGTCCAGTCCAGGGACCGGGAGGCGACCAGCATGCAGGCCGAGGCGTGCGCCACGACCACCAGGGACGCCCCGGCGGCGAGCCGCGGTCCGCCCCGTTCGACACCGGTCAGGAGGATCACGAGGAGTTCGATGACCCCGAAGAAGTGGAACGACCACCGCGTGTACGTCTCCACCTTCGCCGGTGTGCTCTTCCGGCCCCACCAGCGCGTCGGCCTGCGCATGTCCCCGTTCGCCCCACTCTCCCTGGTCCTGGCCCCGGTCCGGGTCCTCCCGTACGTCAGTGCCGTGGCTCCCAGCGGAACCACCGCCGTACAGCAAACACCGACACCACGGTCCAGGCCACCGCCGTGGCCGCGGCGCCCAGGGCCTCGTAGGCCGACAGGTCACCGGTCCAGCCGCCGCGCACCAGTGTGATGACGGGCGTCAGCGGCAACAGCTCGCACACGGAGGCGAGCCGGTCCGGGAGCAGCTCCAGCGGGACGAACAGGCCGGAGCCGAACAGCGCGACGAACATGAACGGCAGCGGGGTGACCTGCGCGCTCTCGCCGGTGCGGGTGAAGCTCGCGGTGACCGCCGCGAGCGCGGCGCACATCACGAGGCCGAGCAGCAGTCCGAGGACGGCGAGGTGGGGGGCCGAGGGCGCGGAGAGGTCCAGCAGGACGAAGCAGCCCACCGTGAGCAGCACGCTCTGGACGAGCCCGCTGAGGACGGCCGGCAGCGCGGACCCGCCCAGGATCTCCACGTCCCGCAGCTCGCCGGTACGCAGCCGCTTGAGGACGAGTTCCTCGCGCCGGACGACGAAGACGCCGACGAGGGCGGAGTAGACGGCGAAGAGCAGGGAGAAGCCGATCGCGGCGGGCAGCACGAGGGTGCCGGTGGTCAGCCCGGCCGACGCGAGGTCCATCTCCTTGGACGCCTGCTGCACGCTGAACGGCAGCATCAGCGGCACGAACAGGGCGGCGAAGAGGGTGCCCTTGTTCCGTCCGAGGAGGATCATCTCGGCGCGGGCGAGGGCGGCCATGCGCCGCATCGGCGTGGTGGCCGGCGCGTGCGCGGCGCGTGCCGGGGGGTGCTGCGTGGCCGTGGTGTTCATGCCGCGTACTCCTTCGTCGTCGTTCCCTCGGCCGTCCTCGCCGACGCCTCCCGCGCGATCCCCAGGAACGCCTCCTCCAGGGATGCCGACCGGACGTCGAGGCGGTGCAGTTCCACGCCCGCCTGTGTGGCCCACACGAGCAGCCCGGTGGCCGCGCGCTGCAGTTCACGGGTGCGCAGCCGGACGATCCGGCCGTCGATCTCGTGGTCGCTCACTCCCAGCTCGCCGAGCGGCGGCAGGTCACCCACGAAGTAGCCCTCGGGCAGTTCGAAGGAGATCCGGGAGGGCTGGGCGGCGGTCACCTCGGCGGGGGTTCCGGTGGCGGCGATCCGGCCCTCGTGCATGATCGCGATCCGGTCGGCCAGGTTCTCGGCCTCTTCCAGGTAGTGCGTGGTCAGCAGCACGGTGGTGCCGCCGTCGCGCAGCGCGCTCACCAACTCCCAGGTGTCCCGGCGGCCTTCGGCGTCCAGTCCGGTGCTGGGCTCGTCCAGGAAGAGCACCTCGGGGTCGCCGAGCAGCGCGAGCGCCAGGTCCAGGCGGCGCCGCTGGCCCCCGGAGAGCTGCTTCACGCGTACGTCGGCCTTCGTCTCCAGGCCGACCACGGCCAGCACCTCGGCCGGCGGCCGGGCCCCGCTGACGCACCCCGCCCACATCCGGGCGGTCTCGGCGACGGTCAGCTCGGAGGGGAAGCCGCCCTCCTGGAGCATCACGCCGGTGCGGGAGCGCACGGCGGCCCGCTCGGTGTACGGGTCGTGCCCGAGGACGCGCACCCGCCCGCCCGCCGGAGCGGCTAGGCCCTCCAGCAGTTCCACCGTCGACGTCTTGCCCGCGCCGTTGGTGCCGAGCAGCGCGAAGACCTCACCGCGGCGCACGGAGAAGTCGATTCCGCGCACGGCCTCGAACCCGCCCCCGTACACACGCCGCAGACCGGTGACCTCAATCACGTGTTCGTGTCCGTCTGATCGCATGGCTCAAGCATTCCGGCGCCCCGGGCCGTGCGGCAGTGCGGCGCGTCATCACCCGGCATGACAAATGTCAGGAGGGTGGCGCTCGGGGGTGGGGCATCCGCCCGGCTCCCGGACGCGGACACGCGACCCGTGCGCGGACGCACGAAAAGACCCCGGTCCGTGGAGGACCGGGGTCTGATTCCCGAGCGGACGACGAGGCTCGAACTCGCGACCTCAACCTTGGCAAGGTTGCGCTCTACCAACTGAGCTACGTCCGCATTGCCTCCGACCGGCCTTCACCGATCGGTGCGAGCACCAGCCTACCTGATCGAATACGCTGATCGGTACGGCGATGCAGAGCGGGTGACAGGAATTGCACACTGCGCCTTCCCCCTGGAAGGGGGATGTTCTACTACTGAACTACACCCGCATGTTCCGTGAGCTGGGCCTTTCGGCCTCGCCCCTCGGCGTGCTCCAGACTTTAGCTGATCACCCGGGGTGCTGCGCAAGTCGGTTGCCGCGAGGGGTGGCTGAGCGGCCGTCGGCCCGCGCGCGGGGAGCGGCCGCGACCCGCTCCCCGGCGAAAGCGGCGCGAGCGCCGCGCCCGGCTCACTGCGCCGCGGTGAACGCCTCGTACACCTTCTTCGGGATCCGGCCCCGCGCGGGCACGTCCATCTTGTTCGCCTGGGCCCAGGCCCGGACCGCCGCCGGGTCGGGGGCGACCTCCGTCTGCCGGTACGCCTTGCCGGAACGCGACCGCTTGCGGCCGGCCGACACGTACGGCTCGAGAGCCGTGCGCAGTTTCCGGGCATTGGCTTCGTTCAGGTCGATCTCGTACATCCGGCCGTCGACACCGAAGGCGATCGTCTCCGCTGCTTCCGAGCCGTCGATGTCGTCAAAGAGAGTGACCACGACACGCTGCGCCACGAATATCGGTCCCTTCGTGCGGCATCTCCGCGGTGACGTGCCAGGACGTCGCGATGATGCCGACTGTTCGCCTGTAATTGGGCAAAGTATCGGCTAATGACATTTCATTTGTACAGTGCCCGGCATTGAAATGGGAAGCTCGACTAAATCCTCCCGCGTGTCCCCGCACAATAGGCCACCGAGCCCGATCCGGGATCTTTCCCGAAGTTTTTCGAAGACACCTCCTTCCGATGCCCGATCGTGATGGGGCTCACGTAGTTTCCTACAATGCTACGCGCGTAGAAATTTTGTACGGGTAGTCTGAAGGGACCTGCTCAGCACCACACACCGGGAGTGCCAGTGGCACGCGTCGTAGTCGACGTCATGCTCAAGCCGGAGATCCTCGACCCCCAGGGCCAGGCGG
This sequence comes from Streptomyces sp. NPDC041968, assembly GCF_055589025.1. Classification (NCBI taxonomy): domain Bacteria; kingdom Bacillati; phylum Actinomycetota; class Actinomycetes; order Kitasatosporales; family Streptomycetaceae; genus Streptomyces; species Streptomyces sp. NPDC041968. Next base: position 49,047 of record NZ_JBVJCB010000003.1, on the reverse strand, counting down.
TGCAGCGCGCACTGCCGCGGCTGGGTTTCGAGGGGATCTCGGACGTACGTCAGGGAAAGCGATTCGAACTGGAAGTGGACGGGCCGGTCGACGATGCCGCCCTCGCCCGCATCCATGATCTTGCGGAATCCTTCCTCGCCAACACCGTGATCGAGGACTTCACCGTCAAGGTCGAGTCCGATGACGTAGTCGCGGGAGCCGCGAAGTGACCGCTCGTATTGGCGTCGTCACTTTCCCCGGCAGTCTCGACGACCGGGACACGCAGCGCGCGATCCGCGTCGCCGGCGCCGAACCCGTCGCCCTCTGGCACAAGGACAAGGACCTCAAGCAGGTCGACGCCGTGGTGCTCTGCGGCGGTTTCTCGTACGGCGACTATCTGCGGGCCGGTGCCATCGCGCGCTTCTCGCCGGTGATGGACACCCTCATCGACCAGGCGAAGGCCGGCCTCCCGGTGCTCGGCATCTGCAACGGCTTCCAGATCCTCACGGAGGCCCACCTGCTGCCCGGCGGGATGCTCGGCAACGACCACCTGCACTTCATCTGCCGCGACCAGAAGCTGCGGGTGGAGAACGCGGACACGTCCTGGACCAGCGACTACAGCGCCGGTCAGGAGATCCACATCCCGCTGAAGAACATGGACGGGCGGTACGTCGCCGACCGGCGCACGCTGGACGAGCTGGAGGCCGAGGGACGGGTCGCCTTCCGTTACGTCGACTTCAACCCGAACGGCTCGCTCAACGACATCGCCGGCATCACCAACGCCGCCGGGAACGTCGTCGGCCTCATGCCGCACCCCGAGCACGCCGTCGAGCCGCTGATCGGCACCGGCCGCACCGACGGCCTGCCGTTCTTCACGTCGATCCTCAAGAAGCTGGTCAACGCATGAGCCGGACGCCTCTGGACACGGTCGAGCACGCGGCCGAGACCCCCGACGTCGAGCTGCCCTGGGCCGAGCTGGGCCTGAAGAAGGACGAGTACGAGCGGGTCGTGGAGATCCTCGGCCGCCGCCCCACCGGGGCGGAGCTGGCCATGTACTCCGTCATGTGGTCCGAGCACTGCTCGTACAAGAGCAGCAAGGTCCACCTGCGCCAGTTCGGCGAGAAGGCCCCCGAGTCCGACGCGATGCTCGTCGGCATCGGTGAGAACGCCGGTGTCGTCGACGTCGGCCAGGGCTACGCGGTCACCTTCAAGGTCGAGTCGCACAACCACCCCTCCTACGTGGAGCCCTACCAGGGCGCGGCCACGGGCGTCGGCGGCATCGTCCGCGACATCATCGCGATGGGCGCCCGCCCGGTCGCCGTCGTGGACCCCCTGCGCTTCGGCGCCGCCGACCACCCCGACACCAAGCGCGTCCTGCCGGGCGTCGTCGCCGGCATCGGCGGCTACGGCAACTGCCTGGGCCTGCCCAACATCGGCGGCGAGGTCGTCTTCGACGCCTGCTACCAGGGCAACCCACTGGTCAACGCCGGTGCCATCGGCGTCATGCGGCACGAGGACATCCACCTCGCCAAGGCGTCCGGCGCCGGCAACAAGGTCATCCTGTACGGGGCCCGCACCGGCGGCGACGGCATCGGCGGCGCCTCGATCCTGGCCTCCGAGACCTTCGACGACGCCAAGCCCTCCAAGCGCCCGGCCGTCCAGGTCGGCGACCCCTTCCAGGAGAAGCTCCTCATCGAGTGCACCCTGGAGGCGTTCGCCGAGAAGCTGGTCGTCGGCATCCAGGACCTCGGCGCGGCCGGCCTGTCCTGCGCCACCTCCGAGCTGGCCTCCAACGGCTCCGGCGGCATGCGCGTCACCCTGGACGACGTACCGCTGCGCGACTCCACGCTCTCGCCCGAGGAGATCCTCATGAGCGAGTCGCAGGAACGCATGTGCGCGGTCGTCGAGCCCGGCAAGGTGGACCGCTTCCTGGAGATCTGCGAGAAGTGGGACGTCATCGCCACCGTCATCGGTGAGGTGACCGATGGCGACCGCCTGGAGATCTACTGGCACGGCGGCAAGATCGTCGACGTCGACCCGCGCACGGTCGCGCACGAGGGCCCGGTCTACGAGCGCCCCTACGCCCGCCCCGAGTGGCAGGACGCCCTCCAGGCCGACGACGCGAACAAGCTGCCCCGGCCGGAGACGTCCGAGGAGCTGAAGGACCAGGTCCTGAAGCTGGTCGGCTCCCCGAACCAGGCGTCCAAGAAGTGGATCACCCAGCAGTACGACCACTTCGTGCAGGGCAACACCGTCCTCGCCCAGCCCGAGGACTCCGGCATGATCCGGGTCGACGAGGAGACCGGCCTCGGCGTCGCGATCGCCACGGACGGCAACGGCCGCTACGCCAAGCTCGACCCGTACACGGGCGCCCAGCTGGCCCTCGCGGAGGCCTACCGCAACGTGGCGACGACCGGCGCCAAGCCGCTCGCCGTCTCCGACTGCCTGAACTTCGGCTCGCCGGAGGACCCGGCGGTCATGTGGCAGTTCGCGGAGGCCGTGCGCGGTCTGGCGGACGGCTGCCTCCAGCTCGGCACCCCGGTGACCGGCGGCAACGTCTCGCTGTACAACCAGACCGGCGAGGCCGCCATCCACCCGACGCCGGTGGTCGCGGTGCTCGGCGTCATCGACGACGTGGCCCGCCGCACGCCGGTCGCCTTCCAGGAGGAGGGGCACCTGCTGTACCTCCTCGGCGACACGCGTGAGGAGTTCGGCGGCTCGGCCTGGTCCCAGGTGATCCACGACCACCTCGGCGGCCTGCCCCCGAAGGTCGACCTGGAGCGCGAGCGGCTGCTCGGCGAGATCCTGATCTCCGCCTCCCGCGACGGCATGATCGACTCCGCGCACGACCTGTCCGACGGCGGTCTCGTCCAGGCGGTCGTCGAGTCGGCGCTGCTCGGGGAGAAGGGCGCGCGTCTGGTCGTACCGGACGGGCTCGACGCCTTCACCTTCCTGTTCTCGGAGTCGGCGGGCCGCGCGGTCGTCGCCGTCCCGCGCTCGGAGGAGCTCCGTTTCACCGACATGTGCGGCGCGCGCGGCCTGCCCGCCACCCGCGTCGGTGTCGTGGACGGGGACGCGGTGGAGGTCCAGGGCGAGTTCTCGCTCCCCCTGACCGAGCTGCGCGAGGCCCACGAGGGCACGATCCCGGCGCTGCTGGCCTGACGGCCGCCCGTCCCTCCCGAGCCCCCGCCCGGCCCGCCGGACGGGGGCTTCGGCGTGCCGCACCCGGCGCCGGCCCGGTCGCCCGGCGAGCCGGAAGGGACGGACGAACGGTGCACGCCGGGCCGCCCCGGACCCGCCGGTCGCGTCGCCGGCCACGGCTGCCAGCTTCGTCGCGCGGTCACGGAGCGGGAGCGGCCGTACCACGGGGAACGGGAAACGGGGGATCGACGCGGGTGCCGGACGGTGTGCGCAGAACCGTGAACGTCCTGCTCTGCCTGGCGCCCGTGGTGGCCGTCGGCTGGAGCGGGCACGAGATCTGGCGGGTGTGGGACGCCCGCCGGCAGATCGACGAGGCCGGCGCCGGCCTCGTCCCGGCCGTGCGGGTGCTGGCGTTCTCCCCGGCCGGCGGCACGATCACCCACCGCGACGCCGAGGAGGGGGTGATCGACCTCGGTGCCGGAACCGCTCAGGACTGCGAGATCTTCAGCACCGAGGCAGGTCGGAAGGACGGCGAGGAGCGGGGCGGGCGGTGGTTCTTCACGGGCGCCGTGGTCGTGCTGCCCGCGGACCGGCCCCTCGTCGCCGACGGACCGCGCCGGCCGCCTGGGCTGCGCCGACCGGCTCCCCGACCCGCCCGAGGACGTCCCCGCGCTGCCCGAGGGCCCGGTCCCGGCCGCCCGCGCCGAGGGCACCTGCGCCTTCTACCGCGAGGGCGGCTTCGCCCGCCGGGCCGAGCTGCCGGACCAGGTCGTCGAGAGCCGCACGGACGTCAGGCTGTGGGACGAGCGGTGCGGGCTCGTGCTCAGCGAGGGCCGGGCGGGCGCGCTCCACCTCGCCGAGGCGGACGACCACGAGTACCTCGTCCGCCCGGACCGTCCCGGCCAGTGGTTCGTCTCCCTGCATGCGACCCCGGGCCGCGCCGGACGCAGCAGCGAGGACCCGGTCTGGTGGGCCTCTACGTCGACGACGTCACTTCCCGCCGCCACTGCACGGACCTCGTCTTCCCCGAGGGCTCCGCCTTCCGGGCCGACAGGCCCTAGGCTCACCGCCATGCCGCCCGCCAGGAGACGCGCCCGCGCCTACGACCCCGCCCGGACCCGCACCGCCGTGCTGGCCCAGTTCGCCCACGTACGGGCGGCCGCCCGCGGCCTCACCCCCGGACAGCTCGCCCTGCCGACCCGGCTCGGCGACTGGACCGTACGGGAACTGCTCGCGCACATCGGCACGGCGCTCTCCGCCGTGCCCCGGCTGCTCGACGAGCCCGAACCCGCGCGCCAGGACGCCCGCCTGCTCGACTGGCCGTTCGCGACCGCCGCGGACACCGTCGCCGTCACCGCCCGGCGCCTCGCGGCGGACCACCCCGACCTCGACGCCCACCTCGCCGACGTGGAGCGGCGCTTCACCGACGGCCTCGCCGCCCACCCCGGCACCCGGCTGCTGGCCACCCACGCGGGCGCCCTGCCGCTGGACGACTACGTCGTCACGCGCACCGTGGAGCTGGTCGTCCACACCGACGACCTCGCCGCGGCCGTCCCCGGCCTCGACATCCCCTACGACCGGCAGGCCCTGGCCGTCGCGACCCGGCTGCTGGCCGACGCGCTCGCCGCCAGGGCGCCCGGCGGCTCGACCGAGGTGCGGATCCCGCCGTACGCCGTGGTGCAGTGCGTCGAGGGGCCCCGGCACACCCGCGGCACCCCGCCCAACGTCGTCGAGACCGACCCGCTGACCTGGATCCGGCTGGCGTCCGGCCGGCTCGCCTGGAAGGACGCGGTGACCGGGGCGCAGGTGCGCGCGAGCGGCGAGCGGGCCGACCTCGGGGCGCTGCTGCCCCTCCTCGGCTGAGAACAGGACGCGGCCGAGGGGAACCCAACCCTCCGCACGGCCGTCGAATCGGCATGTACAGGCAGAAGCAGCAGCGCAACGTGACCCTGACCGTGGTGGCGCTCGCCGCGCTCGTGCCGCTCGTGGCGGCCTGCGGCGGCGAGAAGGCCGACGGTGGCAGCGGCTCCGTCGGTGCCGGCGAGCCCATCACCGGCGTCCGCTGGAGCATCGACAGCGTCACCGTCGACGGCACCACCCACCGGGCGCCGGACTCGGCGCACGTCCGGATCGAGGAGAGCGGCGAGGCGGTGGGCAGCACCGGCTGCAACACCTTCGGCGCCCGCGCCGTGGTCGAGGGCGAGCGCGTGCGGGTCAGCGACGCCATGTTCACCGAGAAGGCCTGCGACAAGACGCCCGCGGACTTCGAGAAGTCCCTCGGCCGCGCCCTCGCCGACGGCTCCCTCACCACCGAGAACGAGGGCGAACGCCTGACGCTCACCACCTCCGACGGCGACACCGTCAAGCTGAGCCGGCCCGAGGAGGCGTCCCTGTACGGCACCCGGTGGACCGTGACGGCCCCCGGCCAGCGGGGCCCCGCCCACCTCACCTTCGACCGGGACGCGAAGACCGTCGTCGGCCGGCTCCCCTGCAACCACGTCAACGCCAAGGCCACCGTCAGCGACGGCAGTATCACCCTCGGCGCCCCGTCCACCACCCGAATGATGTGCGAAGGCTCACTCATGGACGCCGAGAAGCGCCTGCTGGGGCTCTTCGGCGGGACGGTCGAGTACCGGATCGACCACGAGACCCTCACGCTGACCAGCAAGGACGGCGTGACCGTCCGGGCCTTCGCCGATCGGTGATCCCCGGGTGAGCCGTCGTACCCAATTCGGACCAGTGGTCGACCTCGCCTACACTCGGAGACGTGCCACGTGGTGACGGTCGACTCAATCACGATCTGCTTCCGGGCGAGAAGGGCCCCCAGGACGCATGCGGCGTCTTCGGTGTCTGGGCTCCCGGTGAAGAGGTCGCAAAACTCTCCTACTTCGGGCTCTACGCCCTCCAGCATCGAGGCCAGGAATCCGCGGGAATCGCGGTCAGCAACGGCTCACAGATCCTCGTCTTCAAGGACATGGGACTGGTCTCCCAGGTCTTCGACGAGACCTCGCTCGGTTCGCTCCAGGGTCACATCGCGGTCGGACACGCCCGCTACTCGACCACCGGTGCCTCCGTGTGGGAGAACGCCCAGCCGACGTTCCGTGCCACCGCGCAGGGCTCCATCGCGCTCGGGCACAACGGCAACCTCGTCAACACCGCCCAGCTCGCCGAGATGGTCGCCGACCTGCCCAAGCAGGACGGCCGCTCCACCCGGGTCGCGGCGACCAACGACACGGACCTGGTCACCGCGCTGCTCGCGGGCCAGGTCGACGACGACGGCAAGCCGCTGACCATCGAGGAGGCGGCCGGCAAGGTGCTGCCCCAGGTGCGCGGCGCCTTCTCCCTCGTCTTCATGGACGAGCACACCCTCTACGCCGCCCGGGACCCCCAGGGCATCCGCCCGCTGGTCCTCGGCCGGCTGGAGCGCGGCTGGGTGGTCGCCTCGGAGTCCGCCGCCCTCGACATCTGCGGCGCCTCCTACGTCCGCGAGATCGAGCCGGGCGAGTTCGTCGCCATCGACGAGAACGGCCTGCGCACCTCGCGATTCGCAGAAGCGAAGCCCAAGGGCTGCGTCTTCGAGTACGTGTACCTGGCCCGCCCGGACACCGACATCGCCGGCCGGAACGTGTACCTCTCGCGGGTCGAGATGGGCCGCAAGCTGGCCGCGGAGGCCCCCGCCGACGCCGACCTGGTCATAGCGACCCCGGAATCCGGCACCCCCGCCGCGATCGGGTACGCCGAGGCCTCCGGCATCCCCTTCGGCAACGGCCTGGTGAAGAACGCCTACGTGGGCCGCACCTTCATCCAGCCCTCGCAGACCATCCGCCAGCTCGGCATCCGCCTGAAGCTGAACCCCTTGAAGGAAGTCATCAAGGGCAAGCGGCTGGTCGTCGTCGACGACTCCATCGTCCGCGGCAACACCCAGCGGGCCCTGGTCCGCATGCTCCGCGAGGCAGGCGCCGCCGAGGTCCACATCCGGATCTCCTCCCCGCCCGTGAAGTGGCCCTGCTTCTTCGGCATCGACTTCGCCACCCGCGCCGAGCTGATCGCCAACGGCATGAGCATCGAGGAGATCGGCACCTCGCTCGGCGCCGACTCCCTGGCCTACATCTCCATCGACGGCATGATCGAGGCGACCACGATCGCCAAGCCGAACCTGTGCCGCGCCTGCTTCGACGGCGAGTACCCGATGGAACTCCCCGACCCCGAGCTGCTCGGCAAGCAGCTCCTGGAGACCGAGCTGGCCGCCGGGCCCGCCGCCACGGCCGCCGCCGACGCCATCCGTCGCCCGTAGCCGTCCGCAATACCTGCCGTACGACACGAAGGTTCTCATCGTCATGCCTGACACAACTGGTGCCAGCAGCGCAGCAGCCTCCTACAAGACCGCAGGTGTCGACATCGAGGCGGGCGACCGCGCCGTCGAGCTCATGAAGGAGTGGGTGAAGAAGACGCAGCGTCCCGAGGTCCTCGGCGGCCTCGGCGGTTTCGCCGGTCTCTTCGACGCCTCCGCCCTCAAGAACTACGAGCGCCCCCTGCTCGCCTCCGCCACCGACGGCGTCGGCACCAAGGTCGACATCGCCCGGCAGCTGGGCGTCTACGACACCATCGGCCACGACCTGGTCGCCATGGTCATGGACGACATCGTGGTCTGCGGTGCCGAGCCGCTGTTCATGACCGACTACATCTGCGTCGGCAAGGTCCACCCCGAGCGTGTCGCCGCGATCGTCAAGGGCATCGCCGAGGGCTGCGTACTGGCCGGCTGCGCCCTGGTCGGCGGTGAGACGGCCGAGCACCCCGGCCTGCTGGGCGCGGACGACTTCGACGTCGCCGGCGCCGGCACGGGCGTCGTGGAGGCGGACCGGCTGCTCGGCCCGGATCGCATCCGTACGGGTGACGCGGTGATCGCCATGGCCTCCTCCGGGCTTCACTCGAACGGGTACTCGCTCGTCCGCCACGTCCTGCTGAACGAGGCCGGACTGGCCCTGGACGCGCACCTGGAGGGCCTCGGCCGCACCCTCGGTGAGGAACTGCTGGAGCCGACCAAGATCTACTCGCTGGACTGCCTGGCTCTCACCCGCACCGCCGAGGTCCACGCCTTCAGCCACGTCACGGGAGGCGGTCTCGCCGCCAACCTGGCCCGGGTGATCCCCGACGGCCTGCACGCCGTCGTGGACCGCTCCACCTGGGCCCCGGGCGCGATCTTCGACCTCGTCGGTACGACGGGCCGGGTGGAACGCCTGGAGCTGGAGAAGACCCTGAACATGGGCGTGGGCATGATCGCGATCGTGCCCGAGGAGTCGGCGGACGTGGCCCTGACGACCCTGGCCGACCGCGGTGTGGACGCCTGGGTGGCCGGTGAGATCACCGACCGCGGTGACCACGCGACGGGCGCCGCGCTCGTCGGCGACTACGCCGGCTGAGAGCCCGGCGACCGTGCGGGTAGCACTAAACCCGGTCGGTGACCTGAGTCACCGACCGGGTGAGTGTTCCGCGCAGGGTCAAGCGCCGCGTCGCTGTTGCGGGGACTGGCCGTCCTCGTCCTGGTCGTCGTCCCCATAGAGGTCGGCGTACCGTGCGTACACGTCATCGTCCTGCTCATCGTCCTCGAATTGCTCGCCATTCGGCGGTTGCGAATTCGACGGCGATGCGCCCAGCTCCTCGGCCAGGCGGGAGAGATCAGTCCCACCGCTGTTGTACTTCAGCTGGCGGGCGACCTTCGTCTGCTTGGCCTTGGCCCGGCCGCGCCCCATGGCTCGACCCCCTCAACGACGGGGCTCGACGGCCCCAGAGTCTTGACACGCGTTCATGGTCCGGCACGGACTCTCCGTGGAGAGACCGGTCCGTAGGGCTTCCACGGTACCTGAGCCCACGCCCATACGGTACGTCGCCCGTAGGACGTGGCTACGCCCAGGACCTTCGAGGCGCCCCGTCCTCGCTGGTCAAAGGCGATTTTAACCACCTTTCGGCGGTCGACCCGCCGGGAGAAGTGAGAGTTCTCTCCAAGTGCCCCCCGGCAGGTACCGCCCACAGCGTCGAAACGCCTTCCCGATCACCGTGGGATCACACCCGGGAGCGTGCCTCCGCCATCCGCTGCTCGGCGATCCGGTCGGCCGCGGCGGCCGGCGGGATACCGTCCTCATTCGCACGTGCGAAGATGGCCAGCGTGGTGTCGAAGATCTTCGCCGCCTTCTCCTTGCACCGCTCGAAGTCGAAGCCGTGCAGCTCGTCGGCGACCTGGATGACACCGCCGGCGTTCACCACGTAGTCCGGCGCGTAGAGGATGCCGCGGTCGGCGAGGTCCTTCTCCACGCCCGGGTGGGCGAGCTGGTTGTTGGCCGCGCCGCACACCACGCGGGCGGTCAGCACCGGCACCGTCTCGTCGCTCAGCGCGCCGCCGAGCGCGCAGGGGGCGTAGATGTCGAGGTTCTCGACCCGGATCAGGGCGTCGGTGTCGGCGACCGCGATCACCGACGGGTGCCGCTCGGTGATCGCCCGCACGACGTCCTTGCGCACATCGGTGACGACCACGTGGGCCCCCTCGGCGAGCAGGTGCTCGACCAGGTGGTGGCCGACCTTGCCGACGCCCGCGATGCCGACGGTGCGGTCGCGCAGCGTCGGGTCGCCCCACAGGTGCTGGGCCGAGGCCCGCATGCCCTGGTAGACGCCGAAGGCGGTGAGCACGGAGGAGTCCCCCGCGCCGCCGTTCTCGGGGGAGCGGCCCGTCGTCCAGCGGCACTCGCGCGCCACGACGTCCATGTCGGCGACGTACGTGCCGACGTCGCAGGCGGTGACGTACCGGCCGCCGAGCGAGGCGACGAACCGGCCGTAGGCGAGCAGCAGCTCGTCCGACTTGATCTGCTCCGGGTCGCCGATGATCACGGCCTTGCCGCCGCCGTGCTCGAGGCCGGCCATGGCGTTCTTGTACGACATGCCGCGAGCGAGGTTCAGCGCGTCGGCGACGGCCTCCGCCTCGTTCGCGTACGGGTAGAAGCGCGTACCGCCGAGCGCGGGGCCCAGGGCGGTGGAGTGGAGGGCGATGACGGCCTTCAGGCCGCTGGCACGGTCCTGGCAGAGCACGACTTGCTCATGGCCCCCCAGCTCCGAGTGGAACAGGGTGTGGAGGACATCAGCAGGTGCGCCGGTTACGTCGGTCACGGTGGTGACTCCTGTGTAGGTGCGGCGGGTGGAGACGGGTCCCCGTGCGGGTGGCGGGGACTGTGGCACGAGATTAGGGCCTGACGGTGGCCGCCCGCCGCACAGTGCTCAGGATCACCTCCGCACGGAGTACACGCGTGCGACGATTTGCAGAGGTTGCCGCGCGTTTGTGATCGACTGACGCAGGTTTTCGCAGCGTCGCGCGGGGGAGGGAGCAGGCGTGCCCAAGGTGTCCTCGGTGATCGTCCCGTACGCGGCGTACCTGCGCGTGTACGAGCCGCTGACCGCCTTCCCGGAGGAGGAGCGCGGCCACTGGACCCGGTACGCCCGCCGCACCGACCTGCCCACCTACCAGGACGAGCTGCGCCGCTCCCTCGCGGACCTGCTGCCCGTCCCGCCGGTCCCCGTGCCGGTGCACGAGAGCGCGGACGCGTTCGTGACCGAGGTCGACGGGGTGGTCTGCGTCTGCCCGTGGCGGACCCGGCTGCGCGGCTGGCAGGCCCTGGAGGAGCTGCCCGAGGACTTCCCCGAGCCCGTCCTCGACGCCCTGCTGCCCCCGGTCGTGCGCCGGCAGAGCGCCCAGGACTACGAGCGCTGGCTGCGGCGCAACCCGGACGCCCGCCCCTGGATCCGCACCGCCACCTGGCAGGTGCCGATCAACTGGTTCGTCCTGGTCTCCGACGCGGAGCGGGAGTACGAGAAGGCCGGCGACGGCGAGGGGGCGGCCGCGCCGGTGCTGCGCTACCGGACGCCGATGGTGCAGGCCCGCCGACGGGTCGCCCGGGGCCTGCGGGCGCTGCGCGAGGCCATGGACGAGGGGCCGCTCATCGACGGTCTGGTGGACGTGGGGCGCTGGCTGGAGGAGTTCCACCCGCGCTCCCTGGTGGAGCTGGACTACGGAGGGCTGGTGCACGCGGTGCCGTCCGGTGAGCTGGAGGACGACCACTCGGCCGCCGACGTGGCCGAGGGCATCGAAGCGCTGCGCCACGGCGACGGGGCCGCGGCGGGGGCGGCGTACGGGCGGCTCGTGGAGCGCTGGCGGGCGGTGCGGGACCGGCGGTCCGCGAACTGACGTTTGACGTACCGCCCGATGTGGGGTTTCGTCTTCCGCTCCGACACGTGCCCGGGGTGGGCTGATGTTTCGTCAACAAGGGACGTAGGTCCCGATCCGGGCGTAAGCGTCAAGCGTGACGGACCGCACGTACATCACTCTTGCGCCCCTTCCCCCTCCTCATGCCAAAATAGGACAAGGAGTCCGGGGAGGGCTCCGTCCGTCCTGCTGTGATGCACTGTGGGCGGAATCGCAGCATTGCACGCTTTGGGGGGTCTGGTGACTCCTGATCGTCCTGTGACTGATCGTCACAGTGGCGTGACTGTCCGCTATGGCATGGTCCATCGGCTTCCGTCGCTGATGAACACCTGGGAGGGCAATTCCATCGGTTTGGCCGACGCGGCTGGACGGATGGTGTAGTTGTAGTGCCGAGGACAAGCCGTTCGTCCTATAACCGACTCGACCCGTGTCCGCCATTTCGGGCAACGCGGGTCAAGGTGCAGAATTTAAAGGAAAGAACCGAGAAGGTTCGGTTCTCCCGAGGAGGCCGCTCATGACCGCTCGCACCCCTGATGCCGAGCCGCTGCTGACCCCGGCTGAGGTCGCCACCATGTTCCGCGTCGACCCGAAGACGGTCACGCGCTGGGCGAAGGCCGGCAAGCTCACGTCGATCCGCACGCTCGGCGGGCATCGCCGCTACCGCGAAGCCGAGGTCCGCGCTCTGCTCGCGGGCATTCCGCAGCAGCGCAGCGAGGCCTGAACAACTGAATAACCGGGCAGAACGGCAGGTCCCCCAACCCGCCGAGGCGCTCGGAACCACAGCTCAACACGATGCCGTTCCTGCCCCAACAGGGGTGCGTCGTGGATCGCGCTGGACTCCGCCGGGTCCAGCGCGATCTTTTTTGTGTGCGGTCCTGTGGCTGGGGGAGGGTCGTCGGCCGGCTCTGTGAGCGGCCTTGTCGGAGTCTGGGGAGGGGTGTCGGATCATCTGTGCGAGGGCCGCGTAGAGGTGGTGCAATTGCACATATTAAATGGACCTGTTGTAGGGGAGCCATAAGTGCCACGGTTCCAGAAACTCATGCGGTGACACCCGTCACACGGTTCCCCGCTTGTTGGTCCCGGCATCCGTGCGCTAAAGGAGACGTGAGCTCCAGCAGGGCGGCGTGGCAAGGGTGTTGGGGGCGGCGCCCCTCAGGCGGTGGGAGCGCTCTCGTCCTCGAGGCCCTCTTGACGCTCCGTCGGAGACTGTGGGGTGGACGAGTCCAGCGCCAGTCGCAGCAGCCGGTGGCAGATCGGGCAGTGGCGCGTCAGGTGGCGGTACGACGACGCGGCCGCCAGATGCGCGCGGAGCAGGGCCCGCGTCTCGTGCCTGACCGATGCCGCCATACGCCACCTCCGGGAACCGCGCGGAGAACGTGCCCTGTCTCTGAAGTACCGAGGGAATGTGACGCCGTCAAGGCCGCCAGGGGGCGCTGAGGGCCTCCGGTGGGCGTGGGGCGGGGTTGGACGCGTGAAGAGGGCCGGCGCGGCCCCACGGGGCTCTTGGGCGCCGCGGGCGCGCGGCCGTCGCCCGGGACCGGATCCGGGGCAACGAAAAGGGCCCGCACCGATCGGTGCGGGCCCTTGCTGCGGTCCTGACGGGATTTGAACCCGCGGCCTCCACCTTGACAGGGTGGCGAGCACTCCAAACTGCTCCACAGGACCAGGATTTGCGGCGCTTTTTCCTGCGTTGCGCTGCGAGACGAGACTCTACAGGAGGGCGAGCCCCTGGGTCGAACTCACCCTCCGTACGGCCGTGGTCACGGTGCGAGCGCGTCGATGGCCTTGACGATCCGCTTGTCGGAGACGGGGTAGGCCGTGCCCAGCGCGTGCGCGAAATAGCTGACCCGGAGCTCCTCGATCATCCAGCGGACCTCCAGCACCTGCTGCGGCACCGGCCGCCCCTGGGGCATCTGCTCCAGCAGCCACGCGTACTCGTCCCGCATCTCGTGGACCTTCTCCATCCGGGACGTGTCCCGCTGGACCCCGGTCGGCATCTGCTGGAGCCTCCGGTCCGCGGCGACCAGATACCGCATCAGGTCCGGCAGTCGCTTGATGCCCGCCTCCGTGACGAAGCCGGGCTTCACCAGCGCGTCCAGCTGCCCCCGTACGTCCTGGAGGTTGGCCAGCAGCGCGGGGCTCCGTACGGCCTTCAGGCGGCGCTCGCAGGCCTGCCAGGCCGCCAGTACCTGCTGCACCTGGCCCACCGTGCGGACGGTCGTGTCGACGATCTCCGCGCGGACCTTGTCGTAGAGCTTCCGGTACGACTCCTCGTCCCACGCCGGTCCGCCGAAGTCGGCGATCAGCCGGTCCGCCGCCGCCGTGGCGCAGTCGTCGAACAGCGCCTGGATCGAACCGTGCGGATTGGCGGACAGCCCGAGCTTCTGCTGGTTGGTCAGCTTCTCGGACGCGAACTTCGCCGGGTTCACCGGGATGTTGCGCAGGATCAGCCGGCGCGTGCCCCTCCACATCGCCTGCGCCTGCTCGGCCTCCGTGTCGAAGAGGCGTACGGAGACGGTGTTCGCCGTCGGTCCGTCGTCCACCAGGGCCGGGTAGGCCTTCACCGGCTGCCCGGCCCGGCGCGTCTCGAAGACGCGCGTCAGGGTGCCGATCGTCCAGTCCGTCAGCCCGGTGCGCTCCAGGGACTCGCCGCCGCTGCGCTCCGCGGTGGCCGCGGCGGCCTGCGACAGCGCCTTGCGCGCCTTGGGCCTCAGCCGCAGCTTCAGGGCCTCCAGGTCCTTGTCCTCGGCCAGTTTGCGGCGCCGCTCGTCGACGATCCGGAAAGTGATCTTCAGGTGGTCCGGGACCCTCGACCAGTCGAAGTCCTCCGCGTCGAACGGCACTCCGACCATCCGCCGCAGCTCGCGCGCCATGGTCACCGTCAGCGGCTCCTGGAGGGGCACGGCCCGCCGCAGGAACTTCTGCGCGTAGTCCGGCGCCGGTACGTAGTTGCGGCGGACCGGCTTGGGCAGGGAGCGGATCAGCTCCGTGACGACCTGCTCGCGCAGACCGGGGATCTGCCAGTCGAAGCCCTCGTCCGTGACCTGGTTGAGCACCTGCAGCGGAACGTGCACGGTCACGCCGTCGGCGTCCGCGCCCGGCTCGAACTGGTACGTCACCCGGAACTTCAGCTGCCCCTGGCGCCACGAGTCCGGGTAGTCGTCCTTGGTGACCGCCCCCGCCTTCTCGTTGATGAGCATCTCGCGCTCGAAGTCGAGGAAGTCGGGCTGCTCGTGCCGCTTGTGCTTCCACCAGGAGTCGAAGTGCGCGCCGGAGACGACGTGTTCGGGCACCCGCTGGTCGTAGAAGTCGTAGAGGGTCTCGTCGTCGACCAGGATGTCCCGGCGCCGGGCGCGGTGCTCCAGCTCCTCGACCTCGGTGAGCAGCCGGCGGTTGTCCGCGAAGAACTTGTGGTGCGTGCGCCAGTCGCCCTCGACCAGAGCGTTGCGGATGAACAGCTCCCGGCTGGCCTCCGGGTCGATGCGCCCGTAGTTCACCTTGCGCTGGGCCACGATCGGCACGCCGTACAGCGTGACCTTCTCGTAGGCCATCACGGCCGCCTGGTCCTTCTCCCAGTGCGGCTCGCTGTAGGTGCGCTTGAGGAGGTGCCCGGCGAGGGGCTCGACCCACTCCGGCTCGATCCGCGCGTTGACGCGGGCCCACAGGCGGGAGGTCTCCACCAGCTCGGCGGACATCACGAACCGCGGGGGCTTCTTGAAGAGCGCGGAGCCGGGGAAGATCGCGAACTTGGCGTTCCGGGCGCCCAGGTACTCGTTCTTGCCCGTGCTCCTCCCGCCCTCGCCTCCGGCGTCCTTCACGTCCTTCATGCCGACGTGGGAGAGGAGCCCGGCCAGCAGCGACACGTGGACGCGGTCGTCGGGGGCGTCCTCCTCATTGAGGTGGATGCCCATCTGCTTGGCGACCGTGCGCAGCTGCGTGTAGATGTCCTGCCATTCGCGGATGCGCAGGAAGTTGAGGTACTCCTGCTTGCACATCCGGCGGAAGGACGACGAGCCGCGCTCCTTCTGCTGCTCCCGCACGTACCGCCACAGGTTCAGGAAGGCCAGGAAGTCGCTGGTCTCGTCCTTGAAGCGAGCGTGCTGCTGGTCGGCCTGGGCCTGCTTCTCGGACGGCCGCTCCCGCGGGTCCTGGATGGACAGCGCCGCCGCTATGACCATGACCTCGCGGGCGCAGCCGTTGCGGTCGGCCTCCAGGACCATCCTGGCCAGCCGGGGGTCGACGGGCAGCTGGGCCAGCTTCCGGCCGGTGTCGGTGAGCCGCTTGCGTACGTCCTTCTGCGCCGGGTCCAGCGCGCCCAGTTCCTGGAGGAGCTGCACGCCGTCGCGGATGTTGCGGTGGTCCGGCGGGTCGATGAAGGGGAACTTCTCGATGTCGCCGAGGCCGGCGGCGGTCATCTGCAGGATGACGGAGGCGAGGTTCGTGCGGAGGATCTCCGCGTCGGTGAACTCCGGCCGCGCCTCGAAGTCGTCCTCGGAGTACAGCCGGATGCAGATGCCGTCGCTGGTCCGCCCGCAGCGGCCCTTGCGCTGGTTGGCGCTGGCCTGCGAGATGGGCTCGATCGGCAGGCGCTGGACCTTGGTGCGGTGGCTGTACCGGGAGATCCGGGCGAACCCGGGATCGATCACGTACTTGATGCCGGGCACGGTCAGCGAGGTCTCGGCGACGTTGGTCGCCAGAACGATCCTGCGTCCGGTGTGCTGCTGGAACACGCGGTGCTGCTCGGCGTGCGACAGCCGCGCGTACAGCGGCAGCACCTCCGTGAACCGGTACTTCTTCTTCTCCAGGGCGTCGGCGGTGTCCCGGATCTCCCGCTCGCCGGAGAGGAAGACGAGGATGTCGCCCTTCCCCTCCGCCATCAGCTCCTCGACGGCGTCGGTGATCGCGGTGATCTGGTCCCGGTCGGCGTCGTCGCCGTCCTCCTCCAGCAGCGGCCGGTACCGCACCTCCACCGGGTACGTCCGTCCGCTCACCTCGATGATCGGCGCGTCGCCGAAGTGCCGCGAGAAGCGCTCCGGATCGATCGTCGCCGAGGTGATGACGACCTTCAGATCCGGCCGCCTGGGCAGCAGCTGGGCGAGGTAGCCCAGCAGGAAGTCGATGTTGAGGGACCGCTCGTGGGCCTCGTCGATGATGATCGTGTCGTAGGCGCGCAGCTCACGGTCGGTCTGGATCTCGGCGAGCAGGATGCCGTCCGTCATCAGCTTGATGAACGTGGCGTCCGGGTTCACCTGGTCGGTGAAGCGCACCTTCCAGCCGACGGCCTCGCCCAGGGGCGTGTCCAGCTCGTCCGCCACGCGTTCGGCGACGGTGCGCGCGGCGATCCGCCGCGGCTGGGTGTGGCCGATCATGCCGCGCACACCCCGGCCCAGCTCCACGCAGATCTTCGGGATCTGGGTCGTCTTGCCGGACCCGGTCTCACCGGCGACGATGACGACCTGGTGATCACGGATGGCCTCCGCGATCACGTCCTTCTTCTGGCTGACGGGCAGTTGCTCCGGGTAGCTGACGGCGGGCACACGGGACCGGCGTTCACCGATGCGCTGCTCGGCCTTGGCCACCTCTGCGTCGATCTCGGCGAGGACGGCGGCGCGAACCTCCGGCTTGCGGATCTTCCGCGCACCTTCGAGCCGCCGGCCGAGCCGGTGCGCGTCGCGCAGGGACAGCTCGGTCAGCCGGGGGGCGAGGGTGCCGAGGGCGGGGGCGGGGTGCGTAGACATACGGGTTCCAGGATCTCATCCCCGGGAAAAACCTGGCGAACGATTTCCGCCCGGTCGTCCCGGGCGTCGTCCCGGCACCAGCAAGGTGCCGTTCACGGGCAACACAAAACCCCCGTCGATGATCTCGACGGGGGTTGAATGTGGCTGGGGCCGGGGTCGAACCGGCGACCTATCGCTTTTCAGGCGATCGCTCGTACCAACTGAGCTACCCAGCCGCGAGGTTTCACGTGAAACCTCAGCGGTCCTGACGGGATTTGAACCCGCGGCCTCCACCTTGACAGGGTGGCGAGCACTCCAAACTGCTCCACAGGACCAAGCTCGTGTACGACAGTGTCGCACACCGTACTGCGTGCCCCCAACGGGATTCGAACCCGTGCTACCGCCTTGAAAGGGCGGCGTCCTAGGCCGCTAGACGATGAGGGCTATCGGCCCGCCTGGGCGCTTCGCAGCGCGTCGGGGACGTGAGAAGCATATGGGATGGCGGGAGGTATCGCCAAAACGGTTTACGGAGGGGTGGGGGTGGGGCCGGTCGGGGACGGGCCGGTGCGCGAGGGTGAGGGGCTCGTGCCGCTCGCGGACGGGCCCGTGCCGGTGGGTGAAGGGGTCGCGCCGGGCTGGTTCTCCTTGGGGAGGTGCCGGCTGACCTCGGCCGTCGTCAGGCCCAGGCCGCCGAGTTCGATCTCGTCCCAGGCCTGGAGCCGCCGGCTGTCCCGGTCGAAGTACAGGATCGACGCCTGGATCGGGTCGGGGTGCTTCCCCTCGACCGCGCGCAGGCCGCTGCCGCCGGTGGAGCCCTCGATGCGCAGGCGGGTGCCGTACTTCATGACCTCCATGTCCTCGCGGTGGACGTGCCCGGCGAGGACCAGCGGGACCTCGCCGTCGACCTGGCGGGCCGCCGACGGTTCGTGGGCGACGGCCACGTCGACGGGGGTGCCGGCCGCGCGCTGGTCGCGCAGGGCCGAGGCCAGGCGGGCGCCGGCCAGTTCCTGGGAGGCCTCGGCACCTTCCGGTCGCGAGCGGTCGGGGGTGAACTGGGGGTCGCCGATGCCGGCGAAGCGCAGGCCCGCGATGTTCCGGGCCAGGCCGTCGTCCAGGACGTGTGCGTTCTTCAGGCCCTTGAGGTACTCCTGGGTGACGCGGGAGTCGTGGTTGCCGCGGACCCAGACGTAGGGGGCGCCGAGATCCTCGACGGGGTCCAGGAAGCTGTTCTCCGCGGCGGTGCCGTGGTCCATGGTGTCGCCCGAGTCGACGATCACGTTCACCTCGTACTGCTCCACCAGCGAGGCGATGATCTTCCAGCTCGCCGGGTTCAGGTGGATGTCCGACACGTGTAGGACGCGGATCGTGGTCGGGTCGGGCTGGTAGGCGGGGAGGGTGGAGGTGACGTCGTAGAGCTTGGTGACGTTCGTGACCAGGCGGGCCAGTTCCTTCTGGTAGATGTCGAACTCGGTCACGATGCTGCGCGCGTTGCCGACGAGGGAGGGCGCGGAGGAGAGCAGGCCGGAGAACTTCGGCTCCAGGACGGAGTCGGGGTTCAGGGTCGCGTAGGCGGTGCCGCCGGAGGCGACCAGCAGGGTGAGGGCCATGCCGCCGGCGGCCAGCGCGGGACGCGGGCGGCGGTAGACCGCCAGTCCGAGGGCGGTGGCGCCGGTGACCACGGCGACGCAGGAACGGACGGCGAGGTCGAGCGTGCCGTGCGCGACGTCCCGCGCGACCTCGTCCTGGAGACCGGAGAGGCGTTCGGGGTGGTCGACCAGGGCCTGGGCGCGGCCGGGGTCGAGTTGGTCGACGTTGACGTCGAGGCGGACCGGGGCGATGTGGCTGTCGAGCCGGAGAGCGCCCAGTGGAGAGACGTTGATCTTCGTGCCACCGCTGACGGAGGGGCGCAGCGTCATGGTCGTGTTCATGGGGCCGACGGGGACGCGGACGTCCCCCACGACCAGCAGGCCCAGCCAGGCGCCGAGCAGCACGACGGCGACGAGACCGGCGGCGCGGGTCCAGGGACGCGACCGGGGGGCGAGTTCCGGCGCCGCGGCCGCCCGGCGGGTCCGGGGGCGGCGGCGGACGAGGACGCGCGGGGCGTTGCGGATGGGGTTCATCACCTCGGCCAGGACGTGCAGGACGGCGGCGGGGACGCGAGCCATTGGGCCCGTATGCCCAAGCCCCGGGGCGGGTATGCGGACGCCGGCTCGCGGCCGCCGCGCGGGGCGCCCGCGGACGGCTGTGTCGTACTCCACGGTCGTACCCGACAATGGGCCTGTGCTGGAGATGACGCGCGAGGAGTTCGAGGAACTGGTCGCCGAGGCCCTGGACCGGATTCCGCCGGAGTTGACGCGGCTGATGGACAACGTCGCCGTGTTCGTCGAGGACGAGCCGCCGGCGGACGACCCCGAGCTGCTCGGGCTGTACGAGGGGACGCCGCTGACGGAGCGCGGGGAGTGGTACGCGGGCGTGCTGCCGGACCGGATCACCATTTACCGGGGGCCGACGCTGCGCTTCTGCGAGACCCGTGAGGACGTGGTGGCGGAGACCGAGGTGACGGTGGTCCACGAGATCGCGCACCACTTCGGGATCGACGACGCGCGGCTGCACGCCCTCGGGTACGGGTGACGCGCTCGGGTCAAGGTCCGCGGTGCGCGGCGCGTGTCCTCTTGTGGGTGACGGGAGTTGGGCACGGCGACTCCTGACCCCCGGAGGTGGCCGCCCGTGCGCCCCTTGAACGTTCCCGTCCGACTGGCCGCCACGGCCGTGGCCGTCGCCGCCGCCGCCGGCTGCATGAGTGTCGGCGACGGCGCGTCCGGCGGGGGTGCCAGGCCGTCGCACTCCACCGGGGAGCGGGGCGACGAGGCACCCGGCGGCGGTCCGGCGCTGACGGGCGGGAACGCCGGGTACGGCGCGGCGGCGGCCGACGAGGGGCGCGGGCGCGGCAAGGGGAAGAAGGGCAAGGGCGACGGCGCGGACGCGGGCGGGGGCAAGAGCGGGGACAAGGGCCGGAAGGGTACGGACGCCTCCCCGGCGACCGCGCCGCCCGGACGGGCGACCGGGGCTCCGCCCGCGCAGGGCGGGGGCGAGCAGCCCGCGCCCACCCGGACGCCGCCCCCGGAACCCACGCGCACGGTCGAGCCGGAGCCGACACCGACCCCGGAGCCGCCGGTCACGCCGACGCCCGAGCCGACCCCGGAGCCGTCCTCGTCGGCGCACGAACCGCCGGGGACGCAGCTGGCGCAGCGGGAGCCGGCCCCCGAGGCCGGGGCACCGGTGTAGGGGACACGGGTGGCGCCAGGGGACGGACGCGGCAGCGTCACCGGGGCCGCGGCCAGGCGGGCGACCTGGTCGGCAACCGGGTCTGCGGGCTGGTCGGCAACCGGGACCGCAGCCGGGTCCGCAACCGGGCTGAGCTGGGCATGTGCCACCCGGTTTGCCTTCGGGGGTGGAGGGTGCGTATGGTGGTAGATCGTTTGATCCCATTTGCCCGGCGCCACCGCAGAGCGCGCCGTGTGGCGCGTACTCTCCTTTGCCGTGGTGGACCGCATCGAGGCGGTCGTATTGCGAATCGCGATTCACGGAGTTGACGGGCGCGTGCCGACGAGAGACTCCGGAAGGTTTCGCATTCGCATGTCCATCACCAGTACTGATCACGTCGTCGTGCCCGAGAACGCCGAAGGCGTGGAAGGCGCGCCGGAGGCCGTCGAGGCCCCCGCGACCCCCGAGGCTCCCGAGGCCACCTTCGCCGACCTGGGCCTGCCCGAGGGCGTCGTGCGCAAGCTCGCGCAGAACGGCGTGACCACCCCCTTCCCGATCCAGGCCGCGACCATCCCGGACGCGCTGGCGGGCAAGGACATCCTCGGCCGGGGCCGCACCGGCTCCGGCAAGACCCTCTCCTTCGGTCTGCCGACCCTGGCCACGCTGGCCGGCGGCCGCACCGAGAAGCACAAGCCGCGCGCCGTCATCCTGACGCCGACCCGTGAGCTGGCCATGCAGGTCGCCGACGCGCTCCAGCCGTACGGCGACGTCCTCGGCCTGAAGATGAAGGTCGTCTGCGGCGGTACCTCCATGGGCAACCAGATCTACGCCCTGGAGCGCGGCGTCGACGTCCTCGTCGCCACCCCGGGCCGCCTGCGCGACATCATCAACCGCGGCGCCTGCTCCTTGGAGAACGTGCAGATCGCCGTCCTCGACGAGGCCGACCAGATGTCGGACCTGGGCTTCCTGCCCGAGGTCACCGAGCTGCTCGACCAGGTCCCGGCGGGCGGCCAGCGCATGCTCTTCTCGGCCACGATGGAGAACGAGATCTCCACGCTGGTCAAGCGCTACCTGACCGACCCGGTCACGCACGAGGTCGACAGCGCCCAGGGCAACGTGACGACCATGTCGCACCACATCCTGGTCGTGAAGCCCAAGGACAAGGCGCCCGTCACCGCCGCGATCGCCTCCCGCAAGGGCCGCACGATCATCTTCGTCCGCACCCAGCTCGGCGCCGACCGCATCGCCGAACAGCTCTGCGACGCCGGTGTGAAGGCCGACGCGCTGCACGGCGGCATGACGCAGGGCGCGCGCACCCGGGTCCTGGAGGACTTCAAGAAGGGCTACGTCAACGCGCTCGTCGCCACCGACGTCGCCGCGCGCGGCATCCACGTCGACGGCATCGACCTGGTGCTCAACGTCGACCCGGCCGGTGACCACAAGGACTACCTGCACCGCGCGGGCCGCACCGCGCGCGCCGGCCGTACCGGCACGGTCGTCTCCCTGTCCCTGCCGCACCAGCGGCGTCAGATCTTCCGGTTGATGGAGGACGCGGGCGTCGACGCCACGCGCCACATCATCCAGGGCGGCGCGGCCTTCGAGCCGGAGGTCGCCGAGATCACCGGTGCCCGGTCGATGACCGAGGTCCAGGCCGAGTCCGCGGGCAACGCGGCGCAGCAGGCCGAGCGCGAGGTCGCCCAGCTCAACAAGGAGCTGGAGCGGGCCCAGCGGCGCGCGACCGAGCTGCGCGAGGAGGCGGACCGACTGGTCGCCCGCGTCGCGCGGGAGCGTGGCGAGGACCCGGAGACCGTGCTGGCCGAGGTGGCCGCGGCGGCGACCGAGGCCGAGGTCTCGCTGCCCGAGCAGCCGGGCGCGCGGGACGTCGAGAAGGCCGAGCGGAGCGGCGGCAACGGCCGCGACCGCTTCGCCGACCGCGACCGTTCCTTCGAGCGTCGCGACGACCGGGGCGGCGACCGTGGTGGCCGTTCGTTCGAGCGTCGTGACGACCGTGGTGGTGACCGCGGCGGCTTCCGCCGTGACGACCGCGGTGACCGGGGCAACGACCGTGGCGGGCGTTCCTTCGAGCGCCGTGACGACCGTGGCGGCCGTTCCTTCGAGCGCCGTGACGACCGCGGCGGCTTCCGCCGTGACGACCGCGGTGACCGGGGCAACGACCGTGGTGGCCGTTCCTTCGAGCGTCGCGACGACCGGGGCGGCGACCGTGGTGGCCGTTCGTTCGAGCGTCGTGACGACCGTGGTGGTGACCGCGGCGGCTTCC
>NZ_JBVJCB010000003.1:0-26324 GCF_055589025.1 Streptomyces sp. NPDC041968 | reverse complement strand
CGCCGTGACGACCGCGGTGACCGGGGCAACGACCGTGGCGGGCGTTCCTTCGAGCGCCGTGACGACCGGGGCGGCGACCGTGGCGGCTTCCGCCGTGACGACCGCGGCGGACACCGCGGCAGCGACCGTCCGTTCAACCGTGACCGCCAGGGCGACCGCCCCGGCAGCGACCGTCCGTTCAACCGCGACCGCCAGGGTGACCGCCCCGGCTTCCGCTCCGGCGGTCACGACCGCCCGTACGGCCGTCGTGACGACCACCGCGGTTCCTCCTCCTTCGGCCGCCGTGACGACAAGCCGCGCTGGAAGCGCAACGGCTGACGCCGAGCAGTACTGAGCGCCGTGGCCTCCACCCCTGGGGTGGAGGCCACGGCGCTTTGTTCTCGGCGCCTCAGGTCCAGCCATGGAGTGACGCATGTCACGTCTCCCCGGAGGGAATTGCTGGGGGCATGACAGATGACGCCAAGGTGAGTGGGCTGTCGGACGAGGAACGGCTGGCCCAGCTCGGCTACACCCAGGTTCTGGCCCGCCGCATGTCGGCGTTCTCCAACTACGCGGTCTCCTTCACCATCATCTCGGTCCTCTCGGGCTGCCTGACCCTCTACCTGTTCGGCATGAACACGGGCGGTCCGGCCGTCATCACGTGGGGCTGGGTCGCCGTCGGCCTGATGACCCTGTTCGTCGGCCTGGCGATGGCCGAGATCTGCTCGGCGTACCCGACGTCGGCGGGCCTGTACTTCTGGGCGCACCGTCTCGCACCGCCCCGCACGGCCGCCGCCTGGGCCTGGTTCACGGGCTGGTTCAACGTGCTGGGCCAGGTCGCGGTCACCGCCGGCATCGACTTCGGCGCCGCGTCCTTCCTGGGCGCCTACCTGAACCTCCAGTTCGGCTTCGAGGTCACCCCCGGCCGCACGATCCTCCTCTTCGCCGCCATCCTGATCCTGCACGGCCTGCTCAACACCTTCGGCGTCCGCATCGTCGGCCTGCTGAACAGCGTCAGCGTCTGGTGGCACGTCGTCGGTGTCGCGGTCATCGTCGGCGCGCTGACCTTCGCGCCCGACCAGCACCAGTCGGCGTCCTTCGTCTTCGGCGAGTTCGTCAACAACACCGGCTGGGGCAGCGGCGTCTACGTCGTCCTGATCGGCCTGCTGATGGCCCAGTACACGTTCACCGGCTACGACGCCTCCGCCCACATGACCGAGGAGACGCACGACGCGTCCACGGCCGGCCCGAAGGGCATCGTCCGCTCCATCTGGACCTCCTGGATCGCCGGCTTCGTCCTCCTCCTCGGCTTCACCTTCGCCATCCAGTCCTACGACGGCGCCCTCGCCTCCCCGACCGGGGCGCCGCCCGCGCAGATCCTGCTCGACGCGCTCGGCGCCACCGCCGGCAAGCTGCTGCTGCTGGTCGTCATCGGGGCGCAGCTCTTCTGCGGGATGGCCTCGGTGACGGCCAACAGCCGCATGATCTACGCCTTTTCCCGGGACGGCGCGCTGCCCTTCTCCCACCTCTGGCACACCGTGAACCCGCGCACCCGCACGCCGGTCGCGGCCGTCTGGCTGGCGGCGCTGGCGGCGCTGGTCCTCGGCCTGCCGTACCTGATCAACGTCACGGCGTACGCGGCCGTGACGTCGATCGCCGTCATCGGCCTCTACATCGCCTACGTCATCCCGACCCTGCTGCGGCTGCGCAAGGGCGACGACTTCGAGCGCGGGCCCTGGCATCTGGGCCGCTGGTCGCGGGCGGTGGGCGTGGTGGCGGTGTCGTGGGTCGGCGTCATCACCGTCCTGTTCATGCTTCCCCAGGTCTCCCCGGTGACCTGGGAGACCTTCAACTACGCGCCCGTCGCCGTCCTGGTGGTCCTCGGCTTCGCCGCGACCTGGTGGCTGGCCTCGGCCCGGCACTGGTTCCTCAACCCCGACCACGCACGCAACCGGGCCCGTGCGGCGGCCCGGGCGAACACCCCGGAGCCGGTGGACCCGTAGCCGCCGGACCGCGCGACCGAGGCCGACGCGACCGTGTCTCCGATACCCGATCGGCGTCCCGGCCGCGTCGGGCTATGCTCGGTGTGGCAACATCACGCATCACCGCGCATCACCCCCTGGGCCCTTAGCTCAATTGGCAGAGCAGTGGACTTTTAATCCATTGGTTGTGGGTTCGAGTCCCACAGGGCCTACCGGTGGCGGGCGGGCCGCGAGCCCCCTGCCCGGTCACGCAGCGTCCGAGTCGGCACCGTCCGCTCGGACGCTGCCGCGTTCTCGGCCCGGTCCGCGTCCGCCTCCCCGTCTTCGGCGGAGAACAGGGCCTGGTGGTGTGAATATGGTCCATATGGATATGCGAGCCAGGAATCGCGTGATCGTGACGGGCCGGGCGGTCCGGCCTGTGGTGATGGCGCACGGGTTCGGGTGCGAGCAGAACACGGGGCGGCTGGTGGTGCCGGTCCTGGGGCCCGACGCCTCGACGCTCAGCGGAGGACGGGCTGGAGATCTGCCGTGAGCTGGAGGCAGGGGCAGGAGCTGGGGCCGGTGGTCTTCGTGGGGCATTCGGTGAACGCGATGACGGGAGTGCCGGCCGCCGCCCGGGAGTCCGGGCGCTTCGCCGGTGCCGACGACCTCGACGAACCGATGGAGTCGATGGAGTCGATGGAGTCCCTCCCCGCCCCCGGGCACTGCCCCCGGCTGAGCGCACCCGGTGCGACCGCCGCGACGATCGCCTCCTTCGCCGCCGAGGTGGGCCGGTGACCGGCGCGTCCCACGGCGGGCACGGCGACGGCGGCGGCTCGGGCGTCGGCACGGGTTCCGGCGACGGCGCGGGCGGTGCGTGGCCGCCCGGCTCCGAGCTGCCGGAGGACAGCGTGGAGGACCTCTACGAGAACGCGCCCTGCGGCTACCTGTCCACGCTGCCGGACGGGCGGATCACCAAGGTCAACAAGACGCTGCTGGACTGGCTCGGCCACCGGCGCGACGACCTCGTCGGGCGCCTGCGCTTCGCCGACCTGCTCACCGTCGGCGGCAGGCTCTACCACGAGACCCACTTCGCTCCCCTGCTGTCCATGCAGGGGGAGGTCCGCGGCATCGCGCTGGAGCTGAAGGCCGCCGACGGTTCGCGCCTGCCGGTCCTGGTGACCTCCACCGTCAGGACCGGCGAGGACGGGCAGCCGCTGCTGATCCGCACCACCCTCCTCGACGCCCGTGACCGGCGTGCCTACGAGGACGAGCTGCTGCGGGCCCGGCAGGAGGCCGACACCGAACGCGACCGCCTCAGAACCCTGGCGACCACGCTCCAGCGGACCCTGCTGCCCCCCGCCCTGGACGACGTGCCCGGTCTGGACGTCGCCGCCCACTACCACATCGCGTCCGTCGACGAAGTCGGCGGCGACTTCTACGACTTGTTCCCCCTCACGCAGGGGACCTGGGGTCTCTTCCTCGGAGACGTGTGCGGCAAGGGCGCCGCCGCCGCCGCGATCACCTCCCTGGCCCGCTACACCCTGCGTGCCGCGGCGGTCTACGACCCCGACCCCGCGGCCGTGCTCCGCAACCTCAACACCGTCCTGAACCACGAGTACAACGGCTACGACCCGCGGTTCTGCACCGTGATCTTCGGGCTGCTGACCCCCGTCGGCGAGCAGGGCGCTTTCCGGATCACCCTGGCCAGCGGAGGGCACCCGCCGGCCCTCCTGCTGCGTGCCGACGGCAGCGCCGACTACCTGCCCACCCCCGGCGGCCAGCTCGTCGGGGTCCTGCCGGACGCCCACATCGCCACCACCACCGTCCGCCTGGACCCCGGCGACACCCTGCTCCTCTACACGGACGGCCTCACCGAGGCCCACACCGACCAGGCCGGTGGACGCTACGGCGACGAGGCGCTCGTGGACTTCGCCCGTTCACTGGCCCCCACCACCGCGTCCGGCGCAATCCAGGCCCTGAGCGACCTGCTCGACGCCCTCGGCACCGGCGTGGACGACGACACCGCCGTCCTCGCCATCAACGTGCCCCGGCCGCCCGGCGGGGAGCGACGGGGCGCCTAGGGTTGCCCCGCCGGAACCCGCCGCCCCTCCCCACCGGAGTACGCCCATGCCCCTCCCCTACGTCCTGCTCTCCGCCGCCGTCTCCCTCGACGGCTGCCTGGACGACACCGGCCCCGAACGGCTGCTGCTCTCCTCCCCGGCCGACTTCGACCGGGTCGACGAGGTGCGGGCGTCCGTCGACGCGATCCTGGTCGGTGCCGGCACGATCCGGGCCGACAACCCGCGGCTGCTGGTGAACTCGGCCGAGCGGCGAGGCGCCCGGATCGCGGCCGGGAAGGCCGAGTACCCGCTCAAGGTGACGGTCAGCGCCGCCGGGGAGCTGGACCCGGCGGCCGCGTTCTGGCACACCGGGGGCGAGAAGCTGCTGCTCACGACGGACCGGGGCGCCCGGCGGGCCCGGGCCCTGGGACTCGCCGCCGACGTGGTGCCGCTCGGCGAGGCGCTCGACTGGCGGGCGGCGCTGGAGCACCTGCACGACGAGCGGGGAGTGCGGCGGCTCATGGTCGAGGGCGGGGGGACCGTGCACACCCAGTTGCTGCGCCAGGAACTCGCCGACGAACTCCAGCTCGTCCTCGCCCCTCTGCTGGTCGGCGACCCGGACGCGCCCCGTCTGTTCGGTCCCGGGGCCTACCAGCGCGGCCGGCTGCGGCTGGTGGAGTCGCGGCGCATCGAGGACGTCGTACTGGCGCGGTACCTGCCGACCGCCCCGGGCGCCGGAGGCCGGGTGACCGCCGCCGACCGGCACTGGCTCGCCCTCGCCTGCGAGCTGGCGCAGCTGTGCCCGCCGTCCGGGACGGCGTTCAGCGTGGGGGCGGTGGTGGTCGCCGCCGACGGGACCGAGCTGGCGCGGGGGCACTCCCGCGAGGGCGGGGACCCCGTCGTGCACGCCGAGGAGGCCGCACTCGCCAAGGCCGACCCCGCCGACGCCCGGCTGTCGACCGCCACGGTGTACAGCAGCCTGGAACCCTGCGCCCGCCGCGCCTCCCGGCCCGCACCCTGCGCCCGGCTGATCCTCGACGCCGGTGTGCGCCGCGTGGTCACGGCCTGGCGGGAGCCGGACACCTTCGTGCCGGGCGCGGACGGCGGCGGGGTGCTCACCGCCGGGGGCGCCACCGTCGTCGTCCTGCCCGAGTACGAGGAGCGCGCGAAGGCTCCCAACCGCCATCTGGAGGGGTAGCGGGGTACGGATGTGCATTCCGCCCCCGCGATGACGTACAGTGGAGACACAACGGCGCGGGGTGGAGCAGCTCGGTAGCTCGCTGGGCTCATAACCCAGAGGTCGCAGGTTCAAATCCTGTCCCCGCTACTGAAACCGAAGGCCGGAATCCCTTGAGGATTCCGGCCTTCGGTGCGTTCAGGTGCGTTCACCCGGTCGGCCCTCACGGCTCGCCGCCCGCCCCCGATCCGGGAAACCTGGAGACGGGACGGCAAGCGGCGCGGAGGTTCGGGGCGGCGGGAGACGAGTGGTGCGGCCAGGTCACGTGGACGACGAGGGAGCGTACGCCAGGGCCGGCGGCCGGCTCCCCGGCGACCCCGCGCCCGATCCGGGCCTCGGCACCGAGGCGATGGCGCCGCCCACCCCGGCCGAACGGCCGCCGCGGACCCCGTACGGGCGCCGCCTGGTGCGCCTGCTCCCGGTCGTGCTCATCGTCGTCGCCATCCTGTACGACATCTTCACCCCGAGATACTTCACGGCCGGCCCGCTCTACACGGCCGCGCCGCTGGTCGCCGCCCCCCTCTACTCGCGGCGGGGCACGGCGCTCACCGGCGTCGCCGTGGTCGCCGCCGTCGTCGGGCTGCAACTGAGCAAGGGCGTCGCCCACTACGTCGACTCCCTCACGGAGTTGATCACCATCGCGACGGTCGCCGCCCTCGCGGTCTTCGTCAACGCCTTCGTCCGCCGCACCGGTGAGCGCCTCGTCAGCGTCCGCGAGATCGCCGAGGCCGCCCAGCGTGCCGTGCTGCCCGAGCCCGCCGAACGGATCGGCGGCTTCGAGATCGCCGCCTGCTACGAAGCCGCGCAGGCCGACGCGTTCATCGGTGGGGACCTGTACGCGGTGCAGGACAGCGCGCGCGGCGTCCGGCTCATCGTCGGGGACGTGCGCGGCAAGGGCATGGGCGCGGTGGCCGCCGTCGCCGTCGTGATCGGCGCCTTCCGCGAGGCCGCCGAGCAGGAGGCCACCCTCGAGGCGGTGGCCCAGCGCCTGGAGCGGGCGCTGGCGCGCGAGGGCACCCGGCGCAACGGACTGGACGCCTTCGAGGGGTTCACCACCGCCGTCCTCGCCGAACTCCCGCACGGCGACGGGGTCGTGCGGATCGTGAACCGAGGTCACCCGCCCCCGCTGCTGCTGTACGCCGACGGCACCCTGCGTCCGCTCCCCGCCCGGGAGCCGGCGCTGCCGCTCGGGATGGGCGAGCTGGGCGTGTGGCCCGACCGGGCCCAGGAGGACGCCTTCCCGGGCGGAGCCACGCTGCTGCTGCACACCGACGGCCTGTCCGAAGCCCGGGACGCGCGGGGCGAGTTCTACGACCCGCACGAACGGCTCGCCGGCTGCGTCTTCCGGCACCCGGGGAAGCTGCTCGCCGCCCTCGCCGAGGACGTGCGCCGGCACTCCGGGGGCGGGATGGCGGACGACATGGCACTGCTCGCCGTACGCCGTCCCGCGCGCGAAGACCTTGATCATTGTCACGAACGGTGATCTGGCGAGCGCCCTGCGCATAACGACTGACATACCGTCAGAAACGCGTGGCGTGAAGGGGAATACTGAGGGGCGGTCAACTCGCCCGGATTTCACCGGTCATGAGGCGTATGTCTCGTCCGGATTCGTTAATGATCAAGAGGAACAGCTTGGAATCCCGGCCCCGCGTCTATTAACGTTCGATAACGCAGCGCGGTCGTCCCAGCCGTCACAGAAGGCGGCTCCGTGCGCACGCGCCGAATCCCGCGAGGGAACCGGGGAACCACCACCTTGGGGTGAATCGCTCGTACGACGCCGTGGAGACACGGCGGATATACGCGCGTAGGAGACCTTCCTGCTCCGAACCCGTCAGCTAACCCGGTAGGCGGAAGGAAGGAAAGGAGTACGCCCACGTGGCGTCCAACCGGCCTGCCCCCGAGGCCCCGTTCGTGCCCAGCGCGCACGACACCGACACCTTCGGCTACGACGGCCACCGCACCGAAGAGGGCCCCTGGGAGGAGTGGAATCCCACCGCGGACTCCATCCGCCCCGTGCGCGGCCGGCACCGCGTCGCCAAGCAGCGCGGCGGACTCGCCCGCAGCTCCACCGTCCTCGGCGTCGGTGTCATAGCCGCGGTCGGCGCGGGCGGCATGGCCAGCGCGCAGACCGGCAAGCCGCCGGTGTCCATCTCCATGCCCGACCTGCCCAACGTCGGCTCGCTCATCTCGGACGACGAGGAGCCGGAGCCGCAGGGTTCCACCGCCCCGCTCAGCGGCATCGGCGTGGCCGCGACCGCCGACACCGCGGAGGGCGCCTCCGACGCCGGTGAGACGCTGCGGGCCCGGATCATGGCGCAGGCCGAGCAGCAGCAGGCCCAGGTCGAGACCAAGGCCGCCGCCGAGGCCGCGGCCGCCGCCGAGAAGAAGGCCGCGGAAGCCGCCGCCAAGGCGGAGAAGGAGGCCGAGGCCAAGGCTGCCGCCGCCAAGAAGAAGGCGGAGGAGGAGGCCGCGAAGAAGGCCGAGGCCGAGCGGCTCGCGAAGCTGGCCAAGCAGTACACCCTGCCGACCTCCTCGTACACGATCTCCTCCAGCTTCGGCCAGGCCGGCGCCTACTGGTCCTCCGGCTACCACACCGGCCTCGACTTCGCCGCGCCCACCGGCACGCTGCTCAAGGCGGTGCACAGCGGCACCATCACGTCGGCCGGCTACGAGGGCTCCTACGGCTACAAGACCGTGCTGACCCTCGATGACGGCACCGAGATCTGGTACGCCCACCAGTCGTCGATCAGCGTCAGCGTCGGCCAGAAGGTCACCACCGGTGACGTCATCGGCCGCGTCGGCGCCACCGGCAACGTGACCGGGGCCCACCTCCACATGGAGGTCCACACCAGCGACGGCGGCGGGATCGACCCGATGGCCTGGCTGCAGAGCAAGGGCCTGACCCCCTGACCGACGCCGTGCACGGCCCCGCCGGTCCCCGGCGGCCCTGACGGCGACCCCCCGACGCCAGGGCTGCCGGTTTGCGGGATTTTTGCCCCGCTCCCGGAATCACCGGCTCCGTCGTGGCCGTTGACGCAGGACATGACTTCTCTGCGCAAGCTCGGCTCCTCTGACCTCGAGGTCTTCCCCCTCGCCCTCGGTGGCAACGTCTTCGGCTGGACCGCCGACCAGGACACCTCCTTCGCCGTCCTGGACGCCTACACGGCCGCGGGCGGCAACTTCGTCGACACCGCCGACTCGTACTCCGCGTGGGTCGACGGCAACAGCGGCGGGGAGTCCGAGACCATCGTCGGCAAGTGGCTCGCCTCCCGCGGCAACCGCGGTGACGTCGTCCTCGCCACCAAGGTCAGCCAGCACCCCGAGTACCCGGGCCTGTCCGCCGCGAACATCAAGGCGGCGGCCGACGCCTCGCTGCGCCGCCTGGGCACCGACCACATCGACCTCTACTACACCCACTTCGACAAGCCCGAGGTGCCGGTACAGGAGATCGTCGGGGCGCTCGACGAGCTGGTGCGGGCGGGCAAGGTCCGGCACATCGCCGCCTCCAACATCTCCGCCGAGCGGCTCGCGGCGTCCCTGGAGTTCTCCGACCGCGAGGGCCTCGCCCGGTACGTTGCGCTCCAGCCCCACTACAACCTGGTCTCGCGGGACACCTACGAGGGCGGGCTGCGCGACCTCGCGGAGCGGGCCGGCCTGGCCGCCGTGCCGTACTACTCCCTCGCCTCCGGATTCCTCACCGGCAAGTACCGGGCCGGGTCGGCCGTCGACAGCCCCCGTGCGGGCGGCGCGGCGAAGCACCTGGAGACCGAGCGGGGCCGGCGGGTCCTGGCGGCCCTGGACGAGATCGCCGAGGCCCACGACGCTCCCGTCGCCACGGTCGCCCTGGCCTGGCTGGCCGCGCAGCCGACGGTGGCCGCACCGATCGCCTCCGCCCGCACGGTCGAGCAGCTCCCGGCGCTGCTGGGGGTGGCCGAGCTGTCCCTCACCCCGGACGAGGTCGCCCGGCTGGAGCAGGCGTCGCTCTGACGGCCGGATCCCCGGGGACCGCGGCCGGTGGGGCGGACCGGGGCTACCCGCGGTGGGGGTGGGGCGGGGCGTACGGAAGGTGGCCGTGAGGGGCGTGGTACTGGCCCGGGGAGGGCGCGAGGAGCGGTGCGGCGGGGGCGTACCCGTAGGGCCCGCGGCCGGGATAGGCCCCGTACGTCGCGCAGCCCGGCCAGGGCGGTGGGGGCGGCGCGGTGGCCCGGGCCGCGTAGTCCAGCGCCGGGCGGGCCACGGCGCGCCGCTGCCACAGGGCCTCCAGCAGCTCCCGCTCCCGTACGGCGAAATCGGCGCTCACCCTGCCCCGGCGCCCGCGGTGCCGCAGGAACGCCAGCGAGGTCGCGTACGCCTCGTACCGCGCCACCGTCCGCGCCGCCTCCTTCCCGGCGTGCCGGCGCGCGTGCTGCCGGGCGATACGGCGGGCGCGCATCGAACCGAGCGCGTGCGGTTCCCCGGGCGACAGCCATCCGGCTAGGACGTACACGGGCAGCTCGGCACGCACGGCGCCCAGTTCGCGCTGCCGGGTCCAGATCGCCAGCCAGGTCAGCAGTCCGAAGGACGGGACCATGAAGGCCGCGTACACGGCGAAGAAGCCGTACTCGCCGAACGCGGCCGAGCCGTTCCACAGGGCGTGCACGCCCATCGCGAGCAGCAGGCCGGCCAGGGGGAGCAGGGCCCGGCGCAGGCGGTGCCGGCCCGCGGAGAGCGCCGCGATGCCGAAGCCGATGCCGGTGAGCACAGTGAAGAGAGGGTGGGCGAAGGGCGACATCACGATGCGGACGAAGAACGTCGCCGCGGTGACCGACGCGATGCCGCTGCCGCCGGTGAGCTGGTCGGTGCCGAAGGCGGTGCCCAGGTAGAGGATGTTCTCGGTGAAGGCGAAACCGGTGGCGGTGACGCCGGCTGTGACGACACCGTCGACGATGCCGCTGAAGTCGCGCCTGCGGAAGAGGAAGACCAGCAGTATGGCGGCGGCCTTGGCGGACTCCTCGACGACCGGGGCTATGACGGTGGCGCCCAGGGTGTCCGCGCCGGACGGGTCCGCGGTGGCGGTGGCTATCCACCGCGTCGCGAAGCTGTTGGCGACGATGGCTATCAGCGCCGCCGCGCAGGCGCCCCAGGCGAAGCAGAACAGCAGGTTCCGCCAGGGCCCGGGCTCGACCCGGTCCAGCCAGCGGAAGGCGGCCAGGAGCAGCGGCACCGGCAGCACCGCGAG
Source organism: Streptomyces sp. NPDC041968 (assembly GCF_055589025.1). Lineage (NCBI taxonomy): Bacteria > Bacillati > Actinomycetota > Actinomycetes > Kitasatosporales > Streptomycetaceae > Streptomyces > Streptomyces sp. NPDC041968. Next base: position 15,866 of record NZ_JBVJCB010000003.1, on the reverse strand, counting down.
GCCCAGCCCGACCAGGAAGCCCTGCGTGCCGGTCTGTTCGCGCACCAGGGCCAGGATGACCAGGCCGGAGAGCGTGAGCAGGGTGACGAGCGCGCCGTAACGCACCCAGGGGCGCTGCCACCAGTGCGGATGCGTCCGGGGACGGGCGGGCGGACGCGTCGGGTACGGGGGACAGGTGGCCACGGCATGGACCCTAACCGGTGGGGGGCTGCTGCTCCTTGTGCTGATCGCGCTGCTGTACGCGGCGGAAGAGCAAGTCGTTCACCACATGTCCCTTGTCCAGTCCCTGGCCCTCGAAACGGGTCCGGGGCCGGTGGGCGGGGCGCGGCGCGAAACCACCGTCCGGCACGGTGTTCTCGAAGCCGGGGTGCGCGGTGAGCACCTCCAGCATCTGCTCGGCGTACGGCTCCCAGTCGGTGGCGCAGTGCAGGACGGCCCCCGGGGCCAGCCGCGTCGCCGCCAGGGTCAGGAACTCGGGCTGGATCAGCCGGCGCTTGTGGTGCCGCTTCTTCGGCCAGGGGTCGGGGAAGTAGACGCGCAGCCCGGCGAGCGAGCCGGGGGCGAGCATCTCGCGCAGGAGGATGATCGCGTCGCCGTTGCCCACCCGGATGTTGGACAGGCCCTCCCGCTCCGCGAGACCCAGCAGATTGCCCTGGCCGGGGGTGTGCACGTCCACCGCGAGGATGTTGGTCCCCGGGTCGGCGGCGGCCATCCTGGCGGTGGCCTCGCCCATGCCGAAGCCGATCTCCAGGACGACGGGCCGGTCGTTGCCGAACAGCTCGGCGAGGTCGATGACCCGCTGTCCGTCGATGTCCAGTCCCCACTGGGGCCACAGCCGCTGCAGCGCGTCCGCCTGCCCGGTGGTCACCCGGCTCCGCCGGGGCTGGAAGCTCCGGATCCGCCGCTCGAAGTGCGATCCGGCCGGGTCGGCCTTGGGTCCGTCGGGGAAGCGGGGCTCGCCCTTGGCACGGGTGTGCCTCAGGTCGTCACCGGCGTGGGGGGCGGCGGGCTGGGAAGCGTCGGAGGCGCTGCGGAAATCAGACACAGTGCCCTCGATTTTACGGTCGGTCGCGCCGGTCACGACGCTCCCAGCGCGGCCAGGGCCCTGCGTCCCACCTCCCGCCCGATCGGCAGCGCCGCCGTCGCGGCGGGGGACGGCGCGTTCAGCACGTGGACCGCGTGGGCGCCCTCGCGGATGAGGAAGTCGTCCACCAGCGTCCCGTCCGCCAGCACCGCCTGCGCCCGCACTCCCGCGGGCGACGCCACCAGGTCGCCCTCCGTCACGGCGGGCAGCAGCCTGCGCACGGCCGTGGTGAAGGCTCCCTTGGACAGCGACCGGCGCAGCTCGCCCGCGCCGTACCTCCAGTGCCGTCGGGCTATCCGCCACGAGCCCGGCCAGGCGAGGGTGGCGCCCAGCTCGCGGGGCCGCACCACGTCCCAGCCGTAGCCCTCCCGGGCGAGGGCCGGCACCGCGTTCGGCCCGACGTGGACGCTGCCGTCGATGCCTCGGGTCAGGTGCACCCCGAGGAAGGGGAACGCCGGGTCCGGCACCGGGTACACCAGGCCCCGCACCAGCTCCGGACGGGCCAGCTCGTAGTACTCGCCGCGGAAGGGGACGATCCGCATGCCCGGGTCGTCGCCGGTCAGGCGGGCGATCTCGTCGCACTGCAGCCCGGCGCAGTTGACCAGGACGCGGGCGCGGAGCACGTCCCCGGAGCGGGTGCGCACGGCCACCCCGAGGCCCGGACGCCGGTCGATGTGCCGGACCCGCGCGCCGTAGCGGATCTCGGCGCCCGAGGCCCGGGCCAGCTGCCGGGCCACCGCCACGTAGTCGCAGACGCCGGTGGTGCCGACGTGGATGGCGGCCAGGCCGCGCACCTCGGGCTCGTACTCCGGGATCTGGGCGGCGCCCAGCTCGCGGACCGGTATGCCGTTCTCCCGGCCGCGCTGGACGAGGGCGTGCAGGCGGGGCAGCTCGGAGCGGTGGGTGGCGACGATCAGCTTGCCGGTGACGGCGTGGGCGATGCCGTACTCGGCGCAGAACTTGACCATCTCGGCGGAGCCCCGCACCGCGTAGCGGGCCTTCAGGGAGCCCGGGCGGTAGTAGACGCCGCTGTGGATGACGCCGCTGTTGCGGCCCGTCTGGTGCCGGGCCGGGCCCGGCTCCTTCTCCAGGACCATGACCCGGGTGCCGGGCGCGGCGCGCGTGATCGCGTACGCCGTCGACAGGCCGACGATCCCGCCGCCGATCACCAGTACGTCGCAGTCGTACGCGACGCGCCGCGCGGCCGCCGTCCGCACTCGTTCCATCTCCCGGTCCACCTCCCGCCTCCGATAGTGCACTGCGCCACTGACAATGCCCTCAAACCCGGGAGGCGCGGCGGATCAGGCCGTGGTCATCAGGAGTGGCCGGGCGCGCTCGCGCAGCTCGACCACGCGCGGCTCGTCGCCGTACGGCTCGAGGCGGTGCAGGAGGTCCTTGACGTACTCGGTGGTGCGGGCCGAGGAGATGCGGCCGGCGACCTCCACCGCCCGCACGCCCTGCTCGCAGGCGGCGTCCAGATTGCCCGACTCCAGCTCGGCCACGGCCGAGACGACGAGCCTGAGGCCGTGCGAGCGTACGAACTCCTCCGTCGGTTGCGACAGGGCCTGCTCGGTGAAGCGGCGGACCTGGCGTGGTGCCTTCAGGTCGCGGTAGCACTCGGCGGCGTCGGCGGCGAACCGGTCGTAGGAGTAGAAACCCAGCCAGGAGGGGTCGCTGTCGCCGGGCCGGGCGCGCTCCAGCCAGCTCTCGGCGGCCTTGAGGGCGGCCCCGGCCGCCGGGGCGTCGCTCGCGCGCGCGTGGGCGCGTGCCTCCACCAGCCGGAAGAAGCTCATGGTGCGGGCCGTGGCGAGGCCGCGGTTGCGCTCCAGGGCGGCCTGGGCCAGGTCCACGCCCTCGTCGCCGAAGCCGCGGTAGGTGGCCTGGAGCGACATGGAGGCGAGCACGTAGCCGCCCAGGGGCACGTCGGCCGCCGCGCGGGCCAGGCGCAGGGCCTGGATGTAGTACCGCTGGGCCGCTTCCTGCTGGCCGGTGTCGAAGGCCATCCAGCCGGCCAGGCGGGTCAGTTCCGCCGAGGCGCCGAACAGGGCGCGGCCCACCTCGTCGGAGTAGGAGCCGAGGAGCAGCGGGGCCGCCTCCACGCGTAAGCACTCCGGGACCATCGACGAACGCCAGTCGCCGCCGCCGTACTTGGAGTCCCAGCGGCGGGCGTCCTCGGCGGCCTCCCGCAGCTTCCGTACGTCACTGTGGCCGACTTTGAGCGGTGCGCCGGAGCCCTCGGCCGGGCTCGCGTCGCGCGCCACCGAGCTGTCGGCCGGGGTTATCAGCCATCGCGAGGCGGGTGTCGCGTACGCGCTCACGGCGAACGATCCGGCGAGGGACTGCCAGATGCCGCCGCCCGCGCGGCGTCCGGCGAGGTCGAGGCGGTACAGCTCGGTGGCGGACCTGACGGCCTGCCCGACGTCCCGGGGGAAGGCGAGGCCCACCTCGGGGGCGGGATCGGCGTCCGCGAGGCCGATCTCGTGCAGCGGCACCGGGCGGCCGAGTTTCTGGCCGATGGCGGCGGCGATGAGGTGCGGCGCGGCACCCTGGGGCACCATGCCCTTCGACACCCAGCGCGCCACCGACGTCTTGTCGTAGCGCAGCGTCAACCCGCGTTGGGCGCCTAGGTCGTTGACCCGCCGGGCGAGGCCGGCGTTGCTGATTCCCGCGAGGGCGAGAACGGTGCCGAGCTTTTCGTTCGGCCCGCGTTGCTCCCTGGACATGCGCCACCCCTCGACACAGACGGCTGCCGCGCTGGCATAACCACGCGGCATTCGTAAACCCAGCGTAGTTCGCCGGATCCCATGCGTTAAGAGGCATTGTTCCGGATGGCGGGATTGTGGTCCGTACGGAAGCGCGGTGCCTGTACGGTCCGTTGCCGCGTGCTCCCGGTGTGTGGCCGTGCGCCCGCCCGTGCGCTCTTCTCCGGCCACCGGGGGAGCGGTTCCATGGCTGACGCGTGGGTCGGCCCGCTGTACTGGATCCAGTGGGCTGGGGGACACCGCCGCCTACATCCCCGCGGGCGGCGGACGGGTCCGGGGGGTGTGCCTCGCCTCCCGGACCGCGCACCGCCGGTCGGTGCGCAAAGCCTGTACGGAGCGTGTTCGAACGTGTCCGCGTGACGCCGATTTGGCTGAAAAACGCCCCTGTCGTTTCCGGGGTTCCGCGGCCCTCACCACGGGAGTTGAGGGCGCGTCGGGGAGCCAAGGGGCGCGTTGCGGGGGCGCATTCGCGTCGTCTTCACCCCCTCCGGACAGGAAGTTGCCCTCCTCGGGCGGACATCCGCGGAGGCGCATTCACGGGAGCACATGCGGCTCCGCCGATGCTCTGCGGCGCGCCCTTCATGGCAGCATGGGACCAGTTCGTACGGTGCACTGGTTGTCCCCAGCCTGTGGAGGCGTCGATGCGGTGGTTGGTGGGGTGGAGCAGCGCCGCCGTGGGAGCAGCGGGGATCGCCGGCGCGGCCGGCTCCGCGGGGGCCACCGGGTACGACGGCGAGACCGTACAGCCCGTGGGCGCCCAGCCGTTGTGGGGCGACCCCGATCCCCTGTGGGCGGTCGGCGACTGGCGCCCCGACGAGGTGCGGGTCGTCACGGTCGATCCGCAGACCCGGATCGCCGTCCTCGGTATCTGCGGTGCCAGCGACGAGCAGCTGCGCGTCGGCCTGTTCGCCGCGCGCGGAGGGGCACTTCGGCACCTGACGGCGTGGCCCGGCAGCTACACGGCCGTCGTCCAGGTGGGGCGGCGGATCACCGTCTGCGGCGATCTCGCGGGCGCGCGCCCGGTGTTCCACACCCCCTGGGAGCGCGGCACGGCCTACGCGACGGCCGCGCTGCCCCTGGCCGACCTCGTCGAGGCCAACCTCGACTTCGGCTACCTCGCCGCGCTGCTCGCCGCCCCCGACGTGCCGGCCGCGCTGGACGACTCCACCCCGTACGACGGCGTGAAGCGCGTTCCGCCGGGGCATGCCCTGATCCTGCGCGCCGGGGCGCGTGAGATCGCCGGGTACGAGCCGGTGGCCTCGCTCGCCGTGGCGGCGCCCTCGGCCGACCCCGACCGTGCGGTGGACGGGGTGCGGGACGCCCTGGTGGAGGCCGTGCGCACCCGTCTCGCCGCGCCGCGGCACGTCCCCGGCGACGGCATAGACCCCGGCCCCGTGCCCGGCATGGGCCCCGCGGAACGGCGTGCCGCGCGCGGGATGCCGGTCCCGGGGATCGGCGCCGACCTGTCCGGCGGGCCCGCCTCGGGAACGCTGGCGCTGCTGGCCGCCGGGCTGCCCGGGATGCCGGGGACCGTGCTCGGGCACGGCACCGGGGCGGGCGAGCGGCTGCTGGCCGTCACCTTCAACGACCTGGCCGTCGGCGGGCAGGAGGCCGAGCTGGAGCGGGCGGGCGCGCTGGCGGCCAACCCGCGGCTGCACCACGTCGTCGTCGCCGGCGACGAGGAGGTGCTGCCGTACGCCGCGCTGGAGGGGCCGCTCACGGACGAACCGGGCTCCGTCCTGGTCGCGGCCGCCCGGCACCGGGCGCGGCTGGCCGCGGGCAGCGCGGACCACTTCACCGGGTACGGGGCGCGTCAGGTGCTGGACGCGCACCCGGCACGGCTGGCCGACCTGCTGATGGACCGCAAGCGGCGCCATCTCGTACGGCCGGTCGCCGCGCTGGCCAAGGCGGACGGCTCGGTGCTGGTCCCCGCGCGGGTGTACGGCGCGGCCCGGCGACTGGCGCGGACGCCGTACCGCACCGGGCTCGAAGTGCTCGCCGAGCGGCTGCTGCGGCGGCGCTTCGACGCCCCGACGGACGGGGGCGGGGCCATGGAGGCCTCGCTGGCCGTGCTCGCCTGGGCGGGGCCCGGGCCGGCGGCGCGGTGGCTGACCGGGGAGGCGCTGGCTGAAGTATCGGTTCGCCTCCAGACGTCCTCGCAGCGGTCCGGGGTGGGCCCCGGGCAGCGGCCCGGTGACTTCCGGGCGCGGGCGGCGCTGGCCCGGCAGGCGGCGGAGGTGCGGGTGCTGGAGCAGGCCGCCGAGATCCGCTTCCAGCGGCTGCACACGCCGTTCCTCGACAACCAGGTCGTCCGCGCCTGCCGCGCGCTGCCGGAGGCGCTGCGGGTGCAGCCGGGGGCGCGGGCGGCGATCCTGCGGACGGTGCTGGAGGGGGCGGGGGTGAGCGAGTTGCCGAGCGGCTGGGGGGCGCCTTCGCAGGCGGTGGCTGCCTCCGCGGCGCGGACGGGGCTGCGGGTGGCCGCGGACTCGCTGCTCGGGCTGTTCGACACGCCGCTGCTCGCGGAGGCGGGGCTGGTGGAGGCGCGGGTCGTGCGCAAGGCGGTGCGGGGGGCGGCCGCGGGGGAGGCGTTGCCGCTGGCGGGGCTGGCGGACCTGGTGTCGCTGGAGCTGTGGCTGCGGCGGTTGCTCGCGCGGCGGGGGACGTGCTGGACGGGGACGCCGGCGCGGCAGCGGGCGGTGCCGGCGGGGATCGCTCCGCAACGGGGGGCGTTGGGTGGGGCGGGGGCGGTGGTGCGGCGGGGGTGAGGGGGCCTCCGGCGGTTGGGCGGGGGTGCCTGCGGGTGCCTGCGGTGGTCGTGCGGGGTGCCTGCGGCGCCCTGTGGGGCCTGTGGGGGGCGGTGGGGGTGTGCGTTGCGCGGTGCGTGCGGTGGGGGGGCGGGGCCGCGCCGGGGGGTGTCCGTCCTCGGAACGGCGTGGAATCGGTCGGGTGACAGGGTTCGGTCCGTTGACGCGCCAACCGCTGCGGGCGGACACCCCCCGGCATGGCCCCTTCTCGCCGTACGCGGGTGCGGGCCCTCGCCCCCCTGCTCGCCCCTGCTCGCCGTGCGCGCCTACGTGCAGGTGAACCGTGACTGTGCCCAGTCCGCGAGTGTCAGGGAGTCGCCGGGGGTGTGCGGCTCGACCACCAGGCGTACGGTCTCGCGGCCCGCGAGGTCCACGTGGACCGGTACCGCCGGGGCTCCGCCCTCCACCACGCCCGAGGTCCACAGGCGGGTGCCGTCGGCGTACACGGAGAAGTGGACCTGGCCCAGCCGCATCGTGAGGTCGTCGGTGCCCACGAGTGCGTCGTACGACGAGCAGGCGGCGTTGAGGGTGATGGTCACGGAGGAGCGGCCCTGCACCGTGACCCCGTGCGCGTACCGCTCGCCGCCGATCGACAGGGCGGACCGCTGCCACACCCAGCTGCTGCCGGCGAGCCGCATCTCGGGGCCGGTGCCGTCGCCGGTGATGTCGTACGCCAGCTCGTTCCACTGGTGGACGGTCGGGGCGGGCGGTGGGGTCGGGGGAGAGGGCTCGGGGGGCGGAGGGGGAGCAAGGGTGGGTGTGGGGGGTGGCTCGGGGCTGGGGGTCGGGGTCGGGGTGGGTGTGGGGGGCGGTGGGGCGGTGGGTGTGGGGGACGGGGTGGTCGGGCTGGAGGGTGGCGGAGGCGAGGGTTCCGGGGTGGCCGCCGGTGGGTGGGGGCGTGTTGGGGGTGCGGGGGTGTCCGGGGCGGGCTCGGCCACCGGGGAGGAGGCGGGTGGGCCCGCCTGGGGTGGTTGTCCGGCCGGGGCGTCGTCGCCGATCAGCGCGAAGACCAGCGCGGCCGCGGCGGCCACCGCGACCACACCGGCCGCGATCCCGGCCTTCACCGGCGCTCCCAGGCCCTCGGAGGCCGCGGCACCGCCCCCGGCGCCGGACCCGCCTGAGCCGGCCCCCGCGCCCGCGGCACCGGCACCCGCGCCGCCGGCGATGAGTCCCGCCGCCTTGGCGTACCCGGCGGCGCCGAACCAGCCGATGACCGCGACCGGGACCACGGCCGGGATACCGCCGGCGACCTCCTCGATCTGTGTGGCGGCCAGTCGGCACCTGGCGCACTCCTCCAGGTGCTTGCGCAGCCCCCGTTCGGCCCGGGTGCGCAGCCTTCCGCGCGCGTAGGTGCCCAGCTGGTCGGCGTAGCGGGCGCACTGTTCGTCGGCGGCGAGGGTCTCGCTGACGTGGGCCTGGAGGTAGGCCTGCTTCAGGCCCTCGCGGGCGCGGCTGGCGAGCACACGGGTGCCGTTGGCGTCCAGCCCGAAGAGCACGGCCACCTCGCCCGGCGACTCGTCCTCGACCTCGGTGTGCCACAGCACGGCCTGCCACCGTTCCGGCAGGGAACGGAAGGCGCGCATGGCCATCGACTGCTCGGCCTCGTGCAGGGCGCGGACGTCGGCGCCCAGTTCCAGCGTGTCGTCGTCCGGAGTGCGGGGGGTGTGCGCGGACTGCGCGGCGAAGACCGCGAAGTCGTCGACCAGTTGCTCCCGACCCGCCGACCGGGTCCAGCCGGCGGCGACGCGCCGGACCGCGGTGAGGAGGTAGGCGCGTACGGCGTGCTCCGGGCCCGAGCCGCCGCGCACCGCCTGGAGCATGCGGGCGAAGACCTCCGCGGTCAGGTCGTCCGCGGTGTGGGCGTCACGGCAGCAGGTGCGGGCGTACCGGCGCACCCCGTCCGCGTGGCGCCGGTACAGCTCCTCGTAGGCCGTGTCGTCGCCCGCGCGCATCCGCTGGATCAGCACCGCGTCGGACGACGGCAGCTCGCGCGGCGGAGGCAGCACGCCCTCGTCGTACGGCTCGCGGAGCGGTGGGAGGACGCTGTCCTCGTGCACCTCGCGCTGGGCCGGGACGCCGCCCTCCGCCGGGATGCCGCGGCGCGGGACCCGGGCCGGTCCGCCCTGGCCAGGAACCTGCGGCGGACCACCGGATCCGGTGAGGTCGTCACCGAGTGAGCCGTTCCGCCCGTCATCACTCATCGCGGAAGGCCTCCGCCACCTGCCCAGCCAGTCCCGAACATCGGGTCAGCGTGGCATACGGGCTGTTGGCCAGGTCCCCGCGGAGCGGACCGTCACTCGTCCGTGGGCTTTTCGGGCGAAGGGGTGATGACGCTCAGCCGTTCGGGGAAGGAGGGGCCGCCCCGTCCCGGCGGGAGCGGGGCGAGAAGCGCGGGAACGCCCGTCGCGGCCCGCCCACCCGTGGCCCCGCGCTCACGCCGGCCGTGACCGCAACCCCTCCAGCAGGATGTCCAGCAGCCGGGCCGAGGCCGCGGCCTGCTGTGCGGCGTCCGGCAGCGAGGGCGCCGCGGTGGCTATCACCAGCAGCACGTCCGACACCGAGACGTCCGGCCGCAGCTCGCCCGCCGCCCGCGCCCGCTCCACCAGCCGGCCCACGACCTCGAGCAGCGCCGCCGCCCCGTCGTCGTCCGGCACGGAAGCCATCGCCCCGACCGCACTGACCGCGACGTCGGCGGACGCGGCCGCCTCGGACACCAGCCGCAGTTCCCCGGAGCCCGGCTGGATCCGCTGCTGCGGCACCCGCGGCTCACCGGACGCGACACCAGCGGGAGCGCCGACACCGGCCGCGCCGCTGTCGGCCTCCTCTGCCACCCCGACCCGCAGGACCTGCGGCGGCAGCAGCCGGCCCGCGCCCGAGGCCACCGACGTCCGCAGGAAGCGCGACAGCGCCGACCACGGCTCGTCCTCCTGCCCGAGCGCCGTCCTGGCCTGGTCCGTCAGCCGGGCCGTCTCCTCCTCGGCTATCCGCCGCACGAGGACGTCCTTGCTCGGGAAGCGCCGGTACACCGTGCCGACACCGACCCGCGCGCGCCGCGCCACGTCCTCCATCGGCGCGCCGTACCCCAGCTCACCGAAGACCTCGCGTGCCGCGCGCAGCACGTGCTCCAGATTCCGTTGGGCGTCCACGCGCAACGGCGCGGTCCGGGCCCCGTCCCCGCGTGCCCCGCCCGTCGTCGCAGTCATCGCACCACCGGGCGCGACGGTTGACGTGGACGACCAATGAGAGTCCTGAACATGCATGACAATCCCCCGGTAATGACGTCTCCCCCCGGAGACTCTCCCCGCCATCGAAAGCCGGAGTGCGTGGAACGGCTCGGCTCCTGGGTCCGCCCGTCGCGGACCCGCTGAGCGCATTCCCCTACACGCCGTGGGAGAGAACATAGTTGAGTGGGGGTCAATTCAGAAGGGGCAGGTTCCGCACGGAGCGCCCACCGATCGGAGTACGGATCGTATACGCCCCGTATGATCCGCCTTCCGCCCTCGAGCCCACCACCGCTGACCTGCGCAATCGTGGCGAGGCACGGCGGTCGGGTCCGCCCTGCGCCCCGGTGATCTCCGGTCACACAAATCGACGAGCCTGTGGACAAACGCAAGCGTCGGGTGCGTCATGGGATGGTGAAGGAACGTGCGCGCATTCTCGTTGTCGGCGGCGGCTACGTCGGGATGTACACGGCCCTGCGTCTGCAACGGAACCTGAGAAACGAACTGAGGCGGGGCGAGGCCGAGATCACGGTCGTCACGCCCGACCCCTACATGACGTACCAGCCGTTCCTCCCCGAGGCGGCGGCCGGCTCCATCTCCCCGCGGCACGTCGTCGTGCCGCTGCGCCGTGTCCTCGACCGGTGCGACGTCGTCATCGGCGAGGCGCGGTCCGTCGACCACACGACGCGCACCGCCACCGTCACCACCCTCGCCACCGAGGAGGAGGGCGCGGGATCCCGCCGGCTGACGTACGACGAACTCGTCCTCGCCCCGGGCTCCGTCTCGCGCACCCTGCCCGTCCCCGGCCTCGCCGACCACGGCGTCGGCTTCAAGACCGTCGAGGAGGCCATCGGGCTGCGCAACCACGTCCTGGAGCAGATGGACATCGCCTCCTCCACCCGCGACCCGGCCCTCCGCGACGCCGCCCTCACCTTCGTCTTCGTCGGCGGCGGCTACGCGGGCGTGGAGGCCCTCGGGGAGCTGGAGGACATGGCCCGCTACGCCGCGCGGTACTACCACAACGTCACCCCCGACGACATGAAGTGGATCCTCGTCGAGGCCTCGGGCCGCATCCTGCCCGAGGTCGGTGAGGAACTGGGCCGCTACACGGTCACCGAACTGCGCCGCCGCAACATCGACGTACGCCTGGACACCCGCCTGGAGTCCTGCGCCGACCGCGTCGCCGTCCTCAGCGACGGCTCCCGCTTCCCCACCCGCACGGTCGTCTGGACGGCCGGCGTCAAACCCCACCCGGTCCTCGCCGCCACCGATCTCCCCCTCGACGACCGCGGCCGGCTGAGGTGCACCCCCCAGCTGTCGGTCGACGGCGCCCCGCACGCGTGGGCCGCGGGAGACGCCGCCGCCGTTCCCGACGTCACCGCCGCTCGGTCCGGCCGGGACTGCGCCCCCAACGCCCAGCACGCCGTCCGCCAGGCCAGGGTCCTGGGCGACAACATCGCCCACGCCCTGCGCGGCGAACCCCTGGACACCTACGCGCACACCTACGCCGGTTCCGTCGCCTCCCTCGGCTTCCACAAGGGCGTCGCGCACGTCTACGGGCGCAAGCTGAAGGGCTACCCCGCGTGGTTCATGCACCGCGCCTACCACCTCAGCCGCGTCCCCACCGTCAACCGCAAGGCGCGCGTGCTGGCCGAATGGGCCCTCGCCGGTCTCTTCAAGAGGGAGATCGTCTCCCTCGGTTCACTCGAACATCCGCGAGCGGAGTTCGAACTCGCGGCCGGTGGAAAGCCTTCTCAGGAACCTCCGCGCAACCCGAAGGGGTCGTCCTGACCGGACTCAGGAACTCCACCGGGCGGCCCGGCGTCTGACGGATGTCGGCCCGGTCGGCACCCTGCCAGACTGGGCCCGCACCGCGGGCGCGCCGTCGCTCGCCCACGCGCGGCCCCCGGGCCCCGGCCGGCCCCGGCCCGTCCCGGTCACCGGCCGTCGACAACTACACGAGGCAAGGATTCGTGAACTTCACGCGCTGGAGCGCCCGACTCCCCGGAACGCAGCGCCGCGCCGCAGCGCGGACCGACACGACCGTCTCCCCGGACCGGCGGGGAGACGGCTCCGTACCCGCCGCCCGCGCCGAACAGCTGACCGACGAGGCCCCGCCCGTCCCCGCCGTCGACGACCTCCCCGTGCGCGACGTCCTCGACCGCGTCCCGGCCCTCGTCGCCCTCGTCCACGGCCCCGACCACCGCCTCGCCTACGTCAACGACGCCTACGTCGCGGCCTTCGGCACCCGCCCTCTGGGCCGACGGGCCCGTGAGGCGCTCCCCGAACTCGACCAGCTCGGCCTCTTCCCGCTCCTGGACCAGGTCCAGCGCAGCGGACGCCCCCGCACCCTCAAGTCCCGCAAGGCACCCGACGGCCGCTCCTACACCTTCACCTGCGCCCCGGTCACCGAGGGCGACACCGGCGGCGACCGCGGCGTGCTCGTCTTCGCGACCGACGTGACCGACCACGCCGAGGCCGCCGCCCGCCTGCGCGCGAGCGAAGGCCGCCAGCGGGAGACCGCCGTCACCCTCCAGCGCTCCCTGCTCCCCCAGGAACTGGAGGAGCCCGACGACCTGCGCGTCGCCGCCACCTACCACCCCGGCGGCACCGAGGCCGCGGTCGGCGGTGACTGGTACGACGTGATCACCCTCGGCGGCGGCCGCACCGCCCTGGTCATCGGCGACGTCATGGGCCGCGGCGTCCGCGCGGCGGCCGTCATGGGCCAGCTCCGTACGGCGGTCAGGGCCTACGCCCGCCTCGACCTGCCCCCGCACGAGGTGCTCCAGCTCCTCGACGGCCTCGCCGCCGAGATCGACGCCAACCAGATCGCCACCTGCGTCTACGCCATCCACGACCCGAACGAGGGCCGGCTGGTCTACGCGTCCGCCGGGCACCTGCCGATCCTGGTCCGCGACGCGAACGGCACCGTCGAGCGCGCCGACGAACCCACCGGCCCCCCGCTCGGCACCGGCGGCTGGATCCACACGTCCGGCTCGATCCCCCTGGCCCCCGGCTCCACGGCCGTCCTGTACACCGACGGCCTGGTCGAGCGCCGCAACGAGGACCTCGACGAGGGCATCGCCGCCCTGGAGCGCGCGCTGTCCGGCGCGACCGGCACCCCCCAGGTGATCTGCGACCGCCTGGTCCGCTCGGCGGGCGTCACCCCGGACCACGACGACGACGTGGCCGTCCTCGTCCTCCAGCATCCCGCCCGCAAGGGCGCGGAGGCGGAGCGCTTCCGCAACGCCGCCCTGGAGCTGCTGGGCGGCGTCGAAGCGGCTCCCCGCGCGCGTGCCTTCGCCTCCGGCGTCCTCGCCAGCTGGCGCTTCCCCACCGAGCTGCGCGACCTGGGCGTCCTGGCGACCAGCGAACTGGTCGCCAACTCCCTCCAGCACGGCACGCCCCCCATGCGGCTGCGCCTGCGCCGTACCGACCGCCGTCTGATCATCGAGGTCACCGACGGCGACGACCACCTCCCCAGACGCCGCCGTGCGGAGCCCGGGGACGAGTCCGGCCGGGGCATCGCCATCGTGGCGACGATCGCCTCCAACTGGGGGTCCAGACGCACGCCCGGAGGCGGCAAGGCGGTCTGGTGCGAGTTCGTCCTGCCGAAGCCGTGAGCCGCCGACCGTGAGAGAGGGCCGGCCGGGCTCACGCCCGCGCGGCCCCCACCGTGTCGGCCGGCGCCCCGCTCTGCGTGACCACCCGGCTCCGCGCGAGCGAGGGCTGGTTCTGTACGTCCGTGAGCTGCCGCCCCAGCCGCACCGCCAGCACCGTGATGCCCAGCGAGAAGAGCAGGAACGCCACGATGTACGGCGCGTGCAGCGAGGCCCCGAGCGGCCCGCCCACCGCCGGCCCGATCGCCAGCGCGAGCTGCTTCACCAGCGCGAAGGCGGAGTTGTACTGGCCGGCCAGCCCGGTCGGCGCCAGATCCGCCACCAGCGGCGCCAGCGTCGGCGACAGCATCGCCTCGCCCAGCCCGAACAGCGCGTACGTCGAGATGAAGGCGGCCGTCGCCATCGTCTGACTGCCGTGTCCGAGCCCGGCGTACCCGGCCACGGCCCATGCGACCGCCCAGATCAGTCCCACCGCGGCGATCACCCGTGAACGCTTGCGCCGCTCCACGAACCTCAGCACCGCGAACTGCGCGACGACGATCATCAGCGTGTTGGCCGCCAGCGCGGTCCCCAGCGCGGACGTGGTGATGCCGGCCGCTTCGACGCCGTACGCGCTCAGCCCCGACTCGAACTGCCCGTAGCAGGCGAAGAACAGCACGAAGCCCAGCACGCACAGCTGCACCATGGCCCGGTTGCCCAGCAACTGCTTCCAGCCGCCGCCGGACTGCCCCGGGGCTTCCTCCATGAGAGGGGAGCGCGGCGTCCGCACCGTCACCATCACCGCGACCAGCAGCAGGAACATCGCCGCCTCGATCGCGAACAGCAGGGTGAACGAGGAGGCGCTCGTGGTGTCGACCAGGTGGCCGCCGATGAGTCCGCCGACGCCGAGCCCCAGATTCTGCAGGAAGAACTGCATCGCGAAGGCCCGTGACCGCGTCTCCGCGGTGGAGCAGTCCACGATCATCGTCGCGAGCGCGGGCTGCATCACGGCCTGTCCCGCCCCGAGCGCGGCCGCCGAGAGCAGCACCGTCGCCGCGGAGGCCGACAGCCCGAGGCTCAGCGCACCGAGCGCGGCGGTGACCAGGGCGACGAGCAGCACCGGCAGCGGGCCGCGCCGGACGATGGCCCGTCCGGCGAACGGCAGCACGATCAGCGCGGCCACGGCGAAGACGGCGAGTACGAGACCCGCCGTCACCGAACCCAGTCCCCGTACCTGCGCCACATAGACGTACAGGTAGGGGACCGTGAAGCCGAGTCCGAACGCGCTGAGTGCGTTGCCCACATGAATCCGGCGCATCGCTGCGCCCCTTGCCCTGGTCACGTTCACCCTCTCCGGGTCGATCGCTCCAGCCGTTAGGCCTGAAGACTTAGAAGCTAAAGTTCGAAGCTAAAGAGTACACAGCGAAGGACTTCAAGGCAAAGGGGTCGCGTGCCATACTGCGCCCATGGGCGACACCTCCGGCGCCGGCGAGCCGACCCTCGAAGAACAGATCGCCGCCTACCAGCGCGAGTTCCAGGACCTCGACCCCCAGGTCGAGAAGATCGTCTCGGCGCTCTCCCGCCTCAACCGCCGCATGAACGTCGCGTACGGCCGGCAGACCGCCGAGCTCGGCATCAGCAACACCGACTGGGAGGTGCTGAAGGCGCTCGTCCTGTCCGGCGCCCCCTATCGCCTGGGCCCCGGTGACCTCGCCAAGCGGCTCGGGCTGACACCGGCCGCGATGACCCACCGCATCGACCGCATGGTGACGGAGGGGCTGGTCACCCGGGAGCGGGACGAGTCCAACCGGGTCCGCGTCATCGTGGAGCTGACGGCAGAGGGGAGGAGTAAGTGGCTCGAAGCCATGCGCCTCGCCTCCGGCTTCGAGGAGGACCTCCTCCAGGACCTCTCTGCGGACGACCGGACCGCGCTCGGCGAGGTCCTCACCCGCCTGCTGCGCAGGGTGGAACACGCCCAGCCGGACGCCGGCGGTCGGCTCAGCGACCTCGATTAAAGATCTTGACAGGCGTGCTTGACAGCCCCCCGGGGGGTCCGTAAGGTTCTTCGGGTTGCCACGGGGCCGTAACGGTTCTGCGGTAGCACCTCCGCCGCATCAGCGGCACCCAAACCACCAGCACGACCCCCACCGGGAATGCATTCGGCATGTCCGAATTCAATTCCGATTGGGCTCGGCGGCCCGATCACCTCGATTGGGAATCGGCGAGAGAGTCCGCTAAGGTTTGAGACGTCGGAACGGCCAACGGCCGCGAGGACAACCCCCTCTGACGGGGAATCAGAGTCCGAAAGGATCTGATAGAGTCGGAACCGCCGGAAAGGGAAACGCGAAAGCGGGAACCTGGAAAGCACCGAGGAAATCGGATCGGAAAGATCTGAT